>CAZFIU010000009.1:0-88527 GCA_964519455.1 uncultured Syntrophobacterales bacterium
ATAGCCCCGCCCAATTACCTCGAAATCCCCAATTGTGTGTTAAAGATGGGCTAGGTTGTCCGTAGCCGCGTCCTCAACTCCAGGTATCGGGCCGTTCGCCCACCGTTCGGGCCGCCCCGGTCTACTGGCGGGCCGATGGCTTCATAGACCTTGCCGGTGGCGTACTCGACCACCTGGAAGTTTGCCGCGATGCCGGGGCGCTCGCGAATCGTCCAGACGGTTTCCCGAACGTAGACCACCGCCCCCTCCTCATAGGAGGTGTAGGGCGCCTTATCCCGCCGATTCGCCCGGAGTTGCACACCCCATATCGGCCGGCCGTCCGGTCCCATCGGAGTCACCAGGGGAACCCCTTGTTCGTCCGTCTCCAGCAACCGGCCGCGTCCAAGGCTATCGAGCACGGGTTGTCCGTAGTCGTCCCGTTCGATCAAGGGTTCATCCGCGACGTTGCGCACGGTTACGAGCCTGTCCAAGACGGGCCGATGATATTCCGGGTAGCGCATTCAAACACCCATCATCCGTTGCACCGCGAACAGCCCCGTCAGGTTCCGCCGACGCTTGGCACGAGCGCCGGCCCGCAGCCGGACGGGGTCCAAGTCCAAGAGCCCGCACAGGCCCTCGAACGCCGGCCCGTCCACGTCTCGGTCCTGTATTGCCTGCGCCAGGATTGCCACCAACAGCCGCCGCTCCGGCGAAGCCTCCGGCGTGGTGTCTGGCGCGATGTTGCTCTCCCAGCAGTGCGCCGCCAAGAACTCGCCCACCGCGCCGGCAGGTAGATCGCCGCCACGGTCGGACCATCCGCCTTCCCCCGGCTTGGGTTCTTCGGCCCGTAGCAGTTCCAGGGTCAACGGCTACCCTCCAGGCCGGCAATCCGTAGCGCCGCCGCCACATCCACGCCGGAATCCGTAAGGCGCTTGACCGCCCGCGACCTTCCGTCAAGGGCGGATGTTCGCAAGCCGGACACGTCCACCACGGCCGCCGGTTCCAGTTTCGCCCGTAGCTCGGCCTGTACGAGCGCCGCCAGGGGTCAATAGGTGTTGAGCGTCAAGGCGACTTCGCCCTTTGTCGCATGAGCGCCGTAAGGGTCTCGGATCAACTGCGCGCTGTTCCAGACGGCCGCGACCGCCGCCCCGTCGATGCCGCGCCGGCGCCCGACCACGGCCCCGAAGTCATCCGCCGCCGTGGCGGTCTCGATTTCGCCCCGCACCATCCAGGACAAGCCGTTCTCACGGAGAAAGGACGCCAGGGTCTTGGTGTCCGCCGCCGCGCTGGCGATGGTCGAAAGCCACAGGGTATTGGCCCCCACGGCCGCGACCACGCGCAAATCCTCGACCGATCCGGCGTGCTTGCCGTCGATCAGGTCCGCGAACACCTCCAGGGTCTTGTCCGCCTTGACCTTGTTGGCCTGCGTGATGGTGGATTCCGTGATCCCGGCCACGCCGAACAACCCGGTAATGTCCGCGCCGTTCTCTCCGGCCCCGGCGTCGCCGATGAAATGGCCCGGTCAACCCCCTCGGTCAGCGCCATGCTCAGGTCGCGCCGCAACGCTTCCTCTAGGCCGGGCAGTCTTGCCGCGTCCGTTTCCGAGAACACGGCCCGCACGGCGTTCCGCGTCGGCTTGATATCCGTCACGCCGACCGTCCAAGGCGCATCGGCCGTCACGTCCGCCCGTCCGCGTTGCGCCGCCGACGCGCCCGCCGTCACCACCGGATACGCGGCGACGCCCGGGGCGACGGAACGGAAGCTCACGCCGAGATACATCGCCGCCGTGTCGGCAAAGAGCCGGTCCAGCCATGCGCCTTGAATCGCGCCGGCGTCCACGTCCGTCGTGGCGCGTTCCTCGACCGCCGGGGCGAGCAATTCCAAGGGGAACCGCCCGGCCGGAATCTCCAGCGCCGCGTTGAACTCACGCTCGGCACCTTCCACGGCCCGGCCCTCCAAAGCCGCGCCCACGTAGGCCGACAAGGCGACACGGCCCCGCAACTCCCGGAGCTCCGCGCCTTCGCCGTCGTCCGCGCCGCGCTGTTCCGCCGTCGCCGCCGCGTCCGCATCCTCGGAAGCGATTACGGCCGCAAGCCTCGGCTGTAGGCCCTGGAGTTCCTTGAGCAACCCGCGTTGCTCGGTCTCGATTTCCTCGGTTCGCGCTTCGCCGTCCAGGTCCGCCAATTCGCCCAACCGCGCCCGGATCTCGGCTTGTCTCACTTCGATTCGCTGTCTTGCCGTCATAGCACCATTACCTCCGCGCCATCGTCGGCGCCGTCGAAATCATCCGCCGGGGAATCGTCGTCCATGCCCGGCACGTAGAACCAACCTTCCGTTTGCAAGCGGGAACCCGCCCCCACGGCCAGGACCGCCGACGCGAGCGCGTCAACGCGCCCCCGTTGTCTCGCCTTCTCAAGTGCCGGGTTGCCGTTGGCGTCGAACCGCAACACGGAATCCGCCACGGCAGACCACAGCAACAGACTTTCGCCGGGCCGCAAGGAACCGCCCTCGATGGCCCGTTGAAACGCCCTCACGTCCGCGCTTCCGTCCTTGCCCGCACCCTGCGCCCGCCAGTCCATCCGCCAGCGAACCCCGGCCGCTTCAAGCGCGTCCTGCGCCTCGGCTTGCCGGTAACGGTCCGCCGCCGCGAGCGCCACGGATTCATCCTCCAGGTGCTCGGCAACCCACGCCAGGAACTCGGAAACCGGCGTCACGCGCCCCGGCCAGGTCCGCAACTCGCCAGCGTCCAGCATGGCGACATACCGCCGCCCCACGCCATCGGCTTCGCCCCGCGCACTCAGGTCCGGCACGTCGCCAAAAGCGCCCCACAGGTCCAGCCGCCCGGTTGAAGGCCAGTAGGCGGCCGCCGCTGTCATTGAAGATGAACCGCCCAGATCGAACCCGACGAAACACCGGCCCGCCCGTTCGGGCTTGCCGCGTTCCGCGCACAGGTTGAAGGTGTCAACGGCAACGATAGGCCGGGCTTCCCGGCTGGTTCAGGTCATGCGCCCGAAAGAACGCTTGATCGGCTGGCGTTGCCAGCGCCCGCCGCGCCTCGGCTTCCATGTAGGCCATGCTCTTGATGCCCGCCGCCAGGCCCGGGTTTGCCGCGTGCCACGCCGCCACGTCATCAAGGGGAGCATCGGCCGGCGCTTGGTACAGATGAACGGCCACGTCTGATTCGGCCCGCCGCTCCACCAACTCGCGAGTGAAAGGCGCGTCTCCCATGATGCTCAGTGCGATGAATCGCCCGTTGCGAGCACCCAGCGCCGAACGCATGCCGTTCACAAGCCCCCGGTCTCGTTCCACGAACAGCCCGAGATCGTCAATTACCGAGTCATCGAATCCCGACGCATGCCCGGCGCTCTTGTCGGCGCTCAGGAACGACACCTCACCCCACGGCGAAACCATGCAACGCGGAACCTTGCCGAACCGTATCGCCTCAAGCCCGCTCGCCTTCGCCACGGCTTCGGCCTGGAGCCACAGTTCCGCGCTCTTGTCGCGGTTCACGCTCGCCACACCGCCCCTGTAGCCGCCGCCCTCGAACCGTAGCGGCCCTACCAGCCGGGCGAGAAGGTAAACCGCCACCACGGCGCTCTTTGCATTTTTTCGGGCAATGGCAAGCAGGCTTTCCCGGTGCGTCAAGGCGTCCGCGATGAACGCCACGCCGTAGTCCGGGAGTGCCAGGGGTTCGCCGGCGAGCGGATGGCCGGGCGGAACCTTCAGCGCGTCACGACTCCACCGCGCCAACGCTTCGGCGGTATGCTCCACGGCACAACCGGGCTCCGGCGTCGCGGGCTTCGCCGTGCGGTAGGCGTTCCGGCACTTCCGCGAGCAATACAGCCTCGGCCGCCCCTTCGCGGGTTGCTCGATTTCAGCGCCGCAATTCCGGCAATTTTGACCGTTTCCGCTCATCCTACTTGTTCAAGACGCCCACGCACGGTTGCGGGGTCCCGGCCCTCCAGCCGTCCAGGGTCCCAAGCCCCCCGGCTGCTGCGTCCTTGCCCTCAAACGCAAAACGGCCCGACAAGGCCAGGGAGAGATTATCCCTATCTTGTCGGGCCGTTTTGAGAAGTCACCCGCGCCGCTTCTCTCGGTCCCGTTTCCTACGTCACCGCCAAATCGGCAGGAACCGCACGCGGCCTAGCCATTGAGAGCAAGAAAGAAGGTGGAGGATTGCGCCCGCCAGGAATCGAACCTGGACTTAGGGTTCCGGAGACCCTCGTGATGTCCTTTTCACTACGGGCGCGTGTCTTTATGTTTACCAGATAAGTGGACTGGGACTCAAGGAAGACTGAGGGCGTCGCGGTGAACTGGCCTCTTCGTTACGAGAACGGGCTTGAATTCTTCGGCGGTTGTCCTTGAACTAGGCGGGACGCTTCACGGCCTCTTCAACCCTGGCAAGCCGCACGTCGATCTGATGGACTTCCTTGCGAAGTTCGGCGATATCATCGCGAAACGGTCTCATCGCGTAGGTCATCATCTGGTAGAAGAGGGCGGCGACGGCCACGACCGGAACGGCAACAGCGCCAGCGAGCTTGGCGAGCTCGAGAAATTCCATGCCCTAACCGTAGGTCGCAAGGTTCAGGGTGTCAAACACGTTGATTCTTCGTTCCATAATCCCCTTGAAACATGAGAATCTATGAGAAACCTCCGAAAAGGCGTGAGAAGGCACGCCTATTTCCCCACCGCGTTGACGATGGCCTGCGCCACGACTCCGGCGGCCAGGATGCCGACGGCGTTGACGTCGGCCTTGCGTTTGCCGGCGGACAGGACGAAGAGGGTGTCGCCGTCGTGAAGGGTGTGGGCCGGGTGGATGGCGCGGGCGATGCCGTCGTGGGCCATGGACGCGACGACGTTGGCTTCGACCGAGGAGAGGGCGGCGTCGGTGGCGACGACGCCGATGGTGGTGTTGGTCCCGGGCGGGGCGGGTGCTTGCTGGCGCGGCGATGGCGGCGCGGCGGCCATGCGGCCGGGAGCCTCGTCCGGAGCGCCGGCGACCATCTCGCCGGTGGCGGGATCGACGATGGCGCCGACGGCGTTGACCACCATCAGTACGCCTACCGTAGCTCCGTTGGGCAGCCTGGCGCACGCCGAGCCGATGCCGCCGTCGGCGCGGCGCAGGCCGGGGGCCTTGCCGACGGTGGCGCCGGTGCCGGCGCCGACGCGGCCGGTGGGGACGGGCGCGTCGCCGGCGGCCTTGCAGGCGCGATAGCCCATCGCCTTGTCGGGACGGACGCGCGGGTCGCCGACGGCGAGGTCGTAGATCACGGCGGCAGGGACGATGGGGACGACGCCGTGAGCGGTGGGGAAGCCGGCGCCGCGCTCTTCGAGGAAGCGCATGACTCCAGCGGCGGCGTCGAGACCGAAGGCGCTGCCGCCGGTCAGGAGGACGGCGTGGGCCTGTCCCACCAGCCGTCCCGGCCGGATGGCGTCGGTCTCGCGCGTGCCGGGGGCGAATCCGCGTACGTCGACGCCGGCAGCGGCGCCGGCGGGGCACAGCACCACGGTGCAGCCGGTGCGTGCGCGCCGGTTGGTGGCGTGACCGACCTGGATGCCCCGCACCGCGGTAATGCTCTCGTTTTTCATGGCTCCTGCATCGCGTCTGCCCGAGTGTCTGTCCGAGCCATCCGATGGCAGCGAAACGGCGTCCTTCGACGTCGCCCCGCAAAGCCTGTCCCGAGCTTGTCGCAGGGCTCAGGACGGACGGAGGGGCGATGGGCGGCGTTGGCTTTCTCGAACCCCAGCCTATAGCCTGTTCCCATGAGCGACGAAACCCTCCCCTTGCGCCCGCGTCTTCGTTTTGTCGATGTCTTCCCCGTTCCCGCGGAAGAGCAGGGAAGGCAGGACTTCGGCATCCGCGACCCTCGGCACTTCAGCGACAAGATCCTGCGTCTCCGCTCCGAGGCGGCGTACGCGCTGCGCTTCTTCGACGGCGAGCATACCCTGCCGGAGATACAGGCGGCGTACCGCGAGGCGTACAACGTGGAGTTTCCGCTGGAGCTGCTGGAACAGCTTTGCGAGGTCCTGGACGAAGGCCACTTCCTCGCCAGCGACAACTTCAGGCGCCACTACCAGCGGTTGGCCGACTCGTTCCGCCAGTCCCCGGTGCGGGAGGCGTTTCACGCGGGCATCAGCTACGACGAGAACCCCGGGGCGCTGAAAGAAAGCCTGGGCCGGTTGTTCGAGCCGCCGGAGGGGCCCGGCCTGCCGGGCGAGCGGAACGCGGCGCGGAGCGTGCCGGGAATCGTCGTGCCGCACATCGACCTGCGGCTGGGGGGCCACGCTTATGCCTGGGCGTACAAGGAACTGGCCGAGGCGGAGCCGCCGGAGCTGTTCGTCATCCTGGGGACGGGGCACAACGCGTTGCGGAACCCCTACGCGCTGACATGCAAGAGCTTCGCCACGCCGCTGGGGGACGTCCCGGTGGATGCCGGCTTCGTGTCCCGCCTGAGCGAGCTTCACGACGGTGAGCTCTTCGCGGACGAGCTCGCGCACCGCTCCGAGCACACCATCGAGTTCCAGGTGCTGTTCATTCAGCAGCTCTTCGGCAACGTCGTCCCCATCGTGCCGGTGTTGTGCTCCTTCTCGTACGCCGAGCCGGGAAACGGGCCGGCGGGCGAGTCCATCGAACGCTTCATCGAGGGGCTGCGCGAGGTCATGGCCGACGACGGCCGCCGCATCTGCCTCGTCGCAAGCGCGGACCTGGCCCACGTGGGGCCGCGCTACGGCGACCGCGACGGCTTCAGGGGCGAGGCGCTGGAGGAGGTAAAGCAGCGGGACGTGGAAATGCTGCGCCACGTGGAGAAGGTGGATCCGGAAGGGTTCCGCGATTACCTGGCGCAGGAAGACGACCGGCGCCGGATCTGCGGGTTCTCGCCCATCTACACCATGCTCATGGCGATGGAGGCCGAACGCGGCCGGCTCGTGGCCCACGACCACGGCGAGATGGACCCGGTGGGATCCATCTGCAGCTTCGCCAGCGTCGTGTTCGAGTGAGCGGCACGCGCCCCTGGCCGGGCGGACGGGTTCCCGCGACGCCGCCCGCGGGTCCGGCCCGTGCAGGGTGCCGGAGAGCGGCCCTACGATTCGGGGAACAGCGTGTTGCCGTCGTCGTCCTCAACCGTGATGGCCTTGGTGGGGCAGATCCGGGCAGCGAAGACGACCTTGTCCTGGCTGTCGCCGTCGGGGTCCGCCACCTCCGCGATGAAGCGCTCGTTCATCTTGAAGACCTTGGGGGCGGCCTGGACGCATTTCTCGTGGCCGTCGCACTTCGTGTTGTCCACCGTAACCTTCATGTTCCCTCCGGGCTGAGTCTGGATGTCCCTTCTATAACGAAGAAGGCGGCGCCGTTCCACCGGCCTTTCCCTGTGCGCGTTTTCGCTGTTGCAGTGCCGGAAGCGCCTGCGATATAGTGAACTTGGCATGAGGATCCATCGCTACACGTCCTGGGACGGCTCCCAGGAGGTTCGTTTCCCCACCGCCAACGACCTGCTCAAGCAGCTCTCGGATACATTTCTGGAGGAAGAAGGCGTGCGCCGTGCGCTCCGGAGCCTGATGCGCCGGGGCTTCGAGTCCGACGACGGCATGCGCTCGGTGCAGGGGCTGCGCGACCTGCTGCAGCAGGCGGAGGAGCAGAAGCAGGAACTCCTCAACAAGTACTCTCCGGATTCCTTCAAGCTCTCGCCCGAGGAGAGCGAGGCCCTGAGCCGGAAGCTGAACGAGTTGGCGGAGAAGCTCGAAGCGTATCACGAGCAGATGCGCAACTTCATGGAGCGGTTGTCCGGGCGCTACGCCGACAACATGGACGAGCTGGCCGAGAGGATGCGCCAGGCCCAGGAGCGTTACCAGCAGCTCAAGGAGCGTCTCGGCGAGCAGATCGAGCAGCGCTCCATGCAGCAGCCGCAAAACCTCACGGGGCCGGGCGCACCGGACCTGTCACAGATGCTGGACCGGCTCAGCCGGCTGCTGGAGGACGAGGACTTCCTCAAGAACCTCCCCAACATGCTCGACGCCGCGGTCGACGACCTCGACAACCTCCTGGAGAACCTCGATTCGCTGAGCCAGCAGGAGTTGCAGCGGCTGAGCGACGCCATGTCCCAGATGGAGCAGCTCGAGCAACTGATGAACCAGTACCCCTTCCAGGGAAGCCAGCGCATGGGCATGGGAGAGGCCGGGAAGGTCCTGGGGCAACTCCGCGGCCTGGAACAGTTCCTGCGCTGGGGTCGCCGCGGGCTCGGGGACGTCTCCGACCTGGACCTGGAGGCCATGCGCGAGTTGCTGGGGGAGGAAGCGTACGAGCAGCTCAAGTACCTCCAGGGCGTCGAGCAGATGATGGTGGAGGCGGGCTACCTTGTGCGCACGGGGAGCGGCGTGCGCCTGAGTCCCAAGGGCATGCGCCAGCTCGGCGACAAGGCCCTGAAAGAGATCTTCCAGCTCATGAACAAGAACCGCTGGGGGCAGCACGCCAGCGCCAAGGTCGGCAACCAGGGCATGCGGCTGGAGGACACGCAGCCCTACGAGTACGGCAACCCGCTCAACATCGACATCCGCAAGACCCTCATGCAATCGCTGGAAGACGGCCGCACCGGGGTCCCGGTACGCATCGAGCCCAAGGACTTCCATGTGTACCAGCACGAGTTCTCCACCGACACCGAGACCGTGCTGCTTATCGACGTCAGCTACTCCATGCTGATGAACGACGCCCTGCACGCGGGCAAGAAGGTGGCGCTGGCACTGAACCGGCTCATCGAGACCAAGTTTCCGCAGGACGTGCTCCACCTGGTGGCGTTCCGCTCCAACGCCAAGATCATCCGCACCGAGGACCTGCCCTCCATCGTCGCCATCACCTACTTCATGGAGCACGGTACCGATATCAAGGAGGCCTTGAGGTTTTCGCGGCAACTGCTGGGAAACAACCGCGCCACCAACCGCCAGATCATCCTCATCACCGACGGCGAGCCCACCGCTTGCAACGTCGACCGGGGCGGCCGCCTGCACAGCGGCTGGGGCTCGGCGCTGCTGCACGAGCGCATCGTGCGGGAGACCCTGAAGGAGGTGCGGCGCTGCACCCAGAGCGGCATCCGCATCAACACCTTCATGCTGGGCATGGACTACTACCGCATGGGCTTCGTGGACCGCCTCACCCGGATGAACACCGGCCGCGTGTTCTACACATCACCGGACGACATCGGCAACTACATCGTCGTCGACTACCTCGCCAACAAGCGCAAGCGCCTGCGGCGCTGACGCGCATCACATAAGACAGGTCGTAGCGGCGCGGGCCGACGTTCCGTTGGGTGAGGCATAACGGCCTCTCGAATCGTCGTTGATATGAAAACAAGATCTTGTTCAGTGATTTCTGGTAGTTACGGAATCCCGCTACACCCCGATGAGTCATTCCCGCGAAAGCTTGCCCTCGACCCCGGTCGGGGGCGGGAATCATGCGGGGTGGGGCCGGGCAATGAGGCCGCCAAACCCCCCACCCCTGGATTCCCGCTTCCGCGGGAATGACTCATTGGGGGGCGGGCACCTTATTTCCATCACCCTACTGGAAGGTGACGAGCGGACAGAGGGTCACTCGGTCACCAGCGCGAGCACGCCGGTGTAGGTGAGCAGGTGGTTGCCCCCGGCCATGGGGCCGATCTCGTAGTTGCCGAAGAAGCCGATGACCGGCACGTCGGCCAGCGCGTGCTTGATGTAGGCGGTATCGATGCCGGGCACGCCGTAGAGGCCGCTGCCGCGCGCGCAGCAGTTGAAGTAGAGCCCGAGCCGTGGCGTCTTTCCCGCCAGGCGTACGGTCTGTCGTTCCAGCATCTGCCGGAGGTCCTCCCGTGCCCGCTGGCCATCTCTCAGCGTGAAGATGAGCGCTTGTCCGGCTTCCACGGGTTGGGCCACGGCCAGGATGCCCCTCTGCGCATCGAGGCCGATGATGTTGCGCACGAGATACTGCCCGGGTTCGATCTCCGTCTGCCGCGGGTCCGGCGGCAGCCCCACGAACACGAACGCCAGCGCGCGGCGGAGGTCCTGCTGGAAGGGTTTCCCGATGAGGTCCACGAACACCTCGAAGGCGGGGCGGTGGTCGATCTCGAAGATGAGGTTCTCCTGGGCCTTGGTGATGACCATGGGCTCGCCCACGGGCTGACAGCCCTGGGTCAGCTCGATGGCCGTGGTGCAGGCACCTGACAGGGCGAAGCCCACCACGCTGTTGCTGGCCACCCGGTCCTCGTAGAACTGGTAGGTGCGGCCGTGGCTGCCGTTCTCCGACGCGCCCGCGCCCACCACGGGCCCGGCGTGGCCGGCCGCGGTCATGCCCTCCAGCAAGGCGTCGGGACGGCTCCGGTAGCCGTCGGCCAGCAGCACGGTCAGGGAAGGGGTGTCGGCCCCCACGGCGTTGGCGATGTCCTGTCCCGCTGCCTCGTCGTTTCCCTTGAGGGCGTCCCGGACGAAGGGGCGCGCCCGCACGGTGTCGGAAGCCAGCGCCATCACGGCCACGCCGGACTCCCCCTCGATCTCGCCGCTGTCCGTCAGGATGCCCAGGCCGCTGCAACCCACGACGTGGTCCGTGCCGGTGATGCGCTGGAGCGCGGCCAGCTCCTGCTCAAGACCTCCGGCGTGGTCGACGGTGGCGTAGAGCACCGCCAGGTCGGCACCGCCGCCCGGAAGGCCGGCCATGGCGCCCGCGGCGGCTTCCTCGATGGCCGCGCGGGTCTCCGATTGCGAGGACTGTCCGACTCCGGCTTTGAGCATGGATTCAGGGTATGCAAACCCGTGCCGCAGGTCAATCGAGGCGCCACGGTCGAGCCGCAAGAGCTCCGCTCGGAAAGCCCCGGACGCCGTCTCCCGCTCAAGGCAGCGTGGTCCCCGGCTATGGTCCGGGCCTTCCCCTTTTGCTATAACGGCGCACATGAGAATCGTTCAGATACCGTTGTTAAGGGACAACTACGGCTACCTGCTGGTTTGCGAGAAGACCAACAAGGCGAGCATCGTGGATCCCTCCGAGGGCGAGCCTGTCTGGCGTACGGTGCAGGAGGAGGGGGTCGACCTCGTCGCGATCCTCAACACCCACCACCACCGGGACCACACCGGCGGGAACGAGTATCTCCTCCGGCAGAAGCCGGACCTGGCGGTGTTCGGCGCCAAGGTGGACGAGCACCGTATCCCGGGCATCACGCATCGGCTCATGGAGGGGGATGATATCGAGGTGGGGGAAGAGGGCGGCAACGTGCTCTTCATTCCCGGCCATACCATCGGACACCTCGGCTTCGTGTTCCCGGGGATGCTCTTCAGCGGAGACGCCTTGTTCGCCGGCGGCTGCGGCCGGGTGTTCGAGGGAACCGCCGCGCAGATGACCTCTTCCCTGGACAAGCTCCGCGACCTCTCCGGCGACACCCTCGTCTACTGCGGCCACGAGTACACCGAGAAGAACCTCCAGTTCGCGTTGACGGTGGAACCCGGCAACGAGGAGATCCGCCGGCGGCTGGAGGCGGTCCGGGCACTCCGGTCCAAGGACGAGTTCACGGTGCCCTCCCGCCTGGACGACGAGCTTGCGACCAACCCGTTCCTTCGCTGCGAAAGCGATGAGATCAAGACGGGGATGGCCGACCGCTTCCCGGGGATCGGGACGGACCCGGTTTCCGTCTTCGCCAAGGTCCGGGAACTCAAGGACGCCTACTAGCCGCGCATGCAGCGCCGGCGCCCGCCACGTCATTCCCGCGAACGCTTGCCCTCGACCCCGATCGGAGGCGGAAATCCAGGAGGCGTGGGGCGGGGAAAAATGTCCGATTTGCCGAGGGAGGTATTCGATGCGGTTTGCGACCATTAAGGACGGCACCGTGGCCGCGGTCACGTCCGCGGATCGGATGGTGTCGTTGGAAGGCGTCTGCAACTCGATGATCGATCTGGCGGCCTCCTTCGGAGCGAGGCGCGAGGCGATCGAGCGCGCCGTTTCGGAGAGCACCCCGATGGACCTCGATGGCGCGCAACTCGCCGCCCCGGTGCCCGCGCCTTCGAAGATATGGGCCGCCGCCGGCAACTACCATCGCGGCAGCGCGAACCTGAGCAGTTCCGGCGGGCGGGGTGAAGCCCGGGAAAGGTCGCCGGACGAGTTGCTGGAACACATCTTCCTCAAGCCGCCGTCCGCGGTGGTCGGTCCGGGAGAGGACATCGTCATCCCCACCGACGCCGAAACCATTTTCCCCGAACTGGAGCTGTGCGTCGTCATCGGCGGGGAGTGCCGGGGCCTTGCGGAGGACGAGGCCCTGGACGCCGTGTTCGGCTACAGCGTGATCCTGGACGTCACCGCCCGGGGATACGGCTCGGGCAAGAACCTCATGGGCACCCGCTGCGTTCGCAAGGGTTTCGACACCTTCGCGCCCGTAGGCCCGTGGATCGTCACCCGCGACGAGATTCCCGACCCGCAGGCCCTGGAGATGCGCCTGTGGGTCAACGGCGAACTGCGCCAGTCCGCCAGCACCGGCGGCATGATCAACGGCGTGGCGCGGCTGGTAAGCTACCTCTCGCAGGTGGGAACCCTGATGCCGGGCGACCTCATCGCCAGCGGCAATCCGGATTCCCCGGAGTTCCAGCAGCAACTGGCGGCGGGCGACGAGCTGGTGGCGGAGATCGAAGGGGTCGGGCAGCTTCGGCTGGGAGTGGCGCGCGCCGGATAGCCGGCACGGCGCCGGCGGTTATCGCCGCCGAACCGAAGGAGAGGACGCATGACCGAGGACTTGCCCTTTCAGGACCAGGGCGCCACGACCCTGTGCTACGGCTGTGGGCCGGCCAACGAGCAGGGGCTCCAGGTCAAGAGCCGCTGGGACGGCGACGACGCCGTGGGCACCTGGACCGCGCAACCGCAGCACTGCGGCGGCACCCGCGAGGTGGTGAACGGCGGTGTCATCGCGACCCTCCTCGACTGCCACAGCCTCAGTCTTGCCATCGCACGAGCCTACCTGGACGAGCAGCGCCCCATCGGCAGCGCGCCGCGGGTGTTCTTCGTCACCGCCCACATGAACATCAACTACCGCCGCCCGACCCCCTTGGGAAAACCCCTGGAGCTGCGCGCCACCCTGCGCAAGGTCGAGGGCCGCAAGACCGCCGTGCACTGCACGTTGAGCTGCGAACAGCAGTTGTGCGCCGAAGCGGACGTGCTCGCCATCCGCATCCACCGCGACGAGTCGGTGGAGCCCACGCGTTAGAGATTCCGATCGATCGGCGTCAGCGGCGCGAAGTCGAATGGCCGTGCCGCAGGTGCGACCAGAACGACGCCGCCAGGTAGTAGACGGGAAAGAACAGCGAGCCCCATGCCAGGCTTGGGGGCGGGTCGGGCAGGTAGAATACCACGACGAAACAGAGCACTCCCCAAACGCTGCCCAACGTGATGGTCAGACCCTGGAGAAAGGCGTTCCGGCTCGGGTACAGGTAGCGGATGGGGACGAAGACCATCACCGACAACACGATGACCAGGAACGCGTTCAACCAGGGGCTCGTTTCCAGCACGTAGCAGTAGAACGCCACCGCGTTCCAGTACGAAGGAAAGCCGACGAAGAAATGGTCCGGCGTCTTGGCCTCGGCCTGCGAGAAGCCGTAGGCGCTTGCCAGGAGCGGCAGGCACACGATCCACCAACCGTGGCCGGCGGGCAGGAGTTCCGCCCAAAGCAGGAGAAAGCAGGGGACGAAGACGTAGTTCAGGTAGTCGACGATGTCGTCCAGCCGGGCGCCGTCGACCTGGGGAACCCGCTCCTTGACCCCGGCCGCGCGGGCGAAAGTGCCGTCGGTGGCGTCGAGGACCAGCGCCAGCCCCATGAGCGCCAGCGCCTCGCGATAGCGGCCGCCGGCCACCAGCGCCAACGTGAACAGCGCCACCACCGCCCCGAGAGCGGTGTAGAGGTGCACGAACCACGCGAGCAGCAGTCGCAAAGGCAAGTGGACGGGGGAACCGCGGCTCCGCCGCTAGTTCTGCGTGGCGGAATAGCTTGCGCGGGTACGCAGCCGCTCGATCCAGCCGGCCACGTTCTTGAAGTCCGGATCCAGGGGTACCTGGAAGCGCTCCAACAGGGCGATGTTGGGCATGTAGGCGATGTCGGCGAGACTGAATGAGCCCGCCAGGTACTCGCGGCCCTGGAGTTGCGTGTCGAGCGCGGCGAAGGCCTGCCCGATATTCGCCTGCGTTTCGCGGATCAGCCTGACGTCGCGCTCATCCTCGGGCTTTCGATGTTCGTGAATCAGCGTCACGAAGTGGGGATTGACGTGGTTGTCACGGTAGTCTTCCAACAGGCGCGCGACCGCGCGGCTCTCGGAATCCGCGGGCAGGAGAGGCGGGTGCGGGTACTCCTCCTCCAGGTACTCGTTGATGATGGTGGAGTCGTAGATCACGAAGCCGTCGTCATCGAGGGCGGGTACTTGGCCGAAAGGATGGATCTTCAGATACTCCGGGTCTTTCTGCTCCCGCTTCGTCAGGTCGATCACGACGCTCTCGAATTCCAACCCCTTCTCCAGCAGGGCGATGTGCACCTTCAACGAGTTCGTTGAAGGTGGAAAGTGGTAGAGTCTCATGCCGCAACCTCCTGATCTTCATGACCGCAACCCCTTCGCGCGACGATAGCACAAAGCTGGGGGCAGGACTACCGGCGGAGCCGATTTTGCTTGCCGCTTCGAGTTGTGCCCAATCAGCAAAAAGATTGCCGCCTGGCCGGTCCGGTACTCCGGAATCGCCCGACGTCCGGCCTCGCTCAAACCTCCAACCCGAGCCTCCGCACGCTGTCGATGTAGTCCGCAACACCCCGTTCGAGGTCGTACCGCGGCGCGTATCCGAGCTGCTCGTTCGCCTTTGTGATGTCGAACTTGCAGTAGCTCTGCTTGTAGCCGTCGCGGAAGTCCAGGCCGGGGCCGATGTCGAACCTGGCGTCGGGGAAGTGGCGTTTCAGTTCGGCGGCGAAGTCCTTGAGGGTGACGCCCCGGGCGGTGCCGATGTTGAAGACCCATTGGGTCAGGTTCTCCGCGTTCAGCGCCAGCACGATGGAGTGCGCCACGTCGCCGACGTAGACCACGTCGTTGCGCTGGTCGCCGCCGCGCGCGACCGCGAACCCGCGTCCGGCGATGGCGTCCTCGATGATCTTGCCGTAGAGGGCGAGGACGCCATGGCGCGCGAGCTTGCCCGGGCCGTAGATGGAGGGGTAGCGCAGGGCCACGAACTCGACGCCGTGGCGCTTGCGGTAGTAGTTGCCCAGCGTCTCCGAGCAGACCTTGGTGACGCCGTAGATGTCCGCGGGGTTGGGTGGGTGGGATTCGTCCAGGGGGACGAACTCGGGGTCCCCGTGCTTGCCGCGGATCTCGCCGACGTAGGCGTTGGAACTGGTGTAGACCACGCGGCGCACGGCACAGGCGCGGGCGGCTTCCAGCACGTTCAGGGTGCCGTCCACGCCGATGGCGATGGCCAGGGGAGGGTTGGCCTCGGCCGGGCCGGGCATCAGCGCCGCCATGTGCGCGATGTGGGTGACGTCGTGGGCCGCCACGACCTCCCGCAGCGCGGCGCCGTCGAGGATGTCGCCGACGACCACGTCCACGTCGCCGGCGATGTCCGCGATGAGCGACGGGTCCACCCGGTTGTCCAGCAGCACGGGCCGGTGCCCCTGGGACACGAGGAGGCGCGCCGTGGCCGCGCCGTTCACGCCGGTTCCACCGGTAATCAGGATCTTCATGTCCCCACGCTTAGCGGCTTACGAGGCCCCATGCAATACGCTATATTGACTACATGATGCACCGGACCCAGCCCTCCCACGGCTCGCTCAGCTTCGGAGGTCCGGTGACGCCGGCGGTCAAGTGGCTGTTGATCGTCAACATCGCCGTCTTCGTCTTCCAGCAGCCCTTCCTGGGCGGGTCCGCGCTCCTGTGGATCTTCGGTCTGGTTCCGCAACTCGTCTGGAACCAGTTGCACGTCTGGCAGCTCTTCACCTACCAGTTCCTCCACTTCGGCCTGTTCCACATCCTGTTCAACATGCTCGCCCTGTGGATGTTCGGGTGCGACCTGGAACGGGCCTGGGGCACGCGGTTCTTTCTCAAGTACTACTGGGTCAGCGCGGTGGGCGGGGGTCTGTGCGTGCTGTTCCTGGAACCGAACCAGGGCATTCCTACCATCGGGGCTTCGGCGGGCATCTACGGCGTGCTGCTGGCGTACGGAAGGCTCTATCCGAACAACGTCATCTACCTCTACCTGTTGTTTCCCATCCGCATGAAGTACTTCGTGCTGATCATCGGCGCCATTGCCTTCTTCTCGTCCATCAGCCCGGGCAACTCCGGCATTTCCCACCTCGGGCACCTCGGAGGCATGGCGTTCGGCTACATCTACTTGAGATGGGGCTACATGCTGAACCCGAGGCGTTCATGGGCGCGGGCGCGGCACGAGTACTATCGCTTCAGGTTGGCGCGCCTCAAGCGGCGCTTCCGCGTCGTCGAGGGGAAGAAGAAGGACGACGAGCCGCCGACGCTCCACTGAACGGCGGCCGGCCCCGGGATGGGAGCGTGCCCGCCGGGAAGATCACTCCGGGACATCGGGCCGGCGCGACTTCTTGATCTCGCCCCGCTTGCGCTTGTCGTCGAGGCGCTGCCGGCGCGAGGCCGCGGTGGGCTTGGTGGGGCGGCGCGGCGTGGGCGCCTCCGCGGCCTTGCGGATCAGCGTGGCGAGACGCTCCAGGGCGTCCTCCCGGTTGCGCGACTGATCGCGGTAGCGCCTGGCCTCTATGGTCAACACCCCGCGCTTGTCCACCCGCGTCCCGGCGATCCGCCGCAGGCGTTCGCGAACGGCCTCCGGCAGCGAGGGCGAATCGACGACGTTGAACCGGAGCTGGACGGCGCTGGCAACCTTGTTGACGTTCTGGCCGCCGGGTCCCGAGGCGCGGATGAACCGCTCCTCGATCTCGTCCTCGTCCAGGCTGATGCGGCTTGTGATTCGCAGCATCGGTGGTCTCGCCTCCGCCGTCGAAAACCCCGGCGCCGTTTCAGGCGCCATGTCCTTGTGTAACAGATCCCGGATAGAACATTCGAGGAGTGCCCATGCGTATCGTTCGGATCTTTCTCATGTTCGTCGGCGGCTTGGCCATGCTGGCGGCCGCCGGCGTGGTCGCGGCCGTGTTCTTCTTCACCGCGCGCACGACCCCGGTGCCCGAGAAGACGGTGCTCACCCTGGACCTGGAGCGCGACATCGGCGAGTCGGGCGGTGCCGGACTCACGCCCTGGACCGGCCTCGGCAAGACGCCGCCGACCCTCTGGGAGACCGTGGCCGCCATCGAGAGGGCGGCGCGGGATGAGCGCGTCGTCGGTCTGGTGGCCAGGGTCGGCGCTTCCGGCATGGGGCTGGCGCGGATACAGGAACTGCGGGACGCCGTGCTCGCCTTCCGGCAATCGGGCAAGCCGACGTATGCCTTCGCCGAGTCCTTCGGCGATTTCGGACCCGGCAACGGCGTCTACTATCTGGCCGCGGCGTTCGAGAGCATCTACCTGCAACCGTCCGGTGACGTGGGTCTCACCGGGCTCCTGGCGGAAAGCTATTTCGTGAAGGGCGCGCTGGAGAAGCTCGATGTGAAACCTCGTCTGGATCAGCGCGAGGAGTACAAGGGCATCAAGGAAATCTTCACCGAGAGCGGTTTCACGGGTCCCCAGAAGGAAGCCGTCGGCCGCATCCTGGAGTCCTTGACGGAGCAGTTGACCGCGGGGATCTCCGAGGGCCGCGGACTCACCCGGGCCGCGGTACGGGAGCTGATGCAACAGGCGCCGTTCTCCGCCCGGGAAGCGTTGAAGGCGGACTTGGTGGACAGCCTGAAGTACCGCGACCAGGTCGATACGCTGGTCCGTCACGCATTGGGGAAGGACATCGAGTTCCTGCCGCTGAAGGACTACCGCCGCCGCGCCCGGGACACCGAAGAGGACACGGCCACGGTGGCGTTGATCCACGGCCTGGGGCAGATACACCGCGGACGCAGCCGCCACCCGGCCCTCACCGGGGCGCATTCCATGGGCTCGGACAGCGTGGCGCGCGCCTTCCGCCGGGCCGCGGACGACGACGACGTCCGCGCCATCATCTTCCGCATCGACAGCCCGGGCGGCTCCTACGTGGCCTCGGACGTGATCCGGCGCGAGGTGGTGCGCGCCCGCCGCCGCGGCAAGCCGGTAATCGTTTCCATGGGCAACGTCGCCG
Source organism: uncultured Syntrophobacterales bacterium (assembly GCA_964519455.1). Taxonomy (GTDB): domain Bacteria; phylum Desulfobacterota; class Binatia; order UBA9968; family JAJDTQ01; genus JAJDTQ01. The sequence continues at coordinate 18,173 of CAZFIU010000009.1, forward strand.
GCTCCGGCGGCTATTTCGTGGCGTCGCCGGCGAACCGCATCGTGGCCCAGCCGGCGACCCTCACCGGTTCCATCGGCGTGGCCGCGGGAAAGGTCGTGATCGAGGGGCTGTGGGAGAAGCTCGGCGTGTCCTGGGACCATGTGGCCGGCAACACCAACGCAACCTTCTGGAGCGCGGTACGCGATTACGACTTCGAGCAGCGGCAACGCCTGGGGCGTCTCCTCGACGCGGTCTACGACGACTTCGTGTCCAAGGTGGGGCTGGGCCGGAAACTGTCACGGGAGCAGGTGCTGGCGGCCGCCAAGGGCCGTGTCTGGACCGGCGCCGACGCGAAGGAACATGGCCTGGTGGACGACCTCGGCGGCTACCGGGCCACGCTTCGGGCCGTGCGTGAAGCCGCCGGCATCGCGCCGGACACGGCCATCGGTCTACGGCCTTTCCCGCGCCGGAAATCGACGCTCAGGTTGCTGGCGGACGAGTTGACGGGAGATGGCGACGTGGATATCCGCCTTGCGGTGGCCGAAGCGGCAGGCAAGGCCGCGACGGGGTTTCCGCCGGTGGCGGAATGGAGGCGGTTGGCGGGATTGGACGGGCGCCGCGGACTCTTGGAGATGGCCTTGCCGGACCGGCTTCGTTGAGAGTTTCCCCTACACGCTCCGGCGAACCCAGGTGGGCAAACTTGATCGAATGGTGTAATATGGCGCGCACGAATAACGGAACAGCGGCGTTGCCGCATGTACTTTCTCTTTCGGTGCCAAGGGTCGCCCGGTCCAGGTGCTTCCCGACAGGGCTTCAAAAAAGGGGGAGCCGATGCGCGTTTTCTTCAAAAAGTACCTCGGTGTGGCGGTTGCGTTCCTGTGCACCGCAACCATTTCCGCCTGCGGCGGCGGCGGGATGCACGTCCCCGACCCCGTATTCCCGAGGCCGCCGGCGCGCCTTTCCGACGCGCTGAACGCCCACTCACTCGAGGCTCGCCGCATCGTGGCGGGGCGGGTGGGAAGGACCGCCTTCACGGATGTCGCTTCGAGCACGGCCTCCACGACGCGTGTGCCCCCTCTGGACGGAGGGACTTGGAACACGGGCGTGACGCAGGCCGCGCTCAATGCGGACCCCGACTCCCCTCGCGACAACCGGGTCATCAACGCATGGTATGTCGACGACCGTCTGGTCTTCGAGCGAATCGAGCTGGAACAGGGGTTCAGGCAAAACACACGACGGGAACCCGACTCCCCGGGGTACCTTGTTTCCGTGTCTCCGCCGGCCGGAGGCATTGATTGGCAAGGCGTTGAACATTCCTTCATCACCGACGACGGCGCCAGGTATTACTCGGTCTTCTACTCGGACGTCCGCGACAATACCGATTCCGATTACATGGCCCTCGGGTATTGGGCCTGGCTCCCCGGCCCCGACATCGACCGCCGTCCGTTCGTGGGCGTGGCTGCCAGCGGCAACGATCCGTTCCTGGCCGATCACATCAACGCTGTCCGCGGCCAGGTCACGTACCGGGGCGCGGCGAGCGGGCTGTACGTGGACGGGGGAATTTCCCCCGCGTATCGGGCGTTCGACGCGGACGTCCGGTTGACGGCCGATTTCGATGCTCACTGGATTGCGGGAGAAGTCTACGGAGGCCGGGACTCGTCCACCGGCGAGACTCTCTTCGACGACCTGACGCTGCGGAAGGCGAGCATGCGAACCACCGAAAGCGCCTTTTTCAGGGGACGGGTATCGGTCATGCTCGACGGTCGGCCCGCGCCAGGGCGTTGGGGCGGTCAGTTCTACGGTAACGGCATCACCACGACGGACATACCGGTTTCTTTTGCCGAGGCGCCGGGTTCGGTGGCGGGAACGTTCGGCGCCCGCGTGCTTGACGGCGACAGCCTGCTCGGAGTGTTCGGGGCCTACCGGGAAACCGGCGAATAGTCCGCGAACCGGCGGATCGGCGGTCGTCTCTGCCCGCACGCTACGGGCGGGCCGCGGCTTGACACGGGGAAGGGGGCTTCGTTAGGAACCTGTCCGAGTAGCCGGAGTGCCCTCGGACACCATGCTTGACGGAATCAGAGTCCTTGAGCTCGGACACATCGTGGCCGGCCCCACGGCGGGCCTCGTCCTGGCGTCGCTGGGGGCGGACGTCATCAAGGTGGAGCGTCCGGGCAGCGGCGACCAGGCGCGTTTCAGCCGCGGCAATCAAGGCTACTTCCTGGCCTTCAACGGCGGCAAGCGCAGCATCGCCCTCGACCTCAAGGACCCGCGCGGGCGCGAGGCCTTCGAGCGCCTGCTCGGCACCGCCGACGTACTCATCGACAACTACGGTCCCGGCGTGCTGGAACGCATGGGTTTCGACCACGACGCGCTGCAACGGCTCAGGCCCGGCCTGCTGCACTGCGGCATCAAGGGCTTCCTTTCCGGACCCTACGAGGACCGCAACCTGCTGGACGAACCCGCGCAGATGATGGGCGGGCTGGCGTACATGACCGGTCCGCCGGGGATGCCGCTCCGGGCGGGCGCGTCGGTGGTGGACATGACCGGCGCGCTGTTCAGCGTCATCGGCATCCTGGCGGCGCTCTTCAAGCGCGGAGGCGACGGCCAGGGCAACGGCCTGCGCGTGGGGCTGTTCGAGACCGCGGTCTTCCTGGTGTCCCAGCACATCGCCAAGGCCGGCATCTCCGGCGAGGTGCCGGCGCCCATGACCGAGCGCGGCGTGGGCCAGGACCTGGGCTGGGGCATCTACCGCGTGTTCGAGACGCGGGACCAACGCCACGTCTTCATCGGCGTCACCAGCGACGCGCAATGGGAAGCGTACTGCGGGGAGTTCGGGCTCGACGAGCTGTGGGCGGAGGAGGCGCTGCGCGACAATGCCGGACGGCGCGCGGAGTTCCGGCGGCTGACGCGCCGCACCGAAGAACTGGTGCGCACCCTCGACTTCCGCGACATCGTCCCCCGGCTCGAATCGGCCAACATTCCCCACGCCCCCATCAACACGCCCATGGACCTGTTCGACCATCCGCACCTCAAGGAACGCGCGCATTGGACGGCGCTGACCGCGCCCGACGGCACCTCGTCCCCCTTGCCGGCGCTGCCGGTGGATTTCCGGGAGTCCGAACTGCCGCGGCGCACCGATCCGCCCCTGTTGGGGGAGCACACGGTTTCCTTGTTGCGGGAATTGGGTTATTCCGATCAGGAGATTTCCGACATCACGGGCGCGCGGGCGGAGTGACGCGAGGACGACTCACGGGAGGCGCTTGACGCTTCACGGGTCGGACAGGAACCGTTCATCAACATTTCGAGAGGGAGAGTTCATGCAAGGGGACCCGCAGGCGGACATGGCACAGGTGGATGCGGCCATCGACGCGTGGAAGACCGTGACGGAGGAGATGACCGGAAAGATCGTCGAGGAACGTCAGCCTTGGGTCAGCTCCGTCACCGAGGACGCCATCAAGCACTTCGCCTACGGCACGGACGACGACAATCCCCTGTGGACCGACCCCGACTACGCCGCCAGGGTGGGACAGGGGAGGCCGCAGGCGCCCCCGGCGTTCGTGATCGTGAACCGCTACCCGATCCTGCACGGCGCGCCCATGAAGGCGCCGCTGGCGTCTCTCATCGGGGGCGTGGAGATGGAGTGGTTCGACCGCGTGCTCGCCGGCGACACGCTGAGCTCCGAGCCGCGCCAGAAGGAGTTCTACGAGAAGCGCAACAAGGACGGGCGGCGGCTCAACTTCGTCATCTCCGGGATCGACTACCGCAACCAGGAAAACGCCCTGGTGGCGCGGGCCACCGGCACCATGATCATGGCCACCCAGATCGGCCTCCAGACCATGATGGAGCACGAGGTGCCGCGCTACGACGAGGGTGCCCTGGAGCGGCTCGAGAGCACGTGGCGTCGCGAATACCGCCGCGGCCCGGACACGCTCCACTACGAGGACGTGGCGGCCGGCAGCGAGATCCCGTCCATCGTGCGCGGCCCCCTCACCATCGGCGACATGGTGGCTTGGAACGCCGCCATCGGCCCGTCGTACAAGGCCGGACGCTGGGGCTACCTGGACCTCAGCAAGGCCATGCACACCGCCATGTTCAACCCGGTGACGGGCTTCCCGGTGAAGTACTCGCAGCAACACGAGGACGCCAACATGGCGGCCGGCCGGGGCATGCCCGCGCCCTTCGACAACGGCGTGATGCGCTTCGCCTGGGTGGCGCCGCTGGTGACCAACTGGATGGGCGACGACGGCTTCCTGAAGCGGCTGAAGGTCCAGGTGGCCCGCCCCGGCCTCTACGGCGACCTGACCACGTACTCGGGCCGTGTGACGGCCAAGGACGACGCAACCGGGACCGTGACCCTGGAAATCACCGGCACCCGGCAGGACGGCATGGTGAACACGCGCGGCGAAGCCGAGGTCGTGCTGAAGGGCCGTGCCTAGCGCGCCTTCGCAGCCTGGAATCCTGGTGAAGGCCAACAGACCCCGCTTGTATTTGCAAGACCGCATTCGAAAGGAGAGTTGCCTTGGACAGCTATGAGAACGGGCTTCCCGCCCGCTGGGACGTCGAAACGGATGTGATCGTGGTGGGCTTCGGTTTTGCCGGCGGCGTTTCCGCCGTGGCCGCGGCGGATGCCGGCGCCGAGGTGACCATCGTCGAGAAGATGCCCAACCCGGGCGGCATCTCGATCCTCGCGGGCGGCGGCATCGCCACCGCCATGGACGAGAACCAGGCGTTCGAGTATCTCCAGCACACCAACGCGGGCCGGACGCCGGACGACGTGCTGCGCGCGCTCGCCAGGGGCATGACGGAGATGAAGGAGTTCGTCAAGGACCTGGTGAAGGAGACGCCCTTCGAGCTGGAAGAGCAGCGCAACGGCGGAACCTACCCCTTCCCGGGCGGCGCGGGACTCGACGGCTTCAAGATCGCGCCCATGGAAGGCTACGAGGGCTTCCAGTACGCCAAGGGTCTGCGCGGCGGCGCGCGCCTGTTCAAGGTGCTGCTGGACAACGTCGAGGCTCGCCGGAACATCACGGTGCGGCTGGCGACCCCGGCCCAGCGCCTGATCCGCCATCCGGAGCAGGGCATCGTCGGGCTGCTGGCGGAGCACGAGGGCGAGGAGATCGCCATCAAGGCGCGCAAGGGCGTGATCCTGGCGTGCGGCGGCTTCGAGAACAACGAAGAGATGAAGCGCAACTACTTCGAGGCCATGCCCGTCTACACGCTCTTCACCGGTAACACCGGCGACGGCATCAAGATGGCCCAGGACGTGGGCGCGTCCATGTGGCACATGTGGCACTTCCACGGCAGCTACGGCTTCAAGTACCCGGAGTTCCCGCTGGCCTTCCGCCACTGCTTCCGCGGCCCGCGCAAGGACGACTGGGTGATGCCCTGGATCGCGGTGGACAAGTACGGACGCCGGTTCATGAACGAGTACCCGCCGGCGGTGCAGGACACCGGCCACCGGGCGCTGGAGTTCTACGACGCCGACAAGCAGGAGTTCCCGCGCATCCCCGCCTACCTGGTGTTCGACGAGAAGGGGCGCAAGCTCGGCCCGGTGGGGCAGCCCACGGTGCACGACGAGCACGTCTCCTACGACTGGAGCGAGGACAACCTGGCCGAGGTGGAGCGCGGCTGGATCAAGAAGGCCGGCGACCTCGACGCCATCGCCGCCATGATCCCGGCCACGGACGCGGCCACGCTCAAGGCCACGGTGACGGAATGGAACGAGGTGTGCACGAGCGGCGGCGAGGACCGCTATCACCGGGTCCCGGGCACGCGCATGACCATCGACACGCCGCCGTTCTACCTGATGGAGGTGTGGCCCATCGTCTCCAACACCCAGGGCGGCCCGGTGCACGACGCCGAGCAGCACGTGATGGACACGCGCGACGAGCCCATCCGGCGGCTCTTCTCCGCGGGCGAGTGCGGCTCGTCCTTCGGCCACCTCTACCTGGAAGCCGGCAACATCACCGAGTGCTTCGTCACCGGCCGCATCGCCGGCCGCAACGCGGCGGCGCTGGAGGACTGGTGAGGGACAAGGGCCGTTGAGCCATGCTTGACTATTTCGGCTCCCTGTTCGCCGGCCTCGCGGCCGTGCTGCCGTTCTCGGCAGCCGGACAGGACCCCTTCGTGTTCATGATGGTGGGCATCGCCATCGGCTTCGCGGTGGGGATCCTCCCGGGGCTGGGCGGGGCCACGACGCTGGCCCTGATGCTGCCGTTCATCTACAAGATGGACCCGGTGACGGCCTTCGCGTTCCTCCTCGGGAGTCATGCGGTGACCGCTACCACCGGGGACATCACCTCGGTGCTCTTCGGCGTACCCGGCGAAGGCATCACCGCGGCCACCATCGTCGACGGCCATGCCATGGCCAAGAACGGGGAGGCGGGCCGCGCCCTGGGAGCGGCGCTCATGAGCTCGCTGGTGGGCGCCATCTTCGGAGCCTTCGCGCTGGCCCTGGCCATCCCCATCGTCCAGCCCCTGGTCTTGTCCATCGGCGCGCCCGAGTTCCTGATGCTCAGCATCCTGGGCATCACCTTCCTGGCGTCCCTGAGCGGCGGCAACCTTGCCAAGGGTCTCACGGCGGGAGGCTTCGGGCTGGTGCTGGCCATGGTCGGGCTCGACAAGATCACCAGCGTGTCCCGCTACACCCTGGAGCCGCTTCTCGGCAGCCAGAACGCGCTCTTCCTGTGGGACGGGCTGTCCCTGGTGGCGGTGACCGTGGGCCTCTTCGCCATTCCCGAGATCATCGAGCTGGGCGTTCAGCGGAGCAGCATCGCCCGCGACGCCCCGAACCGTCTGGGCGGCGTGATGGAGGGCATACGGGACACCTTCCGGCACTGGAAGCTGGTGCTACGGTGCAGCGCCATCGGCACCTACATCGGGCTCATTCCCGGTCTCGGCGGCGGCCCCGCCCAGTGGGTCGCCTACGCCCACGCGGTCCAGAGCGGCAGCAAGGCGCGCTTTGGCGAAGGCGCGGTGGAAGGCGTGCTGGGTCCTGGCGCCGCCAACAACTCCAAGGAGGGCGGGTCGCTGGTGCCCACCATCGCCTTCGGCGTGCCGGGCAGCGTCGGCATGGCCATCCTCCTGGGCGCCTTCATCATCCAGGGCATCGTGCCCGGACCGGACCTGCTGAACCCGCACAAGCACCTCACCCTGACTTTTTCCTTCGTCTGGATCATCGTCCTGTCCAACATCATCACGGTGGGAGTGAGCCTGCTGTTCCTGAAACAGTTGGCGCGGATCACCTTCGTCAAGGGCACCTACCTGATCCCGTTCCTGCTGCTGCTCATCTTCCTGGGCGGCTTCGCGGTCAAGAACAGCCTGGGCGACATGATCGTGGTGCTGCTGTTCGGCGCGCTGGGCTGGCTGATGGTGCGCTACGACTGGCAGCGGCCCCCGTTGCTGCTGGGCCTCGTGCTCGGGGGCATCGCCGACAAGAACCTGTTCCACACCACCAGGATCTACGGGGCCGATTGGATCACGCGCCCAGGCGTCCTCATCATCGGGCTCCTGATCCTGCTGGCGCTGCTGTACCCGCTGTGGCAGCGCCGCCGGCAAAGGGCGGAAGGCGGGGATGCGCCCGCCGCTTCCGTCAGGCTTGGCTCGGAGTCGGCCGCGGAAACCACGCGCTCCGCGCGGGTGATTTTCGCGGGATTCTTCACGGCGGTGTTCGTCTACGTGCTCTACGAGGCCATCTTCGGGTTCGGCGCCATCGAACGAAACGCGGCGCTTTTCCCCACGGCGGTCGGAAGCGTGAGCCTGCTGCTGGCGCTCGTGGCGCTGCTCCAGGAAACGCGCGCACCGGTGCCCGATGCGGTCCCGGAGAGCGCCGCGGCCGCGGCGGAGCGCGCCGAAACGGCCCGTCGCACCGGCGCCATCATCGCCTGGACGGTTGGTTTCTTCCTCGCCATCTGGTTCCTCGGGTTCGTCACGGCGTCGGCGGTGGCGACGCTGCTCTATCTCAAGCTGGGCGCGGGCGAGCGCTGGGGCATCACCGTTGCTCTGTCGGCGCTGGCATGGATCTTCTTCTACGGGATGTTCGACTACGCGCTGCACCTGCCTTTCCCGCCGGGCGAGCTGTTCGTGTGGTTGGGGCTGGCGTGACCGTGGCGAGAGGTTCACGATGAGCACGTCCTGGGACCAGGAAACCGACGTCGTGGTGGTGGGCTACGGCTACTCGGGGGGCGTCGCGGCCATCGTTGCCCACGACCACGGCGCGCGTACGCTTCTCCTGGAAAAGATGGAACATCCCGGCGGTAATTCCATTCTCTCCGGCGGGTTCTTCCGCATCACGGACGACGTCGAAAAGGCCTTCGCGTACCTGAAGCGCATGTGCCTCAACACCGTTCCCGATCCGGTGATCCACACTTTCGCGAGGGAGTTGCGGAATCTCTCGGGTTTCATCAAGGAACTGACCGACGGCAGCGGCATCGAGGTGCAGGAACGTCCCGGCACCGGCGGCACCTACCGTTTCGACGGCGGTCCGCCGGGCGACGCCATCGGCCTGCTGGCGGTGAAGAGCGAGGAAGCGCAGTGCTACCCATGGCTCCAGGTCCACGGGACCGGCTGGATCGCATTCAAGGTGGTGGACGACAACGTGCGCAAGCGCGACATCGAAGTGTCCCTGTCGACGCCGGTGTACGAGTTGGTATCGGACGAACAGGGAAGGGTGGCGGGGGTCGTTGCCGAACGCGACGGCGAGCGCGTCCGCATCCGGGCACGCAAGGGCGTCGTGCTGGCGGCCGGCGGGTTCGAGCACAACGAGCAGATGCGTCTCCAATACCTCCAGGCGCAGCCGTTCCACGCCATCTGCGCCCTCGGCAACACCGGCGACGGGCTGCGGATGGGGCAGAAGGCTGGCGCCGGCCTGTGGCACATGTGGCACGTGCACGGGGGCTACGGCTTCAAGGCGGCGGAGTTCCCCATCGCCTTCCGCCACCGCATCCAGGGGCGCCACGGCGCCAACCACCTGCCCAAGCCCGGCGAGGAGTTCTCGCTCAAGAGCGGTGACGAGGGGCCCAAGATCATGCCCTGGATCGTCGTGGATCGCTTCGGCAAGCGCTACATGGACGAGTATCCGCCCGCGCCCCAGGACAGCCCCTGGCGCGACATGAGCCTCTACGACGTGCACGTCAAGGACTTCCCGCGCATCCCGTCCTACATGATCCTGGACGAGAACGGGCGCATCACCGGACCGCTGTTCACCCCCATCAGCGACCATCCGAGCCGGCGCTACGACTGGAGCGACGACAACAGCGTGGAGCTGGCCAGGGGCTGGATCAAGCAGGCGGCCACCATCGGGGAGCTGGCGCGAACCATCGGCGTGCCCGAGGACAACCTCGCCGCCACGGTGGCGCGCTGGAACCAGATCTGCGAAGGGGAAGAGGACACGGACTTCCGCCGCTTCAAGGGCAGCCTGTTCCCGATCTTCAAGCCGCCGTTCTACGCCGTCGAGGTATGGCCGGTCATCACCAACACCCAGGGTGCCCTCGCCCACGACCCGGACCAGCACGTCCTGGACGCCCACGACAACCCCATTCCCGGCCTCTACTGCGCCGGCGAGATGGGCGGCGTCTTCGGCCACCTCTACCTCAACTCCGGCAACAACTCCGAGGCGTTCATCACCGGCATGGTGGCCGGGCGGAACGCGGCGGGGGAGCCGTAGCATGACGTTGCGTCAAGGCTCCCTTTCCATGGGAAATGGCACGGTTGCCCGATAACGTCATTTCCCGCGAAAGCGGGAAACCCGCCCATTTTGAAGCCTTTCGCGAGATGACATGAGCGTTCTGGTGACCGGTGGAACGGGCTTCGTAGGGACTCACATCGTCGCCCAGTTGGCCTCGCTGGGAGAGCGTGTGGTCGCGCTGTCCGCCGAAGGCGAGATGGACGACGCGGCGCGGGACTTTCTCGGACCGGCGATGACGCGGGTGACATGCGTCAAGGTGGACGTCCTCGACCTGGAGGCACTGTGCGCGGTCATGAAGGAACAGGCCGTCGATCGGGTGATCCACGGGGCCGCGGTGACCGCCATCGGCGACCTGGAACCGGAAGCGGCGCGGCAGGCGGCCATGGTGAACGTGGGAGGCACCACCACCGTGCTCGAAGCCGCGCGGCGCGCCGAAGTCACGCGTTTCGTCCACTTGAGCTCGGCGAGCGTGTACGGCGCCACGGAGCCGTCCGTACCACTGGATGAGGACGCTCCGTTGGCGCCAACCGGCCTCTACGGCATCACCAAAAGGGCCGCCGAGGAGATCGTACTCCGCTGCTTCGAGCTGTTCGGAACGAGCGGCGTGGTGCTGCGGCTCTCGGCGCCGTATGGCCCGCTGGAACGTCCGAACCCCTCGCGCACCGTCATGTCGCCGGTGTTCGACTGGTGCCGGGCGGCGCTGAACGGCGACGAGGTGGAGCTTGCGGACGACCTGGAGCGCGACCTCACGTACGTTGCGGATGCCGCCCGCTGCGTCGTGCTGGCGTTGCGCAAGGAACACTTGAGACACCCCCTCTACAACGCGAGCTGCGGCGAGAATCTGCGCTTCTCCGACATCCTGGAGGCATTGGCGCGGGTCCGGCCGGGGTTCCGTTTCCGCCGAAAGGAAGGCGGAGCGCTCTCGCCGTTCTTCCGCGCCAGCCTGCGCGGCCCCCTGTCCATGAAGCGGACACGGGAGGAACTCGGATTCGAGCCGCGATACTCCATCGAGCGCGGCCTTCGCCGCTACCTGGGATGGCTGGAACGCCACGAGATCTGACCGGCCCATGCCCGGTCGGTTCCCTTGGAGAAGATGAAGCCCCGGAGATCAGGAGGACCACCGATGCCCAAGCTCATCGACCTCAGCCTGCCGCTGACCGCCAACGTCACCGTCGTGCCGGGCCATCCGACCTTGTCGTTCCACCCGATCCACCGGCACGAGACTCACGGGCGTTCCAACACCGAGATGCGCGCAAGCATCCACACCGGCACCCACTGCGATCCGCCGTACCACTTCGTGCCCGGCGGCAAGACCATCGACCAGATGCCGCTGGAGCGTTTCATGGGGCCGGCGGTCAAGATCGACCTGCGGCGCAAGGTGAAGCCTCGGACCGGCCTCACCATCGACGACGTGCGCACGTCGCCCGGGTTCCGTGAACAAGACCTGAAGGGCAGGATCGTGGTGTTCCACACCGGGTGGAACCGGAAGATGTTCGGGGAGCCCAACTACTACTTCGACAACCCGTTCATTACGGTCGAGCTGGCCCGCTGGCTGGCATCCAAGCGCATCAAGGCCCTGGCGCTGGATTCCCCCCAGGACCAGGTACAGGGGAGCGGTGAGCCGCGGCCCGGCGACTTCCCCGTGCACCGGACCTTCCTCGGCAAGGGCATCCCGTTCATCGAGCATCTGGCCAACCTGCACAAGGTCCGCCGGCGTACGTTTACGCTCATCGCGTTCCCCATCAAGATCGAGGGAGGCGACGGCGCGCCGTGTCGTGCGGTCGCGATGGTTTAGCTGCAGATCGCGAAGCCCACATGAAAACGCCCCTTCCCGTTGCCAAGCGTAGCGGGAAGGGGCGTTTCAAGGCGTCAGCCTCGGTCGAACGGACAAAGGCTACTTGGGCAGCATCCAGTCGAGCCGTTTCTTGGTCTCCGGAGACATGGAAAGGATGACATCGGTGTACTTCTCGGCTTCCGCTCCGGAGACGTAAACCACGTTCAGCCTGGACTTCTTGGCGTCCGCCAGGAAGGCGGGGTCCTTGAGAGTCGCGGCGTAGGCCTTGCGCCAGACCGCGAGCCGGTCCTTGGGTGTACCCGGCGGCAGCGTCACCGGCCGTTGGAAGTTGTACTGCACCGCCCAAGCGGTGAGCATGGCCACGTTGTCCTCGCCCTTGACCAGGTCCGCTACCCGCGGAACTCCCTTCACCTCCGGATCCGGCGGATTCCCGTGCACCAGGATGGGGATCAGCTTGTCGTCGCCCTTGGCGTCCAGCATGGAGCGCGCGTTGACCCGCATGGACTCGAAGGCCATGCAGACCCCACCCAACTCCCTGGCCTGCATGGCCAGCCGGACCTTGGACGTGCCCGTATAACCGGGGATGATGTCGAAGAGCTTCCGTCCGGAAGCGATGTTGAGGATCGTGGGCAGGGTGGTGCCGGTACCGCCGGCCGACCCCACCTTGAGGGGTTCCTTCGACTTCAGGAGGTCCTCCCAAGTCCTCAGCCCGCTGAAGCCCATCACCGCGCAGCTCGGCCACCCGGTCACCGGCGCGCCGACCCAACCGTAGTTCCGTCCCTTGAAGTCGACCCGCCGCGAGCCCAGCGCCTCGTGCAGCAGGAACACGTTGTTCCACACGCCGACCGTCAGGCCGTCGGGCTTGACCTTGTTGTACAGGTAGTTGGCGACGATGAGGCCCCCGGCGCCGGTGAGGTTCTGCACTACCGGAGTCGGGTTTCCCGGAAAGTGCTTGCTGATGTGGCGCGCGGTGGTGCGCGTGTAGGTATCGTAGCCGCCACCGGGCGAGGCTCCGACGATGAACCGAAGGGTCTTGCCCTTGGCGAAATCATCGGCGCTCCAGGCGATACCGGAAAACCCGAGCAGGAGAGCCAGCACGCCTGCTCCAATCGAGGATGCTGCTTTGACCGTCATGTTGATTTCCTTCCCGGGGGTCAGGCCCGATGGCCGTGGCGCGGACGCCTCGATGGCCTCACTTGGGCAGCATCCACTGGAGCCGCTCCTTGGTCGCCTCCGACATGGACAGGATCGTGTCCACGTGCTTGTCGACCTGCTCCCCCGACACGAACACGATGTTCAGCCGGGACTTTTTCGCGTCCGCCAGAAGGGCGGGGTCCTTGAACGCCGCGGCATAAGCCTTGCGCCATGCGGCGATACGGTCCTTGGGGGTCCCCGGCGGCAGCGTCAACGGCCGCTGGAACTCGTACTGCAACGCCCAGGCATTGAGCATGGCTACGTTCTCCTCGCCCTTGACCAGTTCGCGCAAGCGCGGGACGTTGCTGACTTCCTTGTCCGGAGGATTCCCATAGACGAGGATGGGGATGAGCTTGTCGTCGCCCTTGGCGTCGAGCATGGCCCGGGCGGTCACGCGCATGGACTCGAACGACATGCAGATCCCGCCCAACTCGCGGGCCTGCATGGCCAGCCGCACGGGTGCGGTGCCCGTGTATCCGGGGATGATGTCGAAGAGCTTCTTGCCGGACACCATGTTGAGGATGGTCGGCAGGGTCGTTCCGGTTCCGCCCGGCGATCCCACCTTGAGGGACTTGCCGGACTCCACCAGGTCCGCGTAGCTCTTGAGGCCGGTGAATCCCATGACCGCGCAGCTTGGCCATCCTGAAACCGGTGCGCCCACCCAGCCGAACTCCCGGCCCTTGAAGTGGACCCTCCTGCTGCCCAGGGCTTCGTGGACCACCCACTGGTTGTTCCAGACGCCGACGGTCAAGCCGTCCGGCTTCACCTTGTTGTAGAGGTAGTTGGCGGCCACGAGCCCGCCCGCGCCGCCCAGGTTCTGCACCACCGGCGTAGGGTTGCCCGGGAAATGCTTGCTGATGTGGCGCGCGGTCATCCGGGTGTAGCCGTCGTAGCCGCCGCCGGGGGCGTGGCCGACGATGAACCGAATGGTCTTGCCCTTGTAAAATTCCTCCACGCCGTGCGCGGTGCCGGTGACCCCCAGCGCGAGCGCCAGGATAAAGCCTGCCCTTGTCACGAATGTCGCTACTCGCATGATCGAGACTCCCTTCTCCAGGTTGTCCTTCACTCCGCCATGGCCCAAAGCCACACACAATGCTAAAGACCGCCGGTCTTGTCAAGAACGCGGCCGGACGCGGGCTCCTGTTGCCTATTGAGGAGCCATGTTGTAGGTGCTGTGCAAACTACCCGGACGGAAAGGCGGGAACGATGCTCAGGCAGGACGCCATCGCGCGCACGGTCACCGCGTTGTGGAAGACGAATCAGTATGATCTCCCGGAAGACTTCAAGTCGTTTCTGCAAAAGCAGCACGACAAGGAAACGAGCGAGTTGGGGAAGGCCCACCTCAAGGCGAACCTCGACGCGGTGGCGACGGCCTCGGCGCGCGGCATGCCGTTCTGCGCGGACACCGGGCTCCTGACCTACTACGTGGCCCTGGGGACGGACATGATCGACAAATTGGAAGGGGGCTACGGCGCCTTGAAGCAGACCCTCCGGGAGGTGAGCGCCGAGGTGACCGCGGACGTTCCGCTGCGGCCCAACGCGGTCCATCCCATCACGCGCCACAACCCCAACACCAACCAGGGACCCGGCTGCCCGGACATCAAGGTGCGCGTGGTGCCCGACGCCGACTACCTGGAGATCACCAACGTGGCCGTGGGCGGGGGCCCCGAGCTGGTGGGCAGCAAGTTCACCGTGCTGCCGCCAACCGCGGGCGAGAAAGGCGTGCGCAAGTTCGTGGTGGAGTCCACCATCAACCTGGTGCGCCTCGGCGCCACCTGCTCGCCCAACCTGGTAGGCGTGGGACTGGGCGGCACCTTCGAGACCTGCACGCGCATGGCCAAGGAAGCCGCCATCCTGCGGCCGGTGGGCGACCGCAACCCCGACCCCGAGTTGGCACGGCTGGAAAACCAGCTCATGGACGACATCCTGAGGCTCAAGCTGGGCCCGATGGGCATGGGCGGCGCCACCTCGGCCTTCGACGTCCACCTGGAGATGGCCTACTGCCACATGGCGACCCTGCCCGTGGCGGTCTACCTCCAGTGCGCCGCCATGCGCCGGACCACGGTACGCATGTACGCCGACGGCCGGGTCGAGAGCCGGCCCTTGTCGAGCTGGATGGAGCGGGAGTGACGCACCGGACCGTCATTGCCACGTAAAGGGATGTGTCCTAACGTCGGGATGTGTCCTGACGTGCAAGGCTGAGACCTCCCGAATCGTCATTCCCGCGAAAGCGGGAATCCAGGGGCGGCGGTGGGGCACTACAGAGGCGTTTCCCCGCCTCACCCCTCATGGATTCCCGCTTCCGCGGGAATGACGATTCGGGAGGTAGTTGCCTGTCTCGGATGGTGTTTCGTCACAGCCTGTTCCGCCGGAATGACGAGAGCTGGTACACGAAACAACGGAGATGCCATGAAGACGGTTCACTTGACGAGCCCGGTGAGTGAGGAAGCCCTCCGGGACCTCGACGCGGGCGACTCGGTCACCATCAGCGGGTGTGTGTTCACTTGCAGGTCGCTGACTTATGACCGCCTGATCGACCCCGAGGGAGGCGAGGAGGTCCGCAACCAGCTCAAGGAACTCGGCGCCGAGACCGTATTCCACAGCGGCCCGTTGGTGAAGGAGGGGCCGGACCACGCCGAGATGATCGCCATGGTTCCCATGCCGAGTTGGCTGGCGGGCCGCGAGAAGATAGAGACGGCCGTCGGCCTGCTGGGCCTGAAACTGATCATCGGCAAGGGCATGCTCGAAGGCCTGGAAGCGTTCTGCAAGCAAGCCGGCTGCGTGCACCTTGTGTGCGCGGGCAACTACAACGAGTACGCCGCGCGGGTGACACGGGTCATCGACTGCGCCTGGCCCGAACTGGGCCGGCCCGAGGCCATGTGGATCGTGGAGGCGGACGGCCTCGGCCCCTTCATCGTCGACGCGGACACCAAGGGCAGGAGCTTGTATCAGGACATCGACGAGGGCTTCAAGGCGGACGCGGCGGCGCTCTTGGAAGAGCTCGACATCAAGCTGGCCTGAAGTTGTCGCCGCATACGGATGAGCACGATGGACGCTGACAAGTCCCGCAGACTGCGGCTACCGGATTCTGACCGACTTACGATAGTCTGGCTAATAGAACATGTGCCGCTTGGATGGTGGTGGAGTGCCGTCGCCCAAGGTTCATCAGAATCCCGGAGCGGCCTTCCTCCGCTCCAGTCCCTCCCACGTGTCGATTACTTCCTGGTGGGACGCCACCAGGCCGAACTGGCGGCGGGTGTTCTCGAGGGTGCCCTCGTGGAGCACCGGGTCGCCGGTGGCCATGCAGTCGTGCACCATGGTGACGTAGTAGTCGAGCATGAAGGCGTCGCGCATGGTGCTCTCGACGCAGACGTTGGTGGCGACGCCGGTCAACAGCACGCTCTCGATGCCCTTGGCCTTGAGAATGGTTTCGAGGTCGGTGCCGATGAAGGCGCTGTAGCGGTGCTTGATGACCACGCGCTCGTCGGCACGGGGGTCGATACCTTCGAAGAAATCGGCGCCCCAGGAGCCCTCGCGGCAGGTCTCCTTGTCGGCGCCCTCGGGCTTGCGGTAGATCCAGGGGTCGGTGTCGGTCCACTCGCTGTGGATGGTCTGGATGTAGATGATGGGCAGGCTCACCTCGCGCGCCTCGTCGATGAGCTTGTACAGGTTGGGCATCATCTCGAGACCGGATGTGATGTCCACGCCGCGCTTGGCGCACGCCCCCTCGGGGCTGCAGAAATCGTTCTGGACATCCACTACGATGAGCCCAGCCAGGGAAGGATCGCAACGCTCCGTGAGACTACGTAAGATGCTCATGCCGGCCTCCTGAATACTCTTGTTCGGATTCGCTTCATCCAGACCTTCGACCGCCCTGGGTCGACATCCTCAATCGGCCATCATCTCTTTCTGCATCGGGGTGAGGGCGTTGGAGCAGCCCACCATGCTGTTGCGCGTGACCAGCCCGGCCAGTTGCTCCTCGCTCCAGTCCTCGGTCCCCTCCGGACGCCGGGGCACCACCAGGTAGCGGGTCTCCGCGGTGCTGTCCACCACGCGCACCTCCGTGGCCTCCGGCAGCTCCAGCCCCATCTCCTTGAGCACCCGGCGAGGGTCCACCACCACGCGGGTGCGGTAATTGGTGCTCTTGTACCAGTCGGGAGGCTGTCCCAGAAGCTGCCGCGGGTAGCAGGAGCACAGCGTGCACACCACCACGTGGTGCACGTCGCCGGTGTTCTCCACCGCGATGAGCTGGTTGGCCGTGGACATGTCGACGCCCAACTCCTCGGCCGCGGCGATGCCGTCCGCGAACAGGCGTTTCTTGTACTCGGGGTCCGTCCACGCCCGGGCCACCACGCGCGAGCCCTGGTGCGGTGACACGCCCTCGTTCTCGTCGATCTTGCGCCGCACCTCGTCGGTGCTGATGATGCCCTTCTCGCGCAGGAGGTTGCCCATGGCGAGCATCTGCTTCTCGAACAGCGTTTGCTCGTGCTCGGTGGTGTCGATGGGGTTGTTGGCGTGGAGCTGCTCGAACACGTCGTCGTGGCTGTGGTCGTGCCCGTGCTTGACCCGGCGCGTCTCGTCCGCGTCGAGGATGCCCTTCTCCTTCAACAGGTCCGCGGTGGCGCGGGCGCGTCGCTCGAAGTAGCTCGGCTCCTCGCTGGGGACGGGGGCGGACTCCACGTTCGCTTCCTGCTTTTCCTTGGCCATGACGTTCTCCCGTTCGCTTCTTCCTGAAACGTTTACCGCGGTTCCAGCCACTGCTCGAAGATGTCCGCGTAGATCTTGTTGACGCCCTTGGGCGCGGGCCGGTCGTTCCACACGTGGGCGAGCTCGAACTCGATGGAGTAGAGGTTGGCCATGGGCAGGCCGTCCTTGCCGAAGGACAACAGTTCCGGGTCCTTGAAGGCGCCTCGGATGTCCGCCACCACGCCGTCCTTGCCCCGGAGATACTGGGGGGAGCGGATGTGGTGGCCGAGCGTCAGCGTTTCCTTCACCCGGACGCGATCACCTTGCTTGTAGCGGAAGCTCATGGGCGCAAGTCTCGACATTTACGCGGGCGTTGTCAACTTGCGGCGCGGCGGATGTTGGCGCGACGGAGTTGGATGCGGTCAAGCCTTGGCAGTCTCTCTGCCGAACCATTTAAGCCAGATCCCGCTCAGCAGCCAGGAATAGCCCCAGGTTCCGAGGATGATCAGCACAAACGCGACGGCGATGTCGGAGGCGCTCCCGTCGAGGGTGAAGGCCGGCACGTAGCCGAAGAGGAAGGGCGCGAGATAGAGGAACTTGGCGAACTTGAAGGCGCTGAAGGCGGTCTTCCACATGTCGGCCTGGGCGATGGTGGCGCCGGTGAAGGCGGCGATGCAGACGGGCGGGGTGATGTTGGAGTCCTGGGACAGCCAGTAGACGATCATGTGCGCGGCGATGGGGTTGACACCCAGCTCCGTCAGGGGCGGCACGGCCACCACGGCGGTGATCAGGTAGGCGGCGGTCACCGGCACGCCCATGCCGAGGATCAGGGACGCCAGGGCGATGAGCAGGATGGTCAACCAGAGCCTGCCGTCCGCCAGCTCGATCACGATGTCGGCGAAGGTGAGCACCAGGCCGCTGTAGGTCAGCACGCCGATGATGATGCCGATGACACCCAGGGTGGCGCCGATCTTGAGGCTGTTCTCGGCCCCCGTGCGCGCGGCCTCCAGGAAGCGTTGCGGACCGATCCGCGTGTCCTTCCGCACCCAGCTCACGGCGATGCACGTCAGCATCCCCAGTATCGCGGAATAGGCCGGCGAGTACCCCATCAGCATCAGCACGGTGATGACCGCCAGCGGCAGGACGTAGTACCAACCACGCCGGAAGATCTCGCCGGCGCCGGTCTCCGCCCTGTCGCCGCGGATGTCGTGTTGCTTGGCCTCGTAGTGGACCATGACGTAGACGCTGAAGAAGTACATGAGGGCCGGGAAGACGGCCACGAGCATGATGGTGGAGTAGGGCACGCCGGTGAGCTCCGACATGATGAAGCCGCCGGCGCCCATGATCGGAGGCATGAACATGCCGCCGATGGAGGCGGCCGGCTCTACGGCACCGGCCACGTGCGGCTTGAAGCCGGCCTTCTTCATCATGGGGATGGTGAAGTTGCCGGTGGAGACGGTATTGGCGATGGCGCTGCCGGAGATGGAGCCGAAGAGACCGCTGGCGATCACCGCCACCTTGGCCGGGCCGCCGATCCGGTGGCCCACCGCCGCGAGCGGGAAGTCGACGAAGAATCGCTGCGCCCCGCTCGTTTCAAGGAACGCCCCGAAGATGACGAACAGGATCACGTAGGTGGCCAGCACGTTGGCCATGATGCCGAAGACCCCGTCGCTCTTGTAGAAGATGCTGGTGCAGAGGGCCGGGAATGTGTCGCCGGCGTGGGAGATGAGGTCGGGCATGAGATTGCCGTAGACCCCGTAGAGCAGCATGACCGCGCCGAGAACGACGAAGACGTTGCCCACCACCCGGCGCGCCAGCTCGACGCCGATCAGCACGCCCGCCACCGCGATCCATTGATCCAGGACGGTTTCCGCGCCGACCCGGTAGTTGATGGCCTCGAAGTTCCACATCCAGTAGCCGATGCACACCACCGACGCGGTTATCAGCAGATAGTCGGCGATCCTCCCCGGTACGCTCCGGGAGCGGTAGAGGAGGAACACGAGGACGTAGGTGATGACGACGTAGATGCCGCGGTGGTACTGGGTGGCCGCGGGAACGAGCACCGCGGAGTACGAATAGAAAACCACCAGGATGAGCGAGAGGACGTCGAACAGCCATCGCTCCGCGGTGTTCAGTTTCTCGATCATGCGACTTGCGCTTGGATGGCGCCCTTCGACAAGCTCAGCGAAGCGAAGTTGAAGGGCGCCGTCATGAATCGATCAGTGAACGAGGCGCGTGTCCGCCTACATCACGCCCTTTTCCTTCCAGAAGCGCTCCGCGCCCGGATGCAGCGGGGTCACGATGCCCTTGGTCCCGACCTTGATGCTCATTTCCTTGAAGGTCTTCTTCTGGTTGCGCATGTAGGCGAGGCCTTCGTCGGTGTAGATCTTCGAGAGCAGGTCGTAGACGATGTCCGCGGACACCTTGGAATTGGCGACCCAGAGCGTCGAGTCCTGGAACGAAGGGGCAGCCTTCTCCACGCCGCGGTAGGTGCCGGCGGGCACCGCCAGCTTGGCGAAGTAGGGGTACTTCTTGAAGAAGCCGCTCTCCTCGGCGTCCTTGGCGAGATCGATCAGCTCGATGTCGTTGGTCTGCGCGGCCATGATCACGGCGCCGCTGGGAAACGCGGTGAACAGCCAGAAGGCATCGAGCTGGTTGTTTCCGAAAGCTGCGGCCGCGTCGTTGTAGCCCATGGCGTTGCGCTTGATCTTGTCCCAGATGCCCATGTGGGTGAAGAACAGCTCGCAGTTGGCAAAGGCGCCGGAGCCCGCGTTGCCCACGCCGACCCGCTTGCCCGCCAGGTCCTTGACGCTGCGGATACCCGACCCCTTGCGCACCACCAGTTGCGCCGGCGCTCCGTACAGGTAGGAGACCGCGAGCACGTCCGTGTACTTGCGCGTGTCGTTCTTCATGCGGCCGTTGTGTCCGAGATACACGTGGCCGGAATAGACCACGCCGAACTGCATTCGGCCCGCGTTGACCTTGCGCAGGTTCTCCACCGAGCCGGCCGAGGACTGGGCCCGCACCCTGTAGTCCTTGGACTTCTTGACCGGGTCGTAGGTCTGGATGGAGTTGGCCACGACCTGGAAGGTGCCGCCGGCCGGACCGCCGCCGAAGACGATGCGCTGGGCGGCCGAAACCGTTGAGCTGAAGGTAAACGCGCAGGCCGCCAAGGCAGCCCCTGCAACAACGATGGTTCTACGACTCAAGTTCATGGGCCATCTCCTTTCCGGTTCCTGACTCCACGCGTACCGCATGTCACGGTTCAATAATGAACCAGCGTGGCGCCATGTCAATACTTGCCCAGGCTGGCACAGCCTGTTCCGCGGGAATGACGATGCGGGGGGGTGGCGCCGCTTCGTGGCGTAGCGGAGTTTGACACCTGCTCGGTCCGCGAAACGGCGCTTGAACGGCACCAGGGGTTGATGTATCGTCCGGGCTAACCAAGCATGAAGGAGCGCATCGTGGGAGACTTCCGGCCCATTCCGAGCGCGGCGGCCCAGGGCATCGACAACCTTCTCGACGGTTGCGCGGCCGTCCAGCGCGATCAGCACGTAGTCATCCTGGCTGCCGTGGACGGGCTCTACGGCGGAGTCAACGTGGTGGACGAGACCGCTATCGCCTGGGTCCAGCAGGGCGTGGAGGCCCGCGGCGCCCACGCGACGGTGATGTGGGTCGACCTGCCGATCCGCCGTACCGTCATCTGGCCGGACATCCCGACGCGCGAAACCGTGTGGCGCATCCCGGGGCCGGTGAAATCGGTGATGCGCGGGGCAGACCTTCTCATCAGCCACGTGCTGGATTTCTCCACCGAGGAAGAACTGAAGGAATGGCCGGACCTCCTGGCGGAGACCAAGGTGCATTTCGTGCGCAACATGGCGACGACGGCCGGCCTGCTGTCGACGGCATGGGCGCGAACGCCTCATGAATACGTCTCCGAGCTTCGACTGCGCACCGCGGAACTCATCCATGCCGGCGCCCGCTGGGAGCTCACGAATCCCAACGGTACGCACCTGGAAGGCACGGTGGGGCCGGCGACCTCCAACTGGGGCAGCTACACGGCGCCGCGCGGCCGCAGGGGTTCCTTCCCGGAGGGAATCTACCCGGCCATCAACCCCGTCGGTATGCAGGGAGAGTTGGTGTTCGACCGCATGCTGCCGGTGTGGGCCCGTGACATCGGCGTGCCGCCGAGCTTCGACCGTCCCGTCACCGTCACGATCCGCGACAACCACATCGTGAAGTTCGAGGGCGGCGCCGAGGCGAGAACGCTCGAAGCGTTCTACGTGGAACTGGCGAAGGTGCTGGGAGAAGATCACGGGTACGAGATGCGCGCGCCGCACGGCGGCATCCACCCGGCGGCGCGTATTCGTCCGGTGCTGTGCCCCGACGAGGAATACCGCGAGTTCCTGCATTCCTTTCATCCGTCCAGCATTCACCTGCACCTGGGCAACCACCGGTACAACGACGACTTTCCCTATTGCCTCCACGCCGCACCCGAGCTCCGGGACTCCACGTTGAAGGTGGACGGAATGGTGCTGCACGACGGAGACCGGCTGGGAGTCATGGATCATCCCGACGTGGCAGCGATGGCGGCGAAATACCCGGATCGTCCGGCCGGAGACGCGGAACGATGGATCTGATCTCCAGGCATATGCGGAGCGGGACGGAAGGAAGTCTTCGGCGGCGTCGCAAACACGCGGAAGGAGAGACCGGGCATGCCTGACTGGAAACTGTTCTCGGCGGATGATCACGTGGACCTCCCGTACCTGCCGGGAGATCTCTGGGAGAAACGGGTGCCCGCGGCGTACCGCGAGCGTGTTCCCCGACTCGTGGAGACCACCAGCGATTGGCACTGGGAGATGGACGGGCGTTTGCTGGGAACCCCGCAGAAGAAGGACGCCGTGATCACCACGAGCTTCGGCCATTGGAGCACCCCGGTGGAACACGAAGGGGGGAGGTGGCGGCCCACGACACCCGAGCTTCGCCTGGCCGACATGGACCGGGACGGCGTGGAGACACAGGTGCTGTACGGGGGGCTCACCAGGGGTTTCGGCGTCAAGGACCCCGACCTCAATACCGTGGTGACACGGGCCTACAACGAGTGGACCGCCGACTTCTGCGCGGCCGCCCCCGAGCGCCTCGTCGGCCTGGGATGGATCCCGACCCACAGCGTGGAAGCCGCCATCGCGGAAATGCACAACTGCGCCAACATTGGGTTGAAGGGTGTGCAGTTCCAGGCGTTCTTCGCGGAGATGCCGCACTGGGACGAGGCATGGGAACCCCTGTGGGACGCGGGGGAGGAGACCGGGCTTCCCGTCTCGTTCCACGTAGGCGGCGGTCAGTGGAGCACCCAGGGAGAGAGGCCGCCCGGGCGGGGCGTCCAGACGACCTCCACGACCGTGGCGCCGATACAGCTCGACGAGGTGCTCGTGTCGGTGGTCATGTCCGGGATCCTGCACCGCCACCCCGGGCTCAGGGTGGTGCTCGGGGAGAGCTCCATCGGCTGGATTCCGTTCGTGCTCCATCGGATGGACTGGGAGTACGAGGTGCGCATGAACAAGGGGAGAGGGGGCGACGCGGCGGTCCTGGACATGCGTCCGTCGGATTACTACCGGCGCCAGGTGTACGCCACCTTCCAGTCGGACCCCGTCGGCGTGAAGCTCCTGGATGAAGTCGGCGTGGACAACGCTCTGTGGGCCTCGGACTACCCTCACGGCGACTCCGTGTGGCCGCGCTCCCAGGAGACCGTCGACGAAGAGTTCGCGGGGGTGGACGAGGCCGTGGCGCGGAAGGTCACGCGGGACAACGGCATCAAGCTCTATCTGGACGGGAAATAGCCATTCGGGAACGAGGCGATCATGGGCATCTCCGGCATCGATCACTGGGTCATCATCGTCAAGGACATGGACGCGTCGGTGGCCTTCTACCGCAAGCTGGGGCTCAAGGAGTCCTGGCAGTCCAAGGCGGGAGGGGAGTCGTCGCGGCCCGTGTTCCGCGTCAACGACACCCAGCTCATCAAGTTCTACGCGGCCGATCGCTACGAAATCGAGAGTCCTTCCGGAGCGCCGAACTACGCCCCCGGCTCCATGGACTTCTGTCTCACGTGGGACGGGACGGTCCAGGAGATCCTGGATTTCCTGAAGGAGAACGACATACCCGTGCGCTCGGGACCGGCGGCCCGGTCGGGCGGACGAGGGCGGGCCACCAGCGTGTACATCCGGGACCCGGACGACAACCTCATCGAGATCATGTCCTACGAGACGGCGTAACGGAGCGGGAAGGGACCGGGAGGACGGGTTTGGAGAACAGCCGGCAAGTCGCGGTGGTCACGGGCGGGGCGAGCGGTATCGGGTTGGGTATCGCGCGCCGGCTGGCCGAGCAGGGCATGGCGGTGGTGGCGGCCGACTGGAACGCCGCGGCGTGCGCGGACGCGGCGGCGAGCCTGGACGGATACGGAGACCGCACGGCGGTGGTGGAGGCGGACGTCGGGACCGAAGCCGGCGCCGCCGAAACCGTCGAGACCGCGGTCGCACGCTTCGGGCGCATCGACCTCCTGTGCAACAACGCCGCCATCCACCCCATCGCCACCATCGAAGAGATGGACGTCACGGCGTGGAACGAGGCCTTCCGGGTGAACGTGACCGGCGCCTTCCTGTGCAGCCGGCGGGCCTTGCCGCACATGAAGGAGCAGGGGGCGGGAAGCATCGTGAACATCGGTTCGGTGAGCGGGGTGGCGCCGTACGCGGGCGGCGGCGCCTACGCGGTCACCAAGGCCGCGCTGGCGATGCTGACGAGGGTGCTGGCGCTCGAGGCCGGACCGTCCGGGATCACGGTGAACTGCATCGCTCCGGGTTCGATCCAGCACCGGACTCCGGGCGGCGGCAACACGTCCCACATCCCCGTGGGCCGGGGCGGTACCATCGATGACGTGGCTTCGCTCGTGATCTATCTCGCATCCGAGGAAGCACGGTACGTGACAGGGGCGACACTGGTGCTCGATGGAGGAGCTACGGCCGGCCGCAAACGGGCCGGAGTCGCGGTCGAGAGACCGCCGGACCAAGGAGGTGAGAGATGAACCTTCGCAAACGTTATAACATCGTTTCCATGTTCATGCTCGCGGCATGGTTCGCCGCGGCTGCCGCCCTGACCCTTGTCAACCCGGCCACGGGCGACGCGGCCTCGAAGCCGGAGGCCTGGGAAAAACGCCAGGGCGGGACCCTCGTCATCGGCAGCTCCAAGGACATGAACACCAAGCATCCGTTCACGCGGGTGACCTCCGTGGACGAGTTCATCAAGATGATGATGTGGGAATCCATCACCATGTACGACCTCGCCGGCAACCTGCACGGCATCCTGGCGGAGAGCTGGGAACCCAATGCCGACGCCAGCGAGTGGACTTTCAAGCTCAGGCGCGGCGTCAAGTTCCACAACGGAGCCGAGATGACCTCCGCCGACTGGGTCTGGTGCTACAACTACATCCTGAACCCCGCCAATGGCGCCTACGCCAACACCGTGCTGTCCGACAACATCGCCAAGGTCGAGGCGGTGGACCCGTACACGGTCAAGTTCACGATGGTGGGACCGCGGGCGCTGTTCCCACACGTGCTCAGCTCCATCCAGAACGGCACGATTATCCCCAAGGGCTCGCTGGGCGGCAAGGTAGGGGAGATCGAAGGCAATCCTCCGCCGGGTACCGGTCCCTTCCAGTTCGTGAACTGGACGCCGGGAACGCAGGTGGAGTTCAAGCGCTTCGACGATTACTGGGACGGCGCGCCGTACCTGGAAGGGCTCCGGTTCCGGATCATCACGAACAAGGCCGCCCGGCAGAACGCGTTGCGGGCCGGCGACGTGGACATGGCGGACCGCCTGAGGCCGTCGTTCGCCGAAAGGGTGAAGAAGGGCAGGATCACCGGCATCAAGACCCGGGCCGTCGGGGGCGCCGGCTTCCGGCAGCTCTACTTCAACACCAAGGGGAAGTGGACCGGCGACAAGCGCGTGCGGGAAGCCATCATCATTTCCCTTGACCGGGAAGCGACCGTCGAGGAGGGCTTTCTCGGCGTCGGCGACCCCCTTCCTCTCGCCGTGCCTCCCGACTCGGACTGGCTCCGCGCGGGTACCGCCAACCTTCCCTCCTACGAACGGGACGTCAAGCGCGCGCGCCAGTTGCTCAAGGAGGCCGGCTACAACGGCGAGCCGTTGTCGCTCAACATGACGCTGGGGCAGGAGGTGGCCCTTGGCGAAGCCATCGTGCGCCAGGCGGCGGAGGCGGGCCTCAACATCAAGATGGCCCCGGTGGAGTCGACCATCTTCTACGAACGCCTGGGCAAGGGCGATTTCAGCCTGCTCATGTCGAGCGGCCGTTTCCGGGGCGAGCCGGGGCTGGAAGAGACCATCAACTACGTGTGCGAGAAGGGCAAGGTGCGCCGTTCGCGCACGGGCTACTGCAACCCGGCCATGGACGCCCTGATCTCCTCGTATCCCACGTCCTCGGACCGGGCGGAGCGCGTCCGCATCTACGGCAAGATCGTCAAGGCCGTGTTCGCGGACGAGATGATGCAGTACGGGATCGGGTGGTCCAACAACCGCAACTTCGGCTGGCGGGACAAGGTCAAGGACTGGCAGCGGGGACCCGGCCAGGAGTACCGGAACGCCCTGGGAGGGCTCCATCGGACCTGGATCGAGAAGTAGCCGCCCCCAAGAGTAGTCACATTCAACACGAGAACGTAACGGTTGCATTACGTCACCAAAGCGGGAGC
This sequence comes from uncultured Syntrophobacterales bacterium, assembly GCA_964519455.1. Lineage (GTDB taxonomy): Bacteria > Desulfobacterota > Binatia > UBA9968 > JAJDTQ01 > JAJDTQ01. The sequence continues at coordinate 44,268 of CAZFIU010000009.1, forward strand.
CGCCGCGGCTGAGAGTGCGTGGCGGCTCCCGCGAAGCGCATGATCCGCTACACGCTGCTCCGCGCTCTCCAGATGATTCCCACCGTCCTGCTGGTGACGGTGGCGGTCTTCGTCCTGATCATCATCATTCCGGGCGATCCCGTCCTGAGCATGCTCGGCTACTATGCCGACGACGTCACCGCGGTGCCCCACGAGATCTACGATCGCATGTTCCGGGAGCTCCGGCTGGATCGTCCGGTTCCGATTCAATACCTCTACTGGCTCGGCGATGCGCTGCAGGGAGACTTCGGCAAGTCGGTGGTCTTTCGGGTTCCGGTGATCGACGTGGTGCTCTCCAGGGTGCCCGCCACGCTGTACCTCGGGACCGCCTCCCTGCTCATCGCCATCGCGGTATCCGTGCCCTTCGGCGTCTGGGCCGCGGTGAAGAACGACACCTGGGTCGATCACCTGGCGTCCGGCTTCGTGCTGTTCGGGATCGCCGTGCCGGGGTTCTGGTTCGGCATGATCGTGATCCTGGTGTTCGCCATCTACCTGGGGTGGCTGCCCTCCATCGGCTACGTGCCGCCCCAGGAAGACTTCCTGCGCTTCCTGAAGCACCTGATCCTGCCGGCCACCGTGCTGGGGCTGGACGTGGCCGCCAATATCCTCAGGTTCCAGCGGACCGACTTCCTCGACCAGCTCCATCAGGACTACGTGCGCACCGCCCGCGCCAAGGGGCTGCCGGGGCAACTGGTGATCTGGAAGCACGTGCTCAAGAACTCGCTCATAGCCACGGTGACCGTGGTGGGCCTGAATACCGCGCGGCTCCTGGGAGGCTCTACCATTATCGAGACCCTCTTCAGCTACCCCGGCCTGTCGCGGCTATTGATCGAAGCGATCTATGCGCGCGACTTCCCGGTCATCCAGGCCGTGGTCCTGTGGATGGTGGTGCTGGTGGTCATCGTCAACTTCTTCGTGGATTTGATCTACGCGTACCTGAACCCGCGGATACGGTACGCGACGGCGTAGGACGCGGTACGAGGCGCTGTCAGCCCGGAGTCATGGCAAGTCGATGAACGCGAACCCGATGGATGCCGCATCCGGCGCCGAACCAACGGCGGCGCCGGCATGGCGCCAGGAAACGTTGACGCAGCGCGTCGCCGGGTTTTTCCTGCGCGACCGGCGCGCCATGGTGGGCATGATCCTGCTCGTGGTCATGCTGTTCGCGGCCTTCGTAGGGCCGCGGCTCGTCCCCTACGAACCCGATCAGCCCAACGTCCGGAACCGGTTCGCGGCCCCGAGCTGGTCCCACTGGATGGGCACGGACCGCAGCGGAAGGGACCTGTTGTCGCGGGTCCTCGCCGGCGCCTCGGTCAGTTTCAGGGTCGCCATCGGCGCCGCCCTGCTGGCGCTGTTGATCGGCGCGCCCCTCGGTGCGGTCACGAGCTACATCGGCGGTCTCGTGGACGACGTGACCCAGAGATGCATGGACGCCATCATCGCGTTCCCCGCCCGCCTGCTGGCCATCGTGCTGGTGGTCCTGATGGGGCCGTCGGTGGTGTCCCTGTGGTTCGCCATCGCCTTCAGCTCCATACCGCGCTACGCGCGCATCGTGCGCGGCAGTGTCCTCGACCAGAAGGAGAGGGAGTACGTCGAAGCCGCCCACGCCATCGGTGAAGGACGGCTGGCCATCCTCTTCCTCTACATCCTGTCCAACGTGCTCCCGCCCCTGGCCGTGCAGGTGACGCTGGACTTCGCGAGCGCCGTGACCGTGGAGGCTTCCCTGAGCTTCCTGGGCCTCGGCCTGGTGCCGCCCACCATCAGTTGGGGCGGTCTCTTGAACGATGCGCAGCAATGGCTGGAGGAGGCCCCCTGGCTCGCCATATTCCCCGGCGCTGCGCTGGCGCTCACCGTGCTGAGCTTCGTCCTGATAGGAGACGCGATCCGGGACCACCTGGACCCCCGCACCCGGCGCCGGGGAGGAACGCGCTGATGGCGTTGCTCGACGTGCGGAACCTGACCGTCGACTTCGACCTCGGGGCGGAGAGTCTGCGGGCGGTGGACGACGTTTCGTTTACCCTGGAGCCCGGCGAGGCCCTGGGCATCGTGGGCGAGTCCGGATCGGGCAAGACCGTGACCGCGTTGTCCATCATGCGCCTGCTCGATCCGCGGGCCAGGATCACCCGCGGTCGCATCTTGTTCGACGGCCGGGATCTCGTGACCCAGGACGAATCCGCCATGGAGTCCATTCGGGGACGCAGGATCGGCATGGTGTTCCAGGAGCCCATGACGAGCCTCAATCCGGGCTACACCGTGGGGGAGCAGGTGGCCGAGGTGTACCGCCATCACCTGCGCCTCGGCCACGCGGAGGCCCGGCGCCGCACCATCGAGATGTTCGAGCGCGTCAAGCTGCCCGGTGCGCGGGAGATGTTCAACAAGTACCCGCACGAGTTCAGCGGCGGCATGCGCCAGCGCGTGACCATCGCCGCCGCGCTGGCGTGCGGGCCGTCGCTCCTGATCGCCGACGAGCCCACGACGGCAGTGGACGTCACCATTCAGGCCCAGATCCTGTCCCTGCTCGGCCAGCTTCAACGGGACATGGACCTGGCGCTGCTGTTCATCTCCCACGATCTGGCCGTGGTGTCGGAGCTGTGCACGCGCGCCGCCGTTCTGTACGGCGCCCGGCTGATGGAAGTGGGCGGCACCGACGCGATCTTCACGGCGCCCAGGCATCCGTACACGGACGGCCTCATCAACTCCATCCCGCAACGAGGACAGCCGTTGCAGGGCGTCCCCGGCACCATCTTCGATCTGCGCACGCCGCCGCCGGGCTGCCGCTTCCACCCGCGCTGTGCCCACGCCCGGCCGCTGTGCCATCGGGATATCCCCGAATTGACCCGATCCCCCGCGGGCACGCCGGTGGAGCGCGGGCATGTCTACGCATGCCACTATCCGTTGGATTCGAACCGAGGGTAATCGACATGGGGACCGGACCGGCATGATGGGAGTACCCGGCGCTACGGACAGCAGTCTGCCCCTGCTCCGCGTTCGCGACCTGGTCAAGTATTTCGACGTGAGCGGCGGGGCCTTCCGCCGCCTCTTGTACGGCCGGCGCACGGTGCAGGCGGTCGACGGGGTTTCGTTCGAGGTCGCGAGGGGCGAAACGCTGGGCCTGGTGGGGGAAAGCGGTTCGGGCAAGTCCACCACGGCCAAGCTCATCGCACGCCTGCTCCCCGTGATGTCCGGGGACGTACTGCTCGCGGGCCGGGACATCCTGAAGGCGTCAACGAATGAAATGAAGGCGCTCCGCAAGGACATCCAGTTCGTCTTCCAGGACCCGTTCTCCTCCCTGAACCCACGCATGCGCACGGAGATGATCATCGGCCGGGCCCTGTCCATCCATTTCGGCCTCCGCGGGGAAGCCCGGCGCGAACGTGTCGTGCAATTGCTCGAGCAGGTGGGCTTGTCCGCGCAACACCTGGAACGCTACCCGCACGAGTTCAGCGGCGGCCAGCGGCAGCGCATCTCCGTCGCCAGGGCGCTGGCCACGGAGCCTTCGCTGATTCTCGCGGACGAGCCCGTCTCGTCGCTGGACGTCTCGATCCAGGCCCAGGTCCTGGCACTGCTCCAGGAACTCAGGACAAGACTCGGCCTCACCATGGTCTTCATCACCCACGACCTCAACGTCGCCGAATACGTGTCGGATCGCATCGCGGTCATGTACGGCGGCAAGATCATGGAGGAGGGCGCCACCGACGACGTGATGCAGCGCCCCCTGCATCCCTACACCAAGGCGCTCCTCGACACGCGCCCCCGCATCGGCCACCCCGGTCAACTGCGACCCCTCGAAGGTGAGCCCGCGGTGCCGTTGAACCCCGGCCCTGGCTGCCGGTTCGCATCCCGTTGCCCGCTGCGCATCGCGGAATGCACGGAGCAGGCCGTTCCGCTGGTGGAGAAGAGGGGAGGGCACAACGTGGCGTGTATCCGATCGTAGGAGCCCATCGATGTCCGCCGCGCCCGATTCGGGAACAGTCCCGCGGTGCTTGACAAGCACCGCGGCCCTGACGTAGAAGTCCGCCCATGATGGAACGTACCGTCCGGCTGACTCGTAGCGCCACGTTCGGACTTGCCTCGGCGACATCGGAACGCCTTGCCTTCGTCCTGAAATCGGCGGCGTTCATGACCGTCGTCGGCGTGCTCCTCTACGTGAGTCTGGCCGCTGCCTATCCTCCCGTTCACGATGCCATGCATGACTTCCGTCACGCGCTGAGCATAGTTCCGTGCCACTAGCCGGCATTCTGTTCACTCGATCCACGCCGCGTCCCACGGACCGCCCCGCGCCACCTGTCCTCTCCGGCTGCGGGAGCCGGAACCCAGCCTTTGGCGCGTTGCCGTTCCTGGTCTCGGTAGCGCTGTTGTTCGCGAGCGTCCCAGGGTATGTCGCGGCTCAGGTGGACCAGGGTGCGATCAAGGTCCGGGTGTCGCCGGACACGGCCCTGTTGCGTCCCCTGAAGGACTCGACGACGATCGCCATCGACGTCGATGGCCCGGCGGGAAAACCTCGTGGTCCCGTGCAGCTCTCCGTCCGGCTCACCGCGCCGCCACCGGGCACCTTCGTCTCATCCGATTTTCCGCTGATCGAGGGTACCCGTCTCGTCGAACTGAACGTCGCCAGCACGACCGGGACGCTCTCCTGGAATTACGTTTTTCCCATTCGGGGAGAGTACCGGCTCGACGTGAGCGCCACGGACCCGAACGGACGCCGGCTCGAACGCTCCCTCACTCTCCGGGTGCATGAAAACCGCGCGAAGGTTGCCTTCCTCGTCGGCTTCATCGCCGCGCTCTTCCTGCTGGGGTTCATCGCGGGGAGAATCTTCTCCGTTCCGGCCGGGATGGTGGCGGGTTGCTTGATCATGCTCCTGTTCGGCGCCGCGTCGCACGGGAACCTGAGCGCGGATACCGGCCACGCCGCCGGGTTGAAGGGCGAGTTGACGATCGCGCCGCCCCGCGTGGGCGCCCCCACCGCCATACGGTGGCGCGGGACGGCCCCGGGCTCCGGGGAACCCGTGCCCGCCGCCGTGAACCTGCGAGTGATGCAGCTCGAGAAGGGCAGGGAGGTTTTCGCCCTGCACCCGGTACTCACGGAAGGCACCCTGGACGTCGCGTTTCAGTTCACCGACGCGTCCACGCATCGAGTCGTTGCCCTGGCCACCACCCGGGGGCGCCAAGCGGCAGCGGAAGTCTCACGAACCGTCGAGGTGGAATCGGCCACGCCACCCCTGGGCATCCGCGTTTGGCCGGTGATCGTGTTCCTGGCGGTGGTATTGGCCGGGCTCGCCGCCGGGCGGATCACCAAGAGACGCGGACTTCCGTTGCGTTGGCCGGCCGGGCAGGCCAAGATGGATCCGAAGGAGGCACAATGATCGATCTGTATACGTGGAGAACACCCAACGGCCGCAAGGTGTCCGTCATGCTGGAAGAGTTGGAGATGCCGTACGCCGTGCACCCCATCAACATCGGCAAGGACGAGCAGTTCGCGCCCGATTTTCTCGCCATCAGCCCCAACAACAAGATCCCGGCCATCGTCGATCAGGACGGTCCGGGCGGTGGACCGTACAGCCTCTTCGAGTCCGGCGCCATCCTGCTCTACCTTTCGGAGAAGTTCGGTGGCCGGTTCCTGCCCGAGGAATCCCGGGCGCGCCACGACGTCCTGCAGTGGCTCATGTTCCAGATGGGCGGGGTAGGGCCGATGTTCGGCCAGGCGCACCACTTCCTGGGCGCCAAGGAGCAGGTCCCCTACGGCATCAACCGCTACAAGAACGAAACGCGCCGCCTTTACGGCGTGATGGAGAAACGCCTTTCCGACCACGAATACCTGGCGGGCGACTATTCGGTGGCGGACATCGCCACCTACCCCTGGGTGGGCCGGTACGAGAGGCATCAAGTGGACCTGGCGGATTTCCCGAACGTCAAACGCTGGTTCGACACCATCGGCGCCCGCCCCGCGGTCCAGCGCGGCATGCAGGTGCCGCCGGACGCATAGCGCAAGCGGAGACCGATCCCGACTTGTCATCGTTTGACAAGCCGCGCGAGGGCGTGTCAGAAACGCACCTCACGGCTTCCGAACCGATCCGCACGCGTGTCCGGACGCCGGCGCCGTGTTACACTTTCCGATACGCCCCCGTAGCTCAGCAGGATAGAGCACAGGATTCCTAATCCTGGTGTCGTGAGTTCGAGTCTCGCCGGGGGCACTTCCCCGCCCAAGGGCGATCTGTGCGGCTGGGTCTTGCGGATGCGTCAGGGTCGCCGGGCTTCCGGTTGCTCCAGAGCATCCACGCAGGCGGCGCGGCAGTCCGCCAGCAATGCGTCGCGGTCCTCGGCCAGCATGAGTCCGGCCTGGATCAGGGTGTCGACGTGGGCGCGTACCTTCTCGACATACTCGTCCAAACCCGGGTACCGCTCTTCCAACGACAGCCGTGGGTCGCCATCGGCTTCGCGTTCTCTACGAGTTCTCGGGAAGGGGATGGACGACCCCAGCAGACCGGCCAGCTCGCCTTCCGCCGACTCCTCGGATTGCAGGTTCCATCCGGTGTAGGTGGCGAGAGGGACGCTGATCCAGGGAAGGCGGATGCCGGCGATGTCGTTGCCGTCTTCATCCACCGCGGGTACGAGGACCGTGTAGCCCGCGCCGTCGGGCGGGGGCTCGGGGTGGGGATCGAGGACGCCGCGGGTGACGCCTTCGCCGTAATCGAGGAATAGTTGGCGATTGTGGAGCCCGGTGCAGGCGCCGCCGGGGATGGCGGGGAAGTCGGCCCGCAGGGTTTCGGGTGCCACCTGCGTGCCGTCGGCGCTTCGCGGGATACGGCTTGCGGGCGGAGCGGTGCCGTCGGTGGACCAGTGGTCCATGGCGACGATGAGCGCGCGCAGGGCCGGGCCGATGGGCAGGGGGTTGCTCGGGTGCCGTGTCTTTCCCTTGGCGGCCGGCGTGCCGTAGGGGGCGTTGTGCTGGGTGCTTGCGAACAGGTACACGCGCACGCGGTCGGGCGGGGGGACATCGTTTCCCCGGCCGTCGGTGTGGGCGAGAGAACCCCGCTTCTGCCAGTACTCGGTGGAGGTCTGGGTGTGGATCACCAGGGGGTCGGTGGCGGGCCGCTTGAGGATTCCGTCCTTGCGTCCCGTCTGGGGATCTTCCAGGACGTTGTAGGCGAAGGGGAACAGCTCGGGCTCGAGCTGATTGGTGTGCTGCTGGCACGAGGTGACGGGCCGCGCGAACTCGTAGTTGAGGAACATGCGCCCGCCGCCCGCGGCGTGGGGCGCGATGGCGTCGAACACCCGCCGGCCCTCCTCGTCCTCGTTGAAACCCTGGTAGACCAGGTCGCGCAGGAAGCGGCCGCTCTGCGAACGCCCCCAGGCGTAGACTCTTTCGATGCCGGTTTCGCCCGCCAGCGGGTTGGGACTACCGGCGCCGTCGTCCTTCCGGAAGCGTAGAAAGGAGACCAGATCGCGCACCGCGGCGAACCCCAGGCCCAGCACGAGCGGGTCCCGGGCGGTGTACACGAGCTCGTAGATGGCGCCGGGAATGAACCCTCCGGGCAGGTAGAGATGCGAAGCGCTCGGGGCCACCGTTGGTGCGCCGCCGGCATCCGCCTTGCTCTCGGTTGCGAACGCCCAGTCCGAGGGGGCTATGGCCTGGCGCTCGCCGTAGGACTGCATCCGCACGGTCAGTTCGGCATGGGAGGTGTCCAAGGTGGCGGCGGGGTAGCTGCGGACGCGCGGATCGCCGCTCAGGGGCTGACTGTGAACTCCCGTGCGGTTCACGCAGACCTCGGTGCGCACCCGCCGCTGGATCGGTTGCCCGTCGTCGGTGGCGACGGGGACGTCCAGCACCATGCCGTCCTTCCAGGCAACGAGGTCTCCCTGCCAGCCGGACGTGACCCAGGTATAACCGTGGCGCATCAGGAAGCCGTTGCCGGCGTGTTCCGGGGATACCGGGTCGTTGCACTCCGTGGCGTCGTTGAGGAACATCAAGCCGCGTTTGCTGCCTCGGTTGGGCGCCTCGTACAGCACTCGCCGGTTGCCCTTGGCCATGTCCTTGGGCCGCAGGACGTGGACGTCGCAACGGTACTCCACGGCGCCGCGCTCGTTCCGGGGCGCCTTGGCGAGATTGACGATGCCGGCGTTGCGGGGATCGTCCGGGGCCACTTCGCCGCGGACCTCGCCCGCCACGATCTCGTATGCGCCCGCGACCCCGAACGCGTGACCATCGGCGAACGGCTGCCTGCGGCGGATGAGGAGCTGGGTCAACATGAAAGGACCCTTCCCTCAGAAAACCTTGTTCAGGTCTACGACCAAGCCCGGGAACAAGGGCGTGGTGAAACTCTCTTGCCGCCCGTAGCGCCCGGCAGGTACCATTCGCCGGCCCTCCAGCCGGAGCGTCTCGACGATAGCGGTAGCCGGGTCCACCAGCCAGTACTCCGTCACGCCGTGGCGGGCGTAGAGATCCATCTTGATCCCGCGGTCACGCCGCCGCGTGGACGGCGAAGCAATTTCGACGACCAGGTCCGGAGCTCCGTGGACGTCGCGTTCGGTGATGATCGACGCCCGCGCCGCGGACACGAAGAGGAGGTCCGGCTGCAGCACGTTGGTGTCGGAGAGGTAGACATCGGTAGAGGCGATGAGCACTTCGCCCAGACCATTATCCCTCACGAACGGCGCCAACAGCAGCGTAAGATTCACCAGGATCCTCTGGTGCGACGTGGTGGGTGCCGGCTCCATGACCACCAGTTCTCCTTCGATGAGTTCATAGCGAATGTCATCGGAGGTGTTGAGGTAGTCCTGATAGGTGTGTGAGACATGCTTGGGCTGGGTCGTCATCATGAGCCTCCGGTCCGGTCGCAAGATGGCTGTAGCCGTATGATTCGATGGAAACAGGGACACGGGCAAAACGCAAGCATCAACACAGCCAGCCCAAGACAGCGCTTCATCAACCGCCGGAAATACGCTACGTTGGCCCGCAACCCGCACATGCGGGCCGCTCACGGAACACTCCGGGCGAGAATCTCTCAGGGAGGAAGCCGACATGATCAAGCCCACCGCACTCAAGCGCGGCCACTACGAATGCAAGTCCCTGGACGACACGCTGCCGGTGCTCACGGACCTGCTGGCGTTCGACGTCGTGCGGCACGGAGCAGGGCAGGCGACGGTGAAGCATCCCAACACGGACTGGGAACTCGTCGTTCACGAGGGAGCGCCGGAGGCGGTGGACAAGCCCCACCTGCACCACTACGGCGTGCGGGTGGAGAGCCTCGAGGAGGTTAACGCGGCCTACGACTACCTCCAGTCGCAAAAGGAGCGCTACAAGCTCATGCGCGTCAGCCGTCCCCACGAGAACCACTTCGCCCATTCGGTCTACTTCCGCGAGCCCGGCGGCAACGACTGGGAGATCGAGTACTACGACCACGAGGCGGTGGTGCGCGGCCAGCGCAACGCCATCAACCCGTGGACCGAGAAGATGACGGAGGAGCGGTTTCCCGGGCGTGGCTACCTGCCCCAGGCGCTGAGCCACGGCACACGGGAATGCGACGACAAGGCCGTCAGCTCGAAGTTCTACAGCGAGGTGCTGGGCCTGGAAATACTCGGCGGCGGTCGGATGTCGGTGTACATCAAGCACTTCGACACGCCTTGGTACGTGGTGGTGCTGCCGGGCCGCAAGCGGCACTACGTCTCCGAGCTGAACCGGTTCACCCTGGAGGTGGGGACGGAGCAGGAGGTGGTGGACGCGCACCGGGCGTTCCGCACGGCCGGCCCGGACGTGGGCATCGGCGAGGTGCGGGACCTGCAAGAGGACGACGGCGAGGTCTCGTTCGTGTTCAGCGACCTGGACCAGAACTGGTGGGACATCTGCGCCGCCCGATAGGACGGCCGCCTCGGACGACAAGGGAGAAGTAGAGCATGTGGTTCATCGGACTGAGAAGCGCGGCCAAGCCCAGGGATGAGTGGACGGTAACGCTGGACGATCACCTGTCCTGGATGAAGCGCCAGCACGCGGCGGGGAAGATCGTCATGTCCGGGCCGACGCCGGACCGCAAGCTCGGCATCTACCTCATACGCGCGGAGTCACGGGAGGAGGCGGAGGAGGTCGCCGGCAGCGACCCCTACACCGCGGCGGGCTTCTGCACGTTCGAGCTGATCGAGTGGGAACTGCACCAGGTGATGGGGGCGGGGCCGTTCTCCATGGCGGAGATCAAGGCGCAGGGGCGGTAGGCAAGCTACAACGCGGCCGCCGAGACGGACCGCCGCCAGGCGAAGGCGCGCTGCTCGAAGCGCGCGATGACGCCGTACTCGATGATCAGCATCAGGATTACGAAGAGCAGGACCCACGCCAGCATCTGCTCCATGTCGAAGCTCTCGAACCAGAAGAAGAACATGTAGCCGATGCCGAACTTGATGCCGAAAGTCTCGGCCAGAGCGACGATCTTCCAGGTCATGCCGAAGGAGTAGCGGAACGCGGACATCAGGTAGGGCATGAGTTGGGGAATGTAGACCTTCCGTACCATCATCCGCTTGCCGGCCTTGAAGGCCTTGCCCATGTCCATCAGGCTCTTGTCCATGGCCTTGGTGCCTTCGGCCATGTTCACGGTCACGAACGGCGTGACCACCGCCATCACCGCCACCAGGCTTCCGGTTTCGCTGAAGCCGAACCAGAGCACCGCGAGGAACACCATCAGGATCGTGGGGATGGTCAGGAACAGCGGGATCAGGCTCATCAGGGCGTGCTCCACGGTCCGGCGAAGCCCCATGGCCAATCCGATGCCGACGCCCGCCAGCATGGCGACCGCGAAGGCGATGAAAATGCGCAATAGCGTGATGCCGATGTGGAAGAAGGCCGAATTGCCCTCCGGACCGGCTTCGGTCAGGATCCGCACCATGGCCGCGACGATGCGGATCGGATTCGGCAGCACCTCCGGTGAGGAGAAAAGGGAAGCGATCCACCAGATCGCCACCAGCGTCACCATGGACGCCGCGCGCATGTAGAAGCGCATGCTCATTGTGATTGCTGCTCCACCACCGCGAAGAACTCCTGCACCAACTCTTTCTCCATGTCGAACAGCCGCGGGTCCTCGGGATGCCGGGGCCGCGACAAGTCCACCTGGACGTGCCTGAAGATCCGCGCCGGCTTGGTGCTCATCATGTACACGTCGTCGGAAAGGTAGACCGCCTCGCGCAGGTCATGGGTGACGAACAGGATGGTGGTCTTCGCCCGTTCGAGTATCTCCATCAGGTCGATGCGCATCTTGCGCGCGGTGATCTCGTCGAGGTGGCTGAAAGGCTCGTCCATGAGCAGGATATCGGGCTCGATGGCGAGCGCGCGGGCGATGGCTACACGCTGCTGCATGCCGCCCGAGAGGTTGAGCGGATAGTTGGGCTCCTGGCCCGCCAGACCCACCATGTCGAGGTACTTGCCCACGCGGTCGCGCCACTGTTCCCGCGGCACGTCCTGGGCCTCCAGCGCGAAGCGGATGTTGTCCTCCACCGTGAGCCAGTTGAGCAGGCGGGCGCTCTGGAAGACATAACCCACGTGGACGGTGCCGTCGGTGGACTGAGCCGAAGGGTAAACGGTCACGCTGCCGTTGTTCTCTTCCTCGATGCCCGCGATGACGTTCAAGAGCGTGGATTTCCCGCAACCGGACGGCCCGACGAGGCTCGCGAACTCGCCTTCCTTGACGTCCAGACTCACGGCGTCGAGCACCACGAACTCTTCACCGCCGCCTGGGACGGGGAACTTCTTCGTCAACTTGTCTACGTGTACGACCGTCGAAGCCATGAACGATACCTGTACCTCTAATGGATTGCGTTGGCCGATAGTAATAGCGGGCCGGGCCGCGGCGCGCGTTCAGGTGGCCACCTGATGCCGCCAGCGGAAAGCGCGTCGCTCCCAGGACCGGAAAATCAGCACGTCGATCAGGACCATGAACACCATGAAGCTCACGCCCCAGGCCAGCATCAGGTCCACGCGGGTGTCCTGAAAATGGAACAACAGCATCCGTCCGACCCCGCTCCCTACCGCGAAGGCCTCCCCCACCAGGACGATCTTCCAGGAGAGCGAGAGGGCGATCCGCAACGACGAGAACAGGTACGGCATGAGTTGCGGGACGACCACTTTGCGAATGATCAGGTGGCGGTTCGCCTTGTAGACCTTGGCCATGTCGATGACTTCCTTGTCGATGGCCTTGGTCCCCTCCCAGACGTTGAGCGCCACGAAGGGGAAGACGATGAGCACCGTGGTGAACACCGGGCCCACGTCCGAAATACCGAACGTGAGCACGGCTACAAAGGCCCAGCAGATGGCCGGGAACGTCAGCAACACCATGATCCAGCCGTCGAGGAAGGCCTCCACGTGACGGTGGAGTCCCATCATCACTCCGGCGATGCCGCCGACGATCATGGAGAGGGTGAGGCCCAGAATGATCCGCCTAAGCGTATCCCACACCACGACGTAGCTGTCGGGCTCGGAGTAGACCGTGATGGATCGTTCCAGGAGTTCCCGCGGCCCGGGCACGGTGGCTGGTGGGGCCAGCATCGACGCCACCTGCCACAACAGGACGAAAGCCAGCAGCGTGAGGCCACCGGCCAAGAAGCCGGGCTTGCCCTTGTTCATGAGGAGAGCCTGTAGGGTGGGAAAATGGGGCACCGTCCCCGGGCGGCGACCGCCGCCGCGAGGACCGGTCCCCCGGTGACTCGAGCTAGTTGAGAATCAGCCCGTGCTTCTTCTTGTCGGGAACGAAGTCCAGGACCCCGCGCCGCTTGGCCATTTCCAGGAACTCCCACTGGGCGTCCACCGTCTCCTTGTCCCACTTGGCCAGGAACATCTTGCCGGTGTGGATCCAGTCCCGGTACACGGCCTTCTCCCGGTCGTTGACGATGCCGGCGATCCTGCCGTGCTTGGCCGCGGCCGCATCGAAGTTCTTGTGATCGGCGAGCCAGTTCATGGACTCCATGACGGCCGCCGCGAACTTGCCCGCGCGGTCTTTGTCCGCGTCCACCCACTCACGCCAGCATACGAGAGGAGCGGACCACACGATGGGTTGGCCGGTCTTCGACTTCCAGTACTCGTTGGGAACGAACACCGAGCGGTACTTCTCGGGCTGTGAGGCCGCGCGGACGGTGAGGGAGCTGATGTTGAACATCGAGTCCACGTCGCCCCGATCCAGCAGCGCCAGCAGTGCCGGGGCCGCGGCCTGAACCAGTTCCACGTCGTTCTTGTCCGTCACGTTCATGCCGTGGCCGTCGATGAGGGCAGCCTGGGTGGCCTTGAAGGCGCCTGCGCCGGTGGACCAGGTGCCGAACTTCTTCCCGCGCATGTCCCCGATGGACTTCACCGGACTGTCCTTCCTGACGAAGACCTCCTGCATCACGGTGAGCCCGCCGCCGATCACGACGAAGTCGATCCCCTTGGTGATCCTGGCGATGGCCGCTGTGCCGGCATAGGAGGAACAGGGGACTTCCTTGGCCGGCAGCGCCGCCATATGGCCAGCGAAGGGGCGCACGTCCACGGTTACGTCCATGCCCGCCTTCTGGAAGATCCCGGCCATGTTGCCCGCGAGATAGACCAGGGAGATAATGCTGTTGCGCCCGGCCGTCACGGTGATCTTGTTCTGAGCTGCGGCTTCGCTGGCCAGAAAACCCGCGAGGGCAAAAGCCACTAATGCTGTCCATGTGTAGCGTCGCATGTCTTGCCTCCTTTGACGGTTGCCGCTCAGCGGCCGGCAACGAGAGCCTTCGATTCCGGTGCAACGTTAAAACCACGAATACTAGAGTGTGCCCGGTTCTTTGTCAATGCCGAATGATGCGTTTCAAGCCATGTCTCGATCACGGCTTCAGGTAGTCCTTCAACTGCATCCTTTGCCACAGATCCGGGTCCGGCTCGATCCGGGTCTCGAACTCCTTCTCCACCGTGCGGGTGGCGTCGATGACCAGGTGCGTGGTCATGGGGCCGCGGCCCGTGCGCGCCTCGTTGTAGGACACCGGGTCGAGGTGCGCTCCCTTGACCCCGGGCATGATCAGCAGGTCCTGGTCGGCGACCATGCGCGTGCTGATGGCCCAGGCCATTTCGCGCTCGTTGAACACGTCCACGTCGTCGTCCACCACCACCGCGGTCTTGCCGTAGTTGTCGGTGGACACGGCCACCAGGCCGGCCTGTTTGCCCTCGCCCGGGACCCGCTGTTGCAGTGAGACGTACGTGCCCAGCCAGCCCATGATGTTCACCGCCTTGAGGGTGGGGAACTGGGAGCGCAGGCGGTCGTACATGCTCATCTCGGCGCTCACGTTGGGCGCCAGGTTGTGCTCGACGTGGGCGGAGTCCAGGTGATGGTAGATGGCGTCCCGGCGCATGGTGATGGCGCTGACCTCGATGACGTAGCAGGGCTTGTCGCCCACGCCGTAGTAGCCCAGGTACTCGGCGTAGGGGCCGTCGGTGGACATGGTGGCGGCATCGATGGTGCCTTCGATGACGATCTCGGCCTGCGCCGGCACCGGCACGTCCACGGTCTCGCCCTTGACCACTTCCAGGGGTTCCCCGAGGTAGCCGCCCATGAGGTCGAACTCCACCACGCCCTTGGCCTGGGACGCCTGCAGCACCGCGGAGTGGTGGCCGATGACCAGCGCCACCTCCATGGGGCGGCCCAACTCGGCGCAGCGCCGGGCGATGTAGGCGCCGTCGTTTCCGGGATTGATCATGCAGCCGAGGCGGTTCCGGCCCATGACCATGTGGCGGTAGATGCCCGCGTTGGGAACGCCGGTATCCGGCCACCGGGCGATCATGAAGCCGGCGCTTACGTATTTCCCGGCGTCCAGCCTGGAGTTGTGGATGATGGGCAGCATCCCCAAATCCACTTCGTCGCCGATGAACTTCTTTTCCTTGATCGGGGCCCGGGCGTCATCCACCCATACCGGGTCTTCGCGCTGCGCCAGCTTCTTCCGCAGCACGTCGTAGATCTCCACCCGTGTCATGCGGCGCGGGTCGCAGCCCAGTCCCCAGGCCAGGAGGTCGAAGGAGCCGAACATGTTGGTGACCAGCGGCAGCGCGCTGCCCTTGATCTCGGGGCAGTAGATGACCGGGTTGCGGCCCTCGGCCGCGAGCTTGTGCTGGATGATGCCGATCTCCAGGTAGGGGTCCAGCGGCCGGGTCACCTCGACGTAGTTGTCGGGTCCGGTCTCGCGCACGGCCTGAAGGAAAGTCCGCAGATCGGGGTTCATAAGACAGCCTCCATCATCGGGTGCCGCCCTGCACCAGGGGCAGGACCTCTTCGACGAAACGGCGGATCTGCGCCAACTGGTCGTGCCCGGTGAAGCGCAGCACCGGCGTGCTGATGCCCATGTCCAGCCACTCCCGCAGCAGCACCGCGCACTCTTCCGGCGCGCCGTAGGCGAGCCACGTGCGGATGACCTCGTCGCTGGGCGGCGCCAGCGGGTAGTATTCCTGGAAGTAGTGCTTGGACTCTTCGTAGGCCACCCGCTTGTCTTCGTTGATGTTGATCATGCCGTGGATGCAGGTCTCGAAGCCGCTCAGGTCGCGGCCCTGGTCTTGCGCCACCGATTGCATGAAATCCCAGCGGCGGCGGAACTCGTCGGGCGCCACCACGTCGGTCATGTAGCCGTCGCCCAGCCGGATGACGCGCTCCAGCGCGCGCTGGACCACCGGACTCCCTTCCAGGGGCCGCCGCGGGTTCACGGCGATCCAGATGGGGCAGGGGCGCTGCACCGGCTTGGGCAGGATGTCGTAGTCCTCCAGCGTGTAGAAACGACCGCGGTGATGCACCTTGCCGTCGCTCCACAGCGCGCGCAACAGGGCAATGCCCTCTTCCAGCCGCGGCGCCCGCTCCTTGGAAGTCTGTCCGAATGCGCGCAGTTCCGGCTCGTGGCCGCCGCCGATGCACGCGCCCAGGACCGTACGACCGCCGGACACGTGGTCCAGGCTGGCCCACTGGATCGCCAGCTCCACCGGGTGGCGCAGCGGGAACGTGGCCATGCAGATGGTGCCCAGCCGCACGCGGCTGGTGCGCGCGGCCAGGTTGGACAGCATCACGATGGAATCGAGCCGCGGCTTGTGGATGAAGCTGTCGCCCACCCACACGGATTCGAAAACCCCGCTGTTTTCGGCCAACGTCGCGGACGCGAACAGGTCTTCGACTGTCGCAAGCCCGAACAGCACGCCGCGGTTGGGGAGGCTGAGCCCCCATCTCGTAGGCAGATCACGCATCATCGATCACCGTCGCCAACGCCCCTTGTCGTCGTTCCCCGTTCCCCTCGTCATTGATATGAGAAATACAATCTGGCCCAGCAGATTCAGGTTTCCGCACACTACCCTACTTGACAAGAAACCTGAAGAAGCGGCTCTATCCCCGTTCCTTCAACTCCCGCCAGACCCGCTCCGGCGTCATGGGCAAGGTCCTCGGTCGCACCCCCACGGCGTTGTAGATGGCGTTGGCGATGGCCGGGGCGGCCGGACCGAAGGGCAGTTCGCCGATGCCCTTGGCGCCGTACGGGCCGTCGGAGGGGTCTCCTTCCAGGAACTCGCTTTCCAGTCTCCGTGGCATGGTGCGGAAGGTGGGCAGGCGGTAATCCACGAAGTTCGGGTTCAGCACCTGGCCGCCGTCCACCACCAGGGCCTCGTAGAGGGCGAACCCCAGCCCCTGGGTGAGGCCGCCCTCGATCTGGCCCTGGATGCCGAGGGGGTTGATGGCCTTGCCCACGTCATGCACGGCCAGATAGCGAAGAAGCTCCACGGCGCCGGTTTCCATGTCCACCCGCACCTCGGCCACGTGGCAGCAGGCGGCGATGACCGGAGCCGCCGCCGCGTAGTCGTTGGTGACGAACCGGGTGGCATCCTCGTCCACGAAGGCGCCCTTGCCGATGATGAGCAGGCCGCGCCGGTCGTAGGCCTCCCGCACCACCTCGTCGAAGCTCACCTCGCCGCCGGGCTCCACCGTGGCGGATACACGATCGTCGCCGAACTCCAGCGTCTCCGGAACGGCGCGCAGCATGCCGGCGGCCACCTCCGCCAGGCGCCGGCGCGCGTCCGCCGCCGCCGCCGCCACGGCATTGCCGCATACGAAGGTGGTGCGGCTCGCCCAGGTGCCGAGGTCGAAGGGGATCACGTCCGTGTCGTTGTGGAAGATGCGCACGCGGTCCACGGACACGCCCAGCTCCTCGGCGGCGATCTGCGCCATTACCGTGCGGGTGCCGGTGCCCGTGTCGGCGATGGTGGCGATGAGGCCCACGGTGCCGTCCCGGTCCACCCGGACGATGGCCTCGGTGGAGTTCTGCCGGTAGTAGCGCAGCCCGGCGCCGGTCTCGGACAGGACGGCCAAGCCGATGCCCGTGCGTGTCGTACCCCGGGTGCTTCCGGCGCTTCCCTTGCTTCCGGCGCTCCCCTTGCCCGGCCGCATCACCGCGGCGGCGCGCTCCAGGCAGGCGCGCTCGCACGGACGATCCAGGTTCTTCAGGCGCATCTCCACCGGGTCCATGCCGAGGCGTTCGGCCATGGTCTCCAGGAGGGATTCGAAAGCGAAAGTCTCCTCGGCGTGGCCGAAGCCCCGGAAGGCCCCTCCGGGCGGCTTGTTGGTGTAGACGAGCTTCGCGTCCACCGACGTGGCGGGATGGTGCCGGTGGTAGCTCGAAAAGAAGGTCATGGTGATGAAGTTGACGGTGGAGATGCCCTTGTCGTTGTAGGCGCCGTTGTCGCCCAGGACCTCCAGGCTCTTGGCGCGGATGACTCCGTCCCGGGTACAGCCCAGCCTGAGCTTGAAACGGTAGGAATAGCGCGCGCCGGCGCAGCGGAACTCCTCGTCCCGGGTGTTGACGATACGCACGGGCCGGCCGGCCGACTTCCGGGACAGCACCGCCGCGATGGGGACCATGACGTTCATCACCAGGCGGGCACCGAAGCCGCCGCCGGTCTCGGGCTGGATCACGCGCACCCGCCGCTCGGGAATGCCGAGCGTGCGGGCGATCTCGCCCCGCAGGGTGTGGGGCGCCTGGGTCTGGTGCCACACGGTGAGCTCGCCGGCGGCGCCGTACTGGGCGATGCAGCCGCGTGCCTCCATGACCGCGTGGGACTGGCGCGCGGTCTCGAACTCCTCCTCCAGGACCAGGTCGCAGCCGGCGAAGGCGGCGTCGATGTCGCCCTCGGCCTTGTGCACCTCGTAGGCGAGGTTGCCGCCGTCGTGGATCGCGGGGGAATCCGGAGACAGCGCCGCCTCTACGTCCACCACCGGCGCCAGCGGCTCGTACGAGACCTCGATGAGGCGCGCGGCTTCCTCCGCGGTGGCCTCGTCGAGCGCGGCCACCGCGGCCACCTCGTCACCGGCGTAGCGTACGGTGCGCCCCGGCCCGCACAGCGGCGTCTTGTCCGCGTACTCGGGAACGAAACTGAACTTGATGTCGGGCATGTCCCCGGCGGTGATGACCGCCACCACCCCGGGCAGCCGCTCCGCGTGGGAGGTGTCGATGTCGAGGATGCGGGCGTGGGGCAGGGGACTGCGGCAGATCTTGCCGTAAAGCATGCCGGGCGCTTGCAGGTCCTCGAGGTAGCGCGCCTCGGCGGCGACCTTGGCCGCCCCCTCGACCGCGGGGGTCGAATGCCCGATGATCCTAGGCCTGTCCCGCCTTGCCCGGTTTTCCATGAAGACAGAATCGCAGAAAACCGACTTGCATTCCACCGACAAGGTGGCATACGGTAGCCGTTTTCAACGCATTGGTCTGTCGGGCCATGGGGAATCGAGCGCGTAGCCCAACCCCCCGGTGTCGTCCCACGGCAAGCGTGCGGCGAAACGCCCGGCAGTCGATCCAACAGGAGGTTACCGTCGTGAGCGACAAGAAGATACTGAGCCGGGACAAGCGGCGCTATCTGCTGCCGTCCGAACGCGCCCTGGGCGCGGAGACCCACAGCTACCTGCCGGAGTTGTGCGACCAGTTGCGCACGCGCAAGATCAACCGGCGCGACTTCCTGCGCCAGGCGGCGCTGCTGGGCATGACCGTGGGCGCGGCCTACGTCACGGCCGACAAGCTCATCGGCGGTTCGTTCACGCCGTCCGTGGCGGCGGCGACGCCGAGGCCGGGAGGAACTCTTCGGGTTTCCATGCGCATACAGGAGGTGACCGACCCGGCGAAATTCGACTGGACCGAGAAGTCCAACGTCGCCCGGTTCCTCGTGGAGCACTTGACCCGGACCAAGGCGGACAATACGACGGTTCCCTACCTCGCCAAGAGCTGGGAGGCATCGGATGACCTCAAGAGCTGGGTGTTCCATCTCCGGGATGACGTGACCTGGTCCAACGGCGACAAGTTCACCTCCGCCGATGTCGCCCACACCGTCAACCGCTGGCTCGATCCGAAGACCGGCTCCTCCAACCTCGGGCTGTTCGCCGCCATGGTGGAGACCGTGAAGGGTGCCGACGGGAAGCCGCTGAAGCGCGGCATCGCCAACGCGGTGGAGGTCATCGACGACCACACCATCAAGTTCAACCTCCGACAGGCCGCCCTGGCCATGCCGGAGAACTTCTACAACTATCCTGCCGCCATCGTGCACCGGGGCTTCGGCAAGGACTACGAGGCCGACCTTTCCAAGAACCCCATCGGCACCGGCCCGATGAAGCTGGAGGCGTTCGCCGTCGGGGAGAGAGCGATCCTCAAGAAGGCGCGGGACTGGTGGGCAGGGCCGTTCCACCTGGACGAGATCCACTATTTCGATCATGGCGAGGATACCAACGCCTGGATCGCGGCGCTGGCGTCGCAGCAGGTCGACATGGTCTTCCGCCTGCCCAACAACGCCATCGACACCGTCAAGCGGCTTCCCTTTGTGGAGCTTCACGAGGCGACGACGGCGCAGACGGCGGTCATGCGTTTCCGCATCACCGAGAAACCCTTCGACAACCTCAAGCTGCGTCAGGCCATCGCCGCCTGCATGGACCACAAGGAACTCCTGGACAAGGCGTTCAAGGGCCTCGGCCAGGTCGCCGAGAACCACCACGTCTGTCCCATCCATCCGGACTACGCGGCGTTGCCGCCGCTCAAGCGAGACGTCGAGAAGGCCAAGAAGCTCCTGGCCGAGGCGGGCTACAAGGACGGCATCACGGTCGAGATAGCCAATGGCGATACCGAGGGTCCGTGGATGACCGACGTCTGCGCGATCTTCAAGAACCAGCTCGCCCCCGCGGGCATCAATCTCAAGATCAACAAGATGCCGGCCAACCAGTACTGGGAGGTGTGGGACAAGGCGCCATGGGGCTACACCGCGTGGACGCACCGACCCCTGGGCACCATGGTTCTCGGGCTGGGCTACCGCTCCGGTGTGCCCTGGAACGAGACCGCCTACAACAATCCCAAGTTCGACGCCGCTCTCGACGACGCCGAGGCCACCCTCGACGTCAACGAGCGCAAGAAGAAGCTGGCCGTCTGCGAGAAGATCCTCCAGGACGACGCCATCATCCCGCAGCCCTTCTGGCGCTCGGTCTTCAAGGCGGCCAACAAGCGGGTCAAGGGGCACCAAACCCATCCGACCCTGTACCACCAGTTTCACAACGTGTGGTTGGAGGGTTGACAGGCGACGCCGCGGTGGCTTGGGCAGGGGTGGCCGGCAGGCCGCCCCTGCCTTCCCCGGCCGGAGCGCGTGCGCCGGCCGGCTCGCCGTGCTGAGCAGCGGAGACCGACATGTCACAACTGATTCTGCGGCGCGTGGGCATGATGATCCTCATCATGCTGGTGGTGGCGCTGCTTCTTTTCCTCATGAACGAGGGCGATCCCCGGCTTATCGCGCGAAGCGTCCTCGGGCCCTACGCCCAGGACCAGCAACTCGACGCGTGGATCGCCCAGCACGGCTACGACCGGCCGATCATGGTCCGGTACTTCGATTGGCTCGGACGCGTCCTGTCCGGCGACCTGGGCGACTCCATCATCTACAAGCGGCCGGTGAACGAGATCTTCTGGGACCGCCTCGGCAACACCGGCATCCTTGCCGGCATCACCTTCGTCGTCATGGTCATCGTGGCGCTGACACTGGGGGTGCTGGCGGGCATGAAGGAGGGGTCGACGCAGGACCGGGTGATCTCGGTCTTCTCCATCACCACGACCTCCATCCCTGAATACGCCAGCGCGGTGCTGCTCGCCTGGATCTTCGTGTTCGGGCTGGGATGGCTGCCGGGGACCTCGTCCATGACCGGGGGTTTCAACATCGTCGAGCTGATCCTGCCGGTGATGGTGCTGACGCTGTACGGTTTCGGCTACGTGGCGCGCATGACCCGGGCGTCCATGGCGGAAGTGATGACCAACCACTACATCCGCACCGCCATGCTCAAGGGGCTGCCGTACCGGCACATCATCATGAGGCACGCCCTGCGGAACGCGCTGATCGCGCCGTTCACGGTCATCATGCTGCAGATCAACTGGCTCTTGTCCGGCGTGGTGGTGACGGAGTTCGCCTTCGGCTACAAGGGCTTCGGCGCGCTGCTGCTGGAGGCGGCGCTGCGCCGCGACATCTTCGTCATCGAGGCCTGCGGCCTCGCGGCGGTGTTCGTGGCGGTCTTCACCCAGACCATCGGCGACCTCGGGTATACCTACCTGAACCCGCGGATACGCTTCAAGTGAGGAGGGGAGCATGGCCACGAACACGGACGATGCACCTCTCGTAAGACCGGATTCGACGATCCTGAACGCGGTCAAGGCCGTGGCCCTCCTGCGCGAAAGCCCGGTGGGCGTGATCGGCGCCCTGATCGTGCTTCTCTTCGTCCTGCTGGCGATCTTCGCGCCGCTGGTGGCGCCCTTCGATCCCAACGCCACGATGCTGCCGTTCGCCTTCCCGGGAACGGCCGCTCCGGACGGCGGGGTCTTCCTCCTGGGCACCGACCACCTCGGCCGGGACATCCTTTCGCGCATCATCTGGGGCGGCCAGCGGGTCCTGTTCTACGCCACCGCGGCAACGGTGTCGGCCTACATCGTCGGCATCGTCATGGGTCTCGCGGCCGGCTATTTCCGCGGCTACCTGGACGAGATCATCTCGTTCTTCGCCAACGTGATCCTGTCGTTCCCGATCATGGTGCTGTACGTGCTGATCATCGCCAAGCTGGGGGCGTCCGGACTCAACATCATCTTCGCGGTGGTGTTCGCCTCCTCGCCGGGCATCATGCGCATCGTGCGCGGCGTCACCATGGACATCGCCACGCGCGACTACATCGCCGCGTCGCAGACCCGCGGCGAAGGCCCCTGGTACATCATGCTGGTGGAAATCCTGCCCAACGCGCGCAGCCCGCTGATCGTCGATTTCTGCCTGCGCATGGGCTACACGACCATCACCATCGGCGCGCTCGGGTTCCTGGGCCTGGGACTGCCGCCGCCCGATCCCGACTGGGGCGGCATGATCACGGAGACCCGCGCCTTCGTCACCGGCGGGTTCCCGCACATGGCCATCATGCCGGCGTGCGCAGTGTCCCTGCTGGTGCTGGGGTTCAACCTGCTGGCCGACGGGCTGCGGGAAGTGTCGTTGAGAG
Source organism: uncultured Syntrophobacterales bacterium (assembly GCA_964519455.1). Lineage (GTDB taxonomy): Bacteria > Desulfobacterota > Binatia > UBA9968 > JAJDTQ01 > JAJDTQ01. Next base: position 66,788 of record CAZFIU010000009.1, read on the forward strand.
ACTAGGAGGAACGCGATGGCGGATCACAACGGCAAGGGCAACGGAGACGGAGAAGCGCCGGTCCTGGATATCTCCGGGCTCCGGCTCAGCTACTACACGCGCGCCGGGGAGATCCCCGCGGTGATGGACTTCGACCTGACCATCGCCAGGGGCGAATCGGTCGGGCTGGTGGGCGAGTCCGGGTGCGGCAAGTCCACCGTGGCCAACGGCATCATGCGCTACATGGGCAAGAACGGCGGCATCGTCGGCGGCACCATCAAGTTCAAGGGCCGGGACATGGCGGAAATGTCCGAGGAGGAAGTCCGGCGGGTGCGCGGCAAGGACATCGCGATGATCTACCAGGAGCCCATGGCCGCGCTCAATCCGAGCCTGACCATCGCCGCCCAGCTCATGGAAGTGCCCATGATCCACGAGGAGGTCAGCGAGGAGGAAGCGTTCCAGCGCGCCTTCGACATGCTTTCCGCCGTGCACATCCCGGACCCCAAGCGCCTGATGGACTCGTACCCGCACCAGGTCTCGGGCGGCCAGCAGCAGCGCGTGGTCATCGCCATGGCGCTCCTGTCGCGCCCGGCGCTGCTGCTGCTGGACGAGCCCACCACGGCGCTGGACGTGACCGTGGAAGCGGGCATCGTCGAGCTCATCGCGGAGTTGAGCAAGGAGTCGGGCACCTCGCTGCTCTACATCTCCCACAACCTCGGCCTGATGCTCGAGGTGTGCGACCGCATCTGCGTGATGTATTCCGGCGAGGTGGTGGAGGAGGGGCACATCAGTTCCATCTTCTCCTGGCCCAAGCACCCCTACACCCACGGCCTGTTCGGCTGCATCCCGCTGCCCCACGCGGACAAGAACGCGCGTCCGCTGGCCGCCATCAAGGGCCAGCTCCCGCTGCCGCACCAGCGCCCCGAGGGCTGCTACTTCGGACCGCGCTGCGAGTTCTTCCAGGCCGGGCGCTGCGACAGCGACCACATCCCGATGGAGGAAGTCTTCACCGACGACGACGACGCCCACCGGGTGCGTTGCCTGCGCTGGAACGAGATCGACCACGACGAAGCGCGCAGCGTCGAGACCACGCGCGATCCCATCGAGGTGGGCGACACGGTCCTCGAAGTCGACAACATGCGCAAGTACTACGAGGTCAAGGAGAGCACGTTGGCGGCCATGGTCTCCGGCGCCTCGGTGCGCCAGGTGAAGGCCAACGAGAGCATCAGCTTCGACGCCGGGGAAGGGGAGACCGTGGCCATCGTGGGCGAGTCGGGCTGCGGCAAGTCCACCTTCGCCAAGGTGCTCATGGGGCTGGAGACCGCCACGGAAGGCGAGGTGCGGCTCGACGGCACCGACCTGGGCAGCATCGAGGTCAAGAAACGGACCCCGGAGCAGCTCGCGTCGCTGCAGATGGTGTTCCAGAACCCCAACGACACCCTCAACCCGTCCCACAGCATCGGCTACCAGATCGGCCGCGTGATCAAGCGCTTCGGCATCGAGTCCGATCCCGCGAAGATCCAGGAAAGGGTCCACAAGCTGCTCGACACGGTGAAGCTGCCGCGCGACTTCGTGCACCGCAAGCCGCGCCAGCTATCGGGCGGACAGAAGCAGCGGGTCGGCATCGCGCGCGCCTTTGCCGGCAACCCCAAGACGGTCATCGCGGACGAGCCCATCTCGGCCCTCGACGTGTCCGTGGCCGCCGCCGTGACCGAGCTGCTGATGGACATCCAGCGCGAGCACCGCACCACGCTGCTGTTCATCAGCCACGACCTGTCCGCCGTGCGCTACCTGGCCGACCGCATCGTCGTCATGTACCTGGGCCAGATCATGGAGCGGGGCACCACGGACGAGGTCTTCGCGCCTCCGTACCACCCCTATACCGAGGCGCTGCTTTCGGCCGTGCCCATCGCCGACCCGGAGGTGGAAAAGCGCCGCATCGTGCTGGAAGGCAATCTCCCAAGCCCCCTGGACCCGCCCAAGGGATGCCCGTTCTCCACCCGCTGTCAACGCAAGCTCGGCAGCATCTGCGACGACGAGCCGCCCCCGGTCCAGCTCGACGGCAACGACCACTCCATCGCCTGCCACATACCGCTGGACGAGCTGCGCGAGGTGGAGCCGGTGATCACCATCCCGGACCGGGACCTGGAGGCGCCGGCGCCGACGCAGGCGTGAGAGGAGGGCGGCGGGGCGTTTCACGGGCGGGTTTCGGACCCGCCCGTGGCGCATGGAGAATTGGCATTCCGGGCCGAAGGTGGTAGTTTCCCCCTGTTGAAAGACGTGCCGACAACCCAAAATCAAGGGAGAAGAACATGGGTAAGATCGATCCGTCCGTGAAGGTGATCGACGCCGACGCGCACGCGCGCGACAACGACGATCTCGTCAAGCCCTTCCTGGGCGAGGCCTTCCAGAACCGGCGTCCGCCGTTCATTCCGCGGGAGACCTACGACCGCAACCTGGGCGGGACGCTGGGACACTCCGGCATCAAGCACGAGGAACGCCTGGCGGCCATGGATACGCAGGAGATCCACACGGCGGTCATGTACCCCACCAGCGGCTTGGGCATCGGGCACATCCGCGAACCCAAGTACCAGACCCAGTTGTGCCGCGCCTACAACGAGTTCATCGCGGACTACTGCAAGGCGTCGCCGCGCCTCAAGGCGGTGGCGAACCTGCCCGTCAACGCCCCGGCGGCCGCGGCCGAGGAACTGCGCTACGCGGTCCGGGAGCTGGGACTGGTGGGCGGCATGATGGCGGCCCAGGCCCACAGCAAGAACTTCGGCTCGGCCGAGTTCTTCCCGCTGTACGAAGAAGCGCAGAAACTCGATACGCCGCTGGCGATCCACGCCTTCGGCGGCGACGAGCCCGGCAGCGAGATCTTCGACCAGTTCATCTCCATCCACACCACCGGGCACCCGTTCCCGGTGCTGCGCCAGCTCACGGCCATGGTCTTCGCGGGCATCCCCGAGATGTTTCCCGACCTGAAGCTGGGGTTCCTGGAGATCGGCTGCGGTTGGATCCCGTACTGGTCCGACCGGATGGACGAGGAGTGGGAGAAGCGCGGCGCGGCGGAAGCCCCCGAGTGCAAGCACGAGCCCAGCCACTACATCACGAGCAAGAACGTCTATTACGGGTGCGAGCCCGACGAGAAGACCATCGGCTACGTGGTGGGAGAGATCGGTTCCGAGACCATCATGTACGCCTCGGACTATCCCCACTGGGACATGAGCTGGCCCGAGTCCGGCTCGCTGATATGGGGGCGCGAGGACCTGTCGCGGGAAGCCAAGGAGAACATACTGGGCAACAACGCCCGGCGCTTCTACAGCCTCGACTGACCGGACGCGGAGGCCGCCCGGCGGACGCGAAGGTTGCGATGCCGGCGGCTTTCCAGTAACTAACCTAGTCGTTGAAGCGTGAGCGTCGATCCCGGTGTTGCCGTACGCGACATCGGGATCGGCCATTCAAAGGGAAATCAACCGAACGAGGGAGCAGATTCGATGCCACTTTCCGGCGAAGAGTTCGTGAACGAGATACACGCGACGGTGCGCGCCAAGCACTCCAAGGACAACCCGCTGATCGGGATGATCGAGAGGGGAGAGCTGGACCGCGCGGCGCTCAGAGGGTTCGTGGGCCAGTTCTACCTGTTCTTCCCCAAGCCCTTTCCCAAGCCCATCGCCGCCATGCTGGGGCGCTGCCCCGAGGACGCCGAGCTGGAGAGGATGTGGATCGAGAACGTGGTGGAGGAGGGCACCGGCGAGATCTCCGGCACCGACAGCCACCGCGGCCTGTTCATCCGTTTCGCCATGGCCTGCGGCTACGACTCCAAGGACGAGCTCGACGCGGTGCAGCCCCTGCCCGAGACCTCGGCGTTCCTGGATTGGCGCGACCTGCTGATGTACCAGCGTTCGTGGCTGGAGCTTTACGCCTGCCAGGGTTTCTGTCTCGAAGGCACCGCCAGCGAGCGCATGAGCCGTATCGTCACCGGCCTGACCACCCACTACGGCTTCGACCGGGAAAGCGACGACATCCGCTACTGGACGCTCCACATGGGGGTGGATGAAGAGCACATGAAGGTGGGTCCCCTGGCCGTGAGCCGGTACGCGGTGACCGACCAGCAACAGGAAGTGGTGCGCCAGTCGGTGCAGAAGACCCTGGACCAGTTCTGGCTGGCGTTCGACGGCATCAAGCGCGCCTTTGTCGACAAGGACCCCGTCTACGCCGCGTGGCGCAACGGTGCCGCCTGATCCGGCGCAAGGGACCTCTCAAACCTCTCAACCGTCAGGAACACGATCCATGTCCATCATCGATCTCTCACGGCTCATCTACGACGGCATGCCCAAGATCCCGGTGCTGCCGGACGTGCACGTGCAGCGGTTCTTCGACCTCGGCAAGGGGCACCCGCTCAACGTCACCGAGATCAACCTGCCGTGCCACGCCGGCACCCACGTGGACGCGCCGGTGCACATCGTGCCCAACGGCAAGTCCATCGAGGAACTGCCCCTCGACGCCTTCGTGGGCCCGGGCGCGGTCATCTCGGTGCGGACCGGAGGCGGCGAGGAGGTCACGGCCGCGGACCTCGAAGGGTCCGGGGTGGCGGTCAGCCGCGGCGACATCCTCATGCTGCACACCGGATGGGACGAGAAATTCGAAAGTGAAGAATACAATATGCACCCCTATCTGTCCGTCGATGCAGCGGAATGGATCGTGGCGCGCGGGGTGAAGCTCTTCGGCATCGACTGCATCACGGTGGACCTGCCGACGCCGTTGCGCCCCAAGGGGTTCGACTTCCCGGTGCACCGCACGCTGCTGGGCAACGACGTGCTGATCGCGGAGAACGTCACCAACCTCGGCGCCATCGCGGGCCAAAGCTGCCGCATCATGGCGTTGCCTCTCAAGGTGCAGGGCAGCGACGCGGCGCACGCGAGGATCGTCGCGGAGTTGCAGTGAGAGATCTGGAGTAAGGGATGCTGGCTAGCCCCATCAGAGGAATCATCGGCGCGGCGCTGACTCCGTTCACGGACGACGGACGGGTGGACTACGACGCGCTCGCGCGCGAGATCGAGTTTCTCGTGGCCGATTGCGACGCCGTCTCCATCGCCGCCGTGGAAGCGTCGGAATACACGGTCCTGTCGCTCGAGGACCGCAAGGAAGTGATGCGGCGCGCCACCGAGGTCGTCAACAAGCGCGTGCCGGTCATCCTCGGGGCGTCGAGCCACTCCATCGACACGATCCTGGACCTGGCGGAGCATGCCGCCGCCGTGGGCGGCGACCTCATCCAGGTGCTGATGCCCATCCGGCCGTGGGGCGGACAACCGACCATTTCGGACCTGGTGCAGTTCTTTACCGAGGTGGCGTCGGCGAGTCCGTTGCCCATCGTGGCCTATCACAACCCCGGTCCCGGCGCGGATCCGCCGCTGGACGCGTTCGTCCGGCTGAGCGAGTTGAACAAGGTCGACTACTTCAAGGAAAGCTCGAGGGACATCACCAAGATCACCCGACTCATCGAGCAGATCCAGCTCGCCGGCAAGGCCAACTACTTCACCACCATGCAGCCCTTGCTGACCACCCTCATGATGGGAGGCGCGGGCGCCACCATGCCGCCGCCGGGCACCCGCATCGGCGCGCGCGTGGTGCGTGCATTCCGGGACGGCGACATCGACAGGGCACGCTACTGGCAGCGCTGCTTCACGCTCTTTCCGGGCAAGTGGGGCGCCTACGGGTTGCCGCCGATCATGAAGTCGGCCCTCAAGCACTTCGGCGTGGACATCGGCGACCCGGGCCGGCCGTACGCGCCGGTGAGCCCGCGGGACCACGCGCAGATCGGCCAGTTCCTGAGCCAGATCGGCATCCTGGGCGACGGAGAGCCGGACGAGGCCGCCTTCGACCAGGCCGCGGTCCAGCTTGCCCAGGAAGACACCTTCCTGCGTTGACAAGGCCATGTCCGGCGGACTCTTCACATGGTTTGCGGAGCGGGTCAAGGAGTGCTCCGATTACCTGGTGCTGCTCTTGATCCGCGGCACTTCACGGTTCGAATCCGAGCTGACCGACGAGGGACGGCAGGAACAGCGCATGTGGCGCGACCGGCGCATGCGCAATCTCAAGGGCCTCGCCCTGCGCGCCAAGCGGCGGCAGCGGGAAGCTTCCTGACGGCGACGGGGACGACAGGGTTCAGGGATGCACTACCACAACGGCAGGAAACAGATCGTCGTGCTCGGAGGCGGGAGCGGCGGCGTGGTGGCGGCCACAAAGCTCGGCCGCGCCCTCGGAGCGGACCACGACATCACGCTCATCGACCGCCGGACCGATCACGTCTTCATGCCCGCTTTCCTGTTTCTCATGGTCGGGCAGCGCCGTCCCGAGGACATCTCCCGAAAACTGAAGCGTCTCGAGAAGCGCAACATCCGGGTCCTTCAGGCGGAGATCCTGGGTATCGACCCCGGCCGCCAGCAGGTGATTCTCGAGAGCACGGCCATCCCCTATGACTACCTGGTCGTTTCCCTGGGCCTGGAAGTGAGACCCGACCTGTTGCCGGGCTTCGCGGAAGGAGCGCACCACCCTTGGGAGATGGACGCCGCGTTGCGGCTGAATACCACGCTCGAGAGTTTCCGCGAGGGGCGCGTCGTCGTGGGGGTGCCCCTGGGTCCTTACCGCTGTCCGCCGGCCCCGTACGAAGCCCAGTGGATGCTGGACAGCTACTTCAAGGAACGCAATATCCGCGACCTGGTGGACATTCAGTATTTTACCCGCGATCCCGAACCCGCCGGCGAAGAACACCTGCCGGCGGTATGGATGGACGCCCAGAGCAAGAAACGCAACGTCACCATCCACTACGACTTCGTCATACAGTCCATCGACCCGGAGAAGAAGCGCGTCCACGGCCTGTACGGCTACGAGCTCTCCTACGACCTGCTCTTCATGGTGCCGCCGCACCGGCCCTCCAAGGTGCTCTACGACTGCGGGCTGGTGGACAACGAGAGCGGCATCCAGGTGGACTACGACACCCTGGAGACCAAGTGGGAGAACGTCTACGCCATCGGCGACTGCGCCAACATGCCGGCGTCCAAGGCCGGCGGCGTGGCGCACCAGGAGGCGGACGTGGTGGCGGACAACCTGGTGGCGGAGATCACCGGGGAAGGGGAGTTGTCCACCCTGCACCTGCACACCATATGACTGCTCTCCTGCGGCGCGGGACGCGCCGCCGCCAATCGCACCACGTATCCCCAGGGATGGCCGCCCTTCGGCGTCACCGATTCGCGCTCCTGGGGACCGTCCCGGGCAATCTACTGGAGCAAGGTCCTGTTCGAGAAATGGTGGCTATGGCGATATTTCTGAGCCAAGTCATGCCCTGAGCCCCGGAGGACTTCAGGGCAGGCGCTTCGACGGGCTCGGGACAAGCATGGCAAAGCGGAGACGACGGCCATGATCCTGCGCGAACTGAACGGCGAGAGCTGCAAGACCTACCTCATAGCCGACGAGGGCAGGGGACGCGCCGTCCTGGTGGACCCTCTCTATGCCCACGTGGAACGGTATCTCGCCGTGCTCGCCTACCACCGCCTGGAACTGGATCTGACCATCGACTCGCACACCCACGCCGACCACCTGAGCGGCTGCCCGCAGTTGCGTTTCCTCGTCGGTGCGCCGTTCGCCATGCAGAAGTGGGCCCCCAGTCCCGCCGTCGACGTCCACCTGGAAGACGGCGAAGAGTTCTCCGTCGGCGACCTCACCGTGCGCGTCATGCACACCCCCGGCCACACCCCCGACGGCATGAGCCTCGTGGTGGAAGGGCACGTCCTCACCGGCGACACCCTGTTCATCGGCGGTTGCGGCCGCACCGACTTCGCGGGCGGCGACGCCGGCGCTCAATACGATTCCGTCACGCGGAAACTCTTCACGCTGCCGGACGAAACCGTGGTCCACCCCGGCCACGACTACCGCGGCAACACCACCTCCACGATCAACGCGGAAAAGCGCACCAATCCACGTCTCGCCAACCGCTCGCGGCCGGACTTCATCCACCTGATGAACAACCTCGATCTCTCGCCGCCCCAGAACATCCAGGAGGTGCTGCAGCCCAACCAGTCCGCCCTCGGAAGGGACGAGATCAGCTTCCCGGACTGGAGCGAGCTCAAGAGGGTAGAGGTTGTCGATGTCGCGGAACTCCAGGCAATGCTGTCCTCCGACAAGCCACCGTTGCTGCTGGACGTCCGGGAACCCGCGGAATACTCGGGGGAGCTGGGACACTTGGCCGGCAGTGTTCTGGTGCCGCTCCGAGAGCTTGTGAGCCGCCTGGACGAGGTCGACGAACACAAGCAGGCTCCGGTGGTAACCGTCTGCCGGGCCGGCATGCGGAGCGCCACTGCCGCCGCCATACTCGGCCGATCCGGCTTCACGGACGTCTCCAATCTGGCCGGGGGTCTCGTCGCGTGGAACGAGGCGGGCCTGCCGGTTGAACGCTAGCCCGCCGCGCTGCATGATCGGAAGACCCCTTCGTCCAAGCCCTCTCAACCGACTCCCGCCGATCATGCCAAAGCAGTCCAAAGGCCATCGCCGTTATCCCGACTGGGAGAACACCTGCAACTACTGCCTGTACTTGCAACCGACCCCCGTGAGCGCGGGTTCGGGAAACTGCACTTACCATCGCCAATGGATCCAGCGCTCCGCGTTCACCACATGCAGCGACATGAGTGCTCAACCCCTCGCCGAGGGCATCTACACTCTCCGGGACAACACCTACGGCGCCTGGAGCTACCACCGCCGCGAGCACATCAGGACGCGCCTGTTCATTCTCAGGGGCGGGCAAGGCAATGCCGATTCCCAGGAAACCGAGAAGGAAACCCCTGCCAAGAAGAGAATGACCTGACCGCGCAACCCCACGCCGCCCGGAGCCCCTCCCAAACCCCTGGATTCCCGCTTCCGCGGGAATGACGATTCAGGAGGTTGGCGTTGGGACCAATTCTCATTAGCCCGGGGTTTCCCGGCCCGATTGCGCGGCGGAATGACCCCGCGACCCTTGGCGCGATCCCTATCCGAAAGGTCACAACCTGATGGTCGGGGAAGACCACGGGAGGAGTGGGGCGGCTTCCGCCAACCCTGAATACCCAACCGACGCCGGGAATCTCCGGCCTGTTATGTCAGCTTCCGCATCGGCGCATTCGCGCCAATGCGGAAGTTGACATAATATACATTATCAGACGTTGTGTTTGTGTGACATCCGTACCTGTTTGACGGTACGCGGCTCGAAGCTCCGCATCTACCCGTGCCGACTTCGCCGGGTGTCTCAGGTGGATACGGGGTACCGGATTGGAGGCGCACCAAATGCACCGCCTGGGAGGCACGGCGGCACAAACAGGTTCGGTGAGGGATCGCTACTGGGTGGCTCTTGTGGTGTCGGCGGGTTTGCCGGAATCGGCTTCCAACTGCTGCAACCGCAGAGCGATCTCCACGGTCTCGGCTTCGGGGAATTCCTCGAGATAGGCTTTGTAAGTCTCCGCCGCGTCGTGTGTCTTGCCGAGTCGAGCACTGCAGCGCGCTTTCCCCAGCATGGCTTCCTGGCGTAACGGCCCCTGTCGGTCCAGAGCCCGGTCCAGGGTCGTGATGGCCGCCTCGCAGGCCCCGTTCATTTCCTGAGCGAGCCCCAAGGTCACCAGCATGACCTGTCCCACGAAGCCGTTACCCTCCGCGCCGGCGACGCCGCCCAGCACTTCCACGGCCTTGGCGGGCTGCTCCAGGGCAATATAGCTGTTGGCCACGTAGAGGTCCGCCAGTTGGTCGTAGGGGGGCTCCCCTTTCGTCCGGAGGTTCCGAAACGCTTCCAGGGCGGCTTCGTAACGGCCCTCCTGATACTCGAGAAGAGCCTTGTTGTAGTCCTGTGCCGCCAAGTCTTGCCGGTAGCCGCGGTAGTACTGCCAGCCGACGACGGCGGCAACGACCACGACGATGGCGGCGCCGGCACCGATCAACTGCCGCCTGTACGCCTTGACCCAATCCAGGACCACACCGGTCCACACCATGAACTGGTCCGGCTGGCGGATCTCCTTGCGCAGAATGCGTTTTCTCGGGGCGGCCATTCAGACAAAATCTCCAGTGTGCCTTACATCTTGTACTTGAAGTCGTCGGGCGACATCTTGTCCAGTATCTCGCCCCATTTCTCCTTGGAAACGTTGGCGAAATCCGGGTCCTTGCCCTCCTCCGTCTGTTGCAGCACGCTGGACTGCTCCAGCACCTCGCGGGCGACGTAGATGGGAGTCTTGCTGCGCAGGGCCATGGCGATGGCGTCGCTCGGCCGCGAGTCCATGGTGACCTCCCGGTCACCCACGGTGAGCGTGATCACCGCGTAGTAGGTGTTCTCCTTGAGCTCGGTGATGGCGACGCGCTTCACCGTGCCGCCCAGTTCTCCCAGGAGGTTCTTCATGAGGTCATGGGTCATGGGGCGAGCCATCTTGATGCCTTCCAGCTCCGTGGCCATGGCCGTGGCTTCCAGCAACCCGATCCAGATGGGGAGCTGCAACTTGTTCTCCGAGTCTTTCAACACGACGATGGGGGTGCGGGTCACCTGATCCAGCGTCAGTCCCGCGACCGTCATTTCAATGGATTCCGGACTCTTCATCACATGGTCTCCCTCGTGTCCCGTCCGGTCACAGAACACTTGCTTCGATGGCCTCGCCGATCAGGGAGTTCGGCGTGGCGTCCACTACCCGTACGCGGGCCATCTCCGCGGGGACGGTGGTGTCGTTGGGTGCGAAGTTCACGATCCGGTTGGTTCGGGTGCGTCCCATGAGTTGGTCGCGGCCCAGCCGTGAAGGCCCTTCCACCAGGATCTCCTGTTCCACGCCGATCAGGCTTCGGTTCTTTCCGAGGGAAATCCCTTTCTGCAACTCCTGAAGCCGCTGGTACCGGTCCGCCTTGAGTTCCTCGGGCACATCGTCGCGATAGACCTTGGCCGACACCGTGTGCGGCCGGGGCGAGTACGTGAACGTGAACATGTCGTCGTACTCGATCTCGCGGACGGCGGACAGGGTCTCCTCGAACTCCTCCTCGGTCTCGCCCGGAAAGCCGACGATCATGTCCGTCGTGACGGCGACCTCGGGCCGGCGCCGGCGCAACTCTTTGATGCGCTCCATGTACTCCCCGAACCGGTAGCCCCGGCGCATGCGCGAGAGCACGGCATCGGAGCCCGACTGAAGCGGCAGATGGAGGTGCTCGCACAAGTTATCGAGCCGGACGAAGGCGTCCACCAGCTCCGGCGAGAGGTCCTGGGGATGGGACGTGGTGAACCGGATGCGCCGGATTCCGGGGACCTGGTTGATCCGCTCCAACAACTCCGGGAACGACCTCTCCCCTTCCCCCGTGCGACCGTAGGAGTTGACGTTCTGGCCCAGCAGCATCACTTCCTTGACGCCGCGGCGCACCAACTCCTCCACGTCACGGACGATGTTCTCGCTGGCCCGGCTCACCTCACGTCCGCGGGTCCGAGGCACGATGCAGAAGCTGCACACCTTGTTGCACCCCTGCATGATGGTGAGATAGGCCTTGGCGCCGTCCACCTCCGGCGGCCCCGAGGGATCCTCAAGATAGAAGGGATCACGGTAGAAGGCCGTTTCCACGGAGCGCCGGGCCGCCTCCCGCGCCTCCTCCACCATCCGCGGCAGCTTGTGCATGTTGTGGGTGCCGAAGACCAGATCCAGGTGCGGCGCCCGGCGCAGCAACGCCTCCCCTTCCTGCTGCGCGACGCACCCGCCCACACCCAGCACGGTGCCCTTCTCTTCCTTGAGCTTCCGCCACCGCCCCAGCGCGCTGTACACCTTCTGCTCCGCCTTGTCGCGCACGCTGCAGGTGTTCAGGATGATGAGATCGGCGTCCTCGGCGCGGTCCGTGGGCTCATAGTCCGCGGACTTCATGAGTTGCACGATCCTCGCCGAGTCGAGCTGGTTCATCTGGCAGCCCCAGGTTTGCACGTAGAGCTTCATGGGTCTCGCGTTACGCTGTTGAAGGAGAAGCGATGGATTCACCGGAACTTGCGTTTCTCCGCAACGTCAATGCAGTATCCCACATATCGGGGCCTTTCGCCATCGCCTTGTCCCTTGGGGGGGCCATGGCCGCCGTATCCCGAGAAACGGGCGGTACTCGGGAAGCTTGTCCGCGTGCACGTGCCAGGGGCCGGTTCGGAAAGGAGCGACCATTTACCGGTCAACTACCGAAAATCTGTGACTTTTCGTCATTTGCCTGATAAATTGCCAGAGTGGATCGATTTCTTTCAAGGAGCCCAACCGAGCTTCAAAAGGACTCTCGCGTGGAACGATACCTGCATGCGGCACTCACCGCCGACATGGACCGCAAGATCATCCTGTTGTCGGGTCCACGGCAATCCGGCAAGACCACGCTGTCCGGGATGCTGCACGAAGACCATCAGTACATCAACCATGATCTCGCGGAGCATCGGCTCATGCTCCGCGAGAAGAGCTGGGATCGGAAGAAGGCCCTGATCATCCTGGACGAGCTGCACAAGATGGAGAACTGGAAGGTGTGGTTGAAGGGTGTGTACGACGTTGAAGGCATGCCGCCGTCGCTCGTGGTCACCGGCAGCGCCAAGCTTGCCGCCTTTCGCAAGACGGGAGACTCGCTCGCAGGCCGTTACTTCCACTTCAGACTCCATCCGATCGACCTGAAAGAAGCGTTGCAGCACACGGATTTCGGGGAGGACGAGAGCTTCGAACGGCTGATGCACGTCGGCGGGTTTCCGGAACCCTTTCTTCGGGGATCGAGACCTTGGTACAACCGTTGGAAGCGCACCCACGTCGACGCCATCCTCAAGGACGACCTGCTTACGCTGTCCTCGGTCCGTGACATCCAGTCCATCGAGACATTGATCGAGTTGCTGCGTTCACGGGTCGGCACGCCGCTGTCCGCCAATTCCCTTGCGCGGGACCTCCAGAAGACCCGGAACACCGTGCAGCATTGGCTCGACCTGCTGGAGGACCTGTACGTGATCTTCCGGGTCTTCCCCTATCACCGGAACGTCGCCCGTGCGTTGCTGAAGACGCCCAAGTTCTACTTCTACGACAACGCCATGGTGCAGGGGGACGCCGGCACCCGGCTTGAAAACCTCGTCGCGTGCGCTCTCCTGAAAGAACTGCATCGCGCGCAGGACGTCGAAGGCGAGGATCTGGATCTGCACTACATTCGCGACAAGGACGGCCGCGAGATCGACTTCCTGATCACGCGGGATCGGAAGCCGTGGAGCATGATCGAAGTCAAATGGAGCGACGCCGCGCCAAGCTCGAACTTCAAGCGCTTTCTGACCGGCGAGGCACTTCACCGCCTGCAGGTCGTCGGTGAGCTGCCGCAGAACAAGTCCTATCCCGACGGCTTGCGCATCGAGGCCGCCCGCCCCTTTCTCGCCCGCATCCGATTCGGGGCGACGAGGGGATAGTCGGGGCCGGGCGGCGGGCCTCCCTTTGCGTGCGTCTGCGCTCTTCGCGCTGCCATGAAGCGGCCCTGCTCCGCTTAGAACGTCCTGGAAATCCCGAACACGGCTCCGTGATTACGGTACGTGTTGAGCGGAATATTGGAGCGGTTCCATTCCAGGGAATATCCGGCATAAGGGGCGAAGCCTTGGTATTGCAGGGCCCGGCGGAGGATGTTGACCGCGATACGGAACTTCCGGTCGGTCCGGGTCTTCAAGAATAGCGGGGCCGGGTCGGCATGTCGCCGGACCTGGACCGACACGCTCGGCGAGATGGAGAGACCGCCCCGGAAAGCATGCCTGACGGTGATTCCTGGGGGACGACTCAGCCAGCAGCGAACACGGCACGACAGGAGAGTGCCGGCTCAAGTATCCAGCACGCTCGGATGAAAGAGCTCCTCCACCGGGTACGGCGCCTCGATCAGCGTCTGGTCGGTCAGGTACTTCATGAAGCGTTCGATGCTGGCGCGGTTGGCGGCAAGGCCGGACGGCCAGATGTCGGTGCCGAACAGGGTCCGTTCCTCCTCGAATTCGTTGCGCGCGAACGCCAGCTCGGAATAGCCCGGGTCGTCGTAGAATCCCGCCGCCTGGGTCTTGGAGTCTTCCCACATGTCCATGAGCGCGCGCGGCAGGTCGGGGTGACGGTCGGCGATTTCCTGCTTGTAGACCAGCACGTGCATGATCGGATAGTCGCCGTACTTCTTGAAGTAGCGGGCGCACTCCGCCTTGGTGTCGGGGAAGAGCCGGTGCACCGATCCTTCGCGCACTCCCTCCAGTAGTCTCTCGGGTGGATGCGGGTGGATCATCATGGCCAGCTCGCCCGCGATCAGGGCATCCGGGGCACTGGGTTCGTCGATGGTGGTCAGGTTCGCCGCCTCGCGGCCCGGCCAGTCGACGAGTTCGGTGCTCATGGTCTGCCAGTCGAGCTCCTGCCAGGGCACGCCGTACTCGAAAGCCAGGTCGCCCTTGGCCAGCACCGACATGGTGGTCTGAAAGCTGCGGCAACAGACCTTCTTCCCGATCAGGTCGGTGGGTTTGTCGATGCCGGCGGCGGTGCTGACGAACATGTGGTTTTGGCTGAACAGGCGGCGCGGGAACACCGGCGTCGCCGTGTAGTTCAGGCCCCGGCTCTTGGCCGTCAGGTAGGACGAGACCGACATCTCGCAGATGTCGAACTCGTTGCCGAGCATGAAGCGCTTGTGTCGGTCGATGCCGTCTCGCCGCGGCGGCGCCATGCCCACCTCCAGCACCTTCAGGTCGATGCCTTCCGGGGGCGAGACCATTCCCATGAAAAACGGTACGTGCCGGTCATATCGCTCAAGCGCGATGGTCAATTCCGTCGCCATATTGAATGCTCCTTCTTGTCGGTTGCGATGCTTACGTCCTTCGACTTTGCGAATCGTCATTCCCCCGAAAAAGCCTGCCCCGACCCCGCTCCTGGATTCCCGCCCCCGATCGGGGTCGGGGGCAAGCTTTCGCGGGAATGACGTCTTGGAGGGCGGGCATGACGTATCGGGAAGCCGGGAATGACGAAGATGTGCCTCTGTAACTACCTGAATGCCTCACGGAGCCCGGTATTCGGAAAGAAGACTATCACAGGAAGAGAAGTCCGTCAGGATGCGCAGACACGCGAAGGTGGCGAAGTCCAGGGTCAGGGTGCCGTCGCGCCACAGCAGCAACGCCTTGTCCGGTGCGTGCCAGACGAAACCGGCGCCGCGCAGGTCGTCGGGGACCTTGACGAGAAAGAACCTCGTGGTTTCATCCGAATCCGGCGCGACCCATTGGGTGAAGAAGGACAGCCGGCCCAGATCGCAATGGAGTTGCTGCCGGGTCAGGAACTCGGCGAACTCGGCTCCCCTGCCGCTCAAGGCTTTACGCTCACGGGGCGGCATCCTTCGTTGCACCGGAGTCCGGCTTGCTCCCTCCACGGCGAAAAGAAGGCCGGTGGCGGCCACGAGCACCCTGGCGGCGGCGACCCAGCAACCCATGGCGTGCGCCGGAGTCATCTCCGATCCCAGCAGCCGGCGCGCGGTGGCCGCCGCCAGGCCGTGGCACCGCCGCAAGGTCGCAGGCGCGTGGTCGCCGCTGTCGTTACGGCCTGCGGCGAACGATAGGTAGCTACTGCCGGCGCGTACGGCCGCCGCGGATGATCTCGACAACAGCACCTGGAACCCGAAGCGACGGCTCTCGCGCACGGCCACCAGCCCGACCCGGTCGCTCCGCTCATCCGTCGGCATCGGGCCGCAACCCCAGCCTGCCACGGCATTCGAGGGCGGGAGATCCGTTCAAGCCCTCCATCCCTTCAGGCCTTCCACCTTCATGCCTTCCATATGGGCAGCCACAAGGGTTCCGCCAGCACGTAGTCCTTTTGCGCGATACGCTCCAGGGCCTGGCGCAACTGGCCCACGCTGGTCTCTTCCAGGGTGATCACGAACGGGAGGACCTCACGGGCGGCGGCTCCGCCCTTCCCTGCACCCACGAGCGACTCCAGCTCTTCCTCCGTGTGCTGGAGCTGCCAGATCTCGGATACGTTGATCCGTTGGTCCCCGAAAATCTGGCACAATTCGCCGACGATGCCGCTCTGGTCTCGCACCACGAAGCGGACGTAGAAGGAGGCCCTGAGGTCCTCTTGCGGACGCACCGCGTCCACCCCCGGGACGATGCTCTCCACCGGCAGAAACGGCGCATCGCCGGAACGCAACACCAGCTCCTGGACATCGCCGAGGACCGCCACCGCGGTGGCGCCGCCGCCCGCCCCGGGCCCCGCGAACACGTAGTCCCAGTCACTCGCGCCGGGCGCTCCGCCGTCGCTGACCTCCCCCTTGAAGAACAACGCGTTGGTGACGCCGTCGATGCTCGCGATGGAATGGCGTTCCGGCACCACCATGGGGCTCACCATGGCCTCCAGGGCGTCGCCGATGCCGCGCGCCAGAGCCACGGACTTGATGGTGGCGCGGCCCTTGCGCGCCGCGTAGAGGAAATCGATGGCGTGGATGCGCTCGATGCCCTTCCGGTGGATGACGCCGGCCTTCAGGCGTGCGCCGAAGGTGATGGAGGCGAGCAGCAGCAGCTTGGCCTCGGCGTCGCGGCCGCTCACGTCCGCGTCCGGATCGGCCTCCGCGTAGCCCAACGCCTGGGCGGAAGCCAGGGCGTCCCGGTAGGACCGACCCCGCTGTGCCATCTCCGTCAGAATGTAGTTGCTGGTGCCGTTCAACAGGCCGTAGACGGCCGCGGGCCGCTCGGCGCCGAGGCTCTGGGTCAGCGGTCCGATGATGGGGATGCCGCCGCCGACGCAGGCCTCGAAGCGTACCGCCCGGCCGCTTTCCCGGGCCGCGGCCCAGATCTCCGGGCCGTGGGCCACGAGCAGCGCCTTGTTGGCCGTGGCCACCGGCTTGCCGTGGCGCAGCGCGTCGACCACCCATTCCGCCTGGGCGCGCAGGTGGTCGGGGCCCCCGGCGCCGAGCACCTCCACCACGACGTCGACGTCGGGGTGACCGGTGACCGCGGCCGGATCGGTCGTGAACAGCGCCGGCGACGCCGCGTACCCGGGTTTACCCTCGGGCCTGCGCGTGAACACCTTGACCACCTCGGCATCCACGCCGAAACGCGCCAGGTGCCCGCTGACGACCAGTTCATGCACCGCGCCGCCGACGGTGCCGGCGCCGAGGATGCCGATGCGGACCGGAGACCCCATGACTGCGCGCTATTCGGGCAGGATGCCCATGACGTTGCGGATGGTGCGGATCGCCTGCCGGGTGCGGTGTTCGTTCTCGATCAGGGCGAAGCGCACGTGCTGGTCGCCGTACTGGCCGAAGCCGATGCCCGGGGAAACCGCCACCTTGGCCTCGTTGAGCAGGAACTTGGAGAACTCCACCGACCCCATGGACCGGTAGGGAGCGGGTATCTCGGCCCACACGAACATGGTGGCCTTGGGCTTGCGGATCATCCAGTTGAGCCGGGCCAGGCCGTCCACCAGCACGTCGCGGCGGCTCCGGTACTTCTCGGAGATCTCGTGGACGTCGTCATCCTGGTGATTGAGGGCATGGATGGACGCGATCTGAACCGGCTGGAAGATGCCGTAGTCCAGGTAGCTCTTGAGGCGCGCCAGGGCGTGGATCATGGTGGCGTTGCCCACCGCGAAGCCCACGCGCCAGCCGGGCATGTTGTAGCTCTTGGACATGGTAAAGAACTCGACGCCCACGTCCTTGGCGCCCGCGGCCTGAAGGAAGCTGGGAGGCTCGTACCCGTCGAAGGTGAGGTCCGCGTAGGCCAGGTCATGGATGACCAGGATCTCGTTCTGCTTGGCGAACTCCACGATGCGCTCGAAGAACTCCAGGTCCACCACCTCGGTGGTGGGATTGTGGGGGAAGTTCAGGATCAGCAGCTTGGGGCGCGGCCACGTCTGCTTGATGGCCTCCTCGAGCTGCTCCATGAATCCTCCGCTGGAAACCAGCGGGATGCTCCGCAGGTCGCCGCCGGCGATGACCACCGAGTACTGGTGAATGGGATAGGTGGGACTCGGGCACAGCACCACGTCGCCGGGATCGATCATGGCCAGCACCATGTGCGCCAGCCCTTCCTTGGAGCCGATGGTGACGATGGCCTCGTCGTCCGCGTCGATGGGGACGCCGTAGCGTCGCTGGTACCAGTCGGAGATGGCCACGCGCAGCTTGTAGATGCCGCGCGACACCGAATAGCGGTGGTTCTGCGGCTTCTCCACCGCCTCGATCAGCTTGTCGACGATGGGCGCCGGCGTGGCCATGTCCGGGTTCCCCATGCTGAAGTCGACGATGTCCTCTCCCCTCCTCCGGGCCTCCTGCTTGAGGTCGTTGATGGTGTTGAAGACGTAGGGCGGCAGCCTCTTGATTCGGTTGAACTCCACTCTGTGGTACCTCTCGTCCCGTTCGTCGCGGCAAATTCGTGGGATCACGACGGAGGAGCGTCACCAGGCGCCAGGAGATCGATCCCCGACGTGATCGCTTCGTGCCACGACGGGTGTTCGGACCGGAGCCGTTCGAACTCCGCCACGGTGTAAGGGAACAGATCCATGCCCACCGGGAAACCGAACGGCAGGTAGTCGCCGATCCGTTCCCGAGGACGCCGATCGGAACCGGAGATCACCAGACAAACATCGACGTCGCTGCCCGGCGCGGCAATGCCGTTCACGCGCGAGCCGAACCAGATGATCCGCCGGACCTCGGGCCTGGTCTCGGCCAAGTGCCGCGCCCAGCCCCGTACGCGAGCCTCAATCATCGCCTGGTTGTTGGATTTGACGGCGAGCGAACTCGATGAGCTTCTCGGCGCACGGTATGGCATCATCCGAGTCCTTCTTCGTATAAAAATCGGTCGGCGCCCCGGTGTCGAATCCGTTGGGGTAGCGCGTGGGCACATAGTGCTTGTCGAGGCTCTTGGCGCACTCCACCAACTCGTCTCCGGCATCCTCCACGGTCGTCACCAATCCCAACAGGGCGGTCACGGTGTGGCCCCAAGCATCCATGCCGCGGCTTGTGATGACCGCCTTGAGCGATTTCTCCGCCGCCTGCTGCGCCGCGAAACAGGCCCATTCGTGATCCTCTGAGTCGCGCGCATGGCGAGCATGCCGCAGGTCCGCTTCCGCCTGACGGAGCCAGTCCAGGTGACGCGCAGGCATTACAGCACCACTTCCGCGGGTCCGGCCGCTGGCTGACGCCCTGGTATCAAAACACTTCCTGTCAGGCCGTTCCGCGCCGATCTCAAGGGGTTCCTTCGCCGTTATACGTTATTGACGTATTCCAGGAGGGTTTGCAACATGCACCGAGGCGCATCAATCCGCCCACGCCCCCAACTGCATGCCGTCGCCCCAGCGGTATTGCAGCACCTCCCGGAGGCGCCGGGACATCGCGCCGCGCAGGCCCGGATCCCGCGAGAGCCAGTCACGGGCCTCGCCGCGAGCGGCCTGGAGTACCTCGTTGTTCCGCACGAGATGCGCCACCCGGAACCCCTGGAAGCCGGCCTGCCGGGTGCCCAGGATCTCGCCGGCGCCGCGAAAGCGGAGATCGGCTTCGGCCACCGCGGACCCGTCGGCGACCCGTTCCAGCACTTCCAGCCGGCGGCGGGAGTCGTGGTCCCGGGGACCGTGATGGATCAGCACGCAGTGGGACTCGTCCCGCCCGCGCCCTACTCTGCCCCTGAGCTGATGCAACTGCGCGAGCCCGAACCGTTCGGCATGTTCCACCACCATGAGGGTGGCAGCGGGCACGTCGATGCCCACCTCGATGACGGTGGTGGCCACCAGCACCTGGATCTGCCCCTGCCGGAAACGTCGCATCACCCGGTCCCGTTCCGCGGCGGGCATCTGCCCGTGAACCAGACCCAGGCGAAGGCCCTGCATGACGGTCCGGGACAGTTCCCGCGCCATGGTCTCGGCGGCCGCCAAGGGCAGCTTCCCGGAGTCCTCCACCAGCGGGTAGACGAGATAGGCTTGGCGTCCGTCCGCCACCGCGGCGCGGACGCGCTCGTAGACCCTCCGTCTTCGGTCCTCCTGCACCACCACCGTGCGTACCGGCGTCCGTCCCGGCGGCGCCTCGTCCAGGAGCGACACCTCCAGGTCGCCGGAGAGGACCATGGCGAGGCTGCGGGGTATGGGCGTGGCGCTCATCAGCAGCAGGTCCGGTTCGGGCGCGGCAGCGTCCTGTGCATTGCACGCGCCGAGCCTCGCGAAGGCCGTGCGCTGGCTGACCCCGAAACGGTGCTGCTCGTCGACGATGCCCAACCCCATGCGCGGCACCGAGATACCCTCCTGGAACAGGGCATGGGTGCCCACCACGAAATCCACCGCGCCGCCGCGGATGCGCTCGATGATGTCCCTGCGGGAGCCCGCAGGGAGCGAACCCGAAAGCAATGCCGCGCGCACGCCGAGCCTCTCGGCATAGGGACGGAGCCTTTCGTAGTGCTGCTCCGCGAGCAACTCCGTGGGCGCCAGGAGCAACGCCTGCCGGCCGTTCTCGATGGCCCGCAGAGCGGCCAGCCACGCGATGACGGTCTTGCCCGAGCCGACGTCGCCCTGCAGCAGGCGGCGCATGGGGCTCGGCGACTCCATGTCCGCCTGAAGCTCGCGCAGCACCCGCTCCTGCCCGCCCGTCAGGCGGTAAGGCAGCAGTTCCCGCATGCGGTCGGCGAGGGAGCCTGTCCGCGCGGGGAAGGAGAAGCCCGGCCTGTCCAGGCGCTGTCGCTGTCGCAAGGCCAGGGCCAGTTGGAAGTAGAAGAATTCGTCGAAGGCCAGGGAGCGCCGGGCCAGGACCTGAGCTGCTTCCGGGACGGCCGGAGCCGGCGTCGCGATCCGAGCTTCCTCGGGCGACAGGGGTTCCGGGACGCTTCCGATGCGCGGGATCCCTCGCCTTGCCCTGTGCGGGACGTTATCGTCGTGCGGCATGTTGTCGTTCGCGGGGGATGGGTGGTGGAGAGTCTCCAGGGCCTGCTCCAGGTCCATCACCCCCTGCCGCAGCGCCACTTCAGGCGGCAGGAAGCTGGGCAGGAAACCGCCGAAACGCTCCAGGGCCTGGGCGATCCATGCGCGCAGGCTCGACTGCGGCACGTCGCCGGGCTTCGTGTAGATCGGACGCACCTCCGGCTCACGCTCCCCGTCGGCGTCGAGCACCTCGAACTCCGGATGGGGCAGGCTGAGGCGTCCGCCCGGCTTGCCCGCGACCCTCCCGTACACGGAAAGGCGCTGGCCTGCCCGCAGAGTGTCGGTGAGGTACCGGGGCGGATTGAACCACACCAGGTCCAGGCTGCCGGTGTCGTCGGTCAAGGCGCCCGTGAGGATGCGGCGCCGGCCGCGCAGCCGTCCGGCCCTGAGACTCGCCAGTCGGCCCACGAAGGCACCGCTCTCCCCGGCCACCGCATCAACGACGGCCGTCGCGTCGCGCCGGTCCTCGTAGCGGAGAGGCAGGTGGTATAGCAGGTCCTCGATGGTGGCGAGTCCGCGCGCCGCAAGCCGCGCCGCCCGCACCGGGCCGATGCCCTTCAGCACGCTCAGAGGGAGCTGTAGTGCCTTGTGGCAGTCGGCGGGATCGACGGGGTTGGCGCGATAGGAGTGGGCCACGACGCAATGGTACCGGTTGGCCACGAAATGGCCAAGGCAACCCGTACCGTCATTCCCGCGGAACGGGTTGCGTCAACAACTCGCCACGCGGAGACGTTACGAATACGTCATTCTCGCGAAACAGGGGGTATCAAGACTCATGAGGCACCCACGTCACAGAGCGTCATTCCCGCGGAAGCGGGAATCCAGGGGCGGGGGAGTGGCACTACAGCGACG
>CAZFIU010000010.1:0-88218 GCA_964519455.1 uncultured Syntrophobacterales bacterium
GCTAACCCCGCGATTTATAACGACTCTCGATCACCTCTGTTAAACTTGGGCTAGGAGGGTTTCCCATGTCGAGCATCTACGGCCCGGACGGCCTTCCCCTGGTGGTGTGTGTCGGCCCGGACGAACCCCACCAGGACCGGGAGACCGTCTTTCGGATGGTCAACCGGCACCTTCAGCGCGTCGCCGCATACGCCATGCGAGACGGTATCCGTATGGCCGGGGGCGCGGCCGAGGTGCGCAAGGACAAGGACGGGGCGCTGGTGGTGCTCGCCACAATCGACGGAGAGCAGACCATCATCGGCTTACAACGTGAGTACGTGGCGCGGGAGGGTGACGGGGAAGCCGCTGAGCAGCGGCAAGTGCTTGAGGCCATGCCGGTTGACGGGCCAGAGAACTGAGACTACATTTGTGCCCCTTCTTACAGGTACTTGACGGCGGCCACGATCAGGGCCGCAAGGCCGGTGACGTAGGACAGGAAGCGCCACGTCAATCGGGTTTCCAGGGCGGCGATGCGCTCCACCAGTTCAACCTTCAGGTTGGCCAAGTCTTCGCGGGTTGCGTAATGGTGGGTGCTGTCCATACTTCGGTCCCTACCCAACGCCGGAGCGGGTGTCAAGGGCCTTGACGGCAACTCCCCTTTGTGCCCAACTGAGCATCAACCTGCCCCGTGTCCTAAAGGTTCCCCGCCGTAGGAGGGTCGGCGCGTCGAGGTGGGCCGGCTTTTTTTCAACACAAGGGGAACCTGCCATGACGAAGCTGCTTCGCCGGCGCGAAGTCGAGGCGCTGACCGGCCTGAGTCGCGCCACCATCTACAGATTGAAGCAACGCGGCCAGTTTCCGCGGCCCGTCCGCATCGGCGCGGACAGTCCGAACGGCGCTGTCCGTTGGTGCGCCGACGATATCGAGGCTTGGCTAGAGTCTCGGCGGGCAGAAACCGCTACTGCCGCATGACGGGCTTTTGAAAGGAAACGGCGGTGTCCGGGTGGACACCGCCGTTCAAGGGTGGCGGGCGCACCACTAAAACCCCGGAGTCCGGCCGGCGTGTCCGGTCCTTCATTGACGCCGTGTTGACGTGGTGCGAGGCAAACGGCCACATCGAAAGAAGCCCGTCAACAAGTCGCTGGACGTCTTGCACCCATGCCCGCCGTCAAGGACCACTAACACGCTCTACCCTCTACACCGAACCCTCGGTGGCGTCACCGGCGTTTTGGAGCGCTCATGGCCATCCACGCGACGAGGGCCGCAACCGTTTCACGCTCCTTTCCCAAGAACCCGTGTGCGGTCCTCGCCCGACAGGGATTGTCATCTTTCGGGGCGGCTCCTCCGGTTACGGTGATGAAGTCCTTGCGCGGACTGTTCGCCAAAGCGTCGTATGTGGCTTGCGCGCCGGCGTAGGTCGTCACAAAGCACCCGTCGTCCGCGTGATGAGCCATCAAGACAGGGCGGGTGATGCGCCCCGCATAAGACGATATCTGGTCCAGGCTCGCGGTGAGAACATAGCCCCGGACGTTCGCGTGGGTGATCCGAGTCGCCAGATACGCGACGGACAGTGTGCCCCTGCTCGTGCCTATCAGGAACACATCGCGCACGCCCTCGCTCACCAGAAAATCCACCACCGCACGTATGTCCGTAAGGTGCATCGATGATTGCCTGAAAGCATCGTCCATGCCGCCATCTCTGCCCCCTGCCGCCCCTTCGGGCTTGTCCGAGGGCGCATCGACGATGGCCGTAATGAAACCCTCACTGGCGAACAGCGGAGAGCTTCTCACCAGGAAATTCCCGGTGAGGCGGGAGCCCCCCGCCCGCTTTACCGAGATCGGTGTTCCGTTGCCGCCCGTGAAGAGGATGACGGCCTTGGTTCCTTGGTTCGTCCCCTTGGCGAGCAACAGTCGTTGGCGTACGTCCTGGCGCGTGGGAATGCGTACTTCCTCCCAAGTGACCGACGCGCTCACCGGGAAAACGGGATGGCGCGCGACGTCGACCGGGTTCCGTTCCAATACCGCGGGTTCCGGCGTTGGCATCGAGGTGGCTCTGCCGCGCCCAACGCCGCCAACTAAAACCAGTGTGAAGGCCGCGACCAGCGCGAAAGCGCGCAAGTGGTTTGTGGACGTGTTTCTGCGGAAAGACATAGAGTGGGTGCTCCACGTGTGCTGTACGGCTCCGTCGGCGGAATTTACCTTCTGGCTTGCCCAGCTATCTAGCCATCTAGCCCGATCTCGGCTGGAACGGAATCAAAGGGCCTTGCCAAAGACACAATGGCTGATGAGATTGACCTGTAGTTCACATGCAAGCATGTTATGCACATGTCCAAGATGATTCAGTTGCGGAACGTTCCCGATGAGCTTCATAGGACTCTCAAGTCGAGGGCTGCGTTGGCCGGGATGTCTCTTTCGGACTATGCGATCGCAGAGCTCGCGCGTCATGCCGAGCATCCGACCCTGGAAGAGTTATGTCGAAGGCTTCGGGGTCGACCGCCTATCCCTTTCTGGCACGCATCTGGACGCTGCGTCAGAATGTCACTGCCTATGATGCGGTTTACCTCGCGCTCGCGGAAACCCTTCCGGCGCCCCTGATCACCTGTGATGCCCGGTTGGCCGCGGCTCCCGGCCACCAAGCGGCCGTCGAGCTGTTCGGAGTCGACCGCTCTCAAGTGACGTAGGAGATGTCCTTCCGGGCAATACTATCCCGCGATTTGAAAGAACCGCCACCGCATTCAACCCCTCCACGTCCCTTCCCCCTCGTGGACCGTCGGCGGGTCGTTGAAGGGGTTCACAATGGACACGGTCATTTGCTGGAAGTCGCGGACGTTGCGGGTTACGACGGTCAGCCCGTTGACGATGGCAACTGATGCGATCAAGGCATCCTGTATCAGCGTGTCGGATTTTCGGTGCATGAACCGCGCCCACACCTTGAAAGCGTTGGCGTCAACCGGCAAGACGCTGCAGGTGGAAGCCCCATACCACCACCGGCCCGGGCGAGGACGACAATGAACGGGCCGTTTCATGCGGCCCGCATCAGCCCTCCCTGCGACCCCCCTACTTCGGCAACTTGTCGTCGATTCCCTTGACGTACCAGTTCAGGCCCAGCAGCGTCCCGTCGTCGAGGTTCTTGCCCTTGGCGACGGCCAGGGAGCCGTCCTGCTTGTAGATGGGGCCGGCGAAGACGTGCATCTCGCGGGAGCGGATCTTCTCCTCGGTGGCCTTGGCCATGGCGGCGACGTCGGCGGGCATGTTGGTGTAGGGGGCCATGCCGACCATGCCGGTGTCCATGCCGCCCCAGGTGTCGGTGGACTTCCAGGTCCCTTCGAGCACGGCCTTGGTGCGCCGGACGTAGTAGGGGTTCCAGTCGTCGATGATGGAGGTGAGCTGGGTCTTGGGGCCGAACTTGATCATGTCCGACGCCTGGCCGAAGGCCTTGATGCCCTTCTCGCCGGCGATCTGCATGGGCGCGGTGGAGTCGGTGTGCTGGGTGATGATGTCCGCTCCCTGGCCGATGAGTACCTTGGCGGCGTCGGCCTCCTTGCCGGGATCGAACCAGGAGTTCACCCACACGGTCTTGAGCTTGAAGTCGGGGTTGATGGACTGGGCGCCGAGCATGAAGGCGTTGATGCCGCGCACCACCTCGGGGATCGGGAACGAGGCGATGTAGCCGGCGACGCCGCTCTTGGACAGCCTGGCGGCGATCTGGCCGATGACGTAGCGGCCCTCGTAGAAGCGCGACGAGTAGGTGGCGACGTTCTTGGCGCGCTTGAAACCGGTGGCGTGCTCGAACATCACCTTCGGAAAGCGCTTGGCCACCTTGATGGTGGGGTCCATGAAGCCGAAGGAGGTGGTGAAGATCAGGCCGGCGCCCTCACGGGCCAGACGCGTGATGGCGCGCTCGGTGTCCGGACCCTCGGTGACCTTCTCGATGTAGAGGGTCTTCACCTGCTTGCCCAGGGCCTCCTCGACGGCGAGGCGCCCCTGGTCGTGCTGGTAGCTCCAGCCGTGGTCGCCGATGGGGCCGACGTAGATGAAGCCGACCTTCAAGGGGTCCGCCCCGAACGCGGATGCGGTAACGAGGGACAGGGCAAGAACGGCCGCCAGCACGATAAGCTTTCTCATTTCTCCTCCTCCGGATGGGTGAAAGGTACGGTTGATCCTGGTGTCCTGATGCCCTCGCGGATTCATCAAGCTATTCGTGACGCAGGACACTAACGGTCGGGCACGAATGTTTGACCGATACAAGCAGGTGTATTCACTTTCGTCAAGATACGGTTGCCGGAAATGGCCAGCAGCGCGGCGATGGTGACCAGGTACGGCAGCGACGCCAGGAACTGGGGCGGGACGGCGACGCCGATCCCCTGGGCGTAGAGGCCCATGATCCACACGGCCCCGAACAGATAGGCGCCCACGGCCACGCGGTTGGGACTCCATGTGGCGAACACCACCAGCGCCAACGCGATCCAGCCGCGTCCGGCGGTCATGTTCTCGATCCACTGCGGCGTGTAGACCAGCGACAGGTAGGCCCCGGCCAACCCGGCGCAGGCGCCGCCGAAGGCGATGCAGCGATAGCGCACGCCGGCCACGTCGAAACCGAGGGCGTGGGCGGAATGGTGGTTGCTGCCGACGGCGCGGATCACCAGCCCCGGGCGCGTCCACTTGAACATCCAGGCCACGGCCACGGTGATGGCCACGGAGACGTATACGAGCACGTCCTGGGCGAAGAGCACGGGGCCCATGAGCGGCAGATCGCTCAGCCCGGGGATGTGAACCGCTCCGAGCTTTACGCCCGGAAGCCCGGTGAAAGGCTGGCCGATGAGCCCCGAGAGGCCGATGCCGAAGAGCGTGAGGGCCAGGCCCGTGGCCATCTGGTTGGCGGCCAGCGTCTGGGTGAGGAAGGCGAAGAGCAGCGCCATGGCGACGCCGGTGCCGATGGCCGCCGCCACGCCGACCGCGGCCGACCCGGTGGTGTACGCGGCGGCGAACCCGGTGACCGCTCCCATGATCATCATGCCCTCGACCCCGAGGTTGAGGACCCCGGCGCGTTCCGTCACCAACTCGCCCACCGCCGCCAGCAGCAGCGGCGTCGACGCCGTGATGATGGTGAGGAGGACCGCTTCCAGCGCGTTCACGGCGTGGCCCCCTCGCTGGCCGGGCGCGACCCGGGTTCGCCCGGTCCCAGGGGCGCCGGTCCTTCCCCCGACGAGGATGCTTGCGTCCCCCGCTCCAGCCGCACGCGGCAACGGATCAGCGTGTCGCAGGCGAGGATGAGGAACAGCAGCAGGCCCTGGAACACCTGGGCGGTCTTCTCGGAGATGGACAACTCCACCTGGGCGGCCTCGCCGCCGAGATAGCAGATGGCCAGCACCGCCCCGCCGAACACGGCGCCCAGCGGGTTGAGG
Organism: uncultured Syntrophobacterales bacterium; assembly: GCA_964519455.1. Lineage (GTDB taxonomy): Bacteria > Desulfobacterota > Binatia > UBA9968 > JAJDTQ01 > JAJDTQ01. The sequence continues at coordinate 5,384 of CAZFIU010000010.1, forward strand.
CGTCCGAGGAACGCCACGATGATGGCCGTGAAGCCGTAGCCCGGCGAGATGGTGGGCTGGAGCTGCCCGACGGGACCGGCCACCTCGCAGATGCCCGCCAGCCCGGCCAGCGCGCCGGAGATGCCGAAGCACAGCCACGTGGTCCCGGGCACGGAAAAGCCGCCGAAGGTGCTGGCGCGCGGGGCCTCTCCCCGCGCCCGTATCTCGAACCCCTTCAGCGTGCGCGCCATGAACACCGCGAGCGCCGCCGCCGCGACGAGCGCGAAGACCGCCCCGAGATGCACCCGTCCGTCGCCGAAGGTGGCCAGCAGATGCCAGTCGTTGAAGCTGATGGACTTGGGGAAGTTGAACCCCTGGGGGTCGCGCCACGGCCCGCGCACGAGCCAGTCCAGGAGATATTGCGCTACGTACACCAGCATCAGGCTGGTGAGGATCTCGTTGGCGCCGAAACGGTTGCGCAGGAACGCCGGCACCGCCGCCCACGCCATGCCGCCGAGCATGCCCAGGAGCAGCATGGCGGGGATGGCCAGGACGGAGTCCCACTGGGGCCACAGGATGGGAACGGCGCCGCCCGCCAGGGCGCCGGCGATGAGCTGGCCTTCGGCGCCGATGTTCCACAGGTCGGCGCGGAAGCAGATGGCCAGGCCCGCGCCGATGAGCACCAGCGGCGTGGCCTTGACGATGAGTTCCTCGATGGACCACAGCGTCGTCAGGGGTCCGATGAAGTAGACGTAGATGGCGTGAAGCGGATCGATGCCGCGGGCGGCGAAAAGGACGCACCCGAACAGAACGGTGAGGGCCACGGCGAGGAGCGGAGAGGCGACCTGCATCGCCCGGCTGCGCTCCGGGCGCTTCTCCAGCACCACTCTCACGCGCGAGCGTCCCCGCCCGGATCGAGGCCGGCTTCGTGCGCCCCCGCCATGAGCATGCCGACACGCTCCCGATCGATGCCGCCGGCGAGATAGCTTTCCGACAAGGCACCGCGGGAGATGACCGCAATGCGGTCGGCGATCTCGAAGATCTCGTCCAGGTCCTGACTGATGACCAGCACCGCCGCGCCCTCCCGGGCACGGTCCACCAGCGCCTGCCGGATCAGCGCGGCCGCGCCCGCGTCGACGCCCCAGGTAGGCTGGTTGATGACGAGCACGCGCGGCTTCCGGTCCAGCTCCCGTCCCACCACGAACTTCTGGAGATTGCCGCCCGACAAGGCGTTGGCCTCCTGGTCCTGGCGGCTGAAGCGCACGTCGAAGCGCTTGGTGACCCGCGCCGTCAGGGCACGGATGCGGCCGCCGTCGATGAAGCCGGTGCGCACGAGGCCGTCGCCCGAGGCGTGGCGCGTCAGGAGCACGTTCTCCCCCAGGCCGAAACCGGGAACGGCGCTGTGCCCCAGCCGTTCCTCGGGCACGAAAGCGGCGCCCAGCCGCCGGCGCTCGGTGATGTCCCGGAGCCCGCACGGCTCGCCGGCGATGGTAACGGAGCCGGGGGTGGGCGCCGGCCGTTCGCCCGACAGCACCTCGAACAACTCGGACTGTCCGTTGCCGGCCACCCCCGCCACTGCCATGACCTCGCCGCTCCGTACCCCCAGGGACACGTTGCGCAACGGCACTCCGAAGGGCCCGGCCGCCGGCAGGGACAGGCGGGTGACGGTGAGCGCCGCGCTCCCGGACGACTCCCGTGCCGTCGCGCTCACGGTCTGCACGTCCGCCCCCACCATGAGCCGCGCCAGCGACCCCGCGGTCTCGGTACCGGGGTCCACCCGGGCCACGACCCGGCCGTGGCGCAGGATGGTGGCGCGGTGACACAACTCGCGAACTTCTTCCAGACGGTGCGAAATGTAGAGCACCGCGCAACCTTCGTCCGCCAGCCGCCGCAGGGTGACGAAGAGTTGCCGCGCCTCCTGGGGCGTGAGGACCGCGGTGGGTTCGTCCATGATCAGCAGGCGCGGCTCCTGCAAGAGGCAGCGCACCACCTCGATGCGTTGGCGCACGCCGACGGGCAGGTCGGCCACCAGCGCGGTGGGGTCCAGCGGCAGTCCGTACGCCCCCGATACCCGGGCGACGCGTGCGGCCAACGCTTCCCGGTCGAACCGTCCCGGCACCGCCAGGGCGATGTTCTCCACCACGGTCAGCGCGTCGAAGAGCGAGAAGTGCTGGAAGACCATGCCGATGCCGAGGGCGCGCGCCGCCGCCGGGTTGGGCACCGTGACCGCCTCGCCGCGCCAGAGCACTCGGCCCGCGGTGGGCTGCAGCGAGCCGTAGATGATCTTCACCAGGGTGGACTTGCCGGCCCCGTTCTCGCCCAGCAGCGCGTGGATCTCGCCCGGCCGAAGCCGCAGCGACACCCGGTCGTTGGCCGTGAAACCGCCGAAACGCTTGACGATGTCCTCGGCTTCGAGAAGATGGCCTCCGCGGCCGCCGTCGTCCGTGTTCTGCATGATCGCGGTCTGCCTGATCCTACAACATGAGGCGTCGCCCGGAACGGGCACGCACTATATATGGTGTAGTTTGGGGATGCAACCCCGAAATGCGCGCGTCACAGCCGCGGCATGAAGGAGGTAACGCCGAGCTTGTGCCTGATGATCTCGTCCCGCGTCAATCCGTGCAACTCGTGCGGGAACACCAGCCAGTGATCGGTCTCGTGCACGTAGTAGTCGGGTTCGCGGTCGGTCCGGTTGTTGTCCGGCTTGTAGTACACGGTGGCGACGCGGGTGTCCAAGGGGGCGTTGCGCCGGGACTTGCGCTTGAGATGCGCGAGCACGGCCTCGATGCTGAGACCGGTATCGAACACGTCGTCGACGATGAGCAGGCCCTGGTCCGCCTCGACGTTGTCGATGATGTACTGCATGCCATGGACGCGGATCCGCGAATCCGTCCGTCCGATGCCCTTGTAGAAGGACGTGCGGATGGCGATATGGTCGGTCTCGATGCCGAAGTAGTCGAGCAGCTCCTGCACCGCGATGCCCACCGGCGTGCCGCCGCGCCAGATGCCGACGATGAAGCTCGGACGAAAGCCGCTTTCCAGGATCTGCATCCCGAGGCGGAAGGAATCCTCGAGCAGCGACTGGGCGCTGATGTAGGTCTTCCGGCTGGTGGCGGGCTCGGTATGGGATGCGGGCTCGACGGGATACTCGGCCATCGACGGTTCCTCTCGACGGATGTGCTTGGGTGCGCCGGGTTCAGCGCGGGTTTCAGAACGTTTACCCCCTTTTAGCGGAAATACGACGTAGTGCAAGTAGCGCCGGGGAGGCGTCCGTTTGATCCAGTCACCAACGTTCCGTAAACTACGCTGGTGTCCACGAACGGAAAGACAGCCGAGCCGCTCGGGCCCCCGCCATCAACGCCCCGGTTCCACCGGATGCTTCGGTTGGGCACCGACCTGCACGTCCTGCTGCACGAGTTGCTCGGGACGTACGGGGACTTCATGTGCTGGCGTATTTTCAAGGACATCTACCTGGTCAACCATCCCGATTTCATACGCCCCGTGCTGACACGGGACTACCGGCACTATTCCAAGCGCGTCCTCGATTACCGCGTGCTGGCGCGGGTCATGGGCAACGGCCTCGTCACCAACGACGGCCCCCACTGGAACCAACAGCGCAACCTCATCCAGCCCATGTTCGGCAACCGTCGCGTCAGCGGTTTCGACGGGACCATCAACGCGCTGACGTCCTCCATGATGGAAGACTGGGAGACCCGGACCGGAGGGGAAGTCCTCCGAATCGACCGGGAAATGAACCACCTGACCTTCCGGATCGTCGGCGCGACGCTGTTCGGAAGCGACATGGACTCTCACGGGGACGAGATCGCGGAGGTCCTCGAGGTCGCCAACCTGAACCTCCTGGATATCCGCGCGCTCATGACCCTGTACTCGTGGGTGCCCACGCCCTACAACCTGAAGTGGCGCCGCGCCATGAAGCGGCTCGACCGGATCGTGTACGGGTTGATCCAGGCGCGCCGGCGCCGCGGCGTGGGCGACGACGACATCCTCGACCACCTGATCCACGCCCTCGACGCGGGGGCCGGCGAGGGAATGGACGAGAAGCAGTTGCGCGACGAGGTCGTGACGTTGATGCTGGCAGGCCATGAAACCTCGGCCAATGCCCTGGCCTGGACTCTGTACCTGCTGTCCACGCATCCCGACGTGGCGGCGCGACTGGCCGAAAGCCTGGATGCGACCCTGAACGGCGCGCCCGCCACGGCCGACGACCTCCCGCGGGTCCCTTACCTGAAACAGGTCGTGCAGGAGTCCATGCGCCTCTATCCCCCGGTGTGGAGCTATGCGCGGCGGGCGGAGCAACAGGAGGAGTTCAACGGCTGCGTGCTGCCCGTCGGCGCCTGTGTCGTCGTGGTGCCCTACTCCCTCCACCGTCACCCGGAGTTCTGGCGCGACCCCGAGCGCTTCGATCCCGACCGCTTCGACCCCAGCGCCGACAAGGCCCGGCATCCCTTCTCCTACCTGCCCTTCGCCGCCGGACCGCGCACCTGCATCGGCGCCGCCATGGCCATGCTCGAGACCCAACTCGTGCTGGCCCAGATACTCCAGCGCTTCCTGGTCCAGGTGGTTCCCGACCACCCCGTCGAGTCCACGGCCAAGGTAACGCTGAAGCCGCGTTACGGGATCATGGCGACTCTGAGCCGGCGGTAGCAACGCTTGAAACCGGGAACACCCGAACGAAGCCATCGGGTCACGAAGTTGTCCGCGCCAGGGTGAGCGCCCGCACTTCGCGCGCACCCGCGCGCAGCAGCACGCCGGTGCACTCGTTGAGTGTGGCTCCCGAGGTGTAGATGTCGTCCACGAGCAGGACGCGCATCCGCGCCACGGACCGGCCCGGGGCGACGGCGAAGGCGCCCTTTACGTTCGGCCCGCGTTCCCGCAGGCTCAACGTGCTCTGCGGCGCCGTCTCGGTCTTCCGCGTCAGGATGAAGGGATCGATGGGGACGTTCCACGCACGACCGACCTCCCGTCCCAGCAGCACCGACTGGTTGAATCCGCGCCAGCGCAGCCGCCGCGGGTGCAACGGCACGGGAAGGATGAGGTCCGACCCGGATGCCCGTTCCCACGGCTGGCACGCTTGCGCCATGAGCCGCCCCAGGGGCTTGCCGAGAGAAGCCTGCCGGCCGTACTTGAACCGGTGGATCACCTGCCGCAGCGGATGCGACGCGTCCGATTCCCGCGGGTAGCACCCCCAGCTCCGAGCCATGGAAAAGGCCGGAGGCCGCAACAGGCAGCCGCCGCACAGATGGTCGGCCTGCCGATCGTGCGGATACGGCCGCCCGCAGCGAGGGCACAACGGCGGCCGCGCCAGTTGGATCCGGTCATGGCACGGTGAACAGAAGGCACCGGGTGAGTTGGCCGGGAGCCACGCCTCGCAGGCGATACAGCACGGCGGGAAGACGACGTCCAGCACCGCCTCGACGACCAGACGGACCAACCCGGACCATGATCGAGAACCACGCGATTCTGCCCTGTCCACATAGAAGAGAATCGACGCCCAAACCAACCTCTTTAGCGCCTCGGAGATGGATCATTCAACGCGCCAATGTTGTATCCGAAGGAATGGTACGAAACGAGAAACCCATTGCACCGACCAGTCCACCTCCCGACCTGCATGAGGATTGGCTGGATTGCATGAAGGGTCGCAGACGGATTGTCGGCGACATCATGGCACCGGCAGCGGAGCCGACCGAGTGGGAAGTCCTTGAACCGCAGCCATCCGGCGGAGACAGAAAACGCTAGAAGTAGTCCTCCAGCTTGACCTCGTCCATGAAGGGATACTCCAGCAGCTCGTACTCCGCGGGGTCGACGTCGTCGGGGATGGTGGCGTCGATGCCCATCTTGGAGGTGGTGGGGAGGGCGCCCTTGGGCAACCGGGAGGCTTTCAGGGTGGGGTCGAGGTGTTTGCCGCGGGCGCCGGAGACGATGATGACGTCCTCGTCGGGCTGGACGCGGAAGGCCATGGCGCGCTCCACCGCCATGGGGTCGGTGAGATCCACGTCGCCGTCGGTGACCACCACGAGCTTGATGGCGTGGAGCGACAGCAAGGCCAGGAGGGCGTTCTTGCCTTCGCCCGGACGCTTGTCGATGGCGGCGTAGAGGTGCCAGTAGCAGGCGCTTCCGGGAGTCGCGTAGACCGCGACGGTCTTGACGCTGGCTTCCCGCAGCGCGCGCCATCCCGCGGCCTCCAGCGGCGGCGCTTCCAGCCAGTCGTTCTCCCACGGCATCAGGATGGTCTGCAGGATCGGGTCCTTCCGGTGCGTCACCGCCTTGACCTTGAACACCGGGTTCCAGCGGATCGAGCACTGGTGCCCGGTAAAGTCGCCGTAGCGCCCCTCGTCGATGGTCCAGCCGTCGGTGGAGATCTCCCCTTCCAGGACCATCTCCGCGTGGGCGGGCACCTCCAGGTCCACGGTCTTGCACTTGACCAGCGGCACGGGCCGGCCGTAGAGGGCACCGGCCACCGCAAACTCGTCGTAACCCGGCGGCGCCTTGTAGGCGGCCGCGATGATTTCCGGGGTGCCGGTGCCGAAGGCGACGGCGATGGGCAGCGGCTCACCGCGCCTGAGCGCCGCTTCGTAGCTGAAGCGCATGTCCGACGGCGACACCAGGTCGATGCCGGTCTCGCGCGAGGTCCGGTACATGAGCCGGTAGCAGCCCGCGTTGCGCCGCCCGGCGGCGTCCTTGGAGACGGAGATGCCGGCGGAAAGATACGGCCCGCCGTCCTTCCGGTGCTGAAAGGGAATGGGCAGCTCGGTGAGGTCCACCTCGTCGCCGACCTTCACCACCTCCTGGGCGGGACCGCCCTCCACCACCTTGGCCTCGATCGGATTGTCCAGGGCCTCCATGAACCTGCGTCCCAGCTCCCGCTGGTCGCAGCCGAGTCCGAGCGCCACTCGTTGGCGCGAGCCCACGAGCCCGCCCACCACCGGCATGGAGTAGCCCTCGACGTTCTCCATGAGCAGCGCGGTGTCGGCCTGCGCCAGCAGCGTGTTGAGGTAACGCGCCTCCACCGGCCTGGCGATGCGGCGGAGCTGGCCTTCGGACTCCAGCAGCGCCACCAGGCCGCGCATGTCGTGGTAGGTAAGTCTGTCCGTCTGGCTCATGGGAATCTCAGTGCATGTAGGAGCCGCCGTCCACCAGCAGCGTCTGCCCGGTGATGAAGCTGGCGGCGTCGGAGAGAAAGAACATCACCGCGCCGACGATGTCCTCGGGGTACTGGCTGCGGGGGATGGCGCGGCTCTGGATCTGGGGCACGTCGTCCTCGTCCACCAGGCCGCCGCGCACGGCCAGCAGGCTCTCGCTGCGGGTCAGTCCCGGCGCCACGGCGTTGACGCAGATGCCGTCCTTTCCGGTGCCCCGGGCCAGGACACGCGTCAGCGCCACCACGGCGCCCTTGGACACCGTGTAGTGGACGTACACGGGGATGCCCTTGAAAGGCACGCCCGAGGCGATGTTGACAATCTTGCCCGAGCCCTGCTCCTTCATGTAGGGGTAGACCGCCCGGGAGGCCAGCCACACGCCCTTGACGTTCACGTCCATCACCTGGTCCCACTCGGCCACGCTGATCTCGTCGAACGGAGCGTAGCGGACGTCGGCGAAAATCGCGGCATTGTTCACCAACCCGTCGATCCGGCCGTAGCGGTCGTGGGCCGCCGCCGCCATCTCCTTGACGCTCTGCTCATCGGTGACGTCGGCCTTGACGAAGAAGGCGTCGCCGCCCTGCTCCCGTATCCCGGCGGCGCAAGGCTCCCCGTCGAGAACGTCCGATACCACCACCTTCGCGCCCGCCTTGGCCAGCTCTCCGGAGTACACCCGGCCGATGCCCCGGGCCGCGCCGGTAACGATGACGACCTTCCCGTCGAAGTCTGAAGCCATGGGTCAATCCTCGTTGGCTACGTATTTCCCGGTCTCGATCTCGCGGCCCAGCGCGCCCGCTTCGCGCAGCCGGCCCCAGGCCTGGAGCATCACGCGATAGGGCGCATCGCTGAACTCCAGCAGGATGTCCTCGAAGTGGAGCGGGCCGTCCTTCAGTCGCGCCAGTATCCTGTCCGCCAGTGCTTCGGGAGTCATGCCACCGGCCCCCCTAAAGGTTCAGGAACCGCCGGCCGTTGACGCTCAGGATCTTCCACTTGAGCTCCTCCGACAGGTCCTCCCGCTCCAGGATCTCCTGCTTGGCGCCCTCGCGGGCTTCCGCGTGCGGCATGTCGCCTTCGAACAGCAGCCGGTCCTCCCCCAGGTACTCGACCACCTGGGGCAGGTAAATCTCGTCCGCTTCCGGCGTAAAGTACAGGTCGCTCTGCTTCAGGGTCTCGGACACGGGTTGCTTGACGGGCAGGGGCAGGCCCAGGGCGCCGTCGGCGTGGTGGTAGTGGTCGATGCGCTGCACCAGGTAGGGGAGCCACTGCACGCCGATCTCCATGAAGGCGACCCTGAGACGGGGATGCCGCTCCAGGATGCCGCCGCCCACGAAGCTGTAGAACCCCATCATCACCGGGAGGGTGAAGCCCAGGGCGCGGGAGCCGGAGACGTCGTCCATGCTCCGGGTGATGCCGGGGTGGCTCCAGCCGGCGTGGATGGCCAGCGGCACGCCCAGCCGCTCCACCTCGGCGAAGAAATCATCGTAGTAGGGGTCGTGCAGCAAGGTCTCGCCCACGGTGCCGTAGATGCCGGCCACGGAGGCGCCGAGCTTCAGGCTGTGGTTCAGCTCGTCAATGGCCATACGCGGGTCCCGCATGGGCAGGATGGCGCCCCACTTGAGGCGGTCCGGGGCTTCCGCGCAGGCCGACGCCATCCAGGTGTTGTAGCTGCGCATGAGCGCGGCCTCGAACAGGAGATCGTCGGTGACCGGTTGGAGAAAGACCGTCGAGAACACGACCTGAACGTCGATCCCCACCGCATCCATGTCCTTGAGGCGCGCGGGGATGTCCGTCATGGTCTGGGAACCGATGCTGAACTCCTTCTGGGTCGCGAAGCGCATCTCGATCGGGGTACCGTACACCAGGTTTCCCCGGCCGACGGGCTTCGGATAGACGGTCCCGTCGATGTACCAGAAGGCGTTGATGCCGCCCAACTCCGGCAGGTCTTTCGCCACTATTGGGAAGGGCTTCCGATCCGCGTATTTCGCGTCCAGGTGGTCCCAAGCCTCCTTGGGTTCTTCCACGTGCGAGTCGACGTCGATGACCGGCATTGAATCCATGCTCACGGCAACCTCCTGTTTGATTCCCCGCGCGACTTATCGCACGAACTTGCGGGACACGACACCAGCCCACGAAACGCCGGCTATGCCGTCCGTGTACACTCCCGCTCCAGCGTTCGAAGCTCGCTCCTGCCCAGCGGGAACCCGAACTGCTCGTTGCGCATGCGCAGACGCTGGGATGACACGTCGGCGATGATGCGCCGGGCGCGGTCGTGGTCCTTGCGGGTCCTGACCAGTGCCTCCAACTCGTTGGCATCGCTGTGCTTGGTCTCGTCGCGGTGGATGCGGCCGAAAATGGACGCGATGCGCCGGTTCGCGCGGCTCCCCTTCAGGTGCCGGCACACCTCGTACAAGGCGCCCCCGCCTCCCTCGGTGAGGGTGATGGCGGCGCGCTCGAGCGCCTCGTCGCGCCGTTGGATCTCGCTCGTGGTGATGCGCTCGGAGCCGTGCAGCAACCCGGCGTAGCTGCGCGAGTAGCGCGCCCGCACCTCGGCGAGCTTGCGGTCCTCCGGCAGCCAGGCCAGGTCCTTCTGCGTCAGCCGCTCCCCCGTCAACTCCTCCAGGAAATCCATGATCAGCCGCGCGTGACTCATCTCGTCGCCGAGCTTGTGGCACAACTCCTCGTAGTCGTGACGGTCCACCTGCCGGTCGAGTTGCGGGTAGAGCTTGTCGAGGGCATGGACCAACGGCTGGATGGCCGAGTATTCCTTGAAGGCCTGGGCCTTGAGCCACGGGATGTGGTCCTCGGGCGTGTGCGGCGTGCCGAAGTAGGTGGCGACGACTTCCCGCTCCGCCTTGCCGTAGCCTTCGGCCAGCCGTTCCAATGCCTCGCCGTAATCCATCATGCGTGCGTCCCGGCGCGGTTTCGTTCCATTGCGACCCGGCGTCCCCTGTTTCGCTTCGTTCGCGCCTATTCCGGCTTCGGGACGATGCTGCCGCAGTCACCGCAGGTGCGGAGCTTCTCGTCGCCGTAGAACCGCCGGTGAACCTGTCCCACCGGGTCGTCACTGTAGTTCCCGACCGGAACGTCCACCTCGTATACCTTCTTGCCGCACTTCTCGCAGAACCACATGAACCGGTCCTGCTCGCCCGGCTTGCGCACCCGCTCGAACACCAGGAACCAGGTGCCCGGGTCCACGCGCGGCGAGTGCGGCACGCCGCCCGGACACAGGGTCATCTGCCCCGGCCCCATGGTCACGACCTTTTCCTCGCCGTCGCCGGTGAGGCAATGGAGGCGCTGCTCACCCTTCAGCACCAGCGTCACCTCGTCGCTCGGGTCCACGTGAAAATCCATGCGGCGCTTGCGTCCACTGCTCAGGAACGCGATGGACTCCGAGTCCTGCCACACCACCGTGCGGCCGTTGCCCTCGGCCTCGGTCTTTTCCATCAGCGCGGCGAGATCGATGGTCTCCATTGGCTTCATGATATCTCCTCGTTGGTACGAATTCTCATCCGAGCCGCGTCCTTGATACAGCCTGTTCCGCGGGAATGACTCATCGGGGTGTAGCGGGATTCCGTAACTACCAGAAAGCATTGAACACGTTTTTCATATCAATGACGTTTCGTATGTTCACTGCCCCGCGAGTCTTGCTACTCACCGGCTCCCCCAGGACCGAACAACTCGCGTTGCCCCGGCGCCGCGGCCGCCCGCCGCCCGCGGCTCGGTACCGCGGCCCCTTCCGTCTTGAAGAACATCAGCAACACCTTGTTCAAACGGACATAGTCGCCGCGGTAGGCCTTGCCGCTCGCCGGATGCGTGTACGCAAGCGGCCCGTCGCTTCGTTGCGCCAACTGTCGCACGAACGGTAGGTCGCCATCAAGGACGTGGCCGGATTCGAACGGAAGGTCGAAGCCGAAGGTGCGCGGCGCGGCGGAGAGCTCCAGGCTGCCGTCGCCCTGCTGCCGCCAGACCAGCAACGCGCCCGTGATCTGGCCCAGGTTGAGGACGCGCCAGCCGGTGGCCTCCAGCGAACACTGGAACCGGGTCGCCAAGCGCCGGAAGCCCGCCACGTCCAGGTCCTCCGCCACTGCCGCCTTGACGAAACGGACGGGCATCAGCAACTCCGCCGCTACCCGGTTGCAGAGTTCCTCGGTGGGGCCGTCGCCGCAACTCATGGAGCCGTTCTCGTGGGCGGCCACGAGAAGGTGGCCTATTTCGTGGGCGAGGGTGAAGCGCCGGCGCGTGTGCGGCGCGTTGCGGCTGAGGATGACCTCGTAATCGCCGTCCCCGAGTTCCACGAGCTGGCCGTCCAGGCGTATGTCCAGTTCGCGTATGCGGCCGATGCCCACGCGCCGCGCCAGGCGCACCAGATCCACGGGCGCGCGCTCGATGGCGCAGTCGTCGAGGAGCCGGCGGGCCGCCTCCAGCACGCGGTGCGCCCGGCCTGTGGTCTCCGCGCTCATGTCGGTGGGTACGGGCGGGACGGCGCGCGGGGCCGCTCAGTAGCGTTCCCAGTCGCGCCCGGTCAGGGGTATGCGGGCGGCCTTGAGCTTCTTGGGCGCGCTCCCGAACAGGTCCGGGTCGGAGCGGATGACCTCCAGGTCCTTGCGCAGGTTCACCACCTTGGCGCGCACGTCGTCGGCGGCAAGCTTCTTGCGCTTCTTGAGGGACGTCAGGCCGTTGAAGCTGCGTTTCAACTCGGCGGCGCCCACCTCCAGACCGGACTCGCCCACGGCCGTCCGGAACTCCTCGAAGGTGACCTCGGCCTCGGCCTCCGCCGCCGGCGCCTTGGGCGTCCGCGCGGCCGCACGCGCCGGCCTCGCCTTGGACTTGGCCGCGCCGTCACCCTGCCCCAGGCTGGCCTTGAGGGCTTCCATCAGGTCCACCACCTGGCTCTGGCGCACCTGCGGCTCCAGCGCCGTGACCTCCTTCCCCTCCACCTTCTGCTCCACCAGCCGCAGCACGCGTTCCTTGTACTCGTCGTGGTAGTTCTCCGGGTGGAACTCCTTGCGTACCAGCTCGTTGATGAGGCGCACCGCCAGGTCCAACTCCCCGTCCTTGATCCGCACCGTCTGGCCGCGTTCGATTTCGTCGAAGTCACGCACCTCGTCCGCGTAGTACATGGTATGCAGCATGAGCCCGCCCCGCACCGCGCGGACCAACACCAGCCCTTCCTTTCCGCGCATCACGTACTTGGCGAGCGCTACGTGGTTGGACTCGGTCATGGCGTCGGCCAGCAGCCGGTACGCCTTGTCCCCGCCCTTGTCGGGCCCCAGGTAATAGGTCTTCTCGAAGTAGACCGGGTCGACCTTCTCCAGCGGCACGAACTCCTCCAGCTCGATCACCTTGGAGGTCTCTTCCTCGAGGGCCTTGAGCTCGTCGTTCTCGAAGCGGACGTACTGGTTCTTGGCGAACTCGTAGCCGCGCACCAGGTCGGAGCGCTGCACCACCTCCTCGCACACCGGGCAGAACTGCTGCTGCTTCATGCGCGAGCCGCACTTGTTGTGCAGGAAGTTGAACGCGACGCCGCCGGACGAAGCCGCGGTGTAGAGCTTGATGGGGATGGATACCAAGCCGAAGGAAATGGTCCCGGAACTGATGGCGCGTGCTGCCATGACAGGGCCTCCGTGATCGTGAAGGTTCCCGTCCTTCGAGTCGGCACCGTGAAGCCCGTCCTGGGCTTGTCGCGGACCTGGGGACGCACGGCGCAACGATGACCGGAACCCACGAGTTGGGATGCGTTGCAGTGTACCACGCAATACCCTTAGAATTCCATGCGTTATGAACAGTCCGGAGAATGGGCATGGCCGCGCCGCTGGATGAGTACCGGCGCAAGCGCGATCCCGAGCGCACGCCGGAGGCCTTCGGCGGCCACGGCTCGTCGCGCGGCGGACTGTTCGTGGTGCAGCAGCACGCGGCCCGGGCCATGCACTACGACCTGCGCCTGGAGATGGGCGGAGTCCTCAAGAGCTGGGCCGTTCCCAAGGGTCCGTCGGTGCGTTCCCACGAGAAGCGCCTGGCGGTGCACGTAGAAGATCACCCCGTCGAATACGCCGACTTCGAGGGCGTGATCCCCAGGGACAACTACGGCGCCGGCGCCGTCATCCTGTGGGACCAGGGCCTGTATCGCCTCCTGCACGCGTCCGATCCCCTCGACCAACTCGCCCAGGGTACGTTGGAGTTCGAGCTCCAGGGCTACAAGCTGCGCGGCGTGTGGATGCTCGTGCGCATGGGACGCGGCGACAAGGAGTGGCTGCTGTTCAGCAAGGACGGAGCGCAGACGGGCGCGGAGCCGGTGGAAGCGTGGCCCGCCTCCATCCTGTCCGGGCTGACGGTGGCGGAGCGGAAGGAGCCGCGTTCGAGGCTGGCGCGGCTTGACCGGGCGCTGAAGCGTTCGGCGGCGCCCGCGGCGGGGAGTTCGCGCAGGCCGAGACCGATGCTGGCCTCCCTCGGTACCGCGCCCTTCTCGGACCCCGGATGGCTCTTCGAGATCAAGTACGACGGCGTCCGCGTGCTCGCCCGCCGCCGTGACCGCGTGGTCACGCTCTTCGGCCGCAAGGGCGACGACGTGACGCACCGCTATCCCGAGATCGCCCACGCCTTGAGCAAGGCCGCTCCGGCCGACTTCCTGATCGACGGCGAGGTCGTCGCCATGGACGAGGACGGGCGGCCGAGCTTCCAGCGCCTGCAGCGGCGCATGCACCTGAGCAACCGCTTCGACATCGAGCAGGCGGCGCGGACGGTGCCCGTGCGCGCCTTCTTCTTCGACTGCCTGGAAGCCGCGGGACGGGACTTGCGCGCCGTGCCCCTGGCCCTGAGGAAGCAGTGTCTTGCGATGTTCGTGCCGGAACGCGGCGTGGTCCAGTACACGGAGCATATCCCGGAGCGGGGCGAGGACTTCTACCACGCCGCCTCGGTGAACCGCCTGGAAGGGATCGTCGCCAAGCGCGCCGACAGCCGCTACAGCGCCGGCCGCTCGCGCCACTGGCTGAAGTTCAAGTGCCGCAAGCGCCAGGAGTTCGTCATCGGCGGCTATACCAGGCCCGGCGGCTCACGCCCGCACTTCGGCGCGCTCCACCTCGGGCTCTACCGCCACGGCTCCCTGGAGTACGTTTCCAAGGTGGGCACGGGCTTCGACGAGGGAACACTCGGCGCCGTGCACCAAAGGCTCCTGGAGTTGGAGCGCGGGGACTCCCCTTTCGCCACGGGAGCGCCCGCGGGCACAGGGCACCGGTGGGTGAAGCCGCGGCTCGTGTGCGAGGTGGAGTTCACCGAGTGGACGGAAGACGGAGGCTTGCGCCACCCGTCGTTCCTGGGCTTGCGGGACGACAAGGCGCCCGAGGATTGCCGCCGGGAAAAGGCGTCGGAGGCGCTGGCGGAAGCCCTGACTGGAGCGGCCACCGAAGCCACGGCGGAAACAACCGGCCCGGCGCGCCGGGCCGCGCCCGCGAAACTCGCCCTCACCAACCCGGACAAGCTGTTCTGGCCCGAGAACGGCTACACGAAGAGCGACCTCATCGACTACTACACGGCCATCGCGCCGTTGCTGCTGCCCTACCTCCGGGACCGCCCGCTGGTGTTGACGCGTTTCCCGGACGGCATTCACGGCAAGTCGTTCTTCCAGAAGGACGCGCCCGATTTCGTGCCCGACTGGGTCGCCACCCGGCGTATCTACTCCAAGGACGCGGAGCGCGACATCGACTACTTCATCGTCGACGACACGGACAGTCTGCGCTACGTGGCCAACCTCGGCACGATCCCGCTGCACATCTGGGGCAGCCGGCTCGACTCCCTGGAACGCCCCGACTGGCTGGTGCTGGACCTGGACCCCAAGGGAGCGCCGTTCAGGCACGTGGTGCGGGTGGCGCGCGAGCTCAAGCGCATCCTGGACGGCCTGGAGGTCCCCTCCCATGTCAAGACGTCCGGCGCCACCGGACTCCACCTCCTGGTGCCCCTGGGGCGGCGATACCTCTACGAGCAGTGCCGCGCCTTCGCCCGCCTGCTGGCCATGGCCGGCGAGCAGGCGCTCCCCGACATCGCCACCGTGCAAAGGCCGCTCCACGCCCGCGACGGCAAGGTCTACATCGACTTCGGCCAGAACGGCTACGGCCGCACCATCGCCGCACCGTTCTCGGTGCGGCCCCTGCCGGGCGCGCCGGTCTCCTGCCCGCTGCGCTGGTCCGAGGTGACCGCGAAGCTCGACCCGGGCCGCTTCACGATCAAGACCGTGCGTCGACGCTTCGCGAAGAAGGCCGACCCGTTGCTTCCGGTAGTGGATGCGCCCGGGATCGACATGGCCGCGGCACTCCGGCGCATGGAAGGTCTGTTCGGTTCGAAGTGAAAAGGGGCAATAGTCGTTTTGCCCCGTCGATCGTCGTTCGGACCCCTTCCGTTCGTCATTCCGACCCTCGATACGTCATTTCCGACCCTCCGATACGGCATTCCCAACCCTCAATGCATCATTCCCGACCCCCCGATACGTCATTCCCGCGAAAGCGGGAATGACGTATTGAGGGGTCTGAATGACGTACTGAGTGCCGGGAATGTGTGTCGAGGGGCGGGGTTGACGAATCGGGGCGCAGGCGCCTGGGCGCAGGTGCCATCTCTTCGCCGCGCGCAGGTCCGACACGGCCGTTCACGCGGAATAACAGAGGGAGCGGAAAGGATCAGGGATAGTAGGTGTCCTGTCCGGGCATGTAGTTCCGCTGGGTCTGTGCGGCGTTGCGGTTCACCATGATGCGCCCGACCATGGGGTGGTAGAGACTCCGCACCTCGTGCTCCAGCTCGAAGGCCTTCTCGCCCGTCGTCGGGTCGACGATGTCCTTGAAGCGGTACTGGTGCGCGTTGCTCTCCTCCATGATCAGGTCCCGGCTCAGCAGGAACTGATGGGCGCGAGAATGGTTCGCGATGTAAATGGCGATGTGGTGGCCGTCGAACTTGGGGATCCTCCCGTCAGTCTCGGAGAAGATGAGGCTCTGGTTGCGGCCCACCTTCACCCGCGCGCTGCCGTTCTTGTAGACCACCGGCGCCTGCAGCACGGTCTTGTAGAACCGGCCGATGGCGCGGGCGGTGCCCGGACGGGTGAGGAACTCCACGTAAGGCATGCCGATGGTCATGTCGCCGAACTCCGGCCCGGGCGCGTGGCAACGGAACCGGTTGCCCCAGGGGCCGGTCACCGCCACGTGGTCGGCGGCCTCGCGCCACTTGAAGCGGGTCCCCTTGAGGTCCGGCTCCACGGCGGCCAGCCGCCGCTTCAGCGCTTCCAGGTCGGAGAGCACCAGTCCGATGTAGCCGGGAATCTTCTGGGTCCCGCGGGTGGGCAGATGGAACTGCTGGCCGCCGACGTTGACCCACATGTTGTTCAGGCCGACGTTCATGTAAGGGTCGCGGGTCAGGCCGAGGCCCAGGACGTAGAACGTCACGGCCGTGGACTGGTCGGGTATGGTAACGTTCACGTGTTCGAGGCCCACGATGTTGCCGAGGTCGTCCGCCTTGCGATCGTAACCGTTGCTCTTCATCTTTACCTCCCTGTACGGGTCGCTTCGAACCAATAAAACACTTGAATTCGAAGGCTGCAACGCTTTAACAGGCTGTTGAAAAAGTTGGCGCCCTTCCACTTCGCTGCGCTACGCTGGCGGCGAACGGTCCGGTTGAGGTCTCTTGAGGAAATTCCGTTCGCCCTGAACCCTTCGACCAAGCTCAAGAACAGGCATGGCGAAGCCGAGTCGAAGGGCGCCAACCCGTACCAACCGGAGTTCCGAGTTCTGCAACAGCCTGACAAAGCCCATACGAGTGAGCCACGCGGGAGCCACCCGCAATACGCGGCCCTCTCCGTCCGGGCTACAGCGTCAACACGAAATCATCCACCACCGCGCCGGGCAGGCGCAGGCTCCGGGTGGAGCGGCCGCCGTAGGAGTGGGCATCGGGGAGCAGCTCCACCTCGCGGGTAAGGCCCACGAGGTTGTCGCCCAGCATCCGGTAGAGCGTCTCGTCGAAGCGCATGACGTTGACCGGGGCACGCAGTTCCCCGTTCTCCACCCAGAACGCGGCGAAGCGGGTCATGCCGGTCATGCGGCAGGCGTCCCGGTCCGAGTAGTTCAGGTACCACAGGTTGTTGATGAAAATGCCCGTGCCCAGCGTGGCGAGCACGTCCTGCCGCGGGATCGCGCCGCCGGCCATGGCCAGGGACTCGGGCGACTCGCGCCGGCTCGCCCCGTTGGCCGGGACACCGTACTCCTTCGCCGCCCGCGCCGATACCAGCGGGTCGCCCAGGCGTCCGCCGTCGATCAGGGTTACGTGGTCGGGCTTGAGGAAGCCGGCCTCGTCGAACCCCGCGCTGAGCCCGCCGCGCGTGTCCTCCACCATGCGCACCGAAGGGTCGAGGGCGGCGCCGTCCGCGACCATGCGCAGCAGCGGTGTCCGGCGCGTGCGCCGGGCGCCCAGACCGAATCCGCCCCAGCGCAGCAGGCCGACCACCTCCTCCAGCGCCTGCGGCGCCAGGTACACGCGGTAGCGTCCGGGCTCCAGGGTGCGCGCGGGACGGCGCAAGGCTTCCAGCTCGGTTTTGGCCCGCGCCATCTTTTCCTCGAACTCCGCGGGATTCCACACGAACCCGGCATAGGCGCATTTGACGGCCCTGTCGCCGTCCAGGTGGAAGCTCCAGTCGAAGTGATGGCTGTAGGTGGAGAACCAGTTGCGCTGGCCCAGGGAATTGGCGAAGCCCCGGTAAATCCCTCCGGCCATGTAGATGCCCACGAGATCCCGTCCCTCCCCCGCCTTCGCGATGGCATCCACCACCTGCCCTTCGTCCTCGGGCAAGCGGTTGGGCCGCACGCTCTCCGTGGAGCGGACCTCCGTCGCGTAGTGCAGGTAGGGGTCCTCGGGAACGACGGCCAGCCGCTCGCGCGCGCCGTCGAGCGCGTCCCTTATGCGTTCCCGGTCGAGCGCGGCGTCGCCGGACGCCGTGAGGTGCGTGGCGACCCGCCGTCCGTCGCCGATCAGATGGAGCGCCAAGTGGCGCTGTTCCACCGCTCCGGCCTGGCGCACGGCGCTCCGGTTGAAGCGCACGAAGCTCGACTCCTCTCCCGAGAAGCCCAGGAGCAGCACCTCGCGCGGCTTCAGCCGCGTTTGGGCGAAATCCGCCAGGTCGTGGAAGTAGTCTTGCATCGCGCACCAGGGCGCCCCGTCGCGGGAGCGCGTTTCAAGCCGGCACGAACAGCCGCGTCACGTTCAGTCCTCGCCGCCTTCGCCGCCGAACACCTGCACGCCGGTGAACACGCACGCGGGCGCGGCGTGGCCCACGCGGATCACCTGGTTGGGCTCGCCCTTGCCGCAGAACGGCGTTCCCAGGACTTCGCGAGTCTCGGGGCGGCCCACGTGGGCGAGGTTGCGCCAGAACGTGGCCGAGATGCCGCGGTAGTTGGGCTTCTTCACCACCTCGCGCAACTCGCCGTCACGGATCAGGGTGCCGCGCTCGCAACCGAACTGGAACTTGTTGCGCGAGTCGTCGATGGACCACGAGCAGTTGGTCTGCATGAAGACCCCGTGCTCGATGGAACGCACCATGTCGTCAAAGGTCGCGTCGCCGGGCTCCAGGTTGAGGTTGGCCATGCGGTCGATGGGCGGACGGTTCCAGCTCGTGGCGCGGGAGTTGGCCACGCCGGGAAGTCCGGTGCGCTGCTGGGACAGGTGGCCGCCGAGGCCGCGCATGAGGATGCCGTCCTTGATGATGTGCTCGCGGCGGGCCGCGAGCCCTTCGTCGTCGAAGCCGTAGCTCGCGAACTCGCCGGGATCGGACGGGTCGTAAGTGACGTTCAAGAGCTCCGAGCCGTAGCGGTAGCGCCCGAACATGTCCGGGGTGACGAAGCTCGTGCCCGCGTAGTTGCGCTCGTCGCCCAGGATGCGGTCCAGCTCCAGCGGATGGCCGATGGACTCGTGGATCTGGAGGATGAGCTGGTCGGGCGCGAGCAGGAGGTCCATGGCGCCCGTGGGACAGTTGGGCGCCGCCAGCAACTCCAGGGCTTCCCGTGCCAGCACCGGCGCGGCCTCGGAGAAACCCGTTTGCTCCAGCACCTCCAGGCCGCCCTGGCGGCAGAAGCCCCGGCCGCCGAAAGTGCGGCTCGCGGTCTCCGAACCGTCGTTGGCCGTGCAGCCCAGACCCGGGACGATGTGGCTCAGGACCTGGTGCACGCGCGTTCCGTCCGCCGTCAGGTAAAGGGTCTCGGTCTCCGTGTGCCACAGGGAAGCGTCCCAGTCGACGATGCGCGGGTCCGCGCGCAGCCGCTCGCTCTGGTCCCGCAGCAGGCCGATCTTGTCGGGCAACGACGTCGAGTCCCAGGGAATCGCCACCGGCGTGCGGTACTCACCCCGGTGCGCCTCCCGAAACGCCGCGGCGGAGAAGTCCGTCACGGCGCACGCCTCGGTCCGCCGCGCCCAGTCCCGGGCGCGTTCCAGGACGCGTTGGAGCCCGGCGCGGCTCAGGTCGCAGGTACCCGCGTAGCCCAGGCCCCGGCCGTCCGCCACCGTGACCATGACGCCGGCGTCGTCCCCCGACGCGATGGGCTCCACCACGTCGCGTCGCACGGACACGTTCTCGGAACGCTCGCTCACAAAGCGGAGCGAGCAGAAACTCACCGCGGGCGCGGCTTCCCGGAACCAGGCTTCAAGGCGTTCGATCGAAGTGGACACGCGTCTCCCGTGGGACCGTGTATAGCACGAATGCCGGTTCCGCCGAAGTTTGACCCTGCCGGGGTATGACCCTATAGTATCCCGTGCCGGCAACCCGCGCGGCCGGCCAAGTCCGCGGCGTGTGCCGGCAAAGCCGGCGAGAGGGTTGGTGATGAACTACTGCAGCGCCTGTGCCGCCCCCGTGGAGTTCCGCATCCCGGATGGGGACAACCTCCCGCGCCACGTGTGCGGCTCCTGCAACACCATTCACTACACGAACCCGAAAGTGGTCGTGGGCTGCATCCCCGAGTGGGGCGACACCATCCTGCTGTGCCGGCGCGCCATCGAGCCGCGCTACGGCTACTGGACCCTGCCCGCGGGCTTCCTCGAGGACCACGAGACCACCATCGAGGGCGCCGCCCGCGAGACCCGCGAGGAGGCCCTGGCGGAGGTCGACATCTCGGAACTCTACACCCTCATCAACCTGCCCCAGATCAACCAGGTCTACGTCATGTTCCGCGGCAGCCTGCGCGAGCGCAAGTTCGGCGCCGGTGAAGAAAGCCTCGATGTACGCCTGTGTCGCGAGGAGGACATTCCCTGGGACGACATCGCGTTTCCGGTGGTCGAGCAGACCCTGAAGCTCTATTTCCGCGACCGCCGGCGCGGGCGCTTCGGCACCTACACGGGAGACATCACCCGGCCCGCGGACAAGTGGAGGGACTACGAAGTGCGGTTTCTCAACGGGAACGGCCGCTGATGCTCGCGGCCATCCAGCGGTTCTTCACGAGCCGGATCGACCCCGGCCACCGCGACGTGCGCGAAACGGACCAGCACCGGCTCCAGGTGGCAACCGGCGCCCTGCTCGTCGAGATGATGCGCACCGACGTCGAGTGCACGGAGGGGGAGCGCGCCGTCGTGCTCGGCGCCCTCCGCGACAAGTTCGATCTCACCGAAGAGGAAACTCACGAGTTGATGGAACTCGCCGAGGCCGAAGCCGACGACGCCATCGACCACTACCAGTTCACCTCGCTCATCAAGAGCGGTTTCTCCCAGGAACAGAAACGGAGAGTCGTGGAGTACCTGTGGGCCGTCGCCTACGCCGACGCCAACGTCGACAAGCACGAGGAGTACCTCGTCCGCAAGATCGCCAACCTCATCGGCGTATCGCACAAGGAATTCATCGAAGCGAAGCTGCGGGTGCGGGACGGCGCACTCCAGTAATCACGTGTTCCCGTCGTTCAGGGCAGCTTCCCCAGCCTCAACGGCAGCCGCGTTCCCAGCCACAGCGACCGGTCGCGGTGGTCACCGACATGCTCGCCCGTGCTGGGGTGGATCAGGACGTCGAGGCCTTCGCGGTTGAGCATCAGCCAGGGGACTACCTTGGCGAACTCGTCCGGAGCGAAGGCGACTTGGTACATGGCCTTGGGGTGAGGACCCACGGGCACATCGTGCCAGCGACCCAGGACGACGTCGAAACGAACGCCGAGCCCTTCGCGGACACGCCCCGCCACTTCCCTGGTGTCACGGTCGTAGTAGACATGGGCGTGGTAGCCGGAGACTTCGGTTGCCTGTTGCGTCATGTTTCTGCCTCGATCGGTTCGCGAACGCATCATGCAAAGAAAAGCGGGCCCCCCTCCCAAGAAGAGCCCGCTCCCGGCGTTCATCCACGCCGGTCGATGCGTATCTTTCTTTCCGGCTCCCCTGCCAGGGGTTGCCGTCAACCAGCTTCCGGGATCGCTGTCCTTCGCTGCCTTTTCCCCTCACGTATAACGGCGTTAAAGCCGTGTTGTCCAACACCTGAGTCGGGACGGTCAGCCGGTAGCCGCCTTCGGCAAACCTGCGGGAAACCCCGCCAGCCCGCCTAGCGCGGGCGGCCCGTGTCGGGCGGATTGTCTATAGTCATCTGACACCTCCTGGCGGTTTGATGACCGAGCCCGGAACCATCGCGCGGGGTTTTCGGGCTCTTGTCTGTTCGCGAACGAGACAGCACAAGTCTAGGTCCGCCTCGGGTCGGTGTCAAGAAAAAAGCGCACCACATGTTGTTGAACGGCAACCACGGACTTGGTACGGGAAAGAGAACAAGAGTGCGGAACGGAAAGGATGCCATGGCAAACGAATACGATGTGATTCTGGTCGGCGGCGGCTCGGCGGGCTGTGCGGCGGCGGCGCGTCTCTCGGAAGACCCGGACCGGAAGGTCCTCCTCCTTGAGGCCGGCCCCGACCCCCTGCCCATCCCCGAACTGGTGGCCCAAGCCGCCGGGAGGGTGCGGCTCCTGCTGGAGACGCCCTACATCAACATGTACCCGACGGAGCGGAAGCTCGACGGCAGCACTTTCTACTCCCTGGCGGGAAAGATCATGGGCGGCGGTTCTTCCGTCAACGTGATGTCGGTGATCCGCCCCATCAAGGCGGACATGGACGCGTGGGAAGCGGCCGGGAACCCATCCTGGTCATGGGAGCACGTCGTGCCCGTGCTCAAGCGCCTGGAGGACGACCAGGACAACCCCGACAGCACCGATCACGGCCACGGCGGGCCGCTCTATTTCGAGCGCCACTACCTCTTCGGCCAGGAAGTCCCCAGAGCGGTGCAGGTGTTCATGGACGCGGCCCGGGAACTCGGGCTGCCGCGGGGCGACGTGAACGACCCGAATCCGTGGGGTCTGTGCACGTCGCCCTACAACATCAAGGAGGGCATGCGGCAGTCCACCACGGTGGCCTACCTGAACGCCGCCCGGGGCCGTTCCAATCTCACCGTCATCGCCGAGGCCCCCGCGGTATCCCTCACCCTGTCGGGCAACCGCGTGACCGGGGTGAACTACGAGAAGGACGGCCAGCGACACACGGCGGCCGGCACCGAGGTGGTGCTCACCGCCGGCGCGTTCCACAGCCCCCACATCATGATGCTCTCGGGCATCGGACCGGCGGCGGAGCTGGAGCGCCACGGCATCGCGGTGCTTCACGACCGTCCCGGGGTGGGCGAGAACTACCAGGACCACGCCATGCTGCACATGGGCTTCGAGGGACGCGGCGGCTTCGACGTGGACTGGGTGGTACCGCCCTTCCGGCTCATCACCAAGAGCGACCCGTCAAGGGAGACCGGCGACTTCCACGTGTTCATGCGCCCGCCGACCGTGCTGGAGGGAGTCGGCCGGACGGTGAACATCTCGGCCGCGCTCCTGGAACAGCGCAACCGCGGTCGGGTTTTCCTCCAGAGCGCGGATCCCCACGAACTGCCGGGAGTGGATGCGCGGATGCTGGAGCACCCCGGAGACATCGCGGCGATGGTGGCCACCATGGAGTTCCTGGATAAACTGACCCGGACCGGGGACATGCCCGAGTACTACGGCCCGCCCATCCAGCCCAAACGCGGCGAGGACTGGGCGCGGTTCGCGCGCACCGCGTTCGACAGCTACCACCACGCCGCGGGCACCTGCCTCATGGGTCCCGCGTCCAACGACATGACGGTGGTGGACGAGCAGCTACGGGTCCACGGCATCGACAACCTGAGGGTGGCCGACGCCTCCATCATGCCCACGGTCACCCATGCCAACACCAACGTGACCTGCATGATGATCGGCGAGCGGGTGGCGGATTTCATCAAGGGTGCTTAGGGGGCTCAAGATTGGCGACAACCCTACTCCGCCGCCAACCCACTCGGTGACGCCGAACGGGCTGGTTCCACGGACTCAGGATTGCAGCAGCTCGTCGAGCCGCCCGCTGGCGTCCAAAGCCCGCAGCTCGTCGAAGCCGCCGATCAGCTCGCCGTCGATGAAGATCTCCGGGACGGTCCACCGGCCCTGGGAGCGTTCGAGCATCTCGTCGTACTTGTCGGGCTCCAGCTCGACGTCGAACTCGACGAACTCCTGGTCCTTTTCCTCGAGAAGGCGTTTGGCCATCCGGCAGAACGGGCACCAGCCCTTGCTGTAGACTTCGACGGTCGCCATGGGACGGTGGAAGGGCTCGGCCGGTGCGTCCGCTCCGCGGTACGCACCGGACACTCGCCGGATCAGGCCAGTTCGAACACCGGCAGCTTGATGTCGGGGTCCTCGGTCTCCATGAACGTGACGGTGACGGGCGCGCCGAGGGTCACCTGGTCGCGGTTGTCGCCGACGATGCGCGTGACCATGCGCACGCCCTCGTCCAGCTCCACCTCGGCCACGTAGATGGGCACCTCGTCCATGAAGGCGCGGTTGCGCGGCACCCGGCAGAGGGAGAAGGTGTGCACCTTGCCTTTGCCGCTTACCGGCACCCATTCCAGGTCGGCGCCGAGGCAGCCGGTGCAGGCGATGCGCGGGAAGAACTGCATCTTGCCGCAGGCGCGGCACTTCTGGAGCCGCAGCTCGCCCTTGGCGGCCCCCTCCCAGAACTCGCGGTCGATCGAGTTTACGGCGGGAAGACTTTTGCCGGCCATCAGGACCTCCTCTCCAGGATCAGTGCCGCGGTGGTGTTGAGGTTGCGCGCGTAGGACAGCCAGCCGATGCCGGTGACCAGCGCGGTCTGGGCCGCGTTGACCTGCCGTTCGCCGGCCTCGCCGCGCAACTGCCGCAGCGCTTCCACGACGTGCAGCATGCCGCCGGCCAGCCCCGCCTGCCCTACCGATATCTCGCCGCCGCCGGTGTTCACCGGGAAGTCGCCGGCGAAGGTCAGGTCATGGTCGTCGACGAACGGCCCGCCCTGCCCCTTGGCGCAGTAGCCCAGGTCCTCGAGTTGCATCATGACCGCGATGGGGTAGTCGTCGTAGATGGCCAGAAGGTCGATGTTGTCCCGGCTCATCTCCGAGAACAGGTGCTCGCCCACCACGCTCATGCCGGTGACGGTCTTGTCCGGCAGCATGTTGGAGGCTTGGAAGCCGATCTTTTCGGCGTCCGTCACCAGGTAGACGGGCTTGTCGGTGATCTGCTTGGCCCGCTCTTCCGAGGCCACCACCACGCACTCGCCGCCCGAGCACGGCATGACGCAGTCGAACAGCCGGATGGGGTCGGAGATCAGGCGTGAGTTCAGGTAGTCCTCGATGGTCATGGGCGTGCGCAAGAGCGCCTGGGGATTGGGGCCGGCGTTGAAGCGCTGGCTCACGGCGATCTTGCCGATCTGCTCCAGGGTGGTGCCGTACTCCTCCATGTGGCGGCGCTGCACCAGCGCGAACAGCGTATTGGGTCCGCCGTACCCGTACACGTCCACGTAGTTGGCCCGCTGGTACTCCAGCACCCGCTGGTGGGACACGTTCTTGTCGAAGGCGTTGCCCGCGACGATGAAGGCCACGTCCAGGTAGCCCGCCTCGATGGCGTCCGCCGCGCGCCGGATGGCGCACACCGCGCCGGCGCCGCCACAGTCCCCGTTGAGCACCCAGTCGAGCTCCAGGCCCAACTGCTCGGCCACGTAGGGGGAGTAGTCGGGACTCGCCTGGGTCACCATGGAGAACCCGTTGATCTCCTTCTTGGTGAGGCCGGTCTGCGCCATGGCGTTCTGCATCGCCTCGGCGTAGTACGACAAGAGCGGCCGGTCGGACTTGCGCGAGTACTCCGTCGAGCCGTAGCCGACGAGACACACCTTCTTTCTCAGCATAGGGTCTTCCCTTCCAGTCTTCCCTTCCAGGTTCAGGGGACTCCGGAAGCAGGTCCGGAGATCAGATCATGAAGTCTCCGCCGTTGACGACCAGGGTCTGTCCGGTGATGTAGGCGGCCGCGTCGCTCGCGAGAAAGGCCACGGTGTTGGCGATGTCCTCCGGTTCCGCGATGCGGCCCAGCGGCGTTTGCGCGCCCCGTTGCCGCAGCGATTCCTCGGAGCGGTGCTGGCGCGGCATGGCGGTGTTGGCGGTCCCCGGCGCCACCGAGTTCACCGTGATGCCGTGCGGCGCCAGTTCACGGGCCAGCCCGCGCACGAAACCGAGCGTCGCGGCCTTGGACGCGGCGTAGTGGGAATGACCGGCGGCGCCCTTGTAGGCGATGGACGACGCCGTGCAGATGATCCGCCCGCTGCCCTGCTGCTTCATCCCCGGCGCGAACGCCCGGGCGCACAGGAACTGGCCGCCGACGTTCACGTCCAGCACCCGGTCCCACTCCTCCTCGGGCATGTCCACCACCATGGAACGCGGATACAGGCCGGCGTTGGCCGCCAGGACGTCCACGCGTCCGAAGCGGGCCAGGGTGCGTTCCCGCAACGCGGCCACGGAGGCCTCGTCGGCCACGTCCACCTGCACCGCCAGCGCCTCGCCGCCGGCGTCCGCGACCTCGGCGGCGACCGCATCGGCAGTGTCCTGGTTCATGTCGGCCACGACCACCTTCGCGCCCGCCTGCGCCAGCGCCAGGGTGATGGCCCGGCCCAGACCCTGTCCCCCGCCGCTGACGACGGCGACCTTGTTCTCAAGCGCCATGATCTGTTCCTTGAGTGTCCTGTTCGGGCACCGGGTTCCTTGATTCATCCGATCGCGACTCGAAGAGTCGCGATTTTCGAGTCGTGCCCACCGGTCATCGCGTCTTGCCGACGACGAACAATACTGCGCAACTCACGCCACTTGGGTGCGGGACGCGACACTGCTGTTCGCACCGTGATTAGCCCGCTCCGGTGGGCTTGTCAAACAACGCCTTCGCCATAGGCGATCCCTCGCACGGCATGCTGAAGGGGGTTGGCATCCGCCGCCCGATGGCCTATACCGGTTGCCGACATGCTTCCAGACATCCCCAAGGAACCATTGCTGGACCAGTGCCGGAGGATGCTGCTCATCCGGCACTTCGAGGAACGGCTCATCGGCCTGCACCACGAAGGGCGCTTCCGCGGCCACTACCACGTCTACATAGGCCAGGAAGCCACCGGCGTGCCGGCGCTCTCGCTGCTCCGTCCCGACGACCTGTTGTTTTCCACCCACCGGAACCACGGCCACATCCTGGCCCGGGGCGGCGATCCCGGCCGGCTCCTGGCGGAGATCCTGGGCCGGCGCGACGGCTACAACCGGGGCAAGGGCGGCTCGTTCCACACGAGTCCTCGGGAACTGGGCTTCCTCCAGTGCTCGGGCGTGGTGGGCGGCATCCTGCCGCTGGGGGCCGGCGCCGCCTACGCGGCCAAGAGCCGGGGCGCCGGCCAGATCGCCGTGTGCCTGTTCGGCGACGGCGCGCTGGAAGAAGGCGCCATCCCGGAGACCTTCAACCTGGCGTCGCTGTGGAAGCTGCCCGTGCTCTTCCTGTGCGAGAACAACGGCAAGTACGGCGCGGGCAACGCCGTGGGCGCGGCGCAGTCATCCACCATGGCGGCCTACCCCCTCACCGATCTGCCCAGGGCCTACAAGATTCCCGCGGTGCAGGTGGACGGCACCGACGCCGGCGTGGTGCACGAGACGCTGCGCGAGAACATCGACGCGATTCGCTCGGGCGCCGGCCCGCGCTTCATCGAGACCCTGACGGTGCGCTGGCCGGGCAGCGAGACCAACTGGCCGGTGGTCAAGGCCCCCACCACCGTGGAGCTGGCCTGGGACGTGTCCACCGCGCCCGACGACGTGCGCGGCTGGTATCGGGACAGTGATCCGGTGCTCCGGTTCATGCGCGAGTTGGTGGAGAGCCGGCACGCGGACCGGGACGAACTGGAGGCTCTCAACCGGTCGGTGACGGGACAGATCGCGGCGGCCGTCGACTTCGCTTTCGACAGCCCCTATCCCGAACTCGCCGAAGCCGAAACAGACGTGTTCGTGTAGAGCCGACGAGTCCCCTCCCCGCCCATGGATTCCCGCTTCCGCGGGAATGACTCATTGGAGTGTAGCGGGATTCCGTAACTACCGGAAATCATTGAACAAGATTTCATTGTCATGTCAATGACGATTCGGGGGGTTGGTGATGGATGGAGGGCCGGCAACAACGGCCCCGTCGACGACTGAACCGAAAATGCGAAACCTGAAATACCACGAGGCAAAGCTCGAAGCCCTGCGCGAGCTCATGGAGGAGGACGAACGCGTCCACCTCATCGGCGGAACGTTCTTCAGCCTGAGCCCGCACCGGCTCAAGTTCGCGGCCATCGAGAAAGCGTGGCCCGACCGCGTGGCGGCGCCGCCCATCTCGGAGCTGGGTTTCTGCGGGCTGGCCACCGGCGCCGCCATGGCCGGGCTGCGGCCGGTGGTGGACGTGACCACGGGCAGCTTCCTGTTCGAGGCCTGGCCCCAGGTGGTGAACGAAGCGGCCAACGTCCTGTACATGTCCGGCGGTCAGGTGCGGGCGCCGGTGGTGTTCCACATGCTGCACGGCCTCAGGGGCGGCGGCGCGGCGCAGCACTCCGGGAGCCCCCAGGCCATGCTGTGGAACTGTCCGGGCCTGGAGATCGTGCTGCCGTCGTCCCCGCGCGACGTGAAGGGGCTGCTCAAGGCGGCCGTGTCCAGCGACAACCCCACGGTCTTCGTCGACCACTCGAACCTGTTCGAGACGGAAGGACCCGTCCCCGAGGGCGACCGCATCCCCTTGGGCCAGGCGGACGTGAAGAGACCCGGCGCCGACGTGACCCTGATCGCCACTTCCTTCACGGTCCAGCGCGCCCTCGCCGTGGCCGAAACACTGGCATCCGAGGGCATCGACGTGGAGGTGGTGGACCCGCGCACCCTGGTGCCCTTCGACCTCGACACCGTCATGGCGTCGGTGGAGAAGACCGGCCGGGTGGTGATCGCCGACGAGACCCACCGGAGTTGCGGCGTGGCCGCCGAGATCGCCGCGCGCATCGCCGAGAGCGGCTTCGACAAGCTCAAGGGACCGATTCGCCGAGTGGCCACGCTGGACGTGCCGGTCCCCTACAGTCAACCGCTCGAAGAGCACATCGGCCCGTCGGACGAACGCATCGCCCGGGCCGTCCGGGAGTCCACGAGGTAACGACGACATGGCAGACGGCCACATCCCCTGCGGCATCGAGATCCCCCAGGTGTTCATCGGCGGCCCCGTGGACACCGGCCACATCAAGAAGTTCGTGGCCCGGGCCGAGGAACTGGACTACGACAGCCTCTGGACCCAGGAGCGCATCCTCAGCAACTTCTGCATGCTGGAGCCGGTGACCCTGATGACCTACGTGGCCGCGGCCACCTCGCGCCTCAGGATCGGCGCCTCGGTGCTGCTCACCGTGCTGCGCAACCCGTTGCAGCTCGCCAAGAGCCTTGCGAGCCTGGACCAGTTGAGCGGCGGGCGCATCATACCCGGCATCGGCCTCGGAGGCGTCCGCGGGCGCATGTGGCCCGAGCCCGAGACGGTCTTCGGCTATCCTTCCGAGCACCGCGTCACCCGCTTCGTGGAAGGCGTCAAGGTCATGCAGGCGCTGTGGAGCGAGGAGCGCGTCAGCTTCGAGGGAAGGTTCTGGAACTTCACCGACGTGGCCATGGAGCCCAAGCCGCTGCAACGGCCCTTCCCCCTCTGGTTCGGCGGCCACGCGGAGCCCGCGTTGCGCCGGGCCATCACCTACGGCGCCGGCTGGATGGGCGCGGGCTCCTCGGGCACCGACCGCTTCGTCAAGGAGCACGGCCGCATCGTGCGCCTGCTGGACGAAGCCAAGCGGGACCCCGCCACCTTCACCATCTCCAAGCGCGTCTACCTCGCGGTGGACGACGACCGCGACCGGGCCGAACGGCGCCTGCGCGAGTTCTTCGCCGTGCGCTACCGCAACGCCGACATGGCTTCGCAGGTGTGCGTCTGGGGCGGGCGCCAGGAGGTCATCGACAAGCTCAACCAGGTGGTGGGCTACGGCGCCCGGCACCTGCTCCTCAACCCCGCCTTCGACGAGATGGAGCACCTGGAGCTGCTCGCCGAAGACGTGGTGCCGCACCTGGGATAACCGCCCGGACGCCCAAGATCGTCCTTCCCACGAACGCAGACCCTTCGAATCGTTACAGAAGCCCGCTACAGCCCGGATCGCCATTCCCGCGGAAGCGGGAATCCAGGCGGGGTGGGGTCGGGCAATGAGGTCGCCACACCCCCCACCCCTGGATTCCCGCTTCCGCGGGAATGACTCATCGGGGTGTAGCGGGATTCCGTAACTACCAGAAATCACAGAACAAGATTTTATTTCGCATCAATGACGATCCGGGCTGTAGCGGGCTTCCGTGACTAACTGAATTCACTGGATAAGACTTTATTTTCATGTCAATGACGTTTCGACGGGTCTGCTTTCGTGGGAATGACGACCCCGGGGGATTGGGTTACCGATCCGGCACCGCATCCGCGCGCGGCAGCGCCTTTCCCAGCACCGTCCACAGTCCGAACGCCAGCGGCGGTGCCGCCAGGCTCATGAACACCGGAAAGAAGCCGAAGGCGTCCAGGCCCGCGGTGACGACCATGGGGCCGAGGAACAGTCCCACGTCCCCTACCACGCGGTGCAGCGCCATGGCCTGCCCGCGCATGGACGAGGGGAACAGCGACAGGATCCCCACCTGGCTCGCGAGGTTCACCATGCCCGCGCCGGCGCCCACGGCGGTGTGCACGACCAGGAGCGACCAGAAGTCGGTCGTCCAGGGCACCAGCGCGTAGCCCGCCGCCGAGATGAAGAAGCCGGCCGCCAGACAGGCGTCGACGCCGGAGCGGTCGGTCCAGAGTCCGCCGAAGAAGCGCCCGTTCACGTTGCCGAGCTGGCTGATGCCGCGCATGACGCCGTAGGAGCTGAGCGACAGGCCCAGGGACTCCGTGGCATAGAACGCCAGCGCCAGCGCCCGCGCCGGCTGGTAGAAGAGCGAGAAGAAACTCGCCGCGCACAACAGCCCCGCGCCGGGCGTGCGCAGGATCTCACGGACCACGTGCCCGTGCAGCGCCCCTTCCCGGCCTTCGGGCTTCTTCTCGCGGGGCGTGAACCGTACCAGCAACAGCGGCAGCCACAGCACGACGCCCGCCCCCACGGCGAACAGCGTGCGGTATCCCAGGTGCTCGGAGATGAAGCCTCCGAGCGCGATGCCCGCCATGGGACCCGAGGCGAGGAACAGGCTCAGGATTCCCAGGGCGCGACCCCGCCGGCCGGCCTCCGCGCCCTCGAACACGATCTGCCGCAGCGCGATCTGCACCCATGCAACGCCCGCGCCGATAAAGAAGAACGCCGCGGTGACGGGGTAGGCGCTGGGGAACAGCGCGCAGGCGAGCAGCGCCAGACCGGTAAACGTGACCCCCAGCGCAAGTATCATCTGCGGGCGAGCCCCGCGCCCGGCCACGACGATGGCCGCGGCGTCGAAGGCGAACCGGCCGATGGCCCGCACCCCCAAGGGCAGGCCGCTGAGAAAGTACGAAGAGCCCAGGCTCTTCATGTAGAGCGGCACGTACGTGACGGCCGCGCTCATGGAGCTGGAGACGCAGGCGCCCGACAGGTAGTTGAGCCGCCGCGCCCAACGTTCACTGTTCCGGGGGTCGGTGGGTTCCGGATCGCGGGTCATGATTCAGCACGGTATCGTTCGATCTCGCTCCACCGCGGATTTCCCAAGCGGCACGAGAGCACCGCGGCGACGGCGAAATGACCGGCGGGCCGGTCCCGAGTTCGAAATGGACCGGCCACTACAGGAACAGTTCCCGGACGGACGCGGGGATGGCGACCGCGCGCATGGACCGGGGCTCCGTCTCCGCCAGGGAGGCCCAGGCGCGGGTCTCGTAACCTTCCACCGCCGGTTCGCCCTCGCACTCGATGCGGTGCTGCACCACGAACACCTTCTCGCGCCAGGAGTCCACCCAGCTCTCCAGGCGCACCCGCTCCCCGTGCCGGCAGGGACGCAGGTACCTGGCGCCGGTCTCCAGGAGGGGCAGGCCGATGACCCCGTGGCGCTCCTCCATGGCGCGGTAGGTCAGTCCCACGGAAGCGAACAGCCGCTCCGTGGCACGGTCGAACCACTTGTAGAAGTTGGGATAGAACACGATCCGGGCGGAGTCGCAGTCGGCGAACTCCACCCGGCGTTCGTATACGAAGCGTTTCAAGGCCGACCTCCGTCTCGGCGCGGGACATCCATGGCGTCCCGGCGACGCGCCGAAAACCCTATCTTCAGTTCCGCGACGCGATGGTGTAGATTGACCGTCCAAGGAACCGGACGCCCTTCATGCGCAGCCTCCTCATCGCGTTGATGGTCCTTATTATAGTTGCCGCCGCATTGCTAGGTTGGGCGCTCTACAATATCGACACGATCATCGCCTGGAACAAGGACCGGATCATCGCCGCGGCCGAACGGCGCACCGGCCGGACCGTCGACTTCGATCGCGTTCACGTCGAGCTGAGAGGCGGCATTCGCGTCCGTATCCTCGGCCTCGTCGTTGCCGAAGACCCCGCCTTGGGCCGGGGACGCTTTTTCGAGGCCTCCGAAGTACGGGTCGGGCTCGAGGTCCATGCCCTGCGGCGGCAAATCACCGTCACCGGCGCCACCGTTGCCGGCGGCGTCCTCCACTACCGGGACGGTCACCGGCACCTGCGACTCCAGGACCTCGAGCTGGACGTCGATTCCGACGGTGATCGAGCCACCGTGCGCGCGCTCGGCTTCCGCGTGGGCGAAGCGGAAGTTTCCGGGAACGGCGTCATCGAGAGCTTCACGCCCCTGGCGGTGGCCTACGACCTGCGCTCGCCGCGCCTGCGCCTGGCCGACCTCCAGCTCCAGCCGGCGCACGGGGTGCTGGAAGAGGCCCGCGCCTCCGGGCGTCTCACCCGCGCCGGCGATCTGGCGGGCGGCGGCACTCTGACCGCGGCGCGGGGCGCGCTCGCGGGCTTCGCTTACACGGAGCTGGCCGCCACCATCGACGTGGCCCAGCCGTGGCTCGTATTGAAATCCCTTCGGCTGAAGACACTCGACGGTGACCTGGAAGCCGATGGACGCGTGCGACTCCGAGACGCCCGGCTGCCGTTCGAGGCCTCGTTGCGCGTCCACGGCCTCGACGTCGGCGCTTTCCTCGACGGCGCCGCCGGCCTCCCCCCGGTGGAAGGGAGGCTGGAGGCCGACCTGCGCGTCACGGGACAAGGGCGCACTTGGGACGCCGTCGAGTCCACCCTCGCGGGGACCGGCAAGGCCGCGGTTCTCGGAGGCCGGGTATCGGAGTTCAATCTGGCCGAGCAGGCCCTCGAAGGCATCACCGGCATCCAGGGCCTGACCGGCCTCTTCAGCCGCGGCCTCCGGGACCGCTATCCGCACATCTTCCAGCGCGGCACCACGGTCCTGGAGCAATTCGACGGGGAGTTCAAGGCCGAGGGCGGCAGGGTCCTCATCGAGCGCGTGACCCTGAAGGCCAGGGACTACGGCCTCAGTGGCGCGGGCTCCGTGGACCTCGACGGCGTCACCGGGATCGAGGGCGTGCTGACCCTGTCCCCGGGACTGTCCGCCGACCTGGTGCCCCCCTCCCGGCTCCACGTCTTCGCCAACGGCCAGGGCGAGATCGAGGTGCCCTTTTCCGTCGACGGCACGTTGCCGGGTGTGCACGTGAGGCCCGGACGCCAACTGGTGGCGCGCCTGCTCGAGGGAGGCGTGCGCGCGCGCCTGGGAAGGCTGCTGGACCTCTTCCCCGGGGTGAAGACCAGGCTGGCGCCGGAGGAGAGCCCCGCGGAATCCTCGCAAGCCCGGAAGCCACCCACGGAGACTCCCGGAGCACCGGAAGACAAGCAGGAGAAGCCGCGGGCGGCGCGGGAAGCCGACGACCCGCTGCAACGACTTATCGACCGCGGCCTCAGGATATTCCGCGGCAACGATTGAGCCGCGAACGAAACACGCTGCGAGAACACGAGCAGGACCCGCGGCCCGGAAAACGACCCGATGTGGGACAAGGCACTCACGCAGCCCGCGACCACCAACGAACAGCTCCAGGGGTTCGTCGAGCGGGTCACCTTCCATAGCGAGGACAGCGGCTTTTGCGTCCTGCAGGTGAAGGCCCGCGGCCAGCGGGACCTGGTGACGGTGGTGGGCAACGCGGGCGCGGTGAACGCGGGCGAGGAGATCGACTGCCAGGGTGACTGGGTGAACGACGCCACCTATGGCCTCCAGTTCCGCGCGGCGGCCCTGAGAGTCATACCCCCCACCACCCTCGACGGGGTCGAGCGGTACCTGGGCTCGGGCCTGATCAAGGGCATCGGCCCGCACTTCGCGCACCAGCTCGTCAAGGAGTTCGGCGCCGAGGTGTTCGACGTCATCGAGCAGGACCCGGACCGGCTGCGCACGCTGGAGGGCATCGGCGCCAAGCGCCAGGAGCGCGTGGTCGAGGCCTGGCGCGAGCAGAAAGCCATCCGCGAGATCATGGTCTTCCTGCACTCCCACGGCATCGGCAACGCGCGCGCCGCGCGCATCTACCGGGTGTACGGCGACGCCGCCATCGAGCGCATCCGCGAGAACCCCTTCCGCCTGGCCCTGGACATCCACGGCATCGGCTTCCTCACGGCGGACGTCATCGCGCGCAAGCTGGGCATCCCGCCGGACTCGGTGATCCGCATCCGCGCGGCCCTGCACCACGTGCTCTGGGAACTGTCGGCAGAAGGCCATTGCGCG
The DNA here is from genome assembly GCA_964519455.1 of uncultured Syntrophobacterales bacterium. Classification (GTDB taxonomy): domain Bacteria; phylum Desulfobacterota; class Binatia; order UBA9968; family JAJDTQ01; genus JAJDTQ01. The sequence goes on from CAZFIU010000010.1 coordinate 39,617, forward strand.
GCGGCGCGGCCGAACCTGATGCAGCGCACGGTGGAGCTTCTCGAAGTGACGCCCGCGCTGGTGGAGGAGGCCATCGGGCTGGAAGTGGCGGCGGGGAACCTCGTGGCCGAACATGTGGCGGGCGAGCCGGCGCTCTTCCTCACCCCGCTCTACCGCGCCGAGGCCGGAGTGGCCGGCCACCTGCAACGGCTCCTGCACGGCGCGCCGCCCTGGGGCCAGGTGGACGGCGCGCGGGCGATTCCATGGGTGGAACAGGCCACCGGCCTGAGCCTGTCGGAGTCCCAGCGCCAGGCCGTGGAAACCGTGCTCAAGGGGAAGGTCACGGTCCTGACCGGGGGACCGGGGGTGGGCAAGACCACCATCGTCAACAGCATCCTCAAGCTCGTGGAGGCGCGCCGCGCCCAAGTGTTGCTGTGCGCCCCCACCGGGCGCGCGGCCAAGCGCCTGTCGGAGTCCGCCGGCGCCGAAGCGCGCACCATTCACCGCCTGCTGGAGTTCGATCCCCGGCAGATGGGCTTTCGCAAGGACGAAACCGACCCCCTGGACGTGGACCTGCTGGTGGTGGACGAAGCCTCCATGGTGGACGTGCTGCTGATGAACCAGCTTCTCAAGGCCGTCCCCGTCCACGCCGCGGTGCTGTTCGTGGGCGACGTGGACCAGCTTCCCTCCGTGGGGCCGGGAGCCGTGCTGCAGGACGTCATCGAGTCCGCGCAAGTGCCCACGGTGCGGCTCACGGAGATATTCCGGCAGGCCGCGTCCTCGAGCATCGTGGTCAACGCCCACCGCATCAACGACGGCATGCCCGTCGAGACCCCGGACGGCAGCGGCGAGCTGCAGGACTTCTACTTCATTCCGGCCGACTCCCCCGAGGAGATACACGACAAGCTGTTCCAGGTGGTCACCGAGCGCATTCCCAGGCGCTTCGGCCTGAGCCCCATCCGGGACATCCAGGTGCTGACCCCGATGAACCGCGGCAGCCTGGGCACGCGCTCGCTCAACGTGGAGCTGCAGAAACGCCTGAACGCCGGCGCCGAGCCCCAGGTAAGCCGCTTCGGCTGGAGCTACGCGCCGCAGGACAAGGTCATCCAGACCGTCAACAACTACGACAAGGAGGTCTTCAACGGCGACATCGGCCAGATCTCGGGGGTGGACCTGGACGAGAGCCGGCTTGACGTCGTGTTCGACGACCGCACGGTGTCCTACGACTTCACCGAGCTGGACGAGATCGCCCTGGCCTACGCCACCTCGGTGCACAAGAGCCAGGGCTCCGAGTACCCGGCGGTGGTGATCCCTCTGGCCATGCAGCACTACCTGCTGTTGCAGCGCAACCTGATCTACACGGCGGTGACGCGCGGCAAGAGCCTCGTGGTCATCATCGGCCAGCCCCGCGCCCTGAGCATGGCGGTGGGGAACGCCCGCTCCTCGCGCCGCCTCACGAACCTGTCGGCCCGGCTCGCCGGGAGCGCCGCCGTCCCGCCGGTCCCTTCCCTCTTCGGAAGCGAACCGGGGTGAGGCGGACGGGATGAATTTGACAGTCCGCGCGTCTTTCGAGTACAGCACAGCGGGACGGCATCGCGAGGTAAACCAACCATGAAGACACTCATTCGGGGCGGCTGGGTGGTGGGCTACAATGGCGGCGGCCACGAGCTCTTGCCCGACGGCGTGGTGGTCTACGAGGACGATCGCATCGTTCACGTAGGCTACGGCTTCGACGGGCCGGTGGACCGCACCATCGACGCGCCCGGCCGGCTCATCGGCCCGGGACTCATCAACTGCCACATCCACGCGGGCACCAACGCCCGCCACGTCATGCTGAACGACGCCAGCAAGACAGACTACCTGGGGATGAACTTCCTGTCCTACGGGGCCATGCGGCGCGGCGCCAAGGGCATGGGGCCGCCGCCGCGGGCGGCGGTCGAGGGGAAGTTCGGCGTATGGGCCGCCATGCGCGGCGGCGCCACCACCATCCTGGACGTGGGCACCCGCGGGACCATGATCGACGGCTTCACGGAGATGATCGGCGAGCTGGGCGCGCGCGCCTACCTCGGCGCCGGCTATCGCAGCGCCGCCTACGTGCTCGACGACCAGGGGCGCATCCAGTGGGACTGGGACGAGGCCAACGGCGAACAGGGGCTGGAACGGGCCCTGGAATACGCGCGACAGCACGACGGCGCCCACAACGGCCGCATCCGCGCCATGCTGTACCCCGGACAACTGGACACCTGCACGCCCGAGCTGCTCCAGGCCACCAAGCGGGCCGCGGGAGAACTCGGCATCGGCATCCAGCTCCACACCGCCATGAACCCCCTGGAGTTCCAGTCGACGCTGCGGCAGCGCGGGGTGACGCCGATTCAGTACCTGCACGACCTGGGCTTCCTTGGCGAGGAAGTGATCCTGGGCCACTGCGTGTTCCACAACCGGCACTCCTGGTCCCACTACCCCTACACGGACGACCTGGCGATGCTGGCGGACAGCGGCGCCTCGGTGGCCCACGCGCCGTACAAGTACGCCAAGATGGGCATCGCGCTGGAGTCCTTCGACGCGTACCGGCAACGCGGCATCAACGTGGTGCTGGGGACCGACACCTTCCCCCAGGACATGGTGCACGAGATGCGCCTGGCGGGCCTGGCCTGCCGCCTGGTGGAAGGGAGCTTCCGCGCCGGCAAGCCCTACGACGTGTACGACGCCGCCACCCTGGGCGCCGCCAAGGCCCTGCGGCGCGACGACCTGGGACGGCTGGCGCCCGGCGCCAAGGCCGACATGATCCTCGTGGACCTGCGCCGCACCCACTTCGGCGCCGTGCGCGACCCCATCAAGTCCCTGGTGGAGGGCGGCAGCGGCAGCGACGTCGAGACCATCATCGTGGACGGGGAGACGCTGCTGGAAGGCGGCCGTCCCACGCGTTTCGATGAAGCCGAGTTGCTGGCCCGGATCCAGGAAGGCGCCCGGCCGCTGTGGGACTCCGTCCCCGAATGGCGCGCCCTGGGCGAGACCATCGACGACGTGGCCCCCCTGAGCTACCCGGTGCGGGCGCGTTGAAAAGCCGGTCGGATTGGCGCAGCGCCGGTCCGACGGAAGACGTCACGATCTCGGGGGCATGGGCCCCCGACCGGCGGAGACCGAAGCGTCCGAGGAGGCCCCCGTGCCGACCATCGAGAGACAAGGCGTCACCCTCTACTACGAGACCCACGGCACGGGGCGCCCGTTCCTGTTCCTGAGCGAGACCGCGTGCCACTGCGACGTGTGGAAGCTCCACCAGGTACCCGCGTTCTCTCGCGACCATCGGGTGGTCCTGTACGATTACCGCGGCACGGGTCGTTCCACCTGGCCGTCGGAGCCTTACAGCGTCAAGGATTTCGCCGACGACGCGGCGGCGATCCTGGAGCACCTGGACGCCCGTGACGCGGTCGTCTGCGGCCATTCCATGGGCGGCTCGGTGGCCCAGGTCATGGCCCTGGACCACGCCGACCGGGTCTCCGCCCTGATCTGCGCCTCGGGGCGCGCCACCAACCCGACGCCGGGCATCCCGCTGCGAATCGCCAGGGAGATGGTGGAGTGGGGCTACAAGAAGTACCTGCGCGACCACGGCATCACCGTGGGTTTCACCGACGCGTTCGTCAGGAAGTATCCCCATCGCGTGGAGGGTTACCTGGCGGTGCGAATGGCACACCTCAACCCGGTGGAACAGTATTTTCGCCACGTCATCGCGCGCCAGGCGCACGACGTGAAGGAACGCCTCGGGGAGATCCGCATGCCCACGCTGATACTGGTGGGGGCGGAGGAGCACAACGTCACCAGCGACACGTCGTTGCGGCAGGCCGCGGACGTGCTCGCCGCCGGTATTCCGGGAGCCGGATTCGTCGAGCTCAAGGATGAGAGACACAGCTATTTCTTCGTGAACCCCGACGCGGCCCACGCCGCGATCCGGAGGTTCCTGGCCGGTTGACCCGGGCACCGGCCGACGCGGCGGCACGCCGCCGCCTTGACGCCGCCATGGACGCGGCCCGCGGAGGACAGGGATGAACGTGATCTTTCAAACGGAACCGAGCATGGCCTTCCTCATCCTGCGCCTGGGGCTGGCGGTGACCTTCTTCGCCCATGTCTCGATGCATCTCATGGGCTGGTTCGGCGGCAGGGGCATCAAGGGTCAGGCGGGCAACTGGCGCGACAAGTATCACATCCCCGTGTGGATCGGCGTCATCGGCATCCTCACGGAGGCGCTCAGCGTCCCCGGAATGCTCCTGGGGTTCTTCACCCGCCCGCTGGCATTGGGATTGATGATCTTCCTCGCGGTGGCCACCTGGAAGAGCCACGTGGAGTTCGGCTTCTTCCTGTCCGGCGGCGGCCGGAAGGGCATGGGCATCGAATACTGCCTCGCCCTCTTCCTGATGGCGTTCGCGCTTCTCGTGGGCGGCGCGGGAGCGCTGTCCGTGGACGGGATGCTCGGCCGGTAGTATCGACGTCCGCTGTTTCTCAGGTAAACAACTTGACGATGATGGCGGCCAGGGCCGTCAGTATCGTGAGGGCTCCCCACGCGATCTTGCTCTCGAGGTTCGTAAGCCCGAGGAGGAACAAAGTCAACGGAGCGCCCTTTACGATGGCCGTTTCCGCGGTCCGGGCGAAGTGGGGCGCGTGGTTCGACGCGCGCCGGTTCGGGAGGCCGTCGCGGATGCGGCGCGCTTTCTCGGCCGGGCTTTGCCCGCCGTGCGCCGCCGGCCCACCAGGGCCGCAACGGTCCTCCAGAGGATCCAGCCGGCCGCGGCGGCGATCCATACCGGGGCGCTGGCCTGCAGAATCAACTCGCGATCCCGGTAGAGCAGGAAACAGAGCACGGTCCAGCCGAGGCTGAGCCACAGGAGCACGATGGCGGAACGCATGGGCTTGGACGGCGAGGGACGGGCGTCCGGGGCTCAGGCGGTCTCCCCGTTCGTCTTCCGGAGCGCGCGCCACACCCGTTCCGGCGTGAGCGGCAACTCGTGGACGCGCACGCCCGTGGCCTGTGCCAGGGCGTTGCAGATGGCGGGCGCCACCGGGATGATGCCGCCCTCTCCCATGCCCTTGGCGCCGTACGGACCGGGGCCGTCGCCGTTCTCCAGCAGACATGACTCGAAGGTCCGGGGAATGTCACGGAAGCCGGGCACCCGGTAGTCCACCAGGTTGGGATTGAGGGGCTGGCCGTCCGCGTAGACCAGCGACTCGAACAGGGTGTGGCCCATGGCCATGACCGCTGCGCCCTCGTCCTGGCCCTCGGCCTGGCGCGGGTTGATGGCGCGGCCGACGTCGGCCACGCTGCTGTAGCGCTCCACCGCCAGCTCGCCGGTATCCCGGTCCACCGCCACCACGGCGGCGCCGATGCCCACTTCCCAGAAGATCGGCAGGATCGGCGATATGCCGCCGCCCGCGCGCACGTAGCCGCGGCCGATGAGCTCGCCGCCCGGCATGCCGAAGTAGCCCGCCACCACCTCCGAGAAGTCCCGCCGCGCCTCGCCGCACCAGGCCGCGCCCGCCTTGAGCACGACCCGCTCCGGCTCGACGCCGAACTGCTGGGCGGCGATGGCCTTGACCTGCCGGTGGACGTCGGCGGCGGCGAACTTGACCGCGGTGCCCATTACCGTGGTGGAACGGCTCGCGCCGGTGGAGCGGTCGAAGGGCGTGGTGTGGGTATCGGTGCCGCGCAGCATCACGCGCTCGAACGGGACGCACAACTCCTCGGCGACGATCTGGCTCAGCACCGTGCGCGCGCCCTGCCCCACCTCGGTGCTGCCGGCCATGACCACCACGTCGCCGTCGCTCAGCAGGCGCACGATGGCCGTGGACACGGGGTTGGCCTCGCTGTCGGTGATGCCCACGGCGAAGCCGGTGCCGCTGCCGGGCGCCGGCGCTCCCGCCTGCCGGACCATCTCGGCCACCCGGTTGAGCCCCTCGCGCAGGTCGCCGTCGACACCGCGGGAGTTCGGGCGGATCGCCTCGTCGCGGCCCAGCAGGTGGCGCAGGCGGTACTGCAAGGGGTCCAGGCCCAGCGCTCCGGCGATGCGGTCCATCTGCGCCTCCACCGGCCAGATGGACTGCGGGCCGCCGATGGAGCGCATGGAACCGGCCGGCACGGAGTTGGTGTAGATGCCGTAGCTGTCGGAGCGGAAGTTGGCGCAGCGATAGGCGCCGTGCACCCGCAGGACCGCCCGCGCCACCACGCGCGGCCCGTTGTCGGCATAGGCGCCGGTGTCCAGGTACATTTTGACCTCGCGCGCCATGAGGGTGCCGTCGCGTTTCACGCCGGTCTTGATGTGACAGCGAGCCGAATGGCGCCGGGCGGTGAGCATGGACTCGGTGACGGAGTGCTGCAGGCGCACCGGCTGCCCCGGGATCTTGCGCGCCAGCGCCACCACCAGGGGCTCGATCTTGAGGTACGACTTCCCGCCGAAGGCGCCGCCCACGTAGGGCACCACCACCTGCACGTCGGTCATGGAGAGGCCGAAGAGCTTGGCCAGCTCCGAGCGGATGAGGAAGGGATGCGCCGAGGCGGACCACAGCGTGACCTGCCGCCCCTGCACCAGCGCGGTGGTCGTGTGCGGCTCCATGGAGTAGTGGCACACCATGGGGAAATGGAACACGTCCTCGAAGACCTCGTCGGACTGCGCGAAGCCCCGGTCGGCGTCGCCGAGCTCGATGTGCTCGTGGTGGCAGATGTTGGGGTGCTCGCGCGCGTCCGAGAGGTTCACGTCGTGGAAGTCGCCCGACCCCGCCGCGCGCTCGTGCAGCACCGGCGCGCCGTCCGCCAGGGCCTCGTCCAGGGAGGTGACGGAGGGCAGCTCATCGTACTCCACCTCGATGCGCGAAACCGCCTCCTCGGCGGCCAGGGCGCCGTGCGCGGCCACCGCGGCCACGGGTTCGCCCACGTGGCGCACCCGCTCCATGGCGACGATGGGACGGTCGCGCAGGCAGTTGCCGTAGTAGGGGTCCATGTCGCGCAGGTCTTCCCGGGTCAGCACCGCCGCCACGCCCGGCACGCGCAGCGCCGCGCTCACGTCGATGGCATGAATCCGCGCGTGCGCATGCGGGCTGCGCAGGACCCGCGCTTCGAGGGTGCCGGGAATGTCCAGGTCCCCCGCGTACCGGGCCGCGCCCGTGACCTTTTCGATGCCCTCGATGCGGTTCCGGGGCGTGCCCACGACTTCCATGGCCGTGGATGCGCGTCCCGCCCTAGCCATAGAACACCACCGAGCGGATGCTCTTGCCCTCGTGCATGAGGTCGAAGGCGCGGTTGATGTCCTCCAGCGGCAGGGTGTGGGTGATCATGTCGTCGAGGTTGATCTCGCCCGCGCTGTAGCGGTCCACGTAGCCGGGAAGCTGGGAGCGTCCCTTGACGCCGCCGAAGGCGGTGCCGCGCCACACCCGCCCGGTGACGAGCTGGAACGGCCGCGTGCTGATCTCCTTGCCGGCGCCGGCGACCCCGATGATGGTGGACTCGCCCCACCCCTTGTGACAGCACTCCAGCGCCGCGCGCATGGTGTCGACGTTGCCGATGCACTCGAAGGAGTAGTCCGCCCCGCCGTCGGTCATGTCCACCAGAACCTCCTGGACCGGACGGTCGGAGTCCTTGGGGTTCAACACGTCGGTGGCGCCCAGGCGCCGTGCCATGTCGAACTTGGCGGGGTTGGTGTCGATGCCGATGATGCGGCCGGCCTTGGCCATGACCGAGCCCTGGATCACGCTCAGGCCGATGCCGCCGAGGCCGAAGACGGCCACCGTGGCGCCGGCCTCCACCTTGGCGGTGTTGAGCACCGCGCCGATCCCGGTGGTGACCCCGCACGCCAGCAGGCAGACCTTGTCGAGGGGTGCGCCGGCGTCGATTTTCGCCACGGAGATCTCGGGCAGCACCGTGTACTCGCTGAAGGTGGACGTTCCCATGTAGTGGAAGATGGGCTTGCCGCCCAGGGTGAACCGGCCGGTGCCGTCGGGCATGACGCCCCGGCCCTGGGTCACGCGGATGGACTGGCACAGGTTGGTCTTGCCCGAGAGGCAGTAGTCGCACGCGCCGCATTCGGGCACGTACAGGGGAATCACGTGGTCGCCGGCCTTCACCGTCGTGACGCCCGCGCCCACCTCCTCCACCACCGCGCCGCCCTCGTGCCCGAGGATGGAGGGGAACAGCCCTTCGGGATCGGCGCCCGAGAGGGTGAACTCGTCGGTGTGGCAGACGCCGGTGGCCACGATGCGCAACAGCACCTCCCCTTCCCTGGGTCCTTCGACGTCGACTTCCACTACTTCCAGGGGCTTGCCGGCTTCAAACGCAACGGCCGCGCGTGATTTCATGTTCGGCTCCTTTCCGCATGCCCGCGAGGGCAATCCTTGAGCGCCCAATCCAACCGTCATCGGGTTTGAACCCGGTCTCCTTCACGAGCTTGTCCTTCGTTTTCCGGCGCCTTGGCGGAGAATGCGCTGGACCTGCCGCAGCCGGCCTCCGTCGTCGGTCTCCAGGCGAACGCCGCGGGGCAGTTGTTCGATCAGCTCCCGCGCCTTGGCGATGCGGACCGAAGTCGCCGGGTGGCTCGACAGAAAGCTCGGCGCGGAGCCGCGCTCCTGCCCTTGCAGCGTTTCAAAGAAACCGACGAGTCCACGCGGATCGTAGCCCGTCCGGTGCATGAGTCTCAGGGCAAAGGCGTCGGCTTCGTGCTCGGCCTCGCGGCTGAAGGTGTTGAGGTAGCCCATGGCCGCCACCCCTCCGAGGGTCGCGGTAGCCCGCCCCGCGTCGGCGCCCGCGGCGACCTGGGCGGCCACGGCGCCCGCCTGCCGCAGAATGTTGGTGGCGATGGCGCGGCTGAAGTTGCGGGCGACGTGGCGCTTGACCGCGTGCCCGATCTCGTGGGCCATGACCCCGGCCAGCTCGCTCACGTCGCGCGCCTCGAGAATGGTCCCGGTGTAGAGGTAGATGTGGCCCGCGGGTGCGGCGAACGCATTGACGTCGTTTTGGCGGACGACCTTGAAACGGTAAGTGAAAGGCTGGGGACCCGCCTGTTCAAGAAGCCTCGAACCGATGGCGGCGACGTACCGGGTAACGGTGGGATCACGCACCAATTCGATATGGTGCTCGAAGTCGCGCGCGAAGTCGGCGCCCAGGCTGCGCTCGTCATCGACGCTCAAGGGGGCGCAGGCCCCCAGCGCCGCCACCAGCAGGGCGCCCACCGCCGACCGGATCGATCCGGGGGAACGCATCGCCTAAGAGTACCCGCCGCCACCTTCCCTTTCAAGCGTTGCCGGCGCCGGTGCCGCGGGAGCGGAGAGGACGCGGCGGCTCACTGCCGGACGGTTTTCCCAAGGCCCGCGGGTGCGGTACAATCCCCCGTCATGGCACCCAATCCAAAGCAGATCGCCGGTGAGCACGCCGCGGACCATGTCACGCACGACATGATCGTAGGCCTGGGAACCGGCTCGACGGCCTACTTCGCCATCGTCCGGCTGGCCGACAGGATCCGTGAAGAGTCGCTGCGCATCCGCTGCATCCCCACGTCCGAGCGTTCGGCGACCCTGGCGCGGGAACAGGGCATTCCCCTCACCAGCTTCGCGGAGGTGCTTCACGTCGATGTGACCATCGACGGCGCCGACGAGGTCGATCCCGCGTTCAACCTCGTCAAGGGCGGCGGCGGGGCGCTTCTGCGCGAAAAGTTCGTCGCCTCCGCGAGCGCGACCGAGTGGATCATCGTCGACGAGAGCAAGCTGAAGGAGCGCCTGGGCGCCTTTCCCCTGCCCGTGGAGGTGGTGCCCTTCGGCTGGCAGGTGACACGGAAGCGCCTGGAGGACCTCGGCTGCGACGCACGCTTCCGCTCGTCCGACAGCGCCCCCTTCGTCACCGACAACGGCAACTACATCCTGGACTGCTCGTTCGGCGTCATCGAGGATCCGCCCGCGCTGGAACGCGCGATCGTCGGAACCTGCGGTGTCGTGGAATGCGGAATCTTCAGCGGGCTCGCCACCCGGATCATCATCGGCAAGTCCGACGGGAGCCTGGAGGAGCGGGCGCGGCCGGAGAAACTCGCCTGACGGGACCGCCTACCAGCGGTCCCGGTTTCCGCCGCCGCGGTTGTCTCCGAATCCCCCGCGGCGTTCCTGAGGACGCGCCTCGCTGACCGTCAGCTTGCGTCCGCCCAGTTCCGATTCATGAAGGGCGTCGATGGCCTGTTGCGCCTCGTCCGCCGACCCCATCTCCACGAACCCGAATCCCCGCGAGCGGCCCGTGAACTTGTCGGTGATGATCCTGGCGGACACCACCGTGCCGTGCGCGGCGAACACGTCCTGGAGTTGATCTTCGGTTGTCGCATACGGCAGACCGCCCACATACAGCTTCTCGTTCATGCTTTCCTCCCTCAATCTTCTTTTCAACCCCGCGACAGGACACGGTGAAAGCCGAACGCAATTGGGACGATCGAGACCCTCGGACCGGCTTGGATCTTTCGCGATCTCTCACAAGGCGAAAAAGATATCGTTCAAATGTAGACCCGCAATCTCTTATATTTTCCCGCTAGCCTCTTTGTCAACTGGCTTACCGAATATTCTCGAATCGGTAACCGCTGATGTCATTAACGCAACAGGCGATACCAGAGAGGCGTCCCCAAAGCAAGGAGCAGGAAGAAGACGCCGGCGCCGGCGAACATCAGCGCGAATCCCCACGTGTCGGCCGCCCAGCCCAGCACCAGGGGCAGGGCCATGGGCGACATGTTCCAGCCGAGGCCGGTAGCGGCCATGACCGCCGAACGATCGCTGGCGCGGCTGAGGTCCACCGCCTGGACCTGGTTGAGCAGGTCCGCCACCGCCCCGGCCATGCCGAGGCCCGCGACGCAGAGCCCCAGAAGCAGCCACCCCTGGGTCCAGGCGGTGGCCAGGATGCATAGCCCCAGACCGGCCATGCCGAGCGCGTAGAACCCCTTCTCGCGTTCGATGGTGATTTCCGAGCCCAGGGCCAGTCCGATGACCACCGGACCGATGGAGCGCACCGCGATGAGCACGCCGATCCAGCCCTCGGGGAAGGCGAGGCCGCTCATGTAGACCGGGTAGATCGACTGGGTGATGCCGAAGGGCACGGCCGCCGCGCACGAGCTGGAGATGAGCAGCCAGGTCCGTCCCCGCAGCAGGCGGCGGCTCATCCCCACGGTGGTCTCCCACACGGTGCGGCCGCCGTGCACGCGGATGGGCGGGAGGACGAACCCCAGCAGCATGCCGGCGACCGAAGCGAGGGTCACCAAGGCGAAGGTGAAGCCGTATCCCAGCCAGCCCGCGAGAACGCCGCCCAGGGCCAGACCCAAGAGCTGGCCGGTATAGTTGGCCGCCGACAACTGCCCGAGCATCTTGCCGGGATAGCGGCTGGAGAGCTGGCTCGCCATGGACTGGGCCGGCACCCAGAACATGCTGCGCGAGAGGTTCGCCAGGGCGCTGGACAGCATCAGCGAGAAGAACCCGCCCGCCAGCGCCAGCGTGACCGCGGCAAGCACGTTGAGGGAGTAGCAGGCCTGGAGCATGCGGTGCTCGCCGTAACGGTCGGCCAGGGCGCCGCCAACGAAGCGCATGACGATGGTCACCAGGTAGGGAAGCCCCACCAGCGACCCGATTTCGAGCACCGAAAGCCCCAGGGTCACGCCGAAGAGCGGCGTGAGCACGAACAACATGCCGTTGCACATGTTCCACAGAAGAGCGCCCGCGAAGAGGATTCCGCGGGCCGGTCGGATGCGGCCCGTATCGTGCATTGTCCGGGAGAAGCGAGGGTGGGCGTGATGGAGCGCTACCGGCCGAGGGGCGGTCCGCCGGTCCGTTCATCCTGGGGCCCCGGTCGTGCCGGGTGGCGGCGACCGGCGTTCATGCGTCCCGGTCCAGGGCGTAATAGGCGGCGCAGTTGTCCCACAGGATCTTGTGCTTGTCTTCCTCGCCGATGGTGGCGAGATCGAGGAAGCTCTCCACCGCATGGGGAAACTTGGAGTCGCCGTGGGGATAGTCGGTGGAGAACACGATGCGCTCGTTCCCGAGGTAGTCGATGACGTACTTCACCGGAGCCTCGTCCGGCTCCACCGAGACGAAGCACTGCCGCTTGAAGTATTCGCTCGGCAGCATGGCCAGGTCCGGCGACCACACGTCGGCCTCCCTCTCGCACGCCTCGTCCATGCGCCAGAGGAGCCACGGCAGCCAGCCGCAGTTGGCTTCCAGGAAGGCGACCCTCAGGTCCGGATGCCGCGCCAGCACGCCCCCCGCGCACATGCTGCCCATGGCGAGCATCTGCTCCACGGGCTGGGCGAACACCCGCCGCAGCATGAAGTTGGGCTCGAACTGGTCGCCCACCTGGCGTGCGGCGGAAGACGAGGACTCGTGCAGGCCCAGGGGCATGTGAAGCTCCTCCAGGGCGCTCCATAGAGGCTCGTAATAGGGGTCGTGAAAGTTGCGGTGGTTGACGGGATTCGAGCGCATGAAGATGCCCCGGAAGCCCAACTCGCGGGCACAGCGGGTGGCCTCGGCCACCGCCGCGTCGACGTCGAAGGGGGACAGCATGCCGGCGCCCAGCAACCGCGCGGGGTCGGCGGCGCAGAAGTCGTGCAGCCAGTTGTTGTACGCCCGCGCCACGGCGGCGGCGAAGCGCGGCTCCATGTCCGCCTCGCTGAGGGCCTGGAGCCCCCGCGTGGGATACAGCACCGCCACGTCGATGCCCTCGATGTCCATGGCTTCCAGTTGCACCTCCGGAGTCCAGCCCCGCTCCGCGTGGGCGCCGTAGATGCCCTGGTTCTTCTCGAAGTTGTGACCCTGCGTGACGTTGCCCGCGTGGACCTCGGGAAGGCCCCATAGCCTCCCGTCCGGATGGACCATGCGCAGGTCGCGCACGTTGTCGCTGGTGACGCCGCGCGGGGCATGCGGCCTGAACTCGGGCTCCAGGTACTCCTCCCACAAGTCCGGCGGCTCCATGATGTGCATGTCGCTGTCGAGAATTCGGAATCCGTTCTTGGCCATGTGCTCCTCCCGCCGGACCGCGCTCCGTAAAGCGTCGAACCCGTCTACGCCTTCCAGGCGCCCCACGCCAGGCTGAGCCAACCCAGGAGGAACGCGAGCCCGCCGATGGGGGTGATCGCGCCCAGCCAGCGGATTCCGGAAAGGCTCAGGACGTAAAGGCTGCCCGAGAACACCAGCGTGCCCGCGACGAACGCCCATCCCGCCACCAGGAACTCGGGCCGAGGCCAGCGCCCGAACGCCAGCGCCACCGCCACCAGTCCCAGCGCGTGGTACATCTGGTAGCGCACGCCCACCTCGAAGACGTCGAACATCTCGGGCGACAGCCTGCCGCGCAGACCGTGGGCGGCGAACGCACCCAGCGCGACTCCGGCAAACCCGGACAAGGAACCCAGCAGCAGCAGCATACGATCGGCGCCCACGAGAACTCCGGCGCACCGCTCCGGCATGCGGAACACGATGCGAAAACGGGACAGGGTGTCCGCCGGACCGCGCCCCCACGTGCCTTCGGAGGCGGCACCCGAACGACCCGCGTAGTCTTTCACACGGAATCCGCGATTGCAACGTGTGACCGAAGGATGGCGCCGGTGCGGCGGGGATGGACAATTCACCCCCCTTCGGCTACTCTATCGCAACATGAAACCGGACCCCGACGGGCTCCGGGGAAGGAGGTTCGGTGCAACCAGCACGCGTTTTATGAGCAAGCAGGACAATATCGAGGTTACGGGCACGGTGATGGAGAGCCTTCCCAACGCCATGTTCAAGGTCGAACTGGACAACAAGCACAACGTACTTGCGTACACCGCGGGCAAGATGCGCAAGTTCTACATCAAGATACTGCCCGGAGACCGGGTGACGCTCGAGCTGTCGCCCTATGACCTGAGCCGCGGCCGGATTACCTACCGGCACCGCAACTGACCCATCGGCGCACGCGAGAGCCGGGGCCGGCGTCCCGCGCGCACGACCGAACACGAGACAGGCCCCTAAGCGGCGGACATGCGCTCCATGAGGTCGCGGCGCGCGGCCTGCGCGCGCCGTACGACCGCCTCCTCGTCGAGCACGCCGCAGCGGCGTTCGCGCATCAGCACCTTGCCGTCGGCCACCACCGTGTCCACGTCGGCGGCCTTGGCGCAATGCACCAACTGGCTCACGAGGTCGTTGACCGGCTGGAAATGCGCCTTTTCCACGTCCACCAGGATCAGGTCCGCGCGCTTGCCCGCCTCCACCGTGCCGCACACCGAGCCGAGGCCCAGCGCGTGGGCGCCGTCCACCGTGCCCATGCACAGTACGCTGTAAGGGTCGATGATCCCGGCGTCCTGGTGCTTGACCTTCTGCAACAGCGACGCCGCCTTCATGGTCTCGAACAGGTCCTGGCCGTGGTTGCTCGCCGCGCCGTCCGTGCCCACGCCGACCCGGACGCCGGCCGCCAGCATTTCCACGACGGGTGCGATGCCGTCGCCCAGCATCATGTTGCTCACCGGATTGTGCGACACCGCCGTACCGGTTTCCGCCAGGTGGCGGATCTCGTCCGGGGAAAGGTGGACGCTGTGGGCGAAGATCGAGTCCTCGCCGGGAATGCCGAAGTCCTCCAGGTGCTCGACCACGCCGGCACGGTCCAGCGTCCGGCGCGTCATTTCCACCACGGAGGCCGATTCCGCCACGTGGGCGCTGATGCCGATGGAATGGGCGTCCGCGAACCGCCGGATCTCCCGCAAAAGGGCGGGCGAGGAATTGATGGGCGGGGTGTTGGGTCCGGTGCGGAAGGTCAACCGCGGCGGGCCGTCGGACGCGCCGCCGCGTTGACGCGCCATCAAGTCCTCGATGCGCGCGAAGGCGGTCTCGGGGCTCTCCTTGGTGCAGCCGGGTACGATCTCCCCGGTGTCCATGACCGTGCGCGCGAACACGCCGCGCAAACCCGACCGGGTGATGGCGTCCACCGTGGCCACGGCGCACTCCGGGCCGGGGTTCAGGAAATTGTGCTCGCAGACGGTGGTGACGCCACCCTTGAGGTTCTCGAGGCAGCCCAGCAGCGCGCCCGCCGCCGCGTGCTCCGGGTTCAGCACCCGCGCCACGCCGTAGATGCGCTCCAGCCAGTCGAGGAACGGCATGTCCTCCCACACCGCCCTCAGGAGCACTTGGTAGAGATGGGTGTGGGCATTGACCAGCCCGGGCAGGAGCACCTTGCCGCGGCCGTCGATGCGCGTCTCCCCTTCCCGCGCGGGCGCTTCACCCTGCTCCACCGCGGTGATGATGCCGTCCACGGCGGTCACGTAGCCTGTTTCGAGGATGGCCCCGCGACCCGTCATGGGAAGAATCGTACAGTCCGTGATAGTGATCGTATCCATGTGGCTGCTCCAAAACGAAAGGGCGGCGCACGCCGCCCTTTCGAGGTTGCAGTCTTGCCGGCGAGAGCCGCTCAGGAGTCCCGTGTCCGCCGTTCGTGCGCCTCGTTCACCTTGAGCACGCGCCCCTGAAGCTCCGTCCCGTTCAAGGCTTCCATGGCTGCCTGGGCCTCGGCATCCGAGCCCATCTCGACGAACCCGAAACCGCGCGACCGGCCGCTGAAGCGGTCGGTCACGATCCGCGCCGAGTTGACCGTACCGTGTGCTGCGAAAAGCTCCTGCAACTGGGCTTCGGTCACGGCGTAGGGCAGCCCGCTCACGTAAAGTCTGTCACCCATGGCACACCCCCTGTTCGAGGTCCGAACACGGCGTTCGAACGTGACATCAGCACGGAAACCGGCCCGATCTTATCCTCAAGCACCCTGCAATGCAAACGTGGGTACACCCCTTCAGTCACGCTCCGCCGGACGCACCGCCGCGACGACGCGGTCCAGCAACTCCTCCGGCCGGTCCACGACCATTTCGATCCTCAGGGCCAGAAGACGTCCGGTGGAAAAGGGAAACCGCGCCAACTTGACGTAGTCCTTCTCGGTGGTGACGATTTTCTCCGCCGGCCGGCGGTTGATCTCGCGCCAGTCTCCTTCCGTGTACACGTGGTGATCGGGATACTCCAGGGTGTCCATGACGATCGCCTCGCACTCACGGAGCATGGCGTAGAACGGCGCCGGATCGGCGATGGCCGCCACCGCCAGGACACGGGCGCCGGCGAGGACGCCCAGCGTCAGCTCCCGGTGACCGGACTCGGTACGTACGAGCACCGCGCGCGCCCGCCGGTTGCCGAAGAAGACCCTGGAAGAGTCGAAACGGCGCTCGAGGCGTTTCCGCCAGCGGTCGTGCGCCCCGGTCACCACAACGACGTGGGCGCGGCGCAGCGCCCGGACGGGCTCTCGAAACGGCCCCGCCGGCAGCAGCGAACCTTCGCAGTCGGAACCCAGGAGAACGACGTCCAGGTCCCGTCCGAGCCGCCGGTGCTGGAATCCATCGTCAAGCACGAAGAGGGCCGCGTTCCGCGGGTCCCGGCCCGCCTCCAGGCCGACGCGGTGGCGATCGGCGCCCACGCCCACCCTCTCCCCGTACAGGGCGCTCATCATGGCCGGTTCGTCGCCGTAGACCAGCAGCGTGCCGGCGGCCAGGTCGAGACGTCTCCCGGCATCTTCGGGGTCGACCACGGCCACCGCCCCGGCGCCGCCGTAGCCGCGTGTGAGGATCGTCGTCCCGAACCCGCGGCGCCGCAGGGCCTGGGACAGCCACAGGACCATCGGGGTCTTGCCGGTGCCGCCCACCGTGAGGTTGCCCACGCTCACCACCGGGAACGGGAGTCTCCGGCAAGGCAGTACCCGGACGTCGTACAGCAGGTTCCGCAGCCCGATCACGATCCGGTAGACCAGGCTCCACGGCCACAGCAGCAGCCACAAGAAGCGCGCCGCCATGCCGCGCCCTTGCCAGATGTCAAGGACTCGTCGTGCCGGCGCCCTAGCCAAGGACACCCCGGGAGGCGGTGTGCCGGAGCTCCCGGCACACCAGT
Organism: uncultured Syntrophobacterales bacterium; assembly: GCA_964519455.1. Taxonomy (GTDB): domain Bacteria; phylum Desulfobacterota; class Binatia; order UBA9968; family JAJDTQ01; genus JAJDTQ01. Next base: position 56,522 of record CAZFIU010000010.1, read on the forward strand.
CTCATGCTCCGCGACACGACGTCCGCGTCCGCCGCCGCCGCCCGCGCCGCGGCCCGGCCCACGGTCGCGGCCCGCCCGGGCTCTTCCAGCAGGCCGCCGATCTGCGCCTGGAGGTCCTCGGGGCCGCGCACTTCGACGCCCCCGCCCTCTTCCAGGAGGACGCGGGCGATGCCGGCGACGTTGCCGTGATGGGGACCGAACAGCACCGGTTTGGCCCAACGCGCCGGTTCCAGGAGATTGTGCCCTCCCGCCGGGACCAGCGTGCCGCCCACGAACGCCACGTCCGCGCAGCCGTACACGCGCGGCAGCTCACCCAGGGTATCCAGCAGCAACACGGCGACCTCCCCGGACGGGGCGCCGCCGGGGTCGCTCCACCTGTGGTAACGCAACCCGCGTTGCCGCAGCAGGCGTTCCACCTCGGCGAACCGTTCGGGATGCCTCGGGGCGAGGACCAGCAACAAACCCGGGAAACGGCGGCGCAACCCGGGAAGGACATCGAGCAGCACCTCTTCCTCTCCCCTGTGCGTGCTGCCCGCCACCGCCACGGGGCCCGGGCCGAAACGCGACAGGTCCGCGGGCGGCCCCGCCGCCGTCGCGTCCGGAGCGTGCTTCAGGGAGCCGGTCACCGTCACCCTGGCGGGGTCCACGCCCAGGCCCAGCAGGCGGGCGGCATTCTCGTCGTCCTGCATGCCGAAGGCGGACACCCGCTCCAGCACGGGCTGGAAGAGTCGTTGAAAGCGTTTGAACAGGGCCGCGCCACGCGGTGACAGGCGGCCGCTGAGCACCACCAGCGGAATCCGCAGCCGGTGGGCCGCGTGGATGAAGTTCGGCCAGATCTCGGTTTCCAGCACGATGATCACTTCCGGACGGAGGCGCCGAAGGCTGCGCGACACCAGCCACGGCAGGTCCAGCGGCAGGTAGGTCACGGCGTCCACGTGAGGAAGGGCTTCCCATCCCGTCCGCCGGCCGGTGGCGGTGACCGTGGAGAGCAGCAGCTTGCGTTCCGGCCAGCGCGCCTTGATGCGCTGAAGCAGCGCCGCGGCCGAACGCACCTCGCCCACCGAGGCCGCATGGACCCAGATGGGGCGGGAACCGGCGATGGAGTCCAGCAGCCCCGCGGGATACGCGGCGAAGCGCTCGCGCAGGTCCCGGTACGGACGCCGCGGCAGCACGAACAGCAGCGGCCACGCCACGAGCCCGAGCATCAGGCCCGCATGCCACACCGTATTGTAGAGGCTCAACACCCGTTCCGGCTCCGTCGGTCGCCGCCGGTCCGCGCAGGCGGGCGGCCGGCGTCAGTGCAGGTATTTCCTTTCCGTCGCGCTGTCGTCCATGCCCTGCAAGTGATAGAGGCGGCTGTATTCCTTCCGTTGAGCCAGCAGGTCGCTGTGGGTGCCCTGCTCCACCACGGCGCCCCTGGCGAGGACCACGATGCGCGTGGCGTTGCGAATGGTCGACAGGCGATGGGCGATCACGAGGCTGGTACGGTTCTTCATGAGCGCGTCGAGGGCCTCCTGCACGAGCCGCTCCGACTCGGAGTCGAGGGCGGAAGTGGCTTCGTCCAGGATCAGGATCGGTGCGTTCTTGAGCACCGCGCGGGCGATGGCGATGCGCTGGCGCTGTCCTCCGGACAGCTTCAGGCCCAGCTCTCCGATGGGGGTGTCGTACTCCGCGGGCAGCTCCATGATGAAGTCGTGGGCGTGAGCCGCCTTGGCGGCGCGGATGACCTCTTCCATGCCCTTGGAGGGATCGCCGTAGGAGATGTTGTTCCGCACGCTGTCGTTGAACAGGAAGGTATGCTGGGTAACGATGGCGATCTGGCGCCGGAGCGAGGCCAGGGTGATGTTGCGCACGTCCGTCCCGTCGAGGGTGATGCCGCCCGAGGTGACGTCGTAGAAACGCGGCAGCAAGGCCGAGAGCGTCGTCTTGCCCGCGCCGCTCGTGCCCACGAGGGCCACCGTCTCACCGCGCCGTATCTCCAGATTGATGTCCTTGAGGACCGCCTCCTCGCGATACCCGAAGGTCACTTCCCGGAACGCGATGCGGTCGGAGAAGCGTTCGGCGGGAACCGCGTCCGGATCGTCATCGATGTCCAGCGGCGCGTCCAGCACGTCGAAGATCCGCTCGCCCCCGGCAACGCCCTGGTTGATCTCCGGCAACGTACGGCTCAGGTGCTTGAAGGGTTCGTAGACCAGCAGCATGGCGGTGATAAAGGCGAAGAACTCGCCGGCGGTGCGCCCTCCGGTCATGACCGAGCTGCCTCCGTACCAAAGTACTCCGGCGAAACCGATGCCCGCCAATACTTCCATGGCCGAGGGAATGATGGCGCGGGCGCGGCTCGCCTTCATGCTGTGGCGCAGGACCTCCCGGTTCTCGCGGTTGAAGCGCTCCAGCTCGTACCGCTCCATGCCGAAGGCCTTTACGATCGGGCTTCCCTGGAGGCTTTCCTGAAGGATCGCGGCAAGGATTCCGGTGCTGGCCTGGCTGCTCCGGGTGGCCGTGCGGACGCGCCCCGTGAGCCGCCGCACCGGAAGGACGGCGCCGGGAAACGCCACGAAGGCGATGGATGCCAGCACCCAGTCCATGTAGAAGGCCACCAGCGTCAGCGCCGTCACCGAGGTACTGTTGCGCGCCAGCGAGGCGACGGAGCTCGTGAGTGCCACGCGCACGAGATTGACGTCGCTGGTAACCCGTGAGAGCAGCGTGCCGGTGGGATTTCGATGGATGTAGGCCAGCGAGAGCCACTGGAGCTTCTCGCACAGCGCGGAACGCAGGTCTCGAATGATCCGATGGCCGACGTAGTCCATCAGGTAGATCTGGCCGAAGTTGGACGCCCCGCGAACGGCGAAAATCAGCACCACCAGGAACGGGATGTAGAGCAGCATCCCGGGGTCCTTGTTCACGAACATCCGGTCCACCATGTCCCGCACGACGAACGGAAGCGCGGCCGTGGAGGCGCTGAACAGCAGCATGCACGCCACCGCAACGCAAAAATGCGGCCACACGTACGGCCGCAGGTACCCGAGCAAGCGCCGGTAGGGCGTCATGACGGCGCCTCCGAGCCGGCGCGCGCCAGCAACCGCATGGCCATGTCCGCGACGCGCCCGGGAGCACCGGGAGGACCCAGGCGCCGGCGCACCGCCTCGAGTTTGGCCACCACCGCCCGGTGAACCTCGGGCCGGAGCAGGCGTCGGGTCTCCGACAGTATCCTCTCGGCCGTGACTTCACCCTGGATCAACTCGGGCACCACCCGCTCGCCGGCGATGATGTTCACCATGCCGATATGCTCCACCCGAATGAGCAGCCGCCCCAGCCAATAGCTCAACGGCGACAGACGGTAGGTGATGACCATGGGTTTCTTGAGCAGGCCCGCCTCCAGGGTCGCGGTGCCGGAAGCCACCCACACGAGGTCCGCCGCCGCCAGCATGTTGTAGGCGTCGCCGTCGGCGACGCGCACGGTGAAGGGGGCTTCCGCCACGGCCCGCTCCAACTCGCCCGGCTCGATGGTGCTGGCCCGTATCAGAACGAACTGCACCTCGCGCTCGCGCGCCAGGCCGCGCGCGGCTTCCAGCATGGGGCCGATGAGCGAGGCCACTTCCTTCTCCCGGCTGCCGGGCATGATCGCCACGGTGAGCTTCGCGCCTTCCAGCCCCAGCCCGCGGAGGCTGGCCTCGCGGTCCCGGCTGGGTTGGACGGCATCCACCAGCGGGTGCCCGACGAAGTTCACCGTTCCCACGCCCGAGGACTTGTACAGGTCCTCCTCGAACGGGAACACGACCGCCATGGCGTCCACGCAGGCCGCGAGTTGGCGGATGCGGTAGCGGCGCCACGCCCATACCTGCGGACTGATGTAGTAGAGCACGGTGATGCCGTGGCGCCGGGCGAGGCGCGCCAGGCGCATGTTGAACTCGGGAAAGTCGATGAGGATAAGGAGGGCCGGGCGCGTGCCCAGCAACAGGCGCCGCAGGAGCCGGTAGGCCATCCAGACGTGGCGCAGGCTGCCCAGCACCTCCGACAGCCCCACGCCCGACACCTTGGCGATGTCGTGGACCACTTTCATGCCGGCGTCGCGCAGGCTCGTCCCGCCCATGCCGAAACACTCCACCGCCGGGTTGCGCTGCCTCAGGCTCCGTACCAATTCGGCTCCACGGGCGTCGCCCGAGGCTTCCCCGCACACCAGCATCACCCCTCCCGGCCGCTCCTCCGGGGACGCATGGTTCGTCATCACAAGCGCTCGCTGATCGCGGAGGCGATCCGCAGGGCGTGCAACCCGTCCTCCCCACTCACCACCGGGGTCCCGCGGGTGGCCACCGATTCCAGAAACGACTCGATCTGGTCCCGGAGGGCGTCGCCGTTCTCGGTCACGATGGTCTGTCCGGAGATGCCGTCCCAGCCGCGGCTTCGGTCCTCCATGCGGTAGACCTGCGCCTTTTTCGCGTCGTAGTCCAGCGAAATGTAGGCGTCGTGCTGGAAGAAGCGGATCTTGCGCTCGCGCTTCATCGACACCCGGCTCGCGGTGACGTTGGCGACGCATCCGTCCTCGAAACGAATGCGTGCGTTGGCGATGTCCGGCTTGTCCGTGAGCACGGTGACGCCGGTGGCGTCGATTTGGGCCACGGGCGCGTGCACCAGGCTGGAAAGCACGTCGATGTCGTGGATCATCAAGTCCAGCACCACGTCGACGTCCGTGCCCCGGGCAATGAAGGGCGCCAGCCGATGACACTCCACGAACCGCGGCGCCGAGATCACCGAGGAGAGCGCGCGCACCACCGGATTGAAGCGCTCCAGGTGTCCCACCTGGAGGATGCGGCCGTGCCGGCGCGCGGCCTTCACCAGCTCGCAGCCGTCGGACACCGTCGAGGTGATGGGCTTTTCCACGAGGACGTCGACTCCCGCCTCCAGGCAAGCGCGGGCGACCCGGTAGTGCTGCTGCGTCGGCACCGCGATGCTCACGCAGCGCACGCGTTCGAGCATTTGCCGGAAATCGGCGACCGCGGGCACCTGGTAACGTGCTCCGGCCTCGCGCGCGCGCCGCTCGTCGATGTCGGCCACGGCCACAAGCTCGGCCGCGGGCAAGGCCGCGTACTTGGCCGCATGGAGGCTGCCGGCGTAGCCCACGCCTATCACGCCCACCGCGATGGGATCCCGCTCGCTCATTCCGGCTCCGAGGCCACGGCGACCACCGCGATGCCCGCATCGTCGGCGCCCGCCAGCAACTCCTCCTTGTCCAGCAGAATCGACCGCCCACACTCCACCGCGAGCACGCCGCCCCCCACTTCCCGCAGGACCTCGATGGTCTCGGGGCCGATGGCGGGCACATCGAAGCGCAGGTCCTGGTCCGGCTTGCTCATCTTGACCACCACGACGGAGCCTTCCACGATCTCGCCCCCGCGGCGGATGGCGGCGTCCGTGCCCTCGATGGCCTCCACGGCCAGGATCACTCCCTCCTTGAGCACCAGGGTTTGACCGATGCCCATGCGCCCGAGCCTCTTCACGATGGGAATTCCCAGACGCACGTCCCCCCATTGCCGCGCGCTCGGCCGGGTGCGGGTCAACACTCCCGGCGCTCCGGGAACGATGCGGTCGAGGAATATCGTCGAAGGCACCACCCGGATGCCCTCGCCCTCGAGCTCCCCCGCGACCCCGCGCAACAGGTGGTCGTCGTCGCGGCGCCGCATCCGCGCCAGCAACGCCAGCCCCCTGGGATCGGGCCTGAAGTTCGAAAACATGCGCACTTTGCGGATGCCGCCCGCCATGACGGCGTGACGAACGTCCGCCTCGTGGAAGGTTCGAATGATCCGGCCCAACTGCCCCACCCGGATCCAGGTGACCTGCGCGGCGAACCGCTCGATCTCCGGGTCGGTTTCCCCGTGGTGGGCCACCGCTATGACGCGCACCCCGGCCTGTCGCGCGTTGCGGGCGAATATCAACGGGAAGCGGCCGCTGCCGGCGATCAGGCCGACCCGGTCCGCGGGCATTTCGGTCACCCGGTTCAGCGGCAGATCCCCCGCCCGGAATTCTCCACGAAGTCGATCATCTCCTCCACCTCCCGGGTCCGCGGCACCTCCGCGCGCACCCTCTCCAACGCCTCCCGGACCCGCAACCCGGAGCGGAAGAGGATGCGGTACGTCCGCTTCAGTGCAGCCACGCGACTCTTGTCGAGACCCTGCCGCCGGAGTCCCTCGAAGTTCAGGCCGCGCAGCTTCACGCGGTCTCCGGTCGCGTTGCAGTACGGCGGCACGTCCTTGGAGACCATGGAGCCGGCGCCCACGATGGCGCCGCTGCCGATGGCGACGAACTGGTGCACGCCCACCAGGGCGCCGATGACCGTCCGGTCCCCGACCAGCACGTGGCCTCCGAGCATGGCCCCGTTGGCGACGATGTTGTCATCGCCGACGACGCAGTCATGCGCGATGTGGCATTGCATCATCAAGAGGTTCCGTTGCCCTACCCGTGTGGCCATGCCGCCGCCACGGGTCCCGGGATTCAGCGAACCGAATTCCCGGATGGTGTTGCCGTCACCGATGATCAAGCGGCTGTCCTCGCCCCGGTACTTGAGGTCCTGCGGAGCGGAGCCCACGGTCGCGAACGGGTAGATGACGTTGTCCCGGCCGATGGTCGTGTTCCCCTGCACCACCGCGTGGGCGTCGATGCGCGTGCCTCCGCCGACGCTCACCCCCGGCCCGACGACCGTATAAGGCCCGATCTCGACGTCGTCGTCGAGCTCCGCGGCCGCATCCACCACGGCGGTGGGATGCACCCGGACCATGGTCCCTCTTCCTCGTGCGCCCCTCATCGACGCGGGTCACACGGGCATCTCCATGGCGGACAACGCCGCCTCCGCCACGCGCCGTCCGTCCACCGTCGCATGCGCGGAGAGGCGCCAATAGTGCTTGCGCCGTCGCGCGATCTCCAACTCGATCCGCAACTGATCGCCCGGCTCCACCAGGTGCTTGAACTTCACCCGGTCGAGACCGGTGAGGACGAAGACCTTGTCCGAAGAATGGTCGTCGCTGCAACGCGCGAGGATGGCGCCCACCTGTGCCATGGCTTCGCAGATCAGCACGCCCGGCATGATGGGCCTTTCCGGAAAGTGGCCCTGGAAGAAGCTCTCGTTGATGCTGACGTTCTTGATGCCCACGATACGCCTGTTGGGCTCGAGCTCCACGATCCGATCCACCAGGAGGAACGGATAGCGATGCGGGATCAGCTTGCGTATCTCGGTTACGTCCATCATTTCGCTACGGAACCTCCTTGTCCTTTGTAGAGGCCTTCAAGCGCAACGCTCGCTCGATTTCGGCGACCCGCCGCCAAAGCGCGGGCAGCTTCGGCAGGAGCCGGATCACCCGGAGCCACTCCTTGTGCGGCGCGGCCGAGACCAGCCCGGAGAGCACGGAACCGGCCGGGACCGATTGCACGATGGTGCTCCTGGGTCCGATGACCGAGCGGGAGCCGATCTCCACGTGGTCGCTGACGCCCACCCGTCCGGCCAGCACCACGTCGTCCCCCACCACCGCGCTGCCGGCGATGCCCGTCTGGGCGATGATGAGGCACCGTTCGCCGACCACCACATTGTGCCCTATCTGCACGAGATTATCGATCTTCGTGGCCGCGCCGACGCGGGTGCTGCCGATGGTGGCCCGATCGATGGTGGTGTTGGCGCCGATCTCCACGTCGTCGCCGATCTCCACGACCCCGGCCTGCGGCACCTTGAGGCGCCGTGGACCGTGGCCCGCGTAGCCGAAACCGTCGCTGCCGATGACCACGCCCGCGTGAAGGATCACGCCGTCGCCGATCCGGCACCCTTCCGCCACCGTCACGTTGGGATGCAACACGCAACCACGGCCGACGCGTGCTCCGGCGCCGACGCACACGCCCGGCATGAGCACCGTCCTCTCCCCGACCCGGGCGTCCTTTCCCACGTAGCAGTGGGGATAAAGGCTTGCGCTCGGCTCGACGACGGCGGATGGATCGACGGCGGCCAGTGGGCTCGCGCCCGCCGCGTGCACGGCCGGCGGATTGAAGAACGCGTGGACCTGCGCGAACGCCCGGTGGGGATCGTCGACGTAAAGCAGGTTGAGCGAGGTGTCGGCGCGCAGGTCATGGGCCACGATGACGGCGCCGGCCTTGCACGAGGCCAGATGGGGCCGGTAGCGCGGATTGGCCAGGAAGGTAATGTCTCCCGGGCCGGCGTCCTCGATGGAAGACACCCTCTCGATGGTCACGTCCGCGTCACCGGCCACCCGTCCGCCGACGAGTCGGGCGAGCTCCGCGAGCGATTTGCCTGAGGTGGTCACCTGTTCTTGTCGGCCGTCTTCCGGAAGCGCTCGTCGTAAAGCTTGATCACGTCGTCGGTGACGTCGGTGGCCTTGTCCGTGTAGAGAAGCTGGCTCCGTTCCAGGATCATGGTGAACTTCCCGGTCTTGCCCAGCTCCCGGATGATCTTTTGCAGATCCTTCAGGATCTCGTCGGTGACCTCGCGTTCCCTGAGCCCCAGCTCCTCCTGCATGTCGCGCTTGTCGCGCTCGTAGTCGCGCAGGCGGCGCTGGAAGCGGAGCTGCGCCTTGGCCCGCTCGCTTTCCTTCATCAGGACGCCTTGCTTCTGCAAGTCCCGCTGCTCCTTCTCGATGGCCTCCTGCTCCTTCCGCAATGCGTCCTGCTTGTCCTTGACCGAAGCCTGGAACTGCGCGCGCGCGCTCTTGCCGCGCTCGGACTGACTGATGGCCCTTTGCAGATTGACGAAACCGACCTTGAGCTCCTGGCCCCAGGCGGGGGTCAGCAACAGCGTCGACAAGAGAACCAGGCAGACTCGGGTCACCACCATAACCTCCAAAGAATAATAGCTCAAAAACGGCCGGCAACCGAAGTCGTCAGAAACCGCCCAGGGCTCCGAACGCGAATCCGAGAAGCTCCTTGTGGTCGGTCGGCTCCGCGTTCACCGGGAAAGCCCAACTCAGCCTGACCGGTCCGATGGGCGACTGCCACTGCATCGCCAGCCCCACCGAACGCTTCAACTCCTCGATGCTGATGTTCTCGTCCGGCCCGAACGCCTGTCCCTGGTCGAAGAAGAGGGAGCCCCGGAAGCCCCATTGATTCGCGATCGGGAAGTGCAATTCGGTCTTGAGGATGAGCTGCTTGTTGCCGCCCACGGCTTCGCCCGAAGCCTCGGGATCGTCGCAATCGACATCGTCCCTGGGGCATTCCCGCGGACCCAGGGTCCGGTACTCGTACCCGCGCACGGAATTGATGCCGCCGGCGAAGTAGCGTTCGAACAGCGGCAGTTGCCGTTCGGTCCAGGAGTCCGCGTAGCCGATCCGGCCTCCCAGCATCAGGGCAAAGCTCTTGCCCCAGTCGAAGTTCGCGAGAATGGGGTAGTACCAGGCCATGGAGAAGTCACTGCGGATGAAGCGGTTGTCTCCGCCGAGCCCCGCCAGCTTGACGGACAGCGCGGAGCGCGTCCCCGCCGTGGGGGAGAAGAAGTGGTTGCGCGTGTCGTAGGAAAGCCTCGGGGTGACCGCGCTCGTGGTGGATTCGCCCGCCTCGATGCTCAGCGGCGCGTCGTCCTCCAGGTCCGTGACCCTGGAACGGAAGAAGGTGTAGCCGATGCCGCCGTTCAGGTGGTCCAGGATCGAAAACCCCGGCTCCAGGTCCGGGTCATCGCTGCGCCAGACGTCGGCGCGGCGGCCGAAGTACGGCAAACGAAGGTACCGCAACGGCGCGCTGAGCCGTGTGGCGAAGCCGCTACGCCGGTTGGTCCACGTGGCGTACTCCGCGGTGGTGTGGAAGACGTCGAAACCGAGGTCGGCGCGCGTGTCGAAAACGCGCGGTTCCACGAAGCCCAGGACGATGTCCTGGTCGGTGCTGCTCAGCGTGAGGTCCGCGGACACGCGCCGTCCGGTGCCGAAGAGGTTGCGTTCTTCCAGGGAGGTGCGGAAGGAGAACCCGCTGGCGGTGCTGTAGCCCGCGCCGACGCTGAAGGCGCCGGTGGGCGCTTCCTCCACCTTCACCACCAGGTTGATCCGGTCATCCCGGTCGGCCTTCTCCGTGGACACGGTCACGTCCTTGAAGAAGCCCGTGCGCAACAAGGCGTTGCGGCTCTCCCGCACCCTGGCGGACGAGAACCGTGCCTCCTCCGCCACTTCGAGCTCCCGGCGGATCACCTTGTCCCGGGTCTTGACGTTGCCGGCGATCCTCACCTCGTCGAAGTAGACCAGCGGCCCCTGCTTGATCAGGTAGCTGACGTTCACCAGCCGCTCCTCGACGTTGAAGCGCGTCTGGGGAGTCACCTCGACGAACGCGTAGCCGCGTTCCGCGTAGCGGTCCTGCAGCGCGGTCACGTCGTTGAGCAGACGGCTCCGGCGAAAGACCTGCCCCGAGGTGAGGCTGACCCGTTCCAGGAGCCGCTCGGGCGTCCCGCCGATGTCCCCGCCGACCCTCACCTCTCCGACGCGGTAGCGCTCGCCTTCCTGGATGCGGATCACCACCTCCAGGCCTTCGCCCCGCGGCAGGACGATGGGCTCGTCGATCTTGTGGTCCACGAACCCGTTGTCGTAGTACAACGACGACAACAGCGCGGTGTCGTTGGTCAGGACGTCCGGATCCAGACGGCCACGGCTGGTGAAGGGAATGAACCACCGCTCCTTCGTATCCATGACGTCCTTCAATTCCTCGTCGGAGAAGGCGCGGTTGCCGTCGAAGGTGATCTTGTGGATCAGCAGCGTCTCGCCCTCGAGGACGCTCAGGGTCACGATGGTCTGGTTGTTCTCGGCCGGCGTGAGGGCGTAGTCGACCCGGGTATTGACGTGGCCGGCCTCGCCGTAGAGGCGCAGCACGCGCCGCAGTCCTTCCTGCAAGCGCGCGCTGTCCAGGGCCGTGCGCAACTGGACGCCCAAGGCCGCTTCGATGTCCTCCGTGGACACCTTGTCGTTGCCCACGATCCGGACCTCCCTCACGTACGGGCGCTCCTTGACCGTGTAGGTCAGAACGCCGGCGGCGGAGAAGTCCGCGCTCACGTCATCGAACAGACCCATGCGGTAGATGGCCTTGACGTCCCGGTCCACCAGCTCCGCGTCGAACGGTTCCCCCGGCTGGGTCTGGATGCTCAACCGGATGGCGTCCTCCTCCACCCGGAGGTTGCCCGCGACGCGCACCTCGCCGACCAGGGACTGTGCCACGGCCAGACCGTGCCAACCGGCAATCCAGCACATCCCGGCCAGCAAGGCCATGGCGATTCTTCCGCCGATTGTGATTCGCATGAGTCAATACGCCGAAAAAGGCGTGTATCGCGTAATGTCCTGCTACCAAGTTCACCGGCCGTTGTAAAGCGTATCGGAACACCCGCGCACGCTGCCGTGGCCCCCTCGGCCGCCGCCTCGCGGTCACTCCGGGAACGGGAACAGACGCCCCTCGCGCAGTTCCAGCCGGCGATTCATGCGGCCCGCGAGATGACGGTTGTGAGTCGTGACGATCAAACCCAGGCCGCGCTCCTCGTTGAGCCCGCACAGCAGGTCCTCGATCTCGCCCGCCGTCCCCGGATCCAGGTTGCCCGTGGGCTCGTCCGCCAGCATGAGCCGCGGCCCCAGGATCAGCGCGCGCGCGATGGCCACCCGCTGCTGCTCCCCGCCGGACAGCTCCCCGGGCCGGTGCGTCAGGCGGTGCGCCAGACCCACGGCGTCCAGCAATTCCAGGGCCGACGCCCGTGCGCGGGACCGGTCCCAGCGCGCGATCAGGGCGGGCATCATGACGTTCTCCAGGGCGTTGAAGTCGGGAAGCAGGTGGTGGAGCTGGAAGACGAAGCCGATGGCGCGGTTGCGCAGCGCGGAGATCTCGTCGTCGCTCCAGCCGGTGACGTCCTGTCCGTCGTAGCGCAACGTGCCCCGGTCGGCCCGGTCGAGAGTGCCGATGATGTACAGCAGCGTGCTCTTGCCCACCCCGGACTCGCCGATGATGGCGAGCCGCTCGCCCTGTTCCAGTGCCAGGTCCAGGTCCGCGAGCACGTCCACGCGCCGTTCGCCGCTGCTGTAGGACTTGACCAGCCCGCGTATTTCGATCAGCGCCGCCACGTCCGCCTACTCGTAACGGATGACGTCCACCGGATGAAGCCGCGCCGCCTGCCGCGCCGGATAGATGCTGGCGAGACAGCAGATGACGAGGGAGGCCAGCGCCACCACGGCGAAGTAGAGCGGCGAGATGCTCACCGGCACGGTGGAGACCACGAAGACGTCGTCGGGCAGATCGATGAACTGGTAGCGTTCGATCAGCCGCGCCAGCACGTAGCCGACGACCACGCCCAGCACGGTGCCGGCGGCGCCGATGATCCAGCCCTTCAACAGGAAGATCCAGCGGATGCTGCCGCGGGACGCCCCCATGGAGCGCAGCACCGCGATGTCCTTGCGCTTCTCCATCACCACCATGATCAGGGTCGAGACGATGTTGAAGGCCGCGATGAGCACCATGAGCAGGAGCACCAGGAAATACACCGTCTTCTCCAGTCGGAGCGCGGCGAACAGGTTGGGCCACAGGCGCGTCCAGTCCTCCACCCGATAGCGCTCGCCCACGTCCTCCTGGATGTCCGCGGCAATGGCCTGGGCGTCGCCCACCTCGGTGACGGTGATCTCGATGCTGGTGGCGACCTTGCCCACGCCGAAGAAGTCCTGGGCCGACGAGAGAGCGAGGAACGCCAACCCGCTGTCGTACTCGCGCATGCCCGAATCGAAGATGCCGGCCACGGCGAAGCGCCGGATGCGCGGGATGATGCCCACGGCGGTGGGGCTGCCGATGGGCGACACGGCCTGCAGCGCATCGCCCAGACCCACCCGGAGCTGTTCCGCCAGCCGGTCGCCGATGATGATGCCCGGCAGGCGCAGTTCCCGGCCGTCCACGGTTACCGGGGTGCGCGTCTTCAGGCCGTCCAGGCGTCCCTCCCGCAGATGTTCCTCGAGTTCCACGCTGGAGCGGTCCGGGTCGATGCCGCGCACGACCACGCCCGAGACCCGCCTCTTGGAGGTGAGGATGATATGCCCGGTGAGCATGGGCGCGGCCACGACCACGTCGTCGCGCTCGCCGACGCGCCGGGCGAGGTCGTCGTAGGCCCGCAGATAGCTGGCCGGCCGGACCAGGAGCACGTGGGCGTTGAGACCCAGGAGACGGTCGCGCAGCACCTCCTCGAAGCCGGTCATCACCGCGATCACCACGTTGAGGGTGACCACGGCGATCATCACTCCGAGCACGGAGATGACGGTGAGCAGGGAGATGAACCGCTCGCTGCGCCGGGCGCGCAGATAACGCAACCCTACGAACAACTCGTACGGCATGGTCAGGAACGCAGCAGCGGGAAGAGGATGACGTCGCGGATCGAGGGGGAGTCGGTCAGGAGCATCACCAGCCGGTCGATGCCGATGCCCTCCCCCGCCGCCGGCGGCATGGCGTACTCCAGGGCGCGCACGTAGTCCTCGTCCACCTCGCAGGCGGTGTCGTCGCCGGCGCGCCGGGCCGCCGCCTGCTCCTCGAAGCGGCGCCGCTGGTCGTCCGGGTCGTTGAGCTCGGAGAAGGCATTGGCCAGTTCCCTGCCGCCGATGAAGAGCTCAAAACGGTCGACGAATGCGGGGTCCGCGTCGTTCCTGCGCGCCAGGGGCGAGACTTCCAGGGGATAGCCGGTGACGAACGTGGGCTGAATCAGGTGCGGCTCCACCAGATGCTCGAACAGTTCCACCAGGAGCTTGCCGCGGCCGAGCCTCGGGTCCACCTTGAGGGAATGCCGCTCCGCGAGCTTGCGCAGGGCCTCCACGCCGTCCAGCTCCGACGCGTCCACGCCGGCGTGGCGCGCCACGCCGGCGAGCAGGGAAAGCCGTTGCCAGGGCCGCTCCAGGTTCACTTCGTGCTCGCCCCACGGGATGCACAGGCTCCCGCGCACGACCTGCGCCAGCTCCACGAACAACTCCTCGGTGAGCTCCATCATGTCGCGATAGTCGGCGTAGGCCTGATAGAACTCCACCATGGTGAACTCGGGGTTGTGACGCGTGGACAGGCCCTCGTTGCGGAAGTTGCGGTTGAGCTCGAAGACGCGCTCCAGCCCGCCCACCAACAGGCGCTTGAGGAACAGCTCCGGTGCCACCCGCAGGTACAGGTCCAGATCCAGGGCGTTGTGGTGCGTCACGAAGGGCTTGGCCGCGGCGCCACCCGCCATGGGCTGCATCATGGGGGTTTCGACCTCGAGGAAGCCGCGCTGTTCCAGGAAACGGCGGATCAGCGAGATGATCCGCGAGCGGTTACGAAAAACGTCGCGCACCTCCGGGTTCACCATCAGGTCCACGTAACGCTGCCGGTAGCGGGTCTCCACGTCCTTCAAGCCGTGCCACTTCTCCGGCAGCGGGCGGATGCACTTGCTCAGCGGCCGGACTTCCCGCGCCTCGATGGTCAGCTCGTTGGTGCGGGTGCGGAACAGCCGGCCCGCCACGCCGACGATGTCGCCCACGTCCGCCGCGCGTACGCGCGCGTAGGCCTCGTCTCCCAGCTTGTCCTTGCGCGCGTAGACCTGGAGCCTCCCGGTGCGGTCCTCGATCTCGAAGAACGCCGCCTTGCCGTGAGGCCGGTGCGCGCGGATGCGCCCCGCCAGCGCGAACTCTTCCGTCAACGCTTCCAGCGCCGCCGGGTCGAGTTCGCCGTGCCGCTCGCGGATGTCCCCCGCCGTGTGGCTGGGCCGAAAGTCGTTGGGATAGACGGGAAAGCCCTGCGCCTGGACCTGCGCCACCTTCTGGCGGCGCACCGCCATCTGCTCGTTGGCTTCATCCATGTGTTTTCGGTTGCGTGCGTATGATGAACAGGGGCCGGAGGCCAGTGTCCTGTCCCGTATAAAACGTCATGAATCTGCTTGTCCTTTTCGCCGTCGGCTGCGTTACGTCACCCCGGGCTTGACCCGGGGTCCTCCTCGCGTGGTATCGTCGCTCCTTGCCGACGACAAAAAGTCCTGCGCATCTTCACGACGTTTTATACGGGACAGGACACTAGAGCATTCCGAGCTGCAGCTTGGCCGCGTCCGACATGCGGCTGGGGTCCCAGGGGGGCTCCCAGACGATGTCGACCTGCACGTCGGTGACGCCGTCCACCGCGCGGACCTTCTCTTCCACTTCCGCGGGAAGGGACTGGGCCGCCGGGCAGTTGGGCGCGGTGAGAGTCATGGTGACGGTCACGTGGCCGAGGGGATCTACCGCGACGTCGTAGATCAGGCCCATTTCGTGGATGTTGACCGGCACCTCGGGGTCGTAGCAGGTCTGTATCGCCTCGATGGCGCGCCGTTCGATGTCCTTCTGTTCCGCAACGCTTTCCACGAAGTGTCTCCCGATCCGGCTCGCGCCGCCTACTCTGTGCTCACGGCCGTGTCCTCGCCGTCCAGGGCCGCGCGCAACGTGTGCCATGCCAGCGTAGCGCACTTCACGCGCGCCGGGTAGTCGCGCACGCCCGCGAAGGCCGCCAGCTTGCCCATGCCGGCGCTGCCGGTGTCGCCGTCGTCATCGGCCGCCACCATTTGGTGGAACCGTTCGAACAGCTCCCGGACGTCGCCGCAGCTCCGTTTCTTGAGGCTCTCGGTCATGACCGAGGCGGAGGCGATGCAGATGGCGCAGCCCGTGCCCTCGAAGCTCACGCCCGTCACGCGGTCGTCCTCCACGTGCAGATGGACCGCGACCTTGTCGCCGCACAGCGGGTTGACGCCGCGGGCGCTGCGGTTGGCATCGGCCAGCGGCCCGAAGTTCCGCGGTTTGCGGTTATGGTCCAGGATCAGCTCCTGGTAGAGATCCCTCAGGTCAGACACCGTCGAACAGCCTCCTCACCTTCTCGAGTCCCTCCGCCAGCACGTCCACCTCGGCCTCGGTGTTGTAGCACGCGAACGAGGCGCGCACGGTGGCGGGAACACCGAACCGGTCCATGACGGGCATGGCGCAGTGATGTCCCGTGCGCACGGCGATGCCCTCCTGGTCCAGGATGGTGCCGATGTCATGGGCGTGCACGTCGCCGAAGACGAACGACACCAGCGACGCCCGGCGCGCGGGGGTGCCGACGAACCTCAGACCGGAGACGCCCGCGAGCCGTTCCACCGCGTAGGCGAGCACCCGGTCCTCGTGGGCGGACACGGCCTCGATGCCGAGTCCGGTGAGGTACTCCACGGCCGCGCCCATGCCGATGACGCCGGCGATGTTGGGGGTGCCGGCCTCGAACTTGTAGGGCAGCGCGTTGTATTCGGTGGCCTCGAAGCTCACCGTGAGGATCATGTCGCCGCCCCCCTGGTAAGGGGGCATGGCCTCCAGCAGCGCGGCCTTTCCGTAGAGCACGCCGACGCCCGTGGGACCGTAGAGCTTGTGGCTGGAAAAGGCGTAGAAGTCGCAGTCCAGGTCCTGCACGTCCACGGCGGCGTGGGGTGCGCCCTGGGCGCCGTCGATGAGCACCGGGATGCCCGCCCGGTGCGCTTCCGCGATCATTTCCTTGACGGGGTTCACCGTGCCCAGGGCGTTGGAAACGTGCGGCAACGCCACGATGCGGGTACGGGGGCCGAGCAGCCGGTGGTACCGCTCCATGACGACGTCGCCGCGGTCGTCGATAGGAATCACCCGCAGGATCGCACCCTTTTCCTGGCAGATGATCTGCCAGGGAACGATGTTGGAGTGGTGCTCCATGGCGGAGATGACCACCTCGTCCCCCGCCTCCAGGTTGGCGCCGCCGTAGCATCGGGCCACGAGGTTGATGGCCTCGGTGGCGCCGCGCACGAACACGATCTCCCGGTCCTGCGCCGCGTTGACGAAGCGCCGCACCGAGCCGCGGGCGTCCTCGTAGGCGCGCGTGGCCTGCTCGCTCAAGCGGTGCACGCCTCGATGGATGTTCGAGTTCTCGGTCTCGTAGTAACGCGCCACGCGCTCGATCACCGACCGCGGCTTCTGCGCCGTGGCCGCGTTGTCCAGGTAGACCAAGGGCTTGCCGTGGACGCTCTCGCCGAGGATGGGGAAATCCTCGCGCACCCGCGCCACGTCCAGCGCCTCGCCCGGCCCGTTCCATGCTTCCGTCTTGACCTGTCCCATGCTCGTTCTCGATGAAGAGAGTGCCATCGATTGCGCCGGCGTCCGCTCCATTGCCGTCATGCTCCCAATTCCGCCAGCACCCGGCTTGTCAGCCCGTCACGCAAGGGCTCGATGGCGACGCCGTCGAGGATCTCGCTGGCGAAGCCGTGCACCAGGAGCTTCCGGGCCAGCGTCGCGTCCAGCCCGCGGGAGCGCAGGTAGAACAGCTCGTCCTCTTCCAGTTGGCCGATGGTGGTGCCGTGGGCGCAGCGCACGTCGTCGGCCAGGATCTCCAACTGCGGCTTGCTGTCGATCTCCGCGTCCCGGGACAGGATCAGGTTCCGGTTCGACTGCCGCGCGTCGGTCTTCTGCGCTTCCTTGCGCACCACGATCTTGCCGTTGAACACGGCCCGCGCCCGGTCGTTGAGCACTCCCTTGTACAACTCGCGGCTGGTGCCGTGGGGCCTGGCGTGCTCGATGGCCGTGCGGCTGTCCACGTGCTGCGAGCCGCCCGCCACGTAGAGCCCCTGGAGCAGGCAGTCGGCGCCCTCGCCGTCGAGCAGCGCGTTCAGCTCCACGCGCGTGATGGCGCCGCCCGTGGTCACCGAATGCGAGCGGTAGCGGCTGTTGCGCGCCTGGTGCACCTGCACCGTGCCGATGTGGAACGTGCCGCCGCCCTCGCGCACCAGCCGATAGTGGTCCAGCTCGGCGTCGTCCTCCAGCACGATCTCGGTGACGGCGTTGGTGCAGTAGACCGCGTCGCCCGCGCCCGCGTAGGCCTCCACCAGCGTGAGGCGACTGCCCGCGCCCACCACCACGAGCGTGCGCGGATGCACGATGCGGTTGGGCGCCTGCCCGAAGTCGGCGACGTAGCTCAAGTGGACGGGCCGGTCGAGGTTCACTCCGCGCCCCAGCCGGACCGCGCCGCCGTCCTCCACGAAGGCCGTGTTGAGCGCACGGAGCGCGTGTCCGTCATAGTCGGCGTGGCGGCCGAGGTGTTCTTCCACCCAGGGGAGCCGCCGCTCCACCGCGTCCGCCAGGCGGCCGATGAAGAGATCCGCATCACGCGCATCCGCGGTGGGCCGGCCCGACCCCTCCTCGGGCATGTTCGCGGTCCCGGCGCCGACCCCATCGCGGGGGGCGCCCGCTGCCGGACCTCCGTCCCCTTCCCCGGTCCACGGAAACATCAACTCGTGCCGCTCCCACCCGCCGGCATCGAACGGGTCCCGAACGCCGGCCGGGTTCGACACCGGCGCGTCCAGCGCACGCAGACACGCCCGCCGCAGCGCCTCCAGGCTCGTGTATTTCCACTCCTCGTCGCGAGTGGTGGGAAATCCCAGGGAGCGGAAGCGGTCCATGGCTCTGCGGCGCAGGTCGCCGACCCAGGCGCCGCCGTTGCGCGAGGCCCGCGCGGCGAGCTTCTCGAAGTCCTCGAAATAGCCCTGCTGCTCCGCCGCAGTACCGGTCATGCTCCGGTCCCCCGGTCCGCCGCGTCCTCCGCGCCCCTCCCGGCCGCTTCCTCCACCCAGGAGTAACCGGTGTCCTCCAGCTCCCGCGCCAGCTCCTTGCCTCCGGACTTCACCAGGCGCCCGTTGTAGATGACGTGGACCATGTCCGGCACCACGTAGTTCAGCAGCCGCTGGTAGTGGGTCACCAGGATGATGGCCCGTTCGGGACCGCGGAACAGGTTGATGCCCTGGGACACCACCTTCAGGGCGTCGATGTCGAGGCCGGAATCGGTCTCGTCCAGGATCGCCAGGGTAGGCTCCAGCATGGTCATCTGGAAGATCTCGGCGCGCTTCTTCTCGCCACCGGAGAAGCCCGCGTTGACCGGCCGCCGCAGCAGGTCCTCGCCCATCTCCACCGCCGTCATCCTCTCCTTGGCCAGGGCCATGAAGTCCACCGCATCCAGCTCCTCCTCGCCACGGTGGGCGCGCGCCGCGTTCACCGCCGCGCGCAGGAAGTAGAGGCTGTTGAGGCCCGGGATCTCCACCGGGTACTGGAAGCCCAGGAAGACGCCCTCGACGGCCCGCAGCTCGGGCGCCATCTCCAGCAGGTCCTGGCCCTTGTAGACCACTTCCCCCTCGGTGACTTCGTAGGTGTCCCGGCCCGCCAGCACCTGGGCGAGGGTGCTCTTGCCGGAGCCGTTGGGGCCCATGATGGCGTGCACCTCGCCCGCCTTCACGGTCAGGTCGATGCCGCGGAGGATCTCTTTCCCCTCCACGCGCGCATGCAGGTTGCGAACTTCAAGCATTCTCTACATCCGAAATTCTACATCCGAGTTGTTGGACGGCGGCTTCAGCCGACGCTGCCCTCGAGGCTCACGTCCAGCAGCCGCTGGGCCTCGACGGCGAACTCCATGGGCAGCTCGCGGAAGACCTCGCGGCAGAAGCCGTTGACGATCATGGAGACGGCGTCCTCTTCCTTGATGCCGCGCTGGCGGCAGTAGAAGATCTGGTCCTCGCCGATCTTGGAGGTGGAGGCCTCGTGCTCGATGTGCGCCGAGTTGTTCTTCACCTCCAGGTACGGGAACGTGTGCGCGCCGCACTCGCTGCCCATCAGCAGGGAATCGCACTGGGAGTAGTTGCGCGCGTTGTCGGCGCCCTTGAGCACCTTCACCAGGCCCCGGTAGCTGTTCTGGCCGTGGCCGGCCGAAATGCCCTTGGAGATGATGGTGCTGCGGGTGTTCCGGCCCACGTGGAGCATCTTGGTGCCGGTGTCCGCCTGCTGGCGGTTGTTGGTCACGGCCACCGAGTAGAACTCGCCCACCGAGTCGTCCCCCTGCAGGATGCAGCTCGGGTACTTCCAGGTGATGGCCGAGCCCGTCTCCACCTGGGTCCAGGAGATCTTCGACTTCCGCCCCGCGCACTTGCCCCGCTTGGTGACGAAGTTGTAGATGCCGCCCTTGCCGTCCTTGTCGCCGGGGTACCAGTTCTGCACCGTCGAGTACTTGATCTGCGCGTCCTCCAGCGCCACCAGCTCCACCACCGCGGCGTGCAACTGGTTCTCGTCGCGCATGGGCGCGGTGCAGCCCTCCAGGTAGCTCACGTAGCTGCCCGCGTCGGCGACGATCAGGGTGCGCTCGAACTGGCCCGTCTGTGCCGCGTTGATGCGGAAGTAGGTGGACAGCTCCATGGGACAGCGCACGCCCTTGGGCACGTAGCAGAACGACCCGTCGCTGAAGACCGCCGAGTTGAGCGACGCGAAGAAGTTGTCGCTGTAGGGCACCACCGAGCCCAGGTACTGCCGCACCAGCTCCGGGTGCTCCCGCACCGCCTCGGAGAACGAGCAGAAGATGATGCCCATCTCCGCCAGCTTGTCCTTGAAGGTGGTGGCCACCGACACGCTGTCGAACACCGCGTCCACCGCCACCCCGGCCAGGGCCTCGCGCTCGTGCAGCGGCACCCCCAGCTTGTCGTAGGTGGCCAGCAGCTCCGGGTCCACCTCGTCCAGACTCTTGGGGCCGTCCTTCCTGGACTTGGGGGCCGAGTAGTAGATGATGTCCTGGTAGTCGATGGGCGGATAGTGCACGTTGGCCCACTTGGGCTCCGCCTCCGACTTCTCGAGCTTCGTCCAGTAGCGGTAGGCCCTGAGCCGCCAGTCCAGCAGCCACCCCGGCTCTTCCTTCTTCGCCGAGATCAGCCGCACCACGTCCTCGCTCAACCCCGGCGGAACGTGTTCCGCCTCGATGTCGGTGACGAAGCCGTACTTGTACTCGCTGCCGACCAGTTCGCTATCGAGTTCCGTTTTTGCCATTTCCTTCATCCGGTGGAAGATGGACCCGAAGGGTCCGTCCTCGACCTGCAAAAATTCAACTGTGCAGCCCGTTCAAGCGGCCTTTGAGGCCCTCGCGATCCGCAAGGCTGCCGATGGATACGCCAGCCAGATATTCCACCAACAGGTTCTGCGCCCGCTCCCACACGGAAATCTGCGTGCATACCAAGTCGTAGGGGCAGCAGTGGTGATCCAGACACTCCATCAGGCTCAGCGGCTTTTCGACGGCTTCGTACACTTCCTTGACGCTGATGGACTCCGGATGCCGCGCCAGGCTGAAGCCGCCCTTGCGCCCCACGTGTGACTCCACCAGCCCCGCCGCCGCGAGATCCTTCATGATCTTCGACATGTAATGGGTCGGAATGTCCTGCCGCGCGGCGATCTCCTTGCTGCCCACCACCCAAAGGTGCGGCTGGGCCGCAAGATACGAAAGCGCCCGTACCGCGTAGTCGACCTTCCTGCCGATGTTCATCAGCGAGCTTCGGTCGGTGGTGGCCCTGACGGAATTTACAGCGGATACTTGCATGCCGGATCCTCTGAGGAGATTGGCTCGGAACTTCGGTTCAGAGCTCCCGAGAGTTCTGCCGCGCCTGAAATGTCGTGATCAAACATAGACCTAAAGCGTCTATGTTGTCAAACACCGCCTCTGTCTCGCCAGCGAATCCGGGGCTCCTGACCACAACGCCGACAAGGCTTGGGCCGGACAGGAAAGGCAGCTTGAAGGCCCGGAAACCGCCGTGCTACCAAGGCCGGATGGCCATTCTCAAGGTCGCCCTTCTGGGTAACCCCGTGCTGCGCACGCCTGCCTCCAAAGTTCCCCCCGAAGTGGTAGGACAGCCGGATTTCCAGCGCTTCATCGACGACATGGTAGTCACCATGCGCGAGTACCAGGGGGTCGGCTTGGCCGCCGTGCAGGTCCACGAGTCCGTGCAGGTGGCGGTGCTGGAGGTAGCCGACAACGCCCGTTACCCTGGAAAGGACGCCGTGCCCCTTTCCGTGCTCATCAATCCCGAGATCGTGCCGCTGGGCGACGAGACCGAAGACGATTGGGAGGGATGTCTGAGCATCCCCGAGATCCGCGGCCGGGTGCCCCGCTACAAACGGCTGCGGATCACCGCGCTGGACCGCGACGGCAGCGCGCTGAATTTCGTCGCCGAAGGCTTCCACGCGCGCGTCATCCAGCACGAGGTGGACCACCTGCGCGGTCATGTCTACATGGACCGCATGCCGGACCTTACGACGTTGACTTACCTTACCGAGTTGGCGCGCTACTGGAACAAGTGAGAAAGGCCCTCCTCGGAACTCTAGGGCTCTTTCCCGCCTATTGTTTGTTGTGCGCTTGAAAACCCGAGTTGGTGGAGTCGGAAGTGCGGATTAGTCGAGGGTTCGCGAGGGATGCGTTGGCTGCCACGTAGATCTCTTCAGCACGCATGTAGAGTTCGATGGCTTCTGTCACTCCGACCTCTCTTGGGGCTGGTACAGTGTCCAAATCCATGCAATCTCTGTTTGCCGAATCGGGCATCGCTCACCTCCGAAGGACCTCGTCGATACATGTCTGGAGAGTTCTCGCAAGCCGGCGTCAAGCACGTCGGGAGGTCCCGACCTCAGTGGTCTAATCCCCCGCCAGCGTCCTGATCTGCAACTCCGCGAGCTGCCTCGCATCCACCGCCGTGGGCGCCTCCGTCAGCATGCACACCGCGCGCTGGCTCTTCGGAAACGCGATGACGTCGCGGATGGCCGGCGAATCGCTCAGCAGCATGGCCATGCGGTCGACGCCGAAGGCGATGCCGCCGTGGGGCGGGGCGCCGAGGTCCAGGGCTTCCAGGAGGAAGCCGAACTGGTCCTCCACGGTGTCGGGGTTCACGTCGAGCAGTGACAGCACTTGCCGCTGCAACTCGGGGGAATGGATCCGGATGCTGCCGCCGCCCAGTTCCATGCCGTTGAGCACCAGGTCATAGGCGCGGGACTTCACCCGTGCGGGGTCGGATTCCAGCAGCGGCAGGTCTTCCTCTCGCGGCGCGGTGAACGGGTGGTGCACGGAGGTGTAGCGGCCTTCGGCCTTTCGCCACTCCACCAGGGGGAAGTCGAGGACCCAGGTGAAGGCGTGGAGGTCCTCCTGCACGAGGCCCAGCCGCCGGCCCATCTCCAGCCGCAGGTTGGCGAGGCCTTCGTTGACGATGTCGAAGTCGTCGGCGAGCATGAAAAGGACGTCGCCGGGCTGCACCCCGGTGAGGGTGCGTAGCGCGTCCTTCTCGCCTTCGCTCAGGAACTTCGTCAGCGGCGACTGCCAGTCGCTGTCGGTGACCTTGATCCAGGCGAGGCCCTTGGCGCCGTAACGGCCCACGAGCTCGGTGAGATCGTCCAGTTCCTTGCGCGACAGGTCGCCCGCGCCGGGGGCCCGCAGGCCCTTGACGATGCCGCCGGCGGCCAGGGCGCGGGTGAAGATGCCGACCTTGGAGTCGCGGAACGTGTCCGACAGCTCCACCAGCTCCAGGCCGAAGCGGAGGTCGGGCTTGTCGGTGCCGTACCGCCCCATGGCCTCCTCCCAGCTCAGGCGGCGGAACGGCGTTTCCAGTTCGACCTCACGAACCTCCCGGAACACCCGCGCCATCATGCCCTCCACCATGGCGAAGATGTCCTCGGGCTGCACGAAGGACATCTCGATGTCGAGCTGGGTGAACTCGGGTTGCCGGTCCATGCGCAGGTCCTCGTCCCGGAAGCAGCGCACGATCTGGAAGTAGCGGTCCACCCCGCCCACCATGAGTATCTGCTTGAAGAGCTGGGGCGACTGGGGCAGCGCGTAGAACTTGCCCGGCTGCATGCGGCTGGGAACGAGATAGTCGCGCGCTCCCTCGGGCGTGCTCTTGGTGAGCACGGGGGTCTCCACCTCCATGAACGACAGGCCGTTCAGGTGGTTGCGGATGGTGGACAGCATGCGGTGGCGGATCTCCAGCGGGCGCAGGCTGCTCGGCCGCCTCAGGTCGAGGTAGCGGTAGCGGAAGCGGCTGGTCTCGGTGGGCTCGACGTCGTCGTCGACGGGGAACGGAGGCACCCGCGAAGGGTTGAGCACCCGCAGCTCCCGCGCCATCAGCTCCACCGCGCCGGTGGCGATGTTGGGGTTCACGGTTTCCTCGGAGCGGTGCACCAGGGTTCCGCGCACCGCCAGCACGTCCTCGGAGCGCACCCGCTTGGCCTTGTCGTGGGCCTCCGGCGTCACCTCGGGGTTCAGCACCACCTGGACCATGCCGGAGCGGTCCCGCAGGTCGATGAAGAGAAGACCGCCGTGGTCCCGTACGGACTGGGTCCAGCCCATCAGGGTCAGGTCCCGGCCCACGTCGCCCTCGCCCGGCTCGCCGCAGCGGCAGCTCCGCTGCCAGTCACCCATCAAGTCCACATTCCGCTTGTTCACGTGTTCACCCGAGACTTTCCTCAACGTCCGCGAAATCCACCTCGGTCTGTTCCTTGGTCGCCATGCGGCGCACCAGCGCCCTGCCCTTCTCCATCTCGTCGGGGCCGACGATGAGCACCACGCTGGCCCCCTGTTTGTCGGCGCGGCGCATCTGGCTCTTGAGGCTCCGGGCCTCGCCCTCCAGGTCCACCCGGCGGCCGCGCCGGCGCAGCCGGTGGGCCAGGGCGAACGTCCAGCGTTGGGCTTCCTCGCCCATCCAGGCGAGATAGAGCAGCGGCGCGGCGCTTTCGTCCGCGCCCCCTTCCGACAGCAGCAGCGCCAGGCGTTCCACGCCCAGGGCAAAGCCCACGCCCGCCACCGGCGGGCCTCCGAGGGACTGCACCAACCCGTCGTAGCGGCCGCCCGCGGCCACGGTGTTCTGGCTCCCGAGTCCCGAACCGGCCTTCCACTCGAAGGTGGTCCGGCAATAGTAGTCCAGGCCGCGCACCAGCCGCGGGTTCACCACGGGCTCGGGCCGGAGATCCCGAAGCAGTTCCAATACCGTGTCGAAGTGGCTCCGGCAGTCGTCACAAAGGTGGGAGAGGATCGATGGCGCCGCGTTCACCACGCCGCCGCAGGACGGACGCTTGCAGTCCAGCACCCGCAGGGGATTGGTCTCCAGCCGGCGATCGCAGTCGGCGCACAGCTCGGCCCTGCGCTCCTCCAGGAAGGCCACCAGCGCCGCGCGGTAGCCCGGGCGGCAATCGGCGCAGCCGATGGAATTGACCTCCAGGACCGTGTCGGCCACCCCGAGATCCTCCCACAGGTCCCGCAGCAACAGCAGCAGCTCGGCGTCGACGTAGGGGTCCGTTCGGCCGAAGACCTCGGCGCCAATCTGGTTGAACTGGCGCAGCCGCCCCTTCTGAGGCCGCTCCCGGCGGAACATGGGGCCGAGGTAGTAGAGCTTGCGCACGGGCTCCACCTGGTGGAGCTTGCCTTCGCCGTACGCCCGCACCACGCCGGCGGTGCCCTCCGGCCG
The DNA here is from genome assembly GCA_964519455.1 of uncultured Syntrophobacterales bacterium. Classification (GTDB taxonomy): domain Bacteria; phylum Desulfobacterota; class Binatia; order UBA9968; family JAJDTQ01; genus JAJDTQ01. The sequence goes on from CAZFIU010000010.1 coordinate 81,768, forward strand.
CAGGCTCAGCAGCGTTGACTTGGAGTCGCGGTCGGCGAAGGTGTACATCTCCTTCTCGATGACGTCGGTGGACTCGCCCAGGGAACGGGAAAAGAGCTCCGACTTCTCCAGCACGGGTATGCGAATCTCCTTGAAGTTGTAGCTCGCAAATACCCGTTCCGCGGCCCTTTCGATCCGCTGCCACGTTTCCACGTCTCCGGGCAGAACGTCGGCGAAGCCCTTGATACGTGTCAGGTTCATATGCACCACCAAACGGGCGCGCAAGCCGCGATCATCATTGTCCTGAGGGGGAGTCGGTGTTCGATGGCAGGAGGATTCAGCACGTGCTGCCAGGATGGTTAGTAGCTAACAGAGGGGTGGTGGAAAGTCAAACAAACGACCCCTCCCACCCCTGGATTCCCGCTTCCGCGGGAATGACGATTCGCGGGGTTGGTGCCATTTCATATCCAGGCAGAGAGTGTCGTGTCCGACCAGAGTCTTGACACACCCTGTCTCGAGGGAATGGCGGTACCGGGCGGGGGTGCCGTTCCGTGACCGAACGGAATTCGTACGTGCTTGAACCTCACGGCGACCACCGAAGGAGCCGATGGATGCAGGCGGCGGCAATTGCGATAACCGCGTAGCTCACCCCCACCATCGCCCAACCCGGACGCGGGAGGGAGAATGCCGCCATGGGAATGCCGGCCAGGAGGTCGACGCTCCACAGGAAGAGAGCGGCTACCGGCTCCACCGCGCCTGCCAGGAGCGTCGAGACGGCGGGTGCGAACAGGCACAGAAAACCCGTCAGGAGGCCGGCGGGCACGATGAAGAATCCCACCAGCGGCACCAGCAGCGGGTTGGCGATGAAGCCGGGCAGGGAGAGGATGCCGAAATGGTGCGCCACCACCGGCCCGGTCCCGAGGGTGGCGAACACGGGGACGAGCACGGACAGGAGAATGCCTGGACGGCAACGTTGCAGCAGGCCCTCGCGTGGGGCCTCGGGCGCCTGCATGAACGGCATTCCGCGGCAGAGCCGTATACCTCCGGCAATGAACAGCACGGCCAGATAGGAGAGCTGGAAGGAGGCCTCCATGACGGCCCCCGGCCAGACCAGGGCGGCGATGAGGGCGGCCAGGGCAAGGCTTCGGAAGAGGCTTGCCCTGCGCCCGCTCAGCACCGCCAGTTGGTACAGGCCGATCATGATGGCCGCGCGCACGGTGGGTATACGGGCGCCGGCCACCGCGGCATAAAGGAGCACCGGCGCCAACGAACCCAGGGCTGCCAGCTTGTGGACCGGGAAGCGCAGCAGCAGCCAGGCGCTGCGGCCCGCCAGCACACGGCACAGGAAATATACGGCGAGGCTCAACATGCCCACGTGCAGCCCCGAGATGGACAGCACGTGGGACATGCCCACGGCGACGAAACGGTCCCGTGCCTCCGGGGTGAGGCCGCCGCGGTCGCCCACCACCAGGGCCTTGAGCAGACCGCCGGTTTCGGGCTCGAACACGCGTTCCAGGAACCGGCCGATACGCCGCCGGCCGGTCTCGATCCAGCCGCGGACGCCGCCGCCCTCGCGCCGCACCAGCCGCGCATCCCAGTCGTTGTGCAGGTACGCCACATGGTAGACCTCGCGGCGGGCCAGGTAGGCGGTGTAGTCGAAGTGCTCGTCCCAATTCTTGGGCGCGCGCAGGCGCAAGGGCACCCGTATCACGTCCCCGTGACGCCAGTGCCGGTAGGCGTTCCGGACGGTCACCCGTACGTTACCGGTGGCGTCGCGCGCACCTTCCGGCGTCCATTCCCGTTCCACGGCGAGGTACCAGCGGCTGCGGCCGCCCTGCCCTTCCGGCTCGCGATAGAGGCGCCCCTCGACGAGGACGGTCCCCTCCCGCTTGGCGAAATGCTGAAGGTGGTCGGCGGGCAGTTGCGGATGGAGCAACCCGTGGTGCGCGGCGAATCCCCAGTGAAACGCCAACGCGCAGGCGAGGCCGAGAAACCCCCAACGGGTTCTTGCGACACATAGGAGCAGCGAGGACAGCGCCATGAGCGCCGTCACCGGCCACACGCTGGCGGCATCCGTCATGACGACCATGGCCTGTCCCCCCAGCAGCGCCAGTAGCGGAGCGACGAGGGCCGCGGTGGGGTGTGGGGCGACAGCGTTCTTGCGATGTTCCGAGAGGTTCATGCGCACGGGGTGGGCGGTGCCGCCTGTCTTGAACGCATGCCGCCGAGCCCCGCTACTCCGCGCCCCGGAACGACTCCAGGATGCGCTCGGCCACCGGCCGGCTCATGGACGGGACCTCCAGCAGTTCCTCCAGCGAGGCGTCCCGCAGCCGCTTCATGCTGCCGAAGCGGCGCAGCAACGCCTTGCGGCGCGAGGGGCCCACGCCGGGGATGCCGTCGAGGCCCGAGCGCAGGGTTTCGCGCTTGCGGATGCTGCGGTGGTAGGTGATGGCGAAGCGGTGGGCCTCGTCCCGGAGGCGCTGGAGCAGGAACAACGCGTTGGAGTTGCGCCGCAGCACCACGGGGTTGCTGCGGTAGGGAAGAAAGAGGCGCTCCTCGGAGCGCTCGATCTCCGCCAGGCGCGGCGACGCGGTAACGCGCATCTTGGCCATGGCCACCACGTCCACGCCGGTGACCCGGAGGTCCGCCAGCGCCGTCAGCGCCACCTGCAACTGACCCTTGCCGCCGTCCACCACCATGAGGTCCGGCAGGTCGGTCTCCTGGAGGCCGCGCTGGAAGCGCCGCTTGATGACCTCGTACATCATGGCGAAGTCGTCGCCGCGGGTCTCGGGAGCGACGGTGCGCACGCGGTAGCGGCGGTAGTTCTGCTTGTCGGGCTCGCCGTCGAAGAACGACACCCGCGAGCCCACGGCGTTCGTTCCCTGGATCATGGAGATGTCGTAGCACTCGATGCGCTGGGGATAGCGCCGCAGCCGCAGCTTCTGCTGCAGCTCCAGCAGCATCTTCTCCCGCTCCCGCTCCTGGTCGTGGCGCTCGTTGAACCCCTGGCGGGCGTTGTTCATGGCCATCTCCAGGAGCTTGCGCTTCTCGCCCCGCTGGGGCTGGTGCACGGTGACCCGGCGGCCCTTGCGTTCGCCCAGGTACTCCTCGTGGACCTCGCGGTCTTCCAGCTCCACCGGCACCAGGATTTCCTCGGGAACGAAACGGCTGCCCTGGTAGAACTGCGTCAGCAGGGCGGCGACGATGGCCTCGTCGTCGAAGTGGTGGTCTTCCAGGGAATAGGCCTGGTTGCCGGTAAGCTTGCCCTGGCGCACGAAGATGACCTGGACCTCGATGAAGCCCCCTTCCCGGTACAGCCCGAAGATGTCCTGGTCGGCGCCCCAGTGGGACACCATGCGCTGCTTCTCCAGGGTCTTCTCCACCGCGCGGATGCGGTCCCGCAGTTTGGCCGCCTGCTCGAACTCCAGCGCGTCCGCGCGCTCGCGCATGCGCACGCGCAGTTGCCGCAGCAGGTCGGCGCTCTTGCCCTCGATGAACAGTACCGCCTGGCGCAGGTTGCCTGCGTAGTCCTCCGGGTCCACCGGGTGGACGCAGGGCGCCGGGCAGCGCTTGATCTGGTATTGCAGGCACGGGCGGTCGCGGTTGCGGAAGTTGTAGTCGGTGCAACTCCGCAGCAGGAAGTGCTTCTCGATGATCTCCAGGGTCTCGCGCACGGCGATGGCGGAGGCGTACGGGCCGAAGTAGCGGCTGCCGTCCTTGACGATGCTGCGGGTGGCCAGGATGCGCGGCCAGTCGCCGGCGGTGACCTTGATGCTCAGGTAGCTCTTGTCGTCCTTGAGGCGGATGTTGTAGCGCGGCTTGTATTGCTTGATGAGGTTGTTCTCGAGGATCAGGGCTTCCTTCTCGTTGCTCGTCACCAGGGTCTCGATGTCGGCCACCTGGCGCATCAGGAACGCCACGTGCGGGCGCCCGTCACCGCCGCGCAGGTAGGAGCGCACGCGCGCGCGCAGCTCCTTGGCCTTGCCCACGTAGACGACCTTGCCGCCGCCGTCGCGCATCAGGTAGACGCCAGGGCCGGTGGGCAGCGTGTCGAGATGGTCCTTCAGTTCCTCGACGTTCATGGGGAACCCTGTTCAATCGGCGATGCAAGGAATGGCGCCCTTCGACTTCGCTGCGCTACGCTCAGGGCGAACGGTGGAACAGTAGAACGGTTGAACCGGTGGCAAATAATTCACCCGTTCGCCCTGAGCGTAACGCAGCGAAGTCGAAGGGCTGCAAACTTAACCGTACACCCGACTCACGCCCGCCCTGCCACGACGGCGCCCCGCGCACGGTACGGGCCGGACAGTTCCTTCTCCTGCAGGCCGCGGATGCGGTCCCGGAGCTCCGCGGCCTTCTCGAACTCCAGCCGGTCCGACGCCTGTTTCATTTCCTTCTTGAGCTTCTCCACCATGCGCGGGATCTCGCTCGGCGGCGGGCCGTCGTCGGCCACCAGCGGCACGTCCACGTAGTCGGCCTCGTAGGCCCGGATCAGCGGCTCGTCGATCTGCTTGACCACGCTCCGGGGCACGATGCCGTGCGCCTCGTTGAAGGCCTGCTGGACGCCGCGCCGGCGCTCGGTCTCGCCGATGGCCAGCTTCATGGAGTCGGTCATGACGTCGGCGTAGAGGATCACGGTGCCGTCCACGTTGCGGGCGGCGCGGCCGATGGTCTGGATCAGCGAGCGCTCCGAGCGCAGGAAGCCCTCCTTGTCCGCGTCGAGAATGGCCACCAGAGACACCTCCGGCAGGTCGAGCCCTTCCCGCAGGAGGTTGATGCCCACGAGCACGTCGAACACCCCCTTGCGCAGGTCACGGATGATCTCCACCCGCTCTATGGCGTCGATGTCCGAGTGCAGGTAGCGCACCTTCACGTTGAGGTCCTGGTAGTAGTCGGTCAGGTCCTCGGCCATGCGCTTGGTCAACGTCGTCACCAACACCCGGTGGTCCATCGCGGTGCGCTTGCGGATCTCTTCCAGCAGGTCGTCCACCTGGGTGGCGGCCGGCCGCACCACGATCTCCGGATCGGTGAGCCCGGTGGGCCGGATCAACTGCTCCACGCGGACGTTGCCGCTCCTCATGAGTTCATAATCGGCCGGGGTCGCCGAAACATAAATCGTCTGGTTGGTGACTTCCTCGAACTCCTCGAAGTTCAGCGGGCGGTTGTCCAGAGCCGAGGGCAGCCGGAAGCCGAACTCCACCAGGGTCTCCTTGCGCGAGCGGTCGCCGCGGTACATGCCGCCGATCTGCGGCACCGTGACGTGGCTCTCGTCCACGAACAGCACGAAGTCGTCCGGGAAGTAGTTGAGCAGCGTGGGCGGGGGCTCGCCCGGGCGCCGCCCGGTGAGGTGGCGGGAGTAGTTCTCCAGCCCCGGGCAGTAGCCCATCTCGTCCAGCAGCTCCAGGTCGTAGAGGGTGCGCTGGCGCAACCGCTGGGCCTCCAGCAGCTTGTTCTCGCGCTTCAGCTCCGCCAGCCGCTCCCTCAACTCCTCGCGGATGGCCGTCACCGCCGCCTTCATGCGTTCCGCGGTGGTGACGTAGTGGCTCGCGGGATAGATCGCGGCCTTGGTCACGCGCCGGCGCACCTTGCCGCGCACCGGGTCCACCTCCAGGAGCGACTCCACCACGTCGTCGAAGAACTCGATGCGCAGCGCCGACTTGTCCTCGTAGGCCGGGAACACCTCCACGGTGTCGCCGCGCACCCGGAAGGTTCCGCGGTGGAAGTCGTAGTCCACGCGCTCGTACTGGATGTCCACCAGCTTGCGCAGCATGCGGTCGCGGTCGATGCGCATGCCCTCTTCCAGGTACACCATCAGGTCGAAGTAGGCTTCCGGCGAGCCCAGGCCGTAGATGCACGAGACGCTGGCGACGATGACCACGTCGCGGCGCTCCAGCAGCGCCATGGTGGCGGCGTGGCGCAGCTTGTCGATCTCGTCGTTGATGGACGCGTCCTTGGCGATATAGGTGTCGGTGGAGGGGACGTAGGCCTCGGGCTGGTAGTAGTCGTAGTAGCTGATGAAGTAGCGCACCGCGTTGTCCGGCAGCAGCAGCCGGAACTCGTTGTAGAGCTGCGCCGCCAGGGTCTTGTTGGGCGCGATCACCAGCGTCGGCCGGTTGATGCGACTGATGACGTTGGCCATGGTGAAGGTCTTGCCCGACCCCGTCACCCCCAGCAGCACCTGGTGCCGGCGTCCGGCATCCAACCCCTCCACCAACTCCTCGATGGCGCGGGGCTGGTCGCCCTGTGGCTGGAAGTCCGCCACTAGGCGAAACTGGCCGGCTTTGCGCTCCTTGAGCATGCCAAAGGAATAACACCACGGGCGCGGGGTGTGCAAAACCACGGCGGGACGCCTGCGCGCGGGTACGTTATTCCCGCAAGACAGGCTGTGCAAACCCATAAAGTAGAGACCCCCCGAATCGTCATTCCCGCGGAAGCGGGAATCCAGGGGCGGGGGGTGTGGCGACCTCATTGC
>CAZFIU010000011.1:0-7600 GCA_964519455.1 uncultured Syntrophobacterales bacterium
TCCCGCCTCACCCCGCCTGGATTCCCGCTTCCGCGGGAATGACGATTCGGGGTGTTGGTGCCGTTTCTCATCCACGCGGAGTCATGACACAGCCTGTTCGCGGGAATGACGGGTTCGTGTTTGGTCGCCAGGAAGAAGAGGTTGGACGTGTTCCTTCTCCCGGGACGAGGCCCGACGCGGTCACGCCCGCCGGAACAGACGCTCCAACTGGCCGCGGCTGAACCGCACCATGACCGGGCGGCCGTGGGGGCACTGGGTGGCGAACTCGGTCCGGTCCAGCTCGCGCAGCAACGCCTCCATCTCCTCCTTCTCCAGCGCCCGGTTGGCGCGGATGACGCCGTGGCAGGCGATGGTCATGAGCCGCTCCTGAAAGCCCCGGTGCAGTTCCGCGGAGTGCCCGGTCTCGGCGAGGTCGCTGACGATGGCGCGCACGGCGTCGCGGTAGTCGCCGTCGGCCAGGAGCGCCGGCACCGCCCTGAGTGAGAAGGTGTTGCGGCCGAATGCCTCCAGCGTGAATCCCGCCCGCTCCAACGTGCCCAGGTGCTCCTCCAGCACCATGGCCTCGGTGACGGGCAGCTCCAGGATCTGCGGCATCAGGAGTTCCTGGCGTTCGATGCGGCCCTGTTCCAGGTCCTCGTGCATGCGCTGGTAGGCGATGCGCTCGTGTGCCGCGTGCTGGTCGATGAGCACCATTCCCGGGTCGCCCTGGCACAGGATGTAGCAGCCCAGCACCTGCCCCACCACCGTCAGCGACGCAAAGGGGCCGGGTTCCGCCGCCTCGGGCGCCGCGGACGCCGGCAAGCCGGGCGCGGCATCCTGGAAGCCACGACGCGGGCCGAGCGGCAGCAACGGTTGGTGTTTACCCGCGTCGTAGGGCAGCGCACGCTCGTGCACACCACCGGTGCGGGAATCGGGAAGCCACGCTCCAGGCGCGGTCGGGTTCCCGAGGCCGGGCGCGCTTCCACGGCCGGGGGTGGTTTCGGGACCGAGGAGACTCCCGGGACCGAAGGGGTTCCCGTCACCGGCATTTTCATGTCCGTAGCCGCGCGCCCCCCCTGGGCCAAACGGCGGAGGATCGAAACCCTCCTGCCCCGGCACGGGATTGGCAGCCGGCGCCGTCCCTTCGGCCGCAGCCCTCAAGCCCCCGCGCACCGCGTGCAGCACGGTCTCGTAAAGCTCGGACTGGCGCCGGAAACGCACCTCGGTCTTGGCCGGGTGCACGTTCACATCCACGTAGGCGTGGGGGATCTCCAGGTAGAGGATGGTCGCCGGGTAGCGCCCCTTCATGAGCAGCGTGTCGTAGGCCTTGAGCATGGCGTGGTTCAACAGCCGGTCGCGCACGAAGCGGCGGTTGACGAAAGTGACCATGTAACGGGAGTTGCCGAAGGATTTCGGCGCCTGGCTGGCGAAACCCGTACAACGCAGATGCTCGCCGTTGAGCGAGAACGGCACCAGGTCGCTGCCGGCGTCGCCGAACACCTGCCGCACGCGTTCCTGGAGGCGGGTGGCGGCGACGTAGTCCGCCAGGCGTTTGCCGCCGTGGTGCAGGCGGAAGTGCACCGACGGGTGCGCCAGCGCCGTGCGGTTGACCACGTCGGTCACGTACTTGATCTCGGTGCGCGGCGCCTTCATGAACTTGAGGCGCGCGGGCACGTGGAAGAAGAGGTCGCGCACCTCGACGGTAGTCCCCACGGGACATCCCGCGGCCGCGGGCACGCCCTTGCGGCCGTTCTCCACCCGGTAGCGGCAGCCGGCCTCCTCGGAAGCCGGGCGCGACACCATCTCCACCGAGGCCACCGAGGCGATGCTGGGCAGCGCCTCGCCGCGGAAACCCATGGTGGCGATGGCCCCGAGATCGGCCTCGTCCTTGATCTTGCTGGTGGAGTGGCGCTCGAAGGCCAGGGGAACGTCTTCCGGCGCCATCCCCTCGCCGTCGTCGCTCACCCGGATGAGGGAGGTGCCGTTGCCTTCCACGAGCACCGAGACTTCCGTGGCGCCGGCGTCGAGGGCGTTGTCCAGCAGTTCCTTGACCACGGACGCCGGCCGCTCCACCACCTCGCCGGCGGCGATGCGATCGATCAGGTTGTCGGGCAACACCGCGATCTTCATGACGCGCGCCTACCAGGCCATCTCCAGGCACTCCAGCACCTGCGATGCCGAGTGGATCTTCTTGGGGTTGTTGTGGGTGCTGATATCGTCCAGCGCGGCCTCGGCCAGGGACGGCAGCGCATCGCGCGGGATGTCCAGGTCCCGGAGGCGCAGCGGCAGTCCCATCTTCACGTTCATGCCGTACACCACCTCGGGCGCCTGGGCCGCGGCCTTGACGTCGTCGGGCTCGGCGACCCCCATGACCCGGGCCATGCGCGCCATGGCCTCGGTGGTGCCGTCCAGGTTCCAGCGCATGGCGTAGGGCAGCATGAGCGCGTGGATGTTGGCGTGGGGCACGGGGAAACGCCCGCCGATGACGTGCACGATACCGTGATGGATGCCGGTCCAGGCGCTGTAGACCCCCATGCTGGAGAGGGTGGCGGCCACCTGCATCTCGCCGATGGCGTCGAGGTCGCTCATGTCCGCCACCAGCCGCGGAAGGCAGGTGGTGATGGGGCCGATGGCCGCCATGCAGTAAGCCTGGCTCAGGATCTGGGTCTGGGTCGAGTAGACGGCCTCCACGCAGTGGGCCAGCGCGTTCATGCCCGAGGCGGCCAGGAGCTTGGGCGGCGCGGTCTGGGCCGCTTCCGGATCGAGCATGACCGTCCGCGGCGACATCTTGGGATCGGCCAGGATGAGCTTGTAGCCGCCTTCGGCCAGCCCGGCGGAATAACTGTACTCGCCGCCGGAGAACGTGGTCGGGATGGCGATGTGCGGCAGCTTGGGCGCCGGCATGGGCGGCACTTCCTTCTTGTCCGGCGGGATGAAGTGGGTGGCCAGGTCTTTCAGCGGACGGCCTTCCGCCATGAGCGCGGCCATGCCCTTGGCGGTGTCGATGGAACTGCCGCCGCCGACGCTGACGAAGGCGTCGGCATCGGCGTCGGTTGCCTGCCTGGCCGCCACCGCGATGGAGTCCGTGGGCGAATGCGGCTTCACGGTATCGAACACCCCCACGCACAGGTCCCCCAGGGCCGACCGCACCGCGTCCAGCAGGTACGTCCTGGCGATGGACGGCGAGGTCACGACGAATACGCGGCGTGCCTCCAGGCGCCGGACCTCATCCGCCAACTGCTTCACCACCCCGCGGCCGAAAACGATGCGCTCCACGCGCGGATTGCTGTACTCGAACGCTGAAACCGCCATCCGTCACCTCCTCGATGATGCGTAAGGTTTGAGATACGCCACTTGGTTTGTCAACGACCGAATGAACCCGGACCCTCTCCGCGGGTCCCCGGACCCCGCGCGGGGTTGCCGTCACCCTGGACTGGATCCGCGTTCCGGACCACGGGCGGCCGCGCCTACCACCGGGTACTGACGGGATACCGGCGCACGGCCTCGTCGGGCGTGAGGATCGTGGCGTTGGCGTTCACGGCGACCGCCACCAGAAGGCGATCGAACGGATCGCGGTGATGCGCGGGCAGTTCCGAGGCGCGGTAGATGTCCGCCCGCCCGAGACTCAGGCATTCCAGGCCCCAGGCGTCGATCTGTCCTTCGAGCCAATGCCTCGGCGGGTCGGGAAGGACGAGTTTGCCGGCGCTCCATTTCAGCGCAATCTCCAGCGCCGAGACGTCGCTCCACAACAGCACGGAGTCGGAAGCGTCGATGGCCCGCACGGTTGTCGGAGACAGCTTCTCCGGCTCGGTCGACAACCAGATCAGGGTGCAGGTATCCAACAGGTACCGGATCAAAGGCCCCACTCCTTCAGTTGCTCCTCCGTGAGCGGCTGGAAGGCATCGGCGGAGTACTGAACGGACGGAGACGTCCGCGTACCGACCTTCGGCCGCCGGACCGCGCGCGGCTCGATGGCCGTCAATTGGGCAACCGGCGTGGAGCCGTTGAGAATGATGATGGTCTCACCCCCCTGGATCTCCTTCAACATCCGGGAAAGGTGTGTCTTGGCTTGATGAATGGTGGCCGTCTTCATGCCGGGACTATATGACTTAGTCAAGACCAAGTCAACTCGATCCAACCTCAACCGCCGTGGCTGAGCACCCAGACCCCGGCGACGATGAGGACCGCGGCCAGGCCATCCCGCGGCGTGACGGTTTCCAGCGCCCGGAGCGTGAAGTGCGACAGCACGAAGGTGATGAGCGGCGAGACCCGCCAGATGGGTGCCACCAGCACCGAGGGCGCCAGCAACAGGGCCTTGTAGGTGCACAGCGACGCGATCGCCTCGGTGATGCCCGCGACGGCGAAGTAGACCGCGCTCTTTGGCGGCACCCTCTCCTGCCGCCACGCATGAATGCCGAGGGAAGGACCGCCGGTGAACAGGAACACCGTGGCGGTGAAGTGGTTGACCAGCGTCCCCAGTGCCGGCACCGCGGCGGCCACGAGGCCCCACTTCTTGAAGATGGGATTGATGCCGAAGGCCAGGGAGGACAACAGCGGGTACATGAAGTAGACCACGCGGTTGGGGGCCTCTTCTCCCTCGAGGGGGCTCACCGTCAGCAGCAGCACCCCGGCGACGATCACCACCACCCCGGTGAGGATCTCCCAACCCACGTGCTCACCGAGGAGCGCCCAGCCCAGCAGCACGGTAATGAGCGGGGAAGAGTTCTTCACCGTCACCGATTTCGATGCCCCCACGCTGTCGATGCCGAGGTTGAGAAAGACCTTTCCCAGGCACGCGGCCACGCCCGTGAGCATGAACGAGAGCAGCGGACGCCAGTCGAGGGTCATGAACTCCTCGCGCCACCAGGTAGCCACCACCAGCGTCGCAAGCGACCAGTACTGGGTCCATAGCGTGGCCATGGTGACGTTCGATGTCGCCATGCCCTTCTTGAGCAGCGTCGGGACCACGCCCCAGATGATGCCGGCGGCCAGGGCGTAGAGAATAGCTTCGGTGGTATCGTCGATCATGGCATGGCGTGGCGGCGCGGCCGGTCAAGTGATGAAGTCGCACGGACCGGATCGGACAGGACACTAATGTACACGAACGGTGGGAACATCGTAGCGTTCGAGCATCGCGTGCGCGGTGACAAGCGTCAGCCCTTCAACTCCGGCCTGGGCCACCAGGACGCGATCGAACGGATCACGGTGGTGCGACGGCAGCGCCGCCACCGCAAGGGCGTGGGCCGGAGTGATGGCGAGCCCCGCGAAACCGCTCAACCTCATACGCTCGGGCACGTAGACCGCCGGAGGTTCGGGCAGCGGGAGCTTCCCGACAGCGTACTTGATGGCGATTTCCCATACGCTCGCCGCGGAAAGGTATCTCATCGTGGCCGGATCGGCCAGGGTTTCCAACAGGTCGGGATCGAAACGCCGGCGTTCCGTCTGGAGCCAAAGCCAGCAGTGCGTATCGACGAGGAACTTCACGTACATTTCCAGCCGCCGGTGGACCGCGGCGCGTGTTTAATCCGGCCCCTCGAAGGCACGCAAGAGACTCTCGTCCAGGGGTTCGTCGAAATCGTCGGGGACCACGAAACGCCCCTCGTCGACACCGAAGGCGGGACGGCCCTCCCGTATCGCGACGAGACGGGCGACCGGTTGTCCCGACCGTGTGATGACGACATCCTCCCCTTCCGCTATCTCACGCAACAGGCGGGACAGATGGGTCTTGGCTTCATGGACGGTGACTTGGTGCATGATCCTCACGCTAGTGTCCTGTCCCGTATAAAACGTCATGAATCTGCTTGTCCTTTTCGCCGTCGGCTGCGTTACGTCACCCCGGGCCTGACCCGGGGTCCTCCTCACGTGGTAGGGGCCACGGGGGCGACCGCGGGTCGCCCCTACAGTCGTCGCTCCTTGCCGACGACAAAAAGTCCTGCGCATCTTCACGACGTTTTATACGGGACAGGACACTAGACTAAGGAGATGACTAAGTCAACGGGAGCGGCGCCGTTGACACACTCCCACCCTCGGGGCATGATTCCGATTCACCCCATTCTCGTACTTCCAGGAGCCAACCATGAGCGACGTCCGTTTTGTCGACACCACGGTGCGCGACGGCAACCAGAGCCTGTGGGCGCTGAACATGCGCACCGACGCCATGCTGGCGGTGGCGGAACACATCGACGAGGCCGGATTCGAGTCGGCGGAGTTCTTCGTCACGGTGATGTTCAAGAAGCTGGTGCGGGAGCAGAAGGAGGACGCCTGGGACTGGTTCCGGCTGGGGACGAAGCGGTTCAAGAAGACGCCGCTCAGGCTCCACGGGGGACTCAAGCTCATCGAGAAGATCCCGGTGTGCGTGTTCGAGCTGATGATCGAGCGCATCATGGACTACGGCATCACGCTGACGCGTACGTCCAATTCGTGGAACAACTACGACGAGTTCGAGGTGGAGAAGGCCGGGCTCAAGCGGCTCGGCATGGACACGGTGGTGAACCTGATCTACTCGGTGTCGCCGCGCCACACCGACGAATACTACGCGCAAAAGGCGCGGGAGGCGGCGGCCATCAACCCGGTGCGGATCTGCTTCAAGGACGTGGGCGGGCTCCTGACGCTGGAGCGGGCGCGCACGCTGATCCCCATCGTGCTGGAGAACATCGGCGACACGCCGGTGGAGTTCCACGCCCACTGCAACAACGGGCTGGCGCCGCTGTGTTATCTCGAGGCCGTGGACATGGGCCTGACCACGCTGCACACCGGCATCCCGCCGCTGGCCAACGGCTCGGCGCAGCCGTCCATCTTCAACGTGGCGCGGAACCTCCGGGCCATGGGGCACAACCCGCTCATCGACGAAGAGGTGCTCCGTCCGGTGACCGAGAAGCTCCACTACATCGCCAAGCGCGACAACCTGCCGGTGGGCCGGGTGGTGGAGTACGACGAGTCCCAGTACACGCACCAGGTGCCCGGCGGCATGATCTCCAACTTCCGCCACCAGCTCGCGCTCATCGACAAGCGCGACCAGCTCGACGCGATCCTGGAGGAGTGCGTGCAGGTGCGCAAGGAATGGGGCTATCCCATCATGGTGACGCCGCTGTCCCAGTTCGTGGGCACCCAGGCGGCCATCAACGTCATCTGCGGCGAGCGCTACAAGGAGGTCACCGACCAGGCCATCCAGTACGCGCTGGGCTACTGGGGCAAGGAAGGCGCGGAGTACATGGACCCGGAGGTCAAGGACAGGATCCTGGGGCGCCCGCGCGCGAAGGAGTGGGAGCACTGGGAGCTGCCGGCGCCGTCCATCCAGGAGGTGCGCCGGCAGATCGGCGCCACGCACTTGTCCGACGAGGAGTTCCTGCTGTGGGTCTTCGCCGGCGAGGAGGCCGTGAAGGCGCTGCCGGATGGGGGCAGACCCAAGGAGTACCTGAGCGCGAGCACCCCGCTGGTCCGGCTGGTGGGCGAACTCACCCGCCAGGACAAGGCCAATCACATCTACATCCGCAAGCCGGACTTTTCGCTGACCCTCGGTCGTAGCTGAGGCCTCCGCCACTCCCGTATCGTCATTCCCGTAGCCCCCCCGCCCCCCGGAACGTCATTCCCGCGAAAGCGGGAATCCAGGGGTGGAGAGGGG
>CAZFIU010000011.1:7610-64762 GCA_964519455.1 uncultured Syntrophobacterales bacterium
CCCCGCCACCCCCCGGGTATTCCCGCTTTCGCGGTATTGACGTTCCGGGGGGCGGTGCTGTTCCGGGGGACGGTTCTGTTCCAGGGGCGGTGCTGTTCCAGGGGCGGTGCTGTTTCCAGCTTGAGCGGAGTTTCGACGCACCCTGTTTCGCGGGAATGACGTATTGGAGGGCCGGGAATGACGGGAGGCGCGGGACCGCGCGCGCCGGATGTCCGTATTGACATGGTTCGGGCGATCGGATAATCCCGAAGGACGGTCATCCACCGCCCGCGACCGCTCCATTATCATTCCCAGGGAGGGAACGCCGTGACCTCAACCAATCCCCGACGCATCATCGACGGCGACGGCCACGTGGTCGAAGACATCGCGGCCATCGTCGCCAACATGCCGCCGGAGTACACCGGCAAGACGTTCTCGTCGGCGCGCGCCAGGAGCCCGTTTCCGCCCATCGACCACCTGCACTCGGCCAACCGCCACTTCGTGCCGGAAGGGGCCTTCGCCAACGTGGGTCCGGAAGGCTGGGAGGTGTTCCTGGAGGACGTGCGCATCGACGCCACGGTGCTCTACACCAGCGCCGGGCTGGCCTTCGGCAAGATCGTGAGCCGGGACTGGGCCATCGAGCTGGCGCGGGCCTACAACAACTGGATCCACGAGACCTACGTGGCCCGGAGCCCTCGCTTCCAGGCCATGGGGCTGCTGCCGTTGCAGGAGCCCAAGGCCGCGGTCGAGGAGTTGCGGCGCATGGTCACGGAGCTGGGCCTGTGCGGCGCCATGCTGCCGTCCACCGGCGCCAACATGCCGCACCTGGGCTCGGAGCGCTACTGGCCCGTCTACGAGGAGGCGGAGCGGCTCGGCTGCGCCATCGGCATCCACGGCGGCGCCCACGAAGGCCTGCTCATGGACGACATGACGCCGTACGCGCCGGTGAACGCCCTGGGCCACCCCATGGGGCAGATGATCTGCTTCGCCGGCATCGTCTTCAACGGCGTCCTGGACAAGTACCCGGGCCTGCGCATCGGCTTCCTGGAGGCGGGCTGCGCCTGGCTGCTCACCTGCCTGGAACGGTTCAGCGGCTCCTGGGCGAGCCACGTGCAATACGACCCGCGCGGGCGCTTCCTGAAGCTCGACGACGGCATGAGCATCACCGACTACGTGTGCCGCCACATCGACGAGGACCGCATCTTCGTGGGCGTCGAGGGCGACGAGCTGTCCATCGCCGAGGCCGTGCGCGTGGTGGGCAACAAGCCGTTCCTGTTCTCCTCCGACTACCCCCACGAGGTGGACGCCGCCACCTGCAAGCACGAGTTGCAGGAGCTGGAGGAGAACGAGGAACTGAGCGACGACGACAAGGACGCCATCCTCTTCCGCAACGCCCAGCGGTTCTACCGGCTGGGCGAGGGAGCGGCGCAGGGCGCGTAGGACACTCTACTCCTCATTCCGACGGAACAGGCGGTGTCAAAACTCATGAGGCAGGGACCTTTCGCATCGTCATTCCCGCGAAAGCGGGAATCCAGGGGTGTGGTGGGGCGGCCCCATTGCCCCGAGCCCACCCCGCCTGGATTCCCGCTTTCGCGGGAATGACGTATTGGAGGGCCGGGAATGACGTATTGGGGGCCGGGAATGACAGGTACCAGGATCTCGGAACAAAGAACGGACGTTTGACGCCGGGGCATACGGGAGGCCAACCGTGAGCACGTTACAAGATCGGACGGTCGTCGACGGCGACGGCCACGTGGTGGAAGACCACGAGGCCATCTGGCGGCGCATGCCGGAGGACTACCGGGTCAGCAACTGGTCGGGCCGCAGTCCCTTCGGGCCCAACGACCACCTGCACGCGACCAACCGCCATTTCGTCCCCGAGGGCGCCTTCGCCAAGGTGGGACACGACGGATGGATCGAGTTTCTCGAAGACGTGGGCGTCGAGAGCACGGTCCTCTACCCTTCCAACGGTCTCACCCTCGGCCGCGTGGTGAGCCGCGACTGGGCCATCGAGCTGTCGCGCGCCTACAACGACTGGATCCACGACGAGTACACCGCCCGGAGCCCGCGCTTCCAGGCCGTGGGGCTGATCCCGCTGCAGGAGCCGGACGAAGCGGCGGCGGAGCTGCGGCGCATCGTCGAAGAACTCCATTTCGCCGGCGCCATGCTGCCGGGGACCGGCGCGGCCCAGCTTCAGAACCACCTGGGGGACGAGCGCTACTGGCCCATCTACGCGGAGGCGGACCGGCTCGGCTGCGCTCTGGGCATCCACGGCGGCGTGCACGACAACATGGGGCTGGACGACATGAGCCCGTACGCGCCGGTGAACGCCCTGGGGCACCCCTTCGGCCAGATGGTCAACTTCGCCGGCATCGTCTTCAACGGCGTGCTGGACCGCTACCCCAATGCCCGCTTCGGCTTCCTGGAGGCCGGGGCCGCGTGGTTCGTGAACTGCCTGGAACGCTTCGAGCGTTCCTGGAGCAGCCACGTCCAGTACGATCCCAACGGGCGCTTCCTCCAACTCAAGGACAACGAATCCGTCACCGACTACGTCCTCAAGCACGTGGACGCCGGCCGGATCTTCGTGGGCGTGGAGGGTGACGAGCTGACCCTGCCCTTCGCCGTGCGCCTCGCGGGCAACAAGCCGTTCCTCTACTCTTCCGACTTCCCCCACGAGGTGAACCACGCCACGGCCAAGGAGGAGATCCAGGAGTTGCGGGAGAACCCGCGCCTGACGGACGACGACAAGGCGGCGATCCTGCACGGCAACGCCCGCCGTTTCTACCAGCTCGGATAGGGTACCGCCTGGCTTCCCACGTGACGCGGCAACGCCCTCCCCTCTCGGTCCCCTTCTTCTACGGCTGGGTCGTCGTGGCGCTGACCTTCTGCGTCAACCTCACCGCCGCCGGCACCCGCTCCGCCGCGACCCTGCTCATCAAACCGCTGGAAGCGGAGTTCGGCTGGAGCCGCGCCGTGGTCTCCGTGCCCGGCGCCATGAACCTCCTCCTGTTCGGCATCGGCGCGCCCGTGGCGGGCTGGCTGGTGGACCGCTACGGCGCCCGCCGGGTGGTGTACTATTCGCTGGGCATGGTGACGGTGGGCCTGGCGGCGACGGCCTTCGTCCAGCAGTTCTGGCAGCTCCTGTTCTTCTGGGGCCTGGTGGTGGGCATCGGCACCAGCGCCACCCCGGTGCTCGCCGCGTCGGTGGCCAACCACTGGTTCGTGCGGCACCGCGGCGTCACCATCGGCATCCTCACCAACGGCAACGCCGCCGGGCAGATGGTGTTTCTGCCGCTGCTCACCATCATCATAGCCGCCACCGGCTGGCGCGGCAGCATGCTGTTCCTTGGCGCCATCGCCTTCGGCCTGATGATACTGGTGTCCATGTGGATGCGCGACGAGCCGGCGGACGTGGGCCTGGAACCCTTGGGGCAGCGGGACACCGGAGCCGCCGCCGCGGCCGCCCGGCGCGACGTACCCGCGTCGGCCACGCCCGTCCGTGACGCCTTCCGCAGCTCCACCTTCTGGCTCCTGAGCGCGGGCTTCTTCGTCTGCGGCGTCACCGCCAACGGACTCATCGGCCTGCACCTGATCCCCCACGTCGTCGAGGACCTCGGTATCGCGGCGGTGGTCGCCAGCCTCATCGTGGGGGTCATGGGCGGCATCAGCTTCATCGGCACCATCGGCGCCGGCTGGCTGGTGGACCGGGTGGACGCGCGCAAGGTCCTGGCCCTGGCCTACTTCCTGCGCGGCTGCTCGCTGTTCCTGCTGCCCTTCGTCGACAGCCTGCCGGGATTGATCCTGTTCGCCACGGTGTACGGCATCGACTGGTACGCCACCGGCCCCGCCACCACGGCCATCGCCGCGGACACCTTCGGCCGGCACGCGGTGGCGCGCATCTTCGGCTGGATCTTCCTGGCGCACCAGCTCGGCGCCAGCACCGCGGGCAACCTGGCCGGCGTCGTCTACGACGCCTTCGGCGAGTACCAGTACGCGTTCCTCGCCGGCGCGACAATGGCCATCATCGCCGCCGGCCTGGTGATGCAGATCGCGCCGCGGGCGGCCCGTCTGACCCCGGCGGCGGGCACTGCGTAACGGTCCACCGGAAGACGGGAACAGATGCCGCCACGCCCGAGCCCTTCCAACGGCTCGGACACGCGTGGCAGAATGAAATCGAAGGACGCACTCGAAGCGCGCGGTTCCAGAACACACTTCGCACACGGAGACGCTCATGCAACTACCGCCCATCGCCGCCACCACCATCGGCAGCTTTCCCCGGCCAAGGTGGCTCGCCAACGCCGTCCGCAGCACGGTCACCTTCAACCTGGAAGGCGACCTCCTGCAGGAAGGCCTGGACGACGCCACCACCCTCGCCATCCGCGGCCAGGAACTGGCCGGCCTCGACCTCGTCACCGACGGCGAACAGCGCCGGCCCCATTTCATCGACCACGTGCTGAACTCCATGGAGGGCGTGGACACGGTAAACCGCGTGCCCAAGGGCTTGTACCGGCGGCGCGAGGAGGTGCACCAGGTGCCGCGGGTGTACGGTCCCATCGCGCGGCGGGTTCCAGCCGTGGTGGAGGACCTGCGCTTCGCCAGGTCGCGCACGGAGCGGCCCGTGAAGATGGCGGTGCCCGGACCCATGACCGTGGTGGACAGCACCCTGGACGATCACTACGGCGGCGACGAGGCCGCCATGGCCATGGACGTCGCAGCGGTCCTGAACGCCGAGTTGCGCGACCTTCAGGCGGCCGGGGCCGACGTGGTGCAGATCGACGAACCCGCCATGACCCGCTACCACGAAAAGGTCGCCGACTACGGCGCCCGCGCCCTCGACCGCTGCATCGAAGGCATCACCATCCCCACCATCGTCCACCTGTGCTACGGCTATCCCGGCGGCAAGAGCCTGCAGCACGAATACGAGTACCCGGAACTCTTCCCGCTCTTGCTCGAAACCGGTATCGGCGGCTTCGCGGTGGAGTTCGCCCGCAGCAATTACGACCCGGCCATCCTCGAACCGTGCAAGGAACGCCTCGTCCTGTTCGGCGCCGTGGACCCCAGCGACACCCCCGTGCCCCCGGTGGACACCGTGGTGACGCGCGTCCGCGACGCGCTCCGCTACCTCGACGCCGACAAGCTCCTGCTGGCCCCCGACTGCGGCCTCATGACCGTCAGCCGCGAGTTGGCCTTCGCCAAGGCCGAGCTGCTGGCGGACGCCGCCGCCGAGTTGCGCCGGACGCTGTGACCACAAGGCGGGTACCGCCGCTCGCCACGGACCTTCACCCATGTACCGCCTCGTGAAACTGCCCGAAGAAGTCGCCGGCCGTCTGTACGTCGGCGGCATGCCCGGACGCTACGAGGCGTTCGACCAGGCGTGGCGCGCCATCATCGACCACGGCGTCACACGCGTCATCTGCCTCGTGCCCCCGGAGGAATTGCGCGACAAGTCCCCCCTCTACGCCGGAGCCCTCGATGAAGCGCGAATGCCGTGGGTGTACGAGAACTTTCCCATCGAGGACTTCGAGGCTCCCACCGACCGTCAAGCGTTCTGGCGGATGGCCCGAAAGGCCGCCCGCCTGCTCGGCGAGGGAGAGACCCTTCTGGTGCACTGCGCCGCCGGCATCGGCCGCACCGGCACCTTCTCCGTATGCGTGCTGCTGGCCCTGGGCCTGGCCCCGGCCGCCGCGCGCGCGGCCCTGCGCAAGGTCGGCTCCGCTCCCGAGAACGCCGCCCAGGACGACGTGATCCAGTGGGCGGCGGGCCTGCTCAACGGATCGCAACAGGCGTGTTGACAGGTGCCAGGGCTCGGGGCATCATCCAATCATCCGGAGTCGGCACCGAGCTTCCAGGGAGGACATGAAGATGAGCGGCATCACGCCCCCTCTCAATTTCGCCAAGTGGATCGACGAGCACCGCCACCTGCTCAAGCCGCCGGTGGGCAACCAGGTGGTGTACAAGGACACCGAGTTTACGGTCATGGTGGTGGGCGGCCCCAACACGCGCAAGGACTACCACGTGGACGAGGGCGAGGAGTTCTTCTACCAGATCGAGGGCGACATGACGCTCAGGATCATGGAGGACGGCGCGCCGCGGGACATCCCCATCCGCGCGGGCGAAATCTTCCTGTTGCCGCCCAAGGTGCCGCATTCGCCGCAGCGGAACCCCGAAACCGTGGGCCTCGTCATCGAGCGCCAGCGCCGCAAAGGCGAGCTGGACCTGTTCCAGTGGTACTGCGACAAGTGCCACGCCAAGATCTACGAGGAAGCGGTGCAGCTCACCGACATCGTCGCCCAGCTTCCGCCCATCTTCGAGCGCTTCTGGAAGAACGAGGCCAACCGCAAGTGTGACAACTGCGGCGCCGTCATGGAGCCGCTCAACTGAACCGCGACCCCCGCGCACCCGCCTCCAGGCTCTACCGCGGCATCGCCAACGCGCTGACCCTGGGACGCTTCGCCGCCCCGGTCCCCTTCGTCTACCTGCTGGTCGAAACCTATCGGGGAGCCCCCGGCTCCCCGGGTGCAGCGCTGTTCGGCCTGTACGTTGCAACCGCGGCTACCGACCTCGCCGACGGCTGCTTCGCCCGCCTCTCCGGGGCTCCGAGCGCGCGCTGGGCCCGTCTCGACGCCTTGGCGGACATACTCTTCAACACGACCGCCCTTCTGGCGGCGGCATGGCTGGGGCTCGTCGGCTACTGGGTGCCCCTGGGCATCGCCGCCCTCGCCGCTCAGTTCCTGTACCGCAACGGGGCAGCGCGGGCCGACACCAAGCCGCAACTCCTGGAGGACCTCCCCGGAAAGGCCGCCGGCGTCATCTACTACCTGCTGGTGGGCGCCGTCGCCTTGGGAATCTGGCTGGATCGGGAGCGGGCACCGCTATGGCTCGATTGGACCGGGAACGCCGTGTTCGTCTACACGGCGCTGGTCTTCGCGCGCAATCTTCGCCGGGCCATCCACTGAACCATCTGTTCACTCATCGCCGTAACCTTGCAGAGTGAACGGCAACACCGTACACTGGCTTGCTATGGACAATGACGGAATCAAGATCAATATGATGCCAGCCCATCCGGGAGAGTTCATCCGCGCTGAAGTGCTGGAACCGTTGGGTCTGAACGTGACGCGATCTGCCGAGATTCTGGGAGTGCGCCGCGCGACGCTCTCGGACCTGTTGAACGGCCGCGCCAGGATTTCGCCGGAGATGGCCCTGCGCATCGAAAAAGCGTTCAACGTGAGCATGGACCTGTTGCTGCGGATGCAGGCATGGCACGACGCCGCCCGTATGCGTGCCCACTCGGACGAGATCGTCGTGCAGCGTTACCAGCCGGTCTGAGCGTCAAGAAACCCACAACCCCCACTTGAGGGAATGAAATCCGTTCCACATAAGCCCGAGAAGTACAGTGTAGCAAGCGAGCCGGCACCGCCGACACCTGCCCCACCCGCCGCTGCTCCACCGGCGGCTGCCCCACCCGCTCTTGCCGCCCGCAACACGTTCCGCAAATGCGAGGGGAGTTCATCAAGCACGCGCTTAATTTGCTCGCTAATTCTGGCCTTGTCTTCCCGACTCGGACTGGTCTCCATTTCGTCCTCCCTCCCATTCCCTTGGCATGACGGTCAACGAGCTCAGCCTTGCGGTGAGCAGGGTGCTTGTGTAGCTCCGTTCGGAAGCGGATTCTATGGTCGCAAAAATTGAAGACCATAGTTGGCCTACATCGCGTCCCTATCGCCCGCGTACAGCTTGAGCGGCATCAGGCAAGCCGCGGCCACGAAGACGAAGACCCCCGCGAGCACGAAGGCGGAGCCGAGGCCGTAGAGGTCGGCCAGGTAGCCGGCGATGATGGGGGTGGGCAGGACGGCGACCTGGGCGATGACCGTGGTCAGGCCTTGGGACGACGCCTGCACGTTGGCGCCGGAGACGTCCGCGATGACGGCGGTGATCACGTTCATCAGGGTGTAGAAGAAGGTGCCGATGGCGATGATGACGAGGGTCAGGGCGAGCACGGGAGGCGCCACCGCGAGCAACATGTAGAGCACCCCGAGGACGAGCATCGAGGGAACCAGGACGAACTTCCGGCCGTAGCGGTCGGAGAGGTAGCCCAGCGGGGTCTGGGAGAAGATGCCGACCACGTGGAGCAGCATCCAGTAAACGCCCAGCAGGCTTGCCGAGAGACCCAACTCCTCCACGAGGTAGATGGGGAGGAAGGTCATGACCACGACGCGGCCCATGGTCAGGAGGCCCCGGGAGGCGGAGATCGCCACGAAGGTGCCATCCTTCAACAACGCCATCATCTCGCCGAAGCGTCCGATGCGCGACCGGGGGACTTCGTCCTGCCGAAACATTCCCAGTAGCCCGCGAAGGACGAGGAAGCCGAAGAGAATCCCGGGGACGATCTGCCACCACAGAATGCCTTCCCACGGCAACGCCGCCAGCAGCACGCCCTGGGCCAGCGGCGACAGGCTGTCGCTCACCGTGGCGCCGGTGCCGTGGACCGAGATGGCGGTGCCCCGGCGTTCCGGGAACTTGGAGGTAAGGGTGGCGGCGGCGGTGGGATGCCACAGGGCGGTGCCGAAGCCGATGAGCACGCTCGCGGCGAAAGCGACGCCGAAGCCGCCGCGGCTGCCGAACAGCAGGTAGGCCAGCCCCATCACGACCAGGGACGAGGCCAGGATCATGTCCCGGTACCGGTGCAGCGCGTCCCCGAGGATCCCGGCGGGAAGGTTGAGGGTGCCCTGTCCGAACTGGCGCGCGGCCCCCAGCGCCCCCGCCTGCACCGCGCTGAGGCCGAGCCCCGCCTTGATGAACGGCAGCGCCACGGGAAACAACTGCTGGAACCAGTGGATCACGATGTGTCCGCCGGTCACCACGGCCAGCAGACGGAGCCGTTCCTGTCCCAGGTCGCGGGCGGCATCGACAAGGCGCTGGGTGCGGGAACGGACGAGCGGACTATGGTCGGGAGCGATCATCGACATGCCGGACCACCCCTCGCCCTGCTGCCTCGCGGCCGTGACTTGTCTCGTTCAATGTCGAGATCCACTCCGACCCGGGAGGAGATCTTCAAGAACTCGGCCGTCGACAGTTCCGACCGCGCCATGCTGTCGTAGTCGTCCGCGGACAGGATCACCGCTGTCCTGCGGCCATTTACCATGATCGTCTGGGGACCTGACTCCACGGCATCATGCAATACCTGTTCGAGGTGGGTCTTGGCTTGCTCGATCTTCCAGATGTTGGCCATGTGCTCCTCCCCTGCCGTCGTCACCAGATAACATGCAACTCCTCGAAGCCCAAAGTTCAGTCGTGTAAAGACCTCTTCCCGAACAAATCCGCGTACACCCGCGGCAGGAAGATCAGGCCGAAGGAGCCGTTGGCGAGCATGAAGGTGAGGTGGGCGGCGAGGCTGTAGGCGAGGAGGTCCGCCTCGGCGGCATAGGCGCCGAAGAAGAAGATCCAGGCGGCCTGGGAGGTGCCGAGGTGGGCCACGGTGACGGGCAGCGCGGCCACCAGGTAGACGATGGGCAGGAAGGCCAGCAGCGGCAGCACCGGAATGTCGATGCCGAAGAACGTCAGCGCCCGGGCATGGACCAGCAACGACAGGAAGAACACCGAGCCCTTGAGGACGAGAATGGCCAGAGATTGGCGCAAACGCACCCGGCGGAACGTGGACAGGAGTACGTTGCCGCCGAAGCGCCGTCCCATCGCCCCGAGCCGGCCGCGGGCGACGCCGACGGCGACGAGCCAGAGCAGGGCCAGCACCGCCGGCAGCACGAAGAACACCGCCGGGGTCCCGCCGGGGAACGCGGCCGAACCCACGGTGGCGAAGAAGGTGAGGTTGGTAGCCTCCAGCAGGATGAGCATCACCACGGTGCTGGTGATCTCGCCCAGGGGCGTGCGGAAGCGGCGGTTCAGGTAGAGCGCCAGCGCCGCCTGGGCGAGTTGCGTGTTGATGATGGCGACGACGTAGGTGGACGCGCGCACCGGCAACAGCTCCCGGTAGCGGATGGGTCCGTGAAACCAGCGGATCAAGGCGGTGAGCACCGCCGAATCCGCCAGGAAGAAGCAGAGCGAGAACGAGCCCATGACGGCGAAGAACGGCAACAGGCGCGCGCCGGAAACGGCCTGCCAGAAGGCCTCGAAGGGGATGCGCCAGAAGATGACGCCGAAGATGACGATGGTCAGCGCCACCGGCACGAGGCGGGCCAGGAGGCTCTGTTCTCTCGGCGGAGCCGCTGTTTCATGGGTCGCTGAATCGTTCACGTTCGTTGTCCGTGGTGGCCTGTTGGCCCGTCAGCGTGTGCCGACAATTCCGACATTTCATCCAGCAGATCGTCCACCGGGGTCAACGGGAACGGCAGGAGCCCGTGCGTTTCCGTGGCGTCCCCGAGATGCTCGTTGAAGAGCGTGTCGAAGAGGGTCCGGTTCCAGCCCCACCCCAGCCGTCCGCCCAGGACCGCGGTCGCCTCCGCCAGCCAGCCGGGCACACTCACCACCAGTGGCCGCCGGTCCACGCGCGCCGCGGCCCGGCGCAGCAGTTCCACGTAGGTCAGGGTGTCGGGACCCACCAGGTCCAGCACGTGGACGGGCGCGGTTTCCACCATGAGCGCCCACTGGATGGCCCGGGTTACGTCGGCGAGCGCCACCGGCTGGACGCGCACTCTGCCCCCGCGCACCAGCGGCACCACCCGCTTCGCGGCCAAGTGGAACAAGGTGCGCGTCGACGGCGTACCCGCGCCCAGTACCATGGGGACGCGGAACACCACGGTCTCGAATCCCGCCCGGCGTATGGCCGATTCGGCCAGAGCCTTGGAACGCAGGTACTCGTTGGTGGAGTTCAACCGCGCGTCCGGCGCGCTCAGGTAGACGAACCTGCGGACGCCGGCGGCCTGGGCGGCGGATACCACGCTCCGAGTGGTCTGCGTATTGGCCTCGTGGAGCCGCTCGCCACGCCGGGGCTGGAGTGCCCCGGCCAGGTGCACGACCGCGGCAGCGCCTTGAACCGCGTCCGCCAACGACTCCGGCTTATTGTAGTCGACCTGCCGGACTTCCACCGAAAAACCGTCGAGGACGGCGGCCTGGGCGGGTCCCCTCACCAAGGCGCGCACATGTTGTCGCGGTGGAAAGATGGTTTCCGTCAGAAGATGGACAAGTGCGACCCCCACGACGCCGTTGGCCCCGGTGATCACGATGTCGATGGCGGGACTCCCCACCCGACCACTCCTGGATTCCCGCGTTCGCGGGAATGACGGTTCCGGGGCCTCAGCGGCATACTCATGCCAACAGCGTTGCGCGGTGCCGGCGTTCCGGCAGGGACGTGCTCAGCTCAGCATCCGGTGCGTCGGCGCCAGCAGTTTCTCCACCGGAAGCCCGTGCGTGCAGGAGCCGGCGCATGCCTGGGTCGGGCAGGTGAGGCAGGCTTCGGCGCCGCGGCCGAGGAGGGCGTATTCGCTGCGCGCCAGCTTCTCGTCCTCGTAGTCGCGGGCGTACATGCGCGTACGCAGCACGTCGGCGATGGGGACGCCGTAGGGACAGGCGCCCTCGCAGTCGTTGCACGCGTGGCGGCAGTAGGAGGCGCCGTTCATGGCCGCGTAGCCCTTGAGCAGGTCGAAGTCGCCGCGCGCGGCGGTGGTCCAGCCGGAAGCGCCCAGGTATTCCTTGATCACGCCCGAGCCGGTCATGGAAATGATCAGCGCGTGCACGTCGGGATTGGACAGCACCCAGCGGAACGCCGCCTGGGCATAGGTGGCGCCGTCCTTCTCGAAGGGCCGCATGTCGTTCAAGCGCGCCCCCATGAGGGTCTTCATGGCGATGACGCCCACGTTCCTGGTCTTGGCCTTTTGGAGCACTCGCGGGAGATCGGGCTGGCGCGCGATGAAGTCGAAGCCGCGCGTGAAACGTTCGTAGAACTTGGGGTCCTGGCCGAAGTTGTAGGAAATGAGAAGAACGTCCATCATGTCCCGGTCGAGCGCATAGTCCAGGCACTGGATGAGCCGGCCGGCGTGACCGGACATGCCGGTGAAGCGGATCTTGCCCTGCTTCCTCGCCTGCTCCACGAAGGCGTGCCACTCGGGGTTCTCGAGCCGGCCGATGTCGTTGACCGCGTGGGTGAAGTAGACGTCCACGTAGTCCGTCTGAAGCCGCCGCAGGCTGGCTTCCAGGGAACGCATCATCGACGCCCTGCCCTCGCTCGAGCTGGTGTGGGTCTTGGAGGCGATGAAGACCTTGTCGCGCTTGCCTCGGAGGGCGTTGCCGATGGTGATCTCGGAATCGCCGCCGCGGTAGCTGTCGGCCGTGTCGAAGTAGTTGATGCCGCGGTCCAGCGCGTCCAGCACCAAGGGCTCCTCGCCGGCGTCGAGGCGGCTGGAACCGAAGGAGATATCGGAGATCTCGAGTCCGGTGCGGCCCAGGGTGACGTATCGCTTGACCTCGGCCCGGGTGGCGGCGCGCGCCGTCCCGGCTCCCGTCCCCGTGAAGGGCAACAGCCCCGCGGCTACCCCGGCCAGAGCACCCCGTCGGAAGAGTTCGCGCCGATCCAGCTTTCCACCCTTATCGGACTTCTTCATGGCGGCTCCTCGAGTCTTGCAACGATCCCACCGGAAGACTCGTGCGGGATACGATATGGCATTGAGTAGACATGAAACGACACAGAATGTCCAACGAAGGTTCCTGGAGTTCAAGCCGCCCGCAACCCGAACCGTCATTCCCGCGCAACAGTGTCAATACTGATGAGGCAAAGCCCCCTCGATTCGTCATTCCCGCGGAAGCGGGAATCCAGGGGCGGTGGTGGGGTACTACGGCGGCGTTTCCCCGCCTCACCACCCCTGGATTCCCGCTTCCGCGGGAATGACGAATCGGGGGTTGGCACCAATTCTGTCCGGGCGACGCTTTGACACAGCCCGTTGCGCGGGAATGACGGATGCGCGCGCTGATGGAGTCCGGCGTCATTCCCCGGCCACCCCCACCAGCGAGTTGAGCAGCGCCTCGTCGGCGGCGAGGGCGGCGCTGGGGCCGTCGTAGACGATGCGGCCGCGGTTCATGACCACGGTGCGGTCGGAGAACTCCAGGGCGATGCCGGTGTGCTGCTCCACGAGGATGATGGTGAGCCCTTCCTGGGCGCGCAGGGTGTGCATGGCGTCCACAAGCTGTTCTATGATGACCGGCGCCAGGCCCTCGGTGGGTTCGTCCATGAGCAGCACCGCGGGGTTTCCCACGAGCGCTCTTGCGATGGCCAGCATCTGCTGCTCGCCGCCGGAGAGCTGGTTGCCCTTGTGGGTGGTGCGCGAGCCCAGTTGGGGGAACAGCTCGTAGACCTGCTCGAAGGTCCAGCCGCCGGCGCGGCGCGCCACCGCCAGGTTCTCGTAGACGCTCAGCGACGGGAACACCTCGCGTTCCTGGGGGACGAGGCCCAGGCCGGCGCGCACGCGGTCGTAGGTCCTGGCGCCGGAGATGTCGCGGCCCGACAGCTCGATGCGCCCGGAGTGGAGCGTGGTGTAGCCGAGGGCGGTTCCCAGGAGCGTGGTCTTCCCGACCCCGTTGCGTCCGATGATGCTCACCCGTTCGCCGCGGTCGAGGGCCAGGTCGATGTCTTCCAGTACCACGGTCCGACCGTAGCCGGCATGGACGCCGGCGAGGTCGAGGGCCTTGACCGGGGCCGCGTCCGGCGTCTTGTTCCCGGAGACCTTCAACGCCTTCCTCCGTGCAGCTCGGCGTTCTCGCCCAGATAGACCTCCCGGACCCGGGGGTCCGCGCCCACCTCCGCGGGGGTGCCTTCGGTGAGGATCGCGCCCGACACCAGCACCGTGATCCTTTGTGCGAAGCGGAAGACGATGTCCATGTCGTGCTCGATCATCAGCACGGCGATGGACTCGGGCAGGGCTTCGACCGCCTCCAGAAGCACATGGCTCTCGGTCGAGGGCACTCCGGCGGCGGGCTCGTCCAGCAGCAGCACCTTGGGGTGGAGGCCCAGGGCGATGGCCAGCTCCACCAGCCGCTGGCGGCCGTAGGGAAGCTCGCGCACCTGCCTCCGGGCGTCTTCGTCGAGCTTTACGGATTCGAGGAGCGCCATGGCCTCGGCGATGACGTCGCCGCGGGCGTCGGCGCGGCGCCACAGCCTGGCCGAAAGGGAGCGCCGCTCGCTGACCGCCATGCAGACGTTCTCGAGGACGCTCAAGCCGCGGAACAGGGTGTTGATCTGGAAGGTGCGCGCGAGCCCACCCTTCACCCGGCGCGCCTGGGGCCAGCGGGTGATGTCGTACCCGTCCAGCAGGATGACGCCGGCGGAGGGCTCGACGGTGCCGGTGATGAGGTTCACCAGGGTGGTCTTGCCCGCGCCGTTGGGGCCGATGAGCGCGTGCCGGGCACCGGGCCGCAGCGCCAGGGAAACCGCGTCCGCCACCACCAGGGCGCCGAAGCTCTTGGACAGGTCGCGGACCTCCAGCAGCGGCTCGCTCACGAGTCCTCCCGCCCGACCCGCGCGCGCAGGCGCTCCGCCAGCCCCAGCATGCCGTCGGGGGCGTAAAGGATGGTCGCCACCAGCAGCGCGCCGATGCCGAAGAGCCAGTATTCCGGGCTGAGCTTGGCGAGCTGGTCCTGCAGGATCATGTACAGCGGCGCGCCGATGAAGGCGCCGTACAGGCGGCCCGTGCCGCCGAGGATCAGCATGATCATGACGTCGCCCGAACGTTCGAAGCTGAGCACGTCCAGGGCCACGAACTCCGTGGTCTGCGCCAAGAGGGCGCCGGCGACGCCGGCCATGACCGCGGCGATGGTGTAGGCGCGCAGCATCTGGCGATACACCGGACAGCCGATGGCGTGCATGCGCCGTTCGTTCTCCCGGATGCCCCGCAGCGACTGGCCGAAGGACGAGTTCACGATGGCGCGGGCGGCGAGGAACATGACGAACAGCACCGCCAGGGAGTACAGGCACGCGGTCTGGCCGTAGAGGTCGAACTCGAAGACGCCGAAAATCGGCTGCATCACCACGCCCTGCAGGCCGTCGTCGCCGCCGGTCCAGTGCTCCTGCTCGTTGGCCAGCTCCTGCAACAGGATGGTCACCGCCAGCGTCAGCATCAACAGGGTCAGCCCGCGGGTATAGAGGATCACGGCGCCGCACACGAAGCCCACGACTCCCGCCATCAGCCCGGCGATCGCCAGCCCGCTCAGGGGTTCGCTCCAGCCCACGTGCGCCGACAGGATGCCGGCGGTGTACGCCCCGGTGCCGAACAGGGCCGCGTGGCCCAGGGACACGATGCCCGCGTAGCCCAGGATCATGTCCAGCGACATGGCGAAGAGCACCATGATGAGGATCTGGGCACCCAGTTGCAGGTAGTCGGGGAACAGGAAAAACCCCATCCCGGCGACCAGCCAGGGGAGCAGCTCCGCGGGACGGATGGCGCCGGTACGCGGCGGGTTCTGGTAGGCCGGCTGTTCCATGTCAGGTGCAGGGACGGAGCGCGAATCCGCTCGGGTTCATGGCGGCGCGGCCCCTTATCGGGCGTAGAACCCCTGCGGGCGCCACAAGAGCAGGATGATGGTCACCGCGAAGATGAAGAACGCGCCGAAGGCAGGCAGGTAGTACTTTCCCGCGGTGTCCACGACTCCCAGAATCAAGGACGCGGCAAAGGCCCCCCGCAGGCTGCCGAGCCCCCCCACCGCCACCACGATGAGGAAATAGACCAGGTATTCCAGCGCATACGTCGGCGTGAGACCGAGAATCTCCGTGCCCAGCGCGCCCCCCAGCGCCGCCAGGGCGCTGCCGAGCGCGAAGGTCAGCGTGAACAGGCGCCGGATGTTGATGCCCACGGTCTCGGCCATGCGCTGGTTGTCCACGGCGGCGCGCACCTTGGCCCCCAGCAGCGTGCGCTCGAAGCCGTACCAGAGGCCGATGATGACCGCGAAGCTCACCAGGATGATGAACGTGCGGTAGGTGGGAAAGCGCCGGAACCCCAGGTCCACCTGCCCCTTGAGATAGGACGGGACGTCGAGCTGCACGTTCAGCGGTCCCCATAGGAACGTGCACACGGCGATGCCCATGAACACCAGGCCGATGGTCAGGAGCACCTGCTGCAGCTCGTCGCCGCCGTAAAGGCGGCGGTAGAGCGTGCGCTCCAGCACGACGCTGATGAGCGCCACCGCGACGCAGCCCAGCGGCGCGCCCAGGAGGAACGGGACGCCAAGTTCCCGGATGAAGGACACCGCGATGTAGCCGCCGAGCATGGCGAACATGCCGTGGGCCAGGTTCACGAAGCCCATGAGGCCCATGGTCACGGAGAGCCCCACCGAGATGATGAACAGGACCATTGCGAACGCGAGGCCGTCGAACGCAATGCTGACGAGGGAATTGATCACGATAACGGGTCAGGAGGGCCTTGATTGCCTGACGGCGCGACGGCCGGCCGTCCGGCGCTTCAGTCCATGTGGCGCCGGACGGATGCGGGAACCGGCCATGGTGCGGGCGCGCCGCCCCACGTCGTTGCGGGGCGGCGCGATCCCTGCGAGCACGCTACTTCTTGTTCTCCAGCTCTTTCCACGGGTCCTTCACCATCTCGAGCGTGTCGGTCTCGATGTTGGCGAGCGCGCCGCCGCGCTTCTCGACCTTGCGCAGATACTGGTTCTGCACGATGTCGCGCGTCTCGGGATCGATCATGATGGGACCACGCGGGCTCGCGAACTTCCACCCCTTCCACACCGCCAGGGCCTTGTCGGCGTCGATCTTGCCGTTCAGGCGCCGCACCACCTCGTGGATGGCGGCCATGCCGTCCCAGCCCTGGACGCTGAAGAAGTCCGGCGTGCTGTCGGCGCCGTAGGCGTCCTTCCAGGCCTTCACGAAAGCCTTGTTCTCGGCCCTGTCCCCCGCCGCCGAGTAGTGGTGCATGGTGACGACGCCCAGGGGTACCTCTCCCATGTTGGGCAGCTCCGAGTCCTGGGTGATGTCGCCCGGACCGATGAGCTCGATGCCCGCCGCCCGCATGCCCAGGTCGTCGTAGGTCTTCATGACGCCGGTGGCCCACTTGCCGGCGGGAATGAACACGTAGAGCGCATCGGGCTTGGCGTCCTTGACCGACTGCAGGAACGGCGTGAAGTCCGGGATCTTCGGAAACGGGAACGGGATGTCCGCCACCACCTTGCCGCCCGCGGCGGTGAAAGCCTTGGTGAACGCGGTCTTGCTGTCCTTGCCGGGCGAGTAGTTGGCGTAGGCCACGGCCGCGGTGCGGATGTTCATCTTCTCGTAGGCGTGCTTGCCGAGCGGGTACGCCGCCTGCCACATGGTGAACGACACCCGGGCGGTGTAGGGAGAGCGCGTGGTGATGGCCGAGGTCCCGGCGTTCATGATGAGGAACGGCACCTTGGCCTTGCGTGTCACGTCGGAGATGGCGAAGGCGTTGTTGGAGTAGACCACCCCGGCGAGGATGTCGATCTTGTCGCGGGTGATGAGCTCGGTGGCCAGGCGCTTGGCCACGTCGGCCTTGGGGCCGGTGCTGTCGCGCTTGATGATCTCGATCTTGTGCCCGCCGGTCCCGTCGGCGTGGAGCTTCTGGTAGAGCTCGAAGCCCCGGTCCACCTGCTGTCCCAGTTGCGCGTTCGGGCCGGAGTACGGAAGGATCACGCCCACCTTGACGGTCTCGGCCCACGCCGCCCCCGTCACGATCGACAAAGCCACAAACGATGCGGCGAGAAGCCTGAAAATCCTCATGGTGTCACCTCCTTCAAGTCCGGCGCCCTCGGGCGCGCGTGGATCTTAACACTCCTGTCGTTGACACGGCAATGGCCGACGGTCCTTCATGCCGCGACGGGAACGGCAGCCGGGGATGCTGCCGCGGACATCAGGGATAGTACCGGCGCGGGCGCGTTCCGGAGCCTCCGCCGGCCACCGCCCGGGCGCGGAGGACCCTCGCCCGGACCTTCACGTCATCCCCGCCGCCGTGACGCAGGCCGCTGTTCAGGACGATGCGGGCGCGCCCGGCGAGGCGCCGCGCGAACAGCTCGCGCGCGAACGCCTTCTTCTCGACACTGCCCTCCACCCGCGCAACCACGTCCGCGAGCGGGTACGGCGTCTTGTTGATCAGTTCCACCACGATCCGTCCGCCCCGATCGCGGAGGGGCCGGGCCTCGACGTAGCGTCCCGGGGCGTCCGCCACGTCGAGCAGGGCGAAGCTCTCCCTGGCGGCGTCACCGAGGTCCCCGCGGACCTTGGTGACGGCGCCGAAGAGACTCTTGGCGCGCGCCCGGTCCCCCTGGGCCAGGACGATGTGCCCCAGGGCATAGCTGGCCAGCGCCGTGGGGAGGAGCTTCATGCTGCGTTCGAGGTCGCGGCGCGCCAGGCCCCGGTTCCCCAACGCTTCGTGAGCGAGACCGCGCCCGAGGAAGTGCTCGTAGTAGGCCGCATCCCGCGCGATGGCGTCACCATAGGCTGAAACGGCCTCGCCGTAGCGCGTCCGGCGGGCAAGGATCTGACCCTTCAAGCCATGGAACGACGCCTCGCGCGGTTCCTGCCGGATCGCCTTCTCGATGAGGGCCAATGCGCTTCCCGGCTCCGAAGCCATCCTTTTCCGCGCCCGGTCCGCGGCCGCGTAGGCCGGCCGCTTCGCGCGCAGGTCCGCGAGCGCCCGGTCGTACCGCGCGCGTCCGGTGTCCCCGCCTCCCGGAAACCGCGCCAGCGCCCTGCGGTTGTTCGCCACCCGCTCCTCGGAGGGTGGGTGGGTGGCGAAAAGCCCCTCGAGCCAGCCTGCCTTGCGCCCCTTCTTCAGCGCGAGGAACTTCTCCTGGAGCGTGACCGCCGCGCGCGTATCGTAGCCCGCGGCGTGCATGTAACGCATGCCGTGGCGGTCCGCCTCGTCCTCCGCGTCCCGGCCGTACTTGCGGTTGACGAGCTGCATGCCCACGCCGCCGGCGCCCACGACGTAGTTGGCATACTCCGAGTCCCCCGCGGCCAGCGCCACCCCCAACCGCGCCGCCCCGAGGAGCAGATCCCGCGTCATGGCCTGGGCGCCGTGCCTCGCCGCGGCGTGGACCACCTCGTGAGCCAGGACCGCCGCCAGTTCGGCCTCGTTCTCCATCTCCAGGAGCAAGCCTCGGTTGATGGCGATCTTGCCGCCGGGAAGCGCCCACGCGTTGGGGATGCCGTTGTTGAGCACGACGAATTCGTACGGCAGCTTGCGGTCGCTGACCCTGGCGACCCTTTGACCGACCCGCGTCACGTACTCGTTGAGGGCCGGGTTGGCGGTGTACCGCCCCCCTTGCGCCTGTTGCGCCGGACCGTAGTACTTCTTGCCGGTGCCGATCTCGTTGGCGGTCGAGACGAGGACCACCTCGCGCGCGCCGGTGACGGGGTTGGTGGAGCAGCCGGGGATGGCGGCCGCCGTCAGCAAAAGGACGGCCGCCAACAGGACCATGGGGAAGGCGCGCCGTGCGCGCGAGGTTCCGTTCATCATCGACACCCTGGAGCCGTGACGGCGTGATGGACAAAGGATACCCGACCCGGGCGGCCGTCTCAACGCGGCCGGCCCAACTCGCATTCTTGCGGCAAAGCCGATAGCCTTACGCGTATTTCAACCCTTCGTCACAGGAGGCAAGCGCATGAGCGGCACCACCCCGTCGTCCGACGAGTTCGTCCAGCAACTCAAGAATGAGATCGCCACGTTCCACAAGCTGCGCATCAACCACCCGTTCGTGAAGGCCATATGCGACGGCACGGCTTCCATGGACCTGATCCGCACCTGGGCGATACAGGACT
The DNA here is from genome assembly GCA_964519455.1 of uncultured Syntrophobacterales bacterium. Lineage (GTDB taxonomy): Bacteria > Desulfobacterota > Binatia > UBA9968 > JAJDTQ01 > JAJDTQ01. The sequence continues at coordinate 27,307 of CAZFIU010000011.1, forward strand.
ACCAGTTCCGCGCCGCGGTGCCGCGCATCGCCCTGCTGCGCTACGTGGCGTGCAGCGACCCCGAGTTCGCCCCCAAGCTGTTCGAAGTGGCCGAGGAGGAAACCCGCGGCCTGCTGCCGGGCGCCACCGGCCATCCGGACATGTTCGTGGAGTTCGCCGAGGCCATCGGACTCACGCGGGCGGACCTGGAGAACCCGCAGTTGCTGCCGGCCACCGCCGCGCACCTCTACTTCGCCGAGCTGGTGATCCACACGCATCCGTGGTTCGTGGTGATGGCGGCCCAGATCGGTGCCGAGGGCACGTTCGGTCCGGCCGCGGCGTTGCTGGGCAAGGGGTTCATGGAGAGCTACGGCATGTCGCCCGAGTCGGTGCGCTTCTTCACCGTGCACGTGGAGGCCGACGAGGAGCACGGCTCCCTGGCCGAAGAGATCGCGCGCCGCTACCTCACAACGGCCAACCTGCAACGGCAGGCACGGGAGATGATGTTCCGGCGCATGGAGCTGCTGTACGACATCTGGACGATCTGAGGTGGCGCCACCCAGCCTCGTACGTCCTTACCGCGAAGCAGGATACGTCGAACCGTGAAGCCACGACGTACTATTCATGCCGGTTCCCGCGAACCAGGGTACGCTCTGCCTGGGCACGAAATGGCATCAACCACCCGGAATCGTCATTGATATGAAAACAAAAACCTGTTCAATGATGTCTGGTAGTTACGGAATCCCGCGGAACCCCAATGAGTCATTCCCGCAAAAGCATGCCCCCGACCCCGATCGGGGGCGGGAATCCAGGCAGGGTGGGGCCCGGCCATGAGGCCGCCACAACCCACCACCCATGGATTCCCGCTTCCGCGGGAATGACGATTCGGGGCGTGGGTGTGAGCAGGATGACGGAAGTGTGAGTGCCACCGAGGACGAGTGACGGAGAAGAACTTGGTAGTGAGACCATGAAGGATCAGGGCGCCACACGGCACATGGGGCGCAGCATACCCATGCGCGAGGCCGAGCCGCTGCTGCGCGGGCACGGAAGCTACGTGGGCGACCTGCGGTTTCCGGGGATGCTGCACGCGGCGGTGCTGCGGAGCCCGCATGCCCACGCCGGCATCCGCGACATCGACGCGGGCGCCGCGCTGGCCATGCCGGGGGTGGCGCGGGTGCTCACGGGCGCGGACGTGCGCGACGTCATCGCGCCCTTCCCTCCGAGCTTCGAGTTCCATCCGCCCCCGTGGCTCAACGCCATCAAGCCCGTGCTCAAGGGACCGCGCGCCCGGGTGCTGGCCCTGGACAAGGTGCGCTACGTGGGCGAGCCCGTGGCCATGGTGGTGGCCGAGGACCGCTACAAGGCCGAGGACGCGCTCGACGGCATTGCCGTGGACTACGAGGAGTTGCCGCCGGTGGTGGACCCTGAGGCGGCGCTGGAGCCCGAAGCGGTGCGCATCCACGAGGACGCCGGCGACAACGTGGTGTTCCACTTCAGCATCGCCAAGGGCGACGTGGACCGGGCCTTGGCGGAAGCGCCCCACCGCATCGAGGAACGCCTGCACCACCGGCGCCACGGCGGCATTCCCATGGAGGGACGGGGCGTCGTGGCCATGGCCGAGGTCAAGCCGCGCCGCCTCACGGTGTGGTCCTCCACCCAGGTGCCCCACAGCGTGCGCAAGCAGATCGCCGGGCAACTGGGTCTGGCCGAGGAAGCCATCCGGGTGGTGGCGCCCCACGTGGGCGGCGGGTTCGGCCCCAAGGTGGTGGTGTACCCCGAGGAGGTGCTGGTGCCCTACCTCGCCCTGGAGCTGGGCCGGCCGGTGCAGTGGATCGAGGACCGGCGCGAGCACTTCATCAGCACCGCCCACGCCCGGGACCAGATCCACTACGTGGAGTTGGCGTTCGACGGCGACGGCCGCATCCTGGCCCTCAGGGACCGCTTCCTGCTGGACAACGGCGCCTACAACCCCATGGGCCTCACCGACGCGTACAACACCTCGGCCCACCTCCAGGGACCGTACCGCGTCCCCAACCTCGCCGTCACCGGCACCTGCGTGACCACCAACAAGGTGCCCAACGCGCCCTACCGCGGCGCCGGCCGGCCCGAGGCGGTGTTCGTCATGGAGCGCTGCATCGACCGCATCGCCGGCGAGCTGGACCTCGACCCGGCCGAGGTGCGCTTCCGCAACTTCGTGCAGCCCGAGGAAATCCCGTACGACGCCGGCGTCATCTACCGCGACGGCATGCCCGTGCGCTACGACAACGGCGACTTTCCGGCGACCTTGCGCAAGGCCCTGGACGCGTGCGCGTACGATGAGGTGCGCGCGCGGCAGAGAAAGGCCGCCGCCGACCGGGAGGCCGCTCACCGCGCCGAGGTGGAGCGTCACACGCGGGCCACGCCCAAGGGAGACGAACTCCGCGACACGGACACCGTCCGTCAAGGAGACACCCTTCGTGACGGCGAGACCTCGCGCGAAGGGCGCTACGTGGGCGTCGGCATCGGCTTCTACACCGAAGGGACCGGGGTGGGCTCCTTCGAGGGCGCGCGGGTCGAGGTGGACTCCTCGGGCAAGCTCCTGGTGTCGGTGGGCGCCAGCGGGCACGGACAGGGCCACGAGACCGTGTTCTCGCAGCTCACCGCGGACCTCTGGGCGGTCGCGCCGGAAGACGTCACAGTGGTGGGCGGCGACACCGACGCCATCCGCTACGGCGTCGGCACCTTCGCCAGCCGCAGCACGGTCAACGCCGGCACCGCCATCCACGAGGCCACCCGCCGCCTCAAGGCCAAGGTGTTCGAGCTGGCCGGCCACCTGCTGGAAGCCAACCCGGACGATCTGGCCACGCGCGGCGGCCGGGTCTTCGTGGAGGAACGCCCCGAACACGGCATCTCCCTGGCCGAGCTGGCCGGAGCCGCGGTGCCGGGCTGGGCCTCCAAGCTCCCCGAGGGCATGGAGCCGAACCTGGAGGCGACCTACTACTACGTCCCGCAGACGGTCACCTGGGCCCACGCCGCCCACGTGGTCGTGGTGGAGGTGGACGCGGGTACGGGAGAAGTGAAGCTCCTGGACTACGCCGTGGCGCACGACTCGGGACCGGCCATCAACCCCCTGTTCGTGGAAGGCCAGGTGCGTGGCGGCGTCGCCCAGGGCATCGGCGGCGCGCTCTACGAAGAGTTCGTCTACGACGACCTGGGACAGCTCCTCACCGGCACCTTCCTGGACTACCTGATGCCCACCTGCGGCGAGGTGCCCGCCATCAAGCAGGTGCACATCGAGACCCCCTCCCCGCTCAACCCCCTGGGCCTCAAGGGCATCGGCGAAGGCGGCGCCATCGCCCCGCCCGTGGCCGTGGCCAACGCCGTGGTGGACGCCCTGCGGCCCTTGGGCCGGGCAGAGATCTCCGAGACACCGGTGACCCCCGAGCGGGTGCTGGCGCTGATACGCCGGCACCACGCTTGACCCCTCCCCACCCCTGGATTCCCGCTTCCGCGGGAATGACGATTCGGGGGTTGTCGCCCCTCGTCATTCCCGCCTCTCTATTCGTCATTCCCGCCCTCTCTATTCGTCATTCCCGCGAAAGCGGGAATCCAGGGGTGGAGAGGGGTCCCGTTTGCGGCAAAAAAGGCCATATGCTAAGCCGTCCGCCATTATGACAGCAGCAACGAACACGAAAAGCTCTATGGGAGAGACCCTCGGGGAAGCCATCGCCTTCCTCGAGGCCAACTATCCGGACGAGGTGATCCGGGTCACCCGCGAAGTGGACCCGGTCTTCGAAGTGACGGGCATCCTGGCGAAGCTGGAAAGGCAGCAGCAGTTTCCGTGCGTGATCTTCGAGAACGTCAAGGGATCGTCCATCCCCCTGGTCACCAACATGCACGCGAGCTTCCCGCGGCTGGCCATGGCCATCGGGCTGCCTTACGACGCCACGCCCGCGGACTTCATCCACGAGTACGGCAGGCGCGAGGCGAACCCGTTGCCGCCGGTGGAGGTGGAGAGCGGGCCGTGCCAGGAGGTGGTGCTCACCGGTGACGACGTGGACGTCACCATGCTGCCGATCCTGCAGTACCACGAGCTCGACGCCGGCCGTTACATCACCCTCGCCTTCGACGTCATGAAGGAGCCGGACAGCGGCATCCGCAACGCCGGCATCTACCGGCTGCAGCTCAAGGGCAGGAACCGCTTCGGCATCCAGATCTCCGAGACCGCCCACGGCCACTACATCCTCAAGAAGAACAAGTCCCGCGGCCTGCCCACGCAGATGGCCGCGGTCATCGGCGGCCATCCGGCCATGAACATCGGCAACCTGAGCTTCACCTCCATCGACACCGACGAGTTCAGCATCGCCGGCTCCATGCTCGGCAAGCCGGTGGAGCTGGTGAAGTGCAAGACCATCGACGTGGAGGTGCCGGCCAGCTCCGAGATCGTGCTGGAGTGCGAGATCCATCCGACGGAGATGGAGGAAGAAGCCCCCTTCGGCGAGTATCCCGGCACCTACGGCCCCATGCGCGTCAACCCGGTGGTGTACGTCAAGGCCATCACCATGCGGAAGAACGCGCTCTACCAGAGCTCGTTCGTGGGACACGCCGACAACCTGCTGCTCTCGGGGGTGACGCGCAACAGCTACATCTACCACACGTGCCGCATCGCCAGCGCTGGCGTGAGGGCGGTGTACGTGCCGCCCTGCGGGCGTTCGCGCTACATCTGCTACGTCCAGATGGAGCGGTCCATGATCGACGGCGACGCCAAGAACGCGGCCATGGCCGCCTTCGCCGCCGACCCGTTCCTGAAGTTCGTCATCTGCGTGGACGACGACGTGGACATCAGCAACGACAGCGACGTGATGCACGCCATCGCCACCCGCGTGCGCGCGGACCGGGACGTGTTCATGATCACCCACTCCAGGGGCTCCCCGCTGGACCCGGCGTCCTACGACCCGGCGGGCGGGTCGCACCTGGTCACCAAGGTGGGCGTGGACGCCACGCGCAAGTCCGAGTACCCGGCCGAGATCATGGTGCCGGGCACGGACGCCATCGACCTGACGAAGTACTTCGGCGACCGCTTCAGGTAGGCCGGGAACCGGGAGCCGTGATCGCCTCCCCGTCATGCTGATCGACGCCCACGCCCATCTCGACCACTACGACAAGCCGCGGGAAGCGCTGGCCGGTATCGAGCGCCGGCGCATCCTGACCCTGGCCAACTCCATGGACCCGGCCTCGTACGAACGCAACCTCGCGTTGGCGGAAGGGTGCCCCTTCGTGCTCCCGTCTTTCGGCATCCACCCGAGGCGGGCGGCGGAGCATGCCGACCGTCTCGCGGAGTTGCGTCCCCTGGTGGAACAGAGCCCCTTGCTGGGTGAGTTGGGGCTCGACTTCCACTGGGTGCGAGACGAGGACACCTACCCGCGCCAGATCCGCGTGTTCGAGTTCCTGGTCAACGAAGCCGCGGAACAGAACAAGATCGTCAACCTGCATACCAAGGGCGCGGAACGGCGCATCCTGGACACTTTGCGCAGCTTCGGTGTGAAGAAGGCCATCGTCCACTGGTATTCCGGCCCCATGGACGTGCTGGCCGAGATGATCGCCGAGGGTTACCTCTTCACGGTAGGGGTGGAAGTGTTGTATTCGGAGAAGATCCAGGCGATCGCCCGCGCGGTGCCGCCGCGGCAACTGCTGTCCGAGACCGACAATCCCGGCGGAAACCGCTGGCTCGCGGGCGAGGAGGCTCCGCCCGACATCATCGCCGACGTGGTGGCGGCGGTGGCGCGCCTGAAGGGCCTGCCGCCCGAGAAGATGGAAGCGCTCATCGAGGCCAACTTTCTACGCCTCGCAGGCGACGACCCCGGCCTGGGCGGTGTCCGGGCGCTCCTGGAGACGGAGACGGCAACGAAACGTCCCCGATGACGGGTGAGATATGCGAATCGTTCTCTGCGCCGTTCTGGCGGCACTGCCAATCCTGGGGGCTTCGGCAGCGGAGTCCCGCATGCTCACCATCGTCGGCCATCTGGAAAACGCAGTCATCCTGCCTTCGGGCATCGAGATCAAGGCGAAAATGGATACCGGGGCGGATGTCACGTCGATTCACGCCGTCGATATCGAGAAGTACAAGAAAGATGGCAAGGACTGGGTGCGTTTCATCGTGGACACGGGTAAGCGGAAAATGCGTTTCCGCCGCGCCGTGACACGGGTCATACGCATCCGTCGCGCCGGCACCACCATCGTCAGCCGTCCGGTGGTGCGGCTCAATCTCTGCATTGCGGGCTACAACAAGCTCGCGGAGGTCAATCTGGCCAATCGCAGCGGGATGAGTACCCCGCTGCTGGTCGGCCGGGCCTTTATTAAGACCGGCGGACTGGTCATCGATTCCGGACAGAAATACGTCAGCAAACCGGTTTGTCCCGGGGCGCGGAAATAAGGCTTGTTCACGCAAGGAGGAACCATGCTGTTTCTGACCAATGAGCACATCCAGGAAGTCCTGGACATGAAGACCTGCCTCAACGCCATGGAGGACGCCTACCGCGACCTCTCGAAGAACGAGGCGGCGTACCGGCCGAGGATCGACTTCTACGTGCCCAAGGAGCCCCATTACTACCGTTGGGGCACCATGGAGGGGGCCACCCGGTCGCTCGGCTACATGGCCATCCGCATGAAGTCGGACATGCTCGTGTGGGAAAAGAACGGCGAGTTCGAGACCGAGGACAAGTATTGCATCGAGCCCGGCACCTACTGCGGCCTCATCTTCCTCCTGAGCGTGCGCAACGGCGAGCCGCTGGCGCTAATGAACGACGGCTACCTGCAGCACATGCGCGTGGGCGCCTGCGCCGGCCTCGGAGTCAAGTACCTGTCCCGCCGGAACTCCAAGGTGCTGGGCATGCTGGGCTCCGGCGGCATGGCGCGCACCTACACGCAGGCCATCCACGAGGTGCGCGACATCGAGCTGCTGCGCGTGTTCAGCCCCACCAAGGCCAACCGGGAAGCCTTCGCCGCGGAGATGCGCGAGCAGCTAGGCCTCAACGTCGAGACCTGCGACGACGCCGAGACGGTGTGCCGCGGCGCGGACATCGTGGCGCTGGCCACGGACTCCCTGGTCCAGGTGATGAAGCCCGAATGGGTGGAGCCCGGCATGCACATCACCAACGTCCGCTCCAACGAAGCCGGACCGGAGATCCTCGCCAAGTGCGACGTCCAGGCGCGCCTGGGAGCCTCCACCATGGTGCTGGACAGTCCCCCGCCGGGAACCATCCACGGCAGTGACGGCATGTTCGCCTATATCGCCGGCACCCAGGACGAGATGAAGAAGATCCCCCCCTCGCCCATCCGCGAGATCGACAACGCCAACATCGGCACCATCCCCGACCTCATGGCCGGCACCTGGCCCGGTCGCACCAGCGACGAGCAGGTGACCTTCCTCAACAACCAGGGCACCCAGGGCCTCCAGTTCGCCGCCGTGGGCGGCACCGCCTACGAGATGGCCAAGTCCAAGGGCCTGGGCCACCCGCTGCCGCGGGAGTGGTTCCTGCAGGACATTCGGGACTAGGGGACCGGGACCGGGCTGCGTCGGTCCCTCCACACCTGGATGCCCGCTTCGAGGCTGTGTGAGTGCTCCGCTCGGATACGAAGAGACACCGCCCCCCGAATCGTCATTCCCGCGGAAGCGGGAATCCAGGGGTGGTGGTGTAGCGGGCCCCATTGCCCCAGGCCCACCCCGCCTGGATTCCCGCTTCCGCGGGAATGACGTATTTGGAGGGCCGGGATTGACGGCCGAGACCGCGGACTCCCCCAGGCTACGCGCGCGCATGCGCGCCGCGCTGCTGCGATGGTACGACCGCGACCAACGCGACCTGCCCTGGCGCCGGACGCGCGACCCCTACGCCATCTGGGTCTCGGAGACCATGCTCCAGCAGACCCAGGTGGCGACGGTGCTGCCCTACTACCACCGCTTCATGGAAGCGTTCCCCTCCGTCGAGGCCCTGGACCGGGCGTCGCTGGACGCGGTTCAAGGCATCTGGAGCGGTTTGGGCTATTACCGCCGCGCCATGAATCTGAAACATGCGGCGGGCGTGTTGGTGAGCCAACACGGCGGGCGCTTGCCGGACGACTACGACGCGTTGCTCAAGCTGCCAGGCGTGGGCCGCTACACGGCGGGAGCGATCATGAGCATCGCCTTCCAGCAACCTTACGCCGCCGTGGACGGGAACGTGCGGCGCGTCTACGCGCGGCTTCTCGGTGTCACCGAAGCGAAGGCCGTGGACGAAACCGCCGGGCGGATGGTCTCCCGGTCGCGCCCCGGGGACTTCAATCAGGCGTTGATGGAACTCGGCGCCACCATCTGCCTTCCCGCCGCACCGCTGTGCGAACGCTGCCCCTTCTCGCACTGGTGCCGGGCACGCGCATGCGGCTCCTTCGAACTGCCGCGCAGGCGGCGCGTCGAGACCAAGGCCGTGGAGTGGCCGCTGGTCATCATCGAGTCGAAGTCGAGGGTTCTGCTGCACCGCCGGCCTGACGACGGGCTCCTGGCGGGACTGTGGGAATTGCCCGCGCCCGCGACGCTGCCGCCGGAGGTGGCGAGAGAGAGCCTGGCGGAGCCGCCCATCGCCGTCATCCGCCATGCCATCACCGACAAGCGCATTACCGCTCCGGTCTACCTGCTGCGCCGAAGAGCCCGGGTGCGGGGCAAGGCATGGCATTGGGTCGAGCTGGCCGCCCTGTCCTCCTATCCCCTGTCCTCCCTCTGCACCAAGGCCCTGGCCGCCGCGCGCCTTGTTCCTCGGGGATGACGACTCGATGCGTTGACGGCCCGCAACCCGCCAAATATAGTCTCCGGAAACGAAGGCCACGGGAGCACCATGGGTACGGTACACGAGATCTACATCGCCTCCGAAGGCAGCGCGCACATGCGCAAGGTCGAAGAGGCCGAGGCCCTCGCCAGCATGGGGCTCAAGGGTGACCGCTACTGCGAGTCGACGGGCTATTACAGCGGCTGGGACGAGTGCCAGGTGACCCTGATCGAAGCCGAGGATCTGGAGGAGATCGCCGCCGCCTCGGGACTCCGGCTGCTCAACGGCGAGCACCGGCGCAACATCGTCACCCGGGACACCCGCCTCGACGACCTCATGGGCCACGCGTTCCGCGTCGGCGAGGCGGTCCTGGCGTTCGACCGGCCGCGCCCTCCGTGCGCCTACATCCAGTCCATCACCGAGCCGGGCATGACCCGGGCGCTCATGGGCAAGAGCGGCATCTGCGCGCTGGTGGTCCAGGGCGGCGTCATCCGGCCCGGTGACGAGATCGCCGTGCTCTAGCGCAATTGACCGCCCTGCTCCGGTGCAAACCCCACCGCCCACCCCGGCTCCGACCGGTCCGCAGTCCTCATTCTTCTACGGCTGGATCATCCTCCTCGGAGGTTTCCTCATACTGGTGGTGGACGGCGGCGTGCGTTTCTCCTTCGGCGTGCTGGTGAAGCCGCTGGCGGCGGAGTTCGGCTGGGACCGGGGCGCCATCACGTTCGCCTACACCCTGAACATGCTGGTGTTCGGCTTCGGCCAGATGATGGCGGGGAGGATGCTGGACCGCTACGGGCCGCGCCTGCTTTTCTCCGTCTCGGCGCTGCTGGCTTCCGCCGGCATCTTCCTCACTTCCCGCACCAACTCCATCCCCGAGTTCTACTTCTACTACGGCGTCGTCACCGCGGTGGGGGTGTCCGGAATCACCATCGGGGTGGTGTCGTCCACGGTATCCCGCTGGTTCCTGAGCCTGCGCGGCGTCATCGGCGGCATCGCGGTGACGGGCACGTCCTTCGGGCACTTCGTCGTCATACCCGCCCTGGCCTGGTCCCAGGCACGCTTCGGCTGGCGCGGCTCGTGGGTCGGCCTGGGCGTGCTGGTGTCCGTGGTGGTGGTGCCGGTGGCACTGGGGCTGATGAAGAAGGAACCCGCCGAGATGGGCCTGTCACCCTACCGGCGGCACGGCAGCGCCGTCACGGGGGGACGCCAGGCCCCTGCCCCGGACCTGGCGCCGCGCGAGGCGTTCCTGTCGCGGACTTTCCTGTTCATCATCGTTGCCTACGGGCTGTGCGGCTTTCAGGACTTCTTCTTCGTGACCCAGTTCATCCCCTTCGCCACCGACGCCGGCCTGACGGGCCAGCACGCCTCCAACATCCAGGGGCTCGCCGGGCTGTTCAGCCTGGCGGGCGTGCTCGCGTTCCCGGCGTTCACGGAGAAGTTCGGACACGGCCCGCCGCTGTCCTTCATGTTCCTCCTGCGCGTTGTCTGCTTCGGGTTGCTGACGTTCTCGCCCGCGGAGCCGGCCATATTCACGGCCGCGCTGTTGATGGGCTTCACGCTGATGGCCACGGCGCCGCTGGCCGCGGCCATGACCGGCGACTACTTCGGCGTGCGCAACATCGGCCTCATCACCGGGGCCATCCTCTGGGTGCACCACACCGGCGGAGCGCTCGGCGCCCTCTCGGGGGGGCTCGTCCACGACGCCACCGGCTCGTACGGCGGGATGTTCCTGGCGTGCCTGGTCATGGCCTTCGCGGGGGCGGCCGTGTGCCTGGGAATCCGTCCGCCGTCTCAGTCCTCCTCGGCGGCCAACTCCTCCCGGTACTTTCGCCAGCGGCCGCGGAACTGATGGTAGGTCAGACCGAGGGCCCTTGCCGCGTCGCGCTGGTTGTACCTCGCCTCCGCAAGGCTCTCGCGGATCATGCGCACCTCCAGCTCTCTCACCGCCTCCTCGAGGGATCTGTCCGGCGCTTCGGGGACACGGGCCGGAGGGGCCGGGACCGGGCGCTCCCGGGCGGGAGCCGGCGCCTCGATGCCGTCGCCCGCGCCCATGCCGAAAGGCGCCACGAAGGGATCGAAGACCAGTTCGTCGACGGTGGCCGTGTAGGATCGATACACCGCGCGCTCCACCACGTTCCTGAGCTCGCGGACGTTGCCGGGCCAGGGGTAGCTTTCCAGTTGTGCCACCGCGCGGCGGCTGAACCGGGGGAGAGCTTCCCGGCCCAGCTCGTGCGCCATGCGCGCGGCAAAGTGGTTGGCCAGCAACAGGATATCCTCTCCGCGAACCCGCAAGGGTGGCACGAAGAGGACGTCGAACGACAACCTGTCGAGCAGGTCACGCTTGAACCGGCCCTGCCGGGCCAGGGACGGCAGGTCCGCGTTGGTGGCGCCGATGATCCGCGTGTCCACTTGAACCGATCGGGACGAACCCACCCTTTCGAAACCGCCGTACTCCACCACCCGAAGGATCTTCTCCTGGACCTCCGTGGGGATCTGGGCGATTTCATCCAGGAACAGGGTCCCCTCCGTGGCCGCCTCGAACCGTCCGGTGCGCCGTTGGTGCGCGCCGGTAAAGGCGCCTTCCTCGTGGCCGAACAGCTCCGACTCCAGCAGCGTGGGCGCCAACGCCGCGCAGTTCAGGGCCACGAGCGGCCCCCGCCAACGCTGCGACAGGTAGTGGAGCTTGGCCGCGGCCAGTTCCTTGCCGGTGCCGCGTTCACCGATCAACAGGATCGGACGGTCGACCCTGGCGGCACGGGACAGCGTTTCCTGAAAGTCCAGAAAGGCGTTGGACTGTCCCAGCGGCTCCGTGTAGGATTCGGGCATGGACCCTCCTTGAATAGTGAAGAATACCACGTAATAGTTTAACTCACTATCTATTGGTAAATTAAGCTAACATCTCGGGACGGCTCTCCACACAAAAACTCAATGAAAACAGTGCCTTGGGCAACTCGGCCGGGCTTGGCACCCTTTGTGCTTTCTTTCAGGACACAGCGGGACGGACACGTTCCCCGCGAATCCCCAGGGAGGAAGTCGAATGGGAATCTTTACACGCTTGAGCGACATCATCAGCTCGAACATCAATTCGATGCTGGACAAGGCAGAGGATCCGGAAAAGCTCATCCGGCTGATGATACAGGAGATGGAGGACACACTGGTCGAGATCAAGGTGGCCTGCGCCCAGTCCATGGCGGCGCGCAAGAAGGTCGAGCGCGAGCTCGATGAAGCGCGGCGGCGCCACGACCAGTGGGCGGACAAGGCCAGGCTCGCCGTGGACAAGGGACGTGAAGACCTGGCACGGGAAGCGCTGTTGGAAAAGCGGCGCTATCGGGAGCGCTCGGAGACCCTGGACAACGAGGCGATCCAGTGCACCGCCATCATCGAACAGTACCAGTCGGACATGGCCCAGTTGGAAGACAAGCTGGCGAAGGCGAAGGAAACACAGCGCATCCTGGTGCAGCGCCACATCCAGGCGCGCGAGCGGAAGCGCGCCCAGACCGGTATCCGCAAGATGGGCAGCGCGGACACGATGCTGCGTTTCGAGCAGTTCGAGAACCGTATCGAGCGCATGGAGGCCGAGGCCGACCTGGTCAACTTCGCGCGCAAGCCGGATCTCGACGAAGAGTTCGCCCGGCTGGGACAGGACGACGACATCGAAGCCGAACTGCGGGCACTCAAGGATGCCGCCCGGCGGTCCGACACCTGAGACGCGGCGACGGGGTTTGCGGCTGAAGCGCATGAGTGAGCGAGGATGGGACCGGAAGGTATCGTGGGAATAGTGTTGGGCGTGCTCGGGGTCCTCTTGATCCTGGGCGCGGCCTTGATTGTCATGGTGGTGTGGGCGATCAAGTCGCTCCGCGGCAACGGAGCCGGCGGCGACGAGGCCCAATTGATGCAGGAACTCTACCAGGGGCTGAGCCGGCTCGAAGACCGCGTGGAATCCCTGGAGACCATTCTACTCGACAGAAAGGACCGAAACCCATGATTCGAGGCTATTCGAGGACTGCCCGCATCTACCGCTCGCGTCGCGGGGTCATCCTGGGCGTGTGCCGCGGTCTCGCGGAACACCTGGACGTGCGGGTGTTGTGGGTCCGGGTGATCGCCGTCGTGCTGTTGATCAGCACCGGATTCTGGCCGGTCGCCGGCCTCTACCTGCTGGCCGCGCTGGTATTGAAGCCCGAGCCCGTGCTGCCCTTGCGGACGGAAGGAGAACAGGATTTCTACAACAGCTACGCGCACTCGCGCACCGCTGCGCTGAATCGCCTGCGCCGTACCTTCGGCCAGCTCGACCGCCGCATCCGCCGCATGGAGAACATGGTCACCGACCGCGAGTACGACTGGGAACGACGGCTCCGGACCGGAGAACGGGAGTAGCGAACATGATCGACGCCTACTCGTGGCGCACCAGCAACGGCCGCAAGCTGCACATCGCGCTGGAGGAGCTGGAGATCGAATACCGCCTCCACCCCATCGACATCCGCAGGGGCGATCAGTTCGAGCCGGAGTTCCTGAAGATCAGCCCCAACAACAAGATCCCGGCCATCGTCGACCAGGACGGCCCGGGCGGGAAGCCCTACCCCGTGTTCGAGTCGGGCGCGATCCTCATGTACCTGGCCGAGAAGACCGGCAAGCTCATGCCCAAGGACGTGGAGCGCCGCTACGTGGTGATCCAGTGGCTCATGTTCCAGATGGGCGGCATCGGCCCGATGCTGGGGCAGGCCAACCACTTCCGCGGCCAGGCACCCGACAACGAGTACGGCGTACGGCGCTACACCAACGAGGCCGGACGCCTTTACGGCGTCATGGACAAGCGCTTGGCGGACCACGAGTACCTGGCCGGCGACTACTCCATCGCCGACATCGCCTGCTATCCCTGGCTGCAAGGCCACGAGAAGCAGGGCCAGGACCTGAACGCCTTCCCCCACGTCAAGCGCTGGTTCGAAGCCGTCACCGCCCGCCCCGGCGTGCAGCGCGGCCTCCAGGTCATGGCCGACGTCCCCGTCACCCCCATGGACGACAAGGCGCGGGAGATCATGTACGGAGCGCGGCAGTATGAGCCCCGCTAGCAGGCCTCGCAACGGGGAGTCGAACCGATCGCTGCTCGTGGTATAATTGAGTTTGTCCAATGGAGATCCAACTACTAAAACCGGAACGAGAGAATCTCTCAATCAGCTTCGAACTGTCTCCGTTCATCACTGACTGGGCCTCGGCACGGACCGCCTTCATGGCGTCAGTAGCACGGGAGTTTGGAGAGGTGCTGAACGTTCGGCCACACGATTTCTACACCAACGATCCGACGGAACTTGGGGAATCCCGGTGCACGTATCGGATATTTGGAGGAGCGAGTACGATAGTTCTCAACCCGGCAACCCTGGATTTGAACTTCAGCAGCCTGACGGTGAGCGACTATCCTACCGCCATGGAAATCGTCGGACAATCAGTGGACATCCTGTCGCGAGACATCGGCTGCTATGCGAAGGACAATCTGACGGTCACCTTCAACCGGCACGTCAGTACAGTGGAGAATGGGGGAGCCGACAGGTATCTCGCTCAGTTCGCATGGAAGCAGCCGGCCGACACCGCGGCAGCCTCCACGGGGATTGAGTACAGTCCGGCCGCAAAGATAGTCTTCGCGGACAAACAGGGACGCTGGTCACTACATCGGACGGTCGAGAAGTCCGTTCTTCTACCAGATGGCCTTTTCGTGACGACGATTGTGTTCGTCAGGTCGCTTCAGTTGACATCCTTCGACGAACAACAACAATTGTTGTACCGAATCCATGAACTGGCAGATCAAGCGATGGGACACACGTATCTCGGAGAACAGTAATGGCCCCGTCTGACGGCAGCTTGGCTCAGAATGTCCGGACGTTCGGTCGTGAGCGGGCGGACAGAGAATATTCCCGCAAGACGCAACGGAGATCCGCGGCGATGCAGTCACCATCGTTGCGCCACAATGCGTCGGTAACCGCGATGTTTCTGACGGCATATGCCCTAAAGGGAAGGTCCGTTGATCGACTTTTTCAGGAGACCCGAGAACTCACGCAGCGTAATGAGTGGCTCGATGCAGCACTAGCGGAATTGAATGATATCAACCAGGAAGTGGCCGAAGAATCCCTGCCGGAGATTGTGCCCGACACAAAGGACCAAGCGAGGCGAATTCTCTGCGCTCTAGCGACCCAATCAATAACTCCGACCGTGTATCCCACCGAAGACGGTGAGATCGCTCTCTATTTCAAGCCACTCGCGGCAAAATCTGCCGTCTTGATTCTGGTGGGAAGCGATGGGCAGGGTGCCTGTTTTTCATACATCAACGGAAAGAACCGTCGCGCCCGGTATGACGATGCCTCTGAACTCCCCGATGTTTTCGTCAGAGAACAGCTACGGCGACTCGCAGACACCCAAGCGTGACTCTTCCAGAACTCCACGACTCCGAAACCTTAGGCAGGAGCGTATTCTCAAGCCGCCTCGCAAAGCGAGGCGCCAAGGGAATCGTCGTTCCCGACGTTTTTCTTGAGCGCGCGGAAGCCGAGTCGATCTCGGTGGATCGGATGGACCACACCTCCCCGACCGATCTAGCCGCATTGTCAGAGAATACGGGGCGTCAAAGGACTCCTCCCCGGGAGTTCTACGGTTGGGCGACCCTGGAGGTAGTCGAAGCTGCTTCCAACGGACGATCCGTAAGAGCGACCCCCAAGGAAGACAATGCGTACCACGCTGACATCTTCCTGAACCTACCGTACGACGACCAACGGCGAGACAGGCAGAAACAACATGCTACAGAGTTGGCCGCGCTTGCCAAATGGCTCGACGCGCCTTGACGGGTCGTCAATCGGTCGATATCTTTGGTGTCGTTTATCTTCCCTTGTGTCCCGCTGGCACGCAAGGATCTTTATGAACGGGGCTGCGTCGGACACAGCCCCGTTTGCGTTGATGAAGGTCAACAAGGCGGCGGCTCCGACTTCTGTATTGCTCGGCATTAACGCCGGACCACCCGGAACCGCGCCATGAACCGGCTGTCGAGGTAGTCCTTGAAGCGCCAGCACCAGCGGGCGTGCACGGCCCATCCCTTGTAGTCCATCAGCGCCTCGCCGTCGCCAGTGTTGAGAAGCCGCAGGAAATCCTGCTGCGGCTCGTAGCGGGACAAGCGCTCGCCGCGTGCGAGCGCCCCGATGTTGCGCCACAGCACCGGGCCCTGGCGGACGGCGTACACGCCGGCCTTGGGTATGGCGGCATCCGCCATGGTACCGCTGTCCCCCACCGCGAAGACGTTTTCCGAGCCGGTGGACTGGAGGGTCTCGCGGGTCAGGAGGAAACCCTTGGGGTCCTTCGGCAAGGCGGTGTTCTCCAGTACGGGCGGCGGCGCGGCGCCCGCCGCCAGGATCACGAGGTCCGCGGGAATGCGGCGGCCGTCGGCGCACACCGCTTCGTCCGCGTTTACGCGGGTGACACGGGTACCGGTACGCAGCTCCACGCCGCGGGCCTCCAGCAGCGCTTCGGCCCGCGGCAGCGCCCGAGGCGAGAGGCCGCCGCCGATGCGCTCTCCCGCGTCGACGATGGTGATGGCGTGGCGCACCTCGCCCAGCACGCGGCGCAGGTAGGCCGGCAGGCAGAAGCTGATCTCGATGCCGCCGACGCCGCCGCCGATGACCAGTACGCGCAACTCCTCGCGATCCTGCCGCGCCGGCTCCTGGAGCCGTTCGTACAGGCGAAGGAGGAAGGTCTGCATGGGCTTGATGGGGACCCACGCCCCGGGGGCGGCGTCGATGCCGGCGCGGTTGGGCACCGAGCCGACGCCCACGGACAGGATGTCGAAGGGCACGGGCTCGTGCTTCTCGAAGAGCACCGTCCGGGCCTCCACGTCCACGCCCACGGCCGGTTCCACCACGAGCTCGGCCCGGGCCGCGTGGGCCAGGCTCCGCAGGTCTATCTCCAGGGTACCGGGCGGGTACTGGCCCGACAGGGTGCCGGGCAGCATGCCGGAGTAGGTGGCCGCGGCAAAGCTCGAGACACACACCAGCCGGGCGCCCGCGATGGGCTCCCGGCGCCACATGTCGAGGACATGGGCGTTGGTGTGGCCGGCGCCGAGGAGGACGATCCTGGTGTCCTGTCCGGGCACCAAGCTCTTCAGAGAATTGCGCGGACGGACGGGCGCACCGCCATGCGCTGGTACCACGCATCGAGCAGCGGCAGGCCCGGGTCGGGCAGGATGCCCCACTGGACGTGGCGCATGACCCGCGGGAAGTGCGCCGCGTCGAGGAGCGAGAAGTCGCCGGCCATGTAGTCGCGGCCTCCGAGCTCCTTCTCCAGCGGTTGCAGCTCTTCGATGAAGCGCGCCTTGGCCGCGGCAAGCGCATCGGCGTCGCGCTCGCCCTCGGGTTTCATCATCTCGGCGCGGATGGCCTGATGGCTCTCGTTGGTGTGGACGATGCCGTAGTCGATCAGGATGCGTATCCGCGCGCGGGTCGAGGGATCGGCGGGCAGCAACGCCGGGTCCGGGTACTTGTCTTCCAGGTATTCGTTGATGATGCAGGACTCGTAGAGCACCGTGTCGCCGTCCACCAGCACCGGCACCTTGCCGTAGGGGTTCATGGCGACGTACTCGGGCGCCTTCTGCTCGCCCTTGCGCAGGTCCACGGGGACCGTCTCGTAAGCAAGGCCCTTCTCTTCCAGCACCACCTTCACCCGCTGGCAGTTGGGCGAGGTCGAAAAATCGTACAGCTTGATGGCATCGCTCATTGCAGGCTCCTCTCGGTCCAAGGAAAATCCGAACACTACTACCGGTCAAGACGGCTTCCCGAGCGTAGTGCAGTGAAGTCGAAGAACGCCGTCAGAATCTACCGAGACATCCGAACATCCTGGCAGTCTCTCCCGTGCGGGCCGCGGCCTACGGCCGGTGTCCCCGCACCACCCGCTCCAGCTCGTCCTTCCACTTCGCGGACACGGTCTCGTGGGTGTCCTCGTCGATCTCGCTCACCGCCGGGAACTCGTCCTTCCACTCGAAGGGCCGGGTGGCGTCGATGATGGCGCGGGAGTTGAGGCCCTTCTTGTCGCGCGGGATGATGGGGTCCAGGGGGCCGCTCCAGGTGCGGCGGATGATGTCGATGGACTCCTCGGGGTTGGATCGGGTGCACATGGCCCACACCACCTCGTTCAGGTTGGTGATGTCCACGTCGTCGTCCACCACCACCACGTAGCGGCCGAGATAGGCGCCGGCGTGGCACTGGGCGGCCATCATGGCGGCCTGCTTGGCGTGGCCCGGGTAGCGCTGCCGGATGGCGATGACGATCATGAAGCGCTGGGCCGGCGGCGGCACGTACACGCCCACCACGTCCGGCACCCCGCCCTTCTCGACCCCGTTCCAGATCATGGCCGAGCGCAGCATGGAGCGGTACATGCCGTGGATGGTGGGACGGAACGGCGGCGCGCCCGTGAGGATCGGGTTGTCCCGATGGTACATGGCCTTCAACTGCACCACCGGCTCGGCGCGGCGCGCGCTGGCGTAGTAGCCGGTCCACTCGCCGAACGGCCCCTCGGGGCGGGTCTCTCCGGGGATGATCTCCCCCTCCACCACGATCTCGGCGGCGGCGGGCACGCGCAGCCCGGTGATGGGTGCCTCGATGACGCTCAGGGGCTGGCCCACCAGGCCGCCGGCCCAGGCGTACTCGCTGAGCCCCGGCGGCACCGCCTGGGTGGCGGCCATGAAGATCAGCGGGTGCTGGCCGAAGGCCATGGCTACCTGCATGGGCTTGCCCGCGCGAAGCGTCTTCTCCATGTGCATGCGCCCGTGCTTGCCCGGCGAGATGTAGAGCGCCAGCTTGTCGCGCTCGTGCACCATGACGCGGTAGCAGCCCACGTTCTCCTCGCCCGTCTCCGGGTCCCGCGTGACCACCAGGTGCGCGGTGCCCAGGTAGCGGCCGCCGTCGCCCGAGTGCCAGCGCGGCACCGGGATGTCGAGGATGTTGATGTCGTCGCCGGTCAGGCGGTTCTCCATGACCGGACCCGAGCCCAGGACGCGCGGCTCCACCGGGACCAGACCGGTCAAACGCGTGCGCAGCCGGTCGACGACCTCGAGGGTGCTCAGGTCCGGCGGCAGGTTGAGGGCCAGCGCCGTGCGCTCCATGGTCTCCATCATGTTGGCCAGGACGCGGCCCTTGCCCTCATGGCCCACGACATCCTCGAACAGCAGCGCCGGCGGGGTCGGCGTGCGCTCGCAGATGATCTCGTTCAGCGCGCCCACCTCCAGGTCCCAGTGGGCGCCGGAGATGCGCTCCAACTGGCCCGATGCCTCGACCTGCGCGAGCCATACACGGAGGTCGTCGAACGGGGACATCTCGGCATCCTGCGTCCTTTGCGGTCTGGCCATGGGTCACCTCTCGTCGATTATACGCCTTGCACACCTACGGAACGTCACTCCCGCGAAAGCGTGCCCCCGACCCCGATCGGGGGTAGGAATCCGGCGCTTTCGCGGGAATGACTTGTCGGGGTGTAGCGGGATTCCGTAACTACCAGAGATCATTGAACAACATTTTATTTTCATATCAATGACGTCCCGTGAATTTCCCTATGACGTACACGCGGCTTGACCTTGCCACCGGTGACCGTCGTCCGGCCCCGACGTCACTCCTGCTCCATCAGCTCCCAGGTATCGGGCGCGAACAGCTCCTCGGGCGAGAGGTTGCGCTCGCAGATGCCCTGGAACTCGCAGTACTCGATGAACGTGTTGATGGCGTGGCGGTTGGCGTCGAGCCCGAAAGGACACGGGTCGCCCCCGAACACCGCGCGTTCCTCGTCCAGCGCGTGCTGGCGCCAGGCCACCACCATGCTCGGGAGGTTCGCGTACCACTGCCGCGCCTGCCGCTTCGCCCGGCTGAACAGCTCGAAGAGTGCCGGCGCGACCTCCGGGTTCCGCTCCAGCACCGACTTCTTGACCGCCAGCACGTGCATGATGGGGAAAAGGCGGGTCTTGGCGAAGTACCGCGCCTCCACGTCGCGGTAGTCCTCGAACAGCCGCTTCAGGGCCGGGTCCGCCAGCAGCGCCGGGAGCTGCGTCTCCGTGACCCCGAGCATGTCCAGCCGTCCCTCGCGCAGCGCGCGCATGGCCCGCTCGGCGGCGTTCCCTTCCCCTTGCAGCACCTTGATGACGGCGCCGCCCGGGAGCTTCACCGAGGTCTCGGCGACGGCGTCGTCCCAGTGGTGCAGCGAGGCCGCGTGCCATTGGGAGTTCTTCGGCGTGATGCCGTACTCGTCCGTCAGCATGCCGCGGATCCACACCGCGGCCGTCTGCACCCAGCGCAGGAAACCCAGGCGCTTGCCCACGAGGTCCTGGGGCGTTTCGATGCCCGCGTCGCGTCGCACCACGATGAAGCCGTGCCGGAACATGCGCGACGGGAACACCGGTATGCCGATGAAGTCATTCTGGTTGCGCGACGTGTAATAGATCAGCTCCGCCAGGGACATCTCCGAGACGTCGAACTCGCCCCGGTACATGGCCGCGAACATGCCCTGCACGCTCACCTGCTCCACCGGCTCCAGCTCGATTCCGGGCGCGGTCAGGGCGCCGCGGAGGATGGCGTTGGTGCCGTCGTAGTTGCGGCAGGCGAGACGAAGGTGGCAGGGATCGGACATGGCAAAGGAACTCAGCAGACTGTGCGAAGGCTCATGAGACAGAGCCCCTTCTAATCGTCATTCCCGCGGAACAGGCTGTGTCAAGACTCATTGGCAGAGGCCTCTCGAATCGTCATTCCCGCGAAAGCGGGAATCCAGGCGGGGTGAGCCGGGGAAATACGCCGTTCGCCCCTCTCCACCCCTGGATTCCCGCTTTCGCGGGAATGACGATTTGGGGCGTCGGGACCAGTGCTCGTCGGAGTAGAGTCTTGACACGGTCTGGAAACCGGGAATGACGTATTCGGAACGTCTCCGCGTGGCAAGCTTTGACACAGCCTGTTTCGCGGGAATGACGATTCGGGTCGTGGGCGTCATTTCTTCTCCGAGCAGAGTTTCGACACAGCCCGTCAAGTGGGCTTGACCCTGCGCGTTGCCAGCTTGGCGCCGGTCTGGAGGTAGTCGCTCTTCACCGCGAGCTGCGCCTCCTCTTCCCACTCGTCGTCCCACTGGCCCAGGGAATAGCCGTACCACGGCGCCTGGGGCTTGAGCGGCGGCAGCTCCAGGCGGTTCCACAGCTCAAGAGCATGCTCCATGAACTCGCGCTTGGGCAACGAGATGGGCGGGAACGGCTCCTTGAGGATGGCGTTGATGAGCATGCCGGAATCGGTGGCCGGGGCGTAGAACAGCTCCCTGGCCGTGATCAGGTGGCCCTCGTCCTCGAAGGGCGGCGAGTGGCCCTTGACCCGCCCGGGAAGAATCAGCACGTCCTCGTGGGGCTTGGAGCGGTAGCAGATGGCCCACCACACCGCGTCGAGGTTGTGGGGGTCGATGTCGTCGTCCACGGCGATGGCGATCTTGCCGACGCCGTGCTGGTAGTTGGCGATGCTGTTCAAGGCGCGCCACACGTCGCCTTCCGCGGGCTTGCGCATCTGCACGATGACGAGCTTGCGCAGGTTGGTGAGGGGCTCGTGCATGGCCACCTGGGTGACGCTCTTGATGCCCACGGTGTCGCGCAGGTAGCGACGCAGCAGCGGCTCGTAGCCCACCTTCTTGATGACGCTCGACTCGCTCGGGGTCACCTGGCTGATGAAGGAGCACAGCACGGGCTCGCGCTTCATGGTGATGGCAGTCACGTCCATGAACGGCGACACCGTGCGCGGGTGCAGGTAGCCGTGGGACTCGCCGAAGGGTCCCTCGGGCTCCACGAAGTCGGTGTTGATGAGCCCTTCGATGACGATCTCGGCGTTGGCCGGCACCTCGATGTTCACGGTCTTGCAGCGCACCAGTTGGATGGGCTCGCCCGCCAGGCCGCCGGCGATGCCCATCTCGTCCACGCCCGGCGGCACCTTCTGCACGGTGCCGTAGGAGACCACCGGCGGCGCGCCCACCACCAGCGCGGCGTGCAGCGGCTCGCCGCGCTCCCGGCACTTGTCCCAGTGCGGGAAGATGTGCTGGTGCATGCCGGCGTACATGCCCACGCGCTTCTGGCTCTTGATCTGTCCCCGGTAGTTGCCCTGGTTGCGGATGCCCGTCTCCGGGTCCCTGGTGAACCAGTGGGAGCAGGTGGTGTACGGCGCGTTGTCGAACCCCGGCGTGGAAATGGGCACCGGAAGTTGCAGCAGCCCGCCGCCCTCGACGTCGAGGTCGGCGCCCTGGAGCACCACCTCGTGCACCGGCCCGGAATCGACGATGGCGGGTTCGATGGGGTTGGCCAGCGCGTGCGCCCAGAGGTCGGGGATCTCGTCCACCGGGCGCTGGAGTCCCACGGAATAGACCTGTGGCGACGCCGCCAGCGCGGCCACCGCCACCGGCATGTCGTAGGTGCGCCCGTGACTGTCCACCACGTTCTCGAACAGGAACGCCTTGCGCTCCGCCTCGGGCAGACCGCCGCGGAACTGCCAGCGCACCAGGGGGTGCATCTCGGTATCCTTGTTGATGGGGTGGCGGACGCGCACCAGCAGTCCGGCGGACTCCAGGTTGGACAGGTGCTCTTGAAGGTCGGGATAGGCCATGGTCGGGGTCGTGGTCTCCGTCGGAATCGCGCGGTCGCCCGTGTCCTCTGCCGGCTTCGTGCCGTCGCTCGGCTGCTCCGTCGGACTCGCGCGGTTCCTCGTATTGTCCGCCGGATTCGTCCTGCCGCTCGTGTTCTCCGTCGGATTCGCGCTGTCGCTATCGCCGGCGCGTCGGCGCCGCCACCTACGCGCCGTTGCCGCCGGGTCGCTGCTCTTCCCGGTAAAGCTCCAGCGCTTCCAGCACCGGCCGGTCGTTCATGGTGAAGAGCACCGCCTCCTCGTCGAAGGGGTTCTCGTGGCGGTGCCACTGCCAGTTGGGGATCATGAACGAGTCGCCCTTCTCCCACTCCAGGTAGCCCTCGCCCACCGCGGTGCGGCCGCGCCCGCGGAACACGTGGTACAGCGACGTGCTGGTATGCCGGTGGGTGCCGGTGTTCCAGCCCGGCTTGAGCATCTGCGCCTCGCACGACAGCGTGGCCATGGTGTAGCCGCCGGTGACCGGGTTGATGTAGCGCACGTGGTGGCCGTCGAAGGGGTCGGCCTCGGCATCGGTAATATTGTGGAGCGACGCGTCCGTGTCTTCCCAGCGGTAGCGGAACGGCAGACCCCGGCCGGGGGACTCCGCGCGAGCCGCCGGACGGGCGAAGCCGAAGCGCATGCGTGCGTCGCCGTCGGCGCGGGTCACGCCCTGGGTGTCGTTGTCGTGGTTCTCGAAGAAGAGCACGTTGAGGGCGTTGATGAGCGGACCGTCAAGGCCGTCAAGCCACACGATGGGCTCGTCCGACACGTTGTGGTGCTCGTGCCAGGTCCAGTTGGGGGTCAGGATCAGGTCCCCCTCGTGCATGGGGAAGCGCTCGCCCTCCACCAGCGTGAACGCGCCGCTCCCCTTCACCACGAAGCGGATGGCCGCCATGTTGTGGCGGTGCGGCCGCGCGATCTCGCCGGGGTTCACCACGGAGAAGGTGAAGAGCAGCGTCCGGGAGGTGGCGCGTGTAGGATTCTGCGGGTTCACCAGCCGTATGGCCCGGCGTTCCGCCAGCTCCAGCCCCACCGACTCCCTGGCGTCCATCAGGCACGGATAGACCTCGCGCCACTTCCACAGGTACGGTGCCTCGTCCTTGTGCTCCGGCGTGCGCGTGTTCCAGAAGCCCGAGAGGTCGTGCTCGGCCAGCGACTCGTTGAGGTCCTTGAGCTCCATCTTCATCGCATGTGCCTCCAGGATCTTGCCGTTCGTCCTGGGCTAGTCGAGTGTACTCAGCGTTCGTCCTGAGAACTCACCGTTCGTCCTGAGCGTAGCGAGGTCTGCCGAGCGAAGTCGAAAACCGCCGTCTCCGAGTGCAGACTCCGCTTACGACAACCGGGCCATGGCCGCGGCCATGCCGCCGAAGTACGCCCGGTGAATGTCCATGGACTCCCTGGCGGTGTCCAGTACGCCCTGCTCGGCGCCCTCGGGCACCAACCGCTCGAAGATGTCCAGGAACATCTCGGAGTGCTTCTCGTCGGCCGCCCGATGGGCGGTGAAATTGGGCATCTGCTCGTCGGAGAACTGGAGGTCGCGGCTCCAGCGCTCGTACAGCCGGCCGCAGTTGCCGCCGCCGAGGTCTCCCAGCAGGCGGTCGTCGTTGGTCCACTCCGCGATGGTGGAGGCGGCCAGGGCTTCCTGCCATGGCTTGGTGCGGGCGATCCACCACCAGCCGTAGATGGCGGCCCGGGTGGTGGGAAGCGGCTCGGCGTCCAGCACCTCCTGCTCGTTCAGGCCCACTTCCCTGCCCTGCCGGAAGATCAGGTCCAGGTGTCCCCGATCAGAGTAATCGTCCTCCACCAGTTCCTCGTACTCGTGGGACATGATGCGCTGTTTCACCAGGTGCACGGGACAGTTGGCGGCGATCTGGGGCCAGTAGTGCCGCCGCTGGCGCACGTAGATGCCGAGCTGCGACAGGTAGAGCCGCGCGCGCTCCATGGTAACGGGGGTTTCATAGAACTGCCCCAGCTCCGGGGAGCGGAAATAATCCCTGACGATCTCGCCAAGCTCGTTGCGCCATTCCTTCGCGTCCATGGCTTTCCTCCTTGCGCGGGCACGGGCGGCTCTGGAACCCGCCCCTACATCTTGTCCTCGTGTCGCGGGCGGGGAGACCCGACCCTTCATCGTCCTTGTGTCACGGACAGGGGTTGAAACCCGTCCTTGCTAGTCGCGCGCCGTTGCCAGCGCGTTCTTGAGCCGCGCGGCCTGCTCGCTGTTCAGGTCCTTGGTGGGCCAGCGCGGGAAGTCCACCACCGGGAGGTCCCGGAGCTTGAGCGACTCGCGCAGCACCGAGCGGCCCGCCGCCCGCTGCAGGTCGCCGATGACCGCGGTGAACTCGATCACCCGCCGCTGCAACTCCACCGCCTCCTCCAGCCGGCCCGTCGTGGTGGCGTTCCACAGGTTCACGAGCAGCTCGGGGATGGCCACGGTCAACGGATGAATCGAACCCGCCAAGCCCCACAGGGCGCCGGGCATGATCAGCGTGGCGGAGCCGGAGAAGACCGCGCAGGTGGCGGGCAGCGCGCGCACGAAGGCGAGCTGCTGCTCCAGCGGGATGAACGACATCTTGATGCCGCGGGCCTCGGGCACCTCCTCGCACAGCCGCTTGGTCCAGGGCGCGGTCATGCGATAGCCGCTGTTCACCGCGTTGTTGTAGATGAACATGGGGTACTGGATGGCCTCGTAGACCTTGGCGTAGTGCGCCAGCACCTCGTCGTCGAGGTGGTCGAAGTAGTACGGCGGCACCACGCCCACCACGTCCGCGCCCTTGTCCCTGGCGTCCTTGGCGAGGTCGATGGTGGTGGGAGTGTCCGCGGTGCCCGCGTGGATCACCACCGGGATGCGCCCGGCCACGCGGTCGATGACGAGCTTGGCCGTGCGCTTGCGCTCGTCCGGCGTGAGCGCCGGCCCCTGGCCGAAGGTGCCGAGCACGAACAGGCCGTGCACGCCCGCCTCCACGTAGAAGTCCGTCAGCGCCAGCACCGCGTTCTCGTCCACCGCGCCCGTGTCGGTGAACGGTGTCGGCAGCGGGATGTACATTCCTTTCAAACGTTCCATGGTTCCACTCCTTCCAGCGTGGCTCGACTCTACTTGCCCTCTACCACGGCCAGGACGCGCGCCTTCTCGTCCGCCGGCATCCCCAGAAACTCCTGAACGTAGTTCTGCAGGTCCGCGCCTCTCACGGGATCGATCTCGACGCGCCGCTTCTTGGCCTCCGCGAGAAACTCGGGGTCGGCCATGGTGGCGTCGAAGGCCTTGCGAAGCTGCGCCACGCGTTCCTTGGGCACCTTCGGACCCACCAGGAAAGCGCGCGCGAACTGGTACGGCACCGTCGTGGTCAGACGGATCAGGCGCCGCTGCGCGTCGGTCCTGGCAAGCTGAGGCATGGTGGGGACGCCGCCGAGTTCGTCGATGGGTTTCGGACTCACCTGCATCAGCACCTTGTACTCGCCATTGCGGAGCTGTTCGCTGTTGGTGGACTTGAGGGACGCCCAGCCGTTGAACACGCCGTCCAACTCTCCGCTCTCCATGGCCAGCCGGATGCGCGAGGTACCCGCGTATCCCGTCACGAGCCGGACCTTGCCCCCGAGCACGTCCCGCAGCAACTGGGCCGCCACGTCGGTGGGAGACCCCGTACTGATACCCCCCAGCGAGATCTCCTTGGCGCTGGGGCCGAAAACGTCGTCCACGCTCTTGAAGCCCGACTGCCGGGTCACCACCAGCACCGAGGACTGAACGTGCGTGGCGCCGATGTACTGGAAACGCCGGGCGTCGTACTTGACCTGGGCAATGCCCGTCAACTGCTTGATGACGGACGAGCCGCCCACGTGCAGCACCTCCGTGCCGTCCTGACGCGACGAGTGGTAGACGTAGTTGGCGGAAAGGAGTCCGCCGGCACCCGGCCGGTTCTCCACGATCATCCGCGGCGTCCCGGGGAGGTGTTTGTGGAGGTAGCGCGCGACATAGCGCGCGTAGGTGTCGTACCCCCCGCCGGGAGAGTATGCGACGATGATCCGAACCGTCTTCCCTTCATAGGAGTCCGCGGCACCGGCAACGTTCCACGCTCCAAGTGCGACAACAAAAGCTGCAAGAATCGATGTGAGCGCGAAACGCCTGTTCGTCATCAAGTCCCCCTCTGTTCTGGATATCGCCGGCAACGGGGCAACGCCTCGACGACTCGGCAACTCGCTGTTTCAGACGGGTAATAGGCCCAACGGCCGTGGCTGTCAACAGGACGGACCACCGCGCCTTCGTCAGAACGCGGCCGGCTCATGCGGGACGGGCGGACCGGAGGGGTGCCCGGGGAATCACGACGAGCCTCGCCCAACGCGAGCCGAGGGCTTCCTCCTGCCGGCCTTTTCCTGGGACAGGTTGAAGCTCATGATGATCCGATCGGCATCCTTCTCCTTGGCCCTGGATCGATTCGGTTCCACGCTATGGTACAACCAACTGGGGAAGATCAGCATTCTTCCGGCCACGGGCTTGTACCGGACCTTCGTCCAGCAGATTCGGGGGCGCTTGGTGTCGGGGATGAATTCGGCGGGAGTCATCAGGTTCTGGGTACGCGGATCGATGAACTCGATTCGACCCGCATTGCTGGGCGCCTGGACGTAGTAGACGCCGCTCCAGAGGCAGCCGGGATGGATGTGGGCCCGGTTCGAGCTGCCCGGTGGATTGATGATCGACCACATGGTGCCGATTCTCAGTCGATAGGACCTGTGATATCCGAGCTGGCGGCACATCATGGCCGCGACGGCATCGACGTGTTGAACCAGTCCCGCGAACGTGGCGTCCTTGTGCAGCCTGACGTGGCTGTGCCAACTCCCCAGCTCCGGGAAGTTCGACTTGCGTACCCCCGTTCTGTCGCGTTCTCGTTCGGCGTAGATCGCCTCGAGGAGGTGGGCGTTCAAAGTCTCGCTGTCCGGAACATCCAGAGAAAAAACGAGCGTCGGGAAATGCTGCGCCACCTTGAGGGTGTCTTCGGACACACGAGCCGGCAAGGGCATGTCCGGGGCTGACCGGTTCGGAGTTTCGTGCGTCACTTCTTTCTTCCCCTTCGTCCTGTCGTGGAACCTAGCCGACTGACGTGGCGGTTCGCGGCCGGGCACGGCCAGAGCACCCGAAACCGTAATGACCGCTTCACCACTTCAGCCGATAGGCCACCCCGATGCGCCAACTGCTCGCACCGGGCTCGTGTCTCGCATTCCAGGTGCGCGCCACCTGGATCGCACCCCGCCCCCGACCCATCGGAGCCTCGTGAGTGAGCGCGAGATCAAGCGCTCGGCCGTCGGGCGCCAACGGCAGCTTCGCCCTGTCGTAAGCGGGAACTCCGTCCTTCAGCCCCGCAAGATAAGTGAACGTTGCGTCGCCCGTTTCGGCTCGAAGAGGCTGCGACAACGCGATCCGCGACCATGTGCCGCGACCGCGGTCTCCCCGCTCGATACCCAAATCCCACGCGGACAACACGTGCGCGTCGATGGAGAGCATTGCACCAGGTTCGTGGAAGACTCGTCCCAAGGCGAGTGTCGCCGAGGTCCTCAAGGTCCACGCATCAGTCAGTGCGAACCTGGCGTTTCGTCCCACCCACGCCGTCACCGACCGGACTCTATCGCCGAAGGCCCCGGAAACGCCGCCCCCCTGCCAGGACGCCGTATCCCCAAGAATACCCCATCCAAGTCCGTCCGACGGCGCCCGCTCCACACCGAACCTGTATGCGCCCAACAACAACCGTACGCCGCGATCATCCGCCGGCCCCGCGATCGTTCCCGGAGAGAACCCGAGATGCAGTCGCCCGCCGCCCTCATCGTCCGGCCCGAAAAAGACGGGAATCGCCGAGACCGTATTGTTCAACGGCCGGATGTAGGCCACCGGCGATGACCAGAACGGTGCTCCCAGGCTGTCGAGGAACGCCACCTCCACGCCCCGGGAAGCCAGCCGCCGGCCAAGGTTTCCCATCGCGTACGGCACGCGGGCCGCGGATCGCATGGCGGCCGCACTCGCCGACGGGGTACCCGTCGTCGTGCTCCCCACGGGCTGCAGGGCCGCCTCGATATCAAGCAGTCCGGCTCCGTAGATCTCGAGCTGGGCATACCGCCCGGTATTGTCGGCCGTATCGACAACCCGCTTCACGATTGCGCTGTTTCCGAGCTGTCCCCGGAAATGCTCCATGAGCAGCGCAATCGCGCCGCTTACGACCGGCGCCGCGAATGACGTTCCCTCGATTTCGTGGAAGACGTCTCCCCTGCCGGCATTGCCGGCCGAGTTCACCGTCCCCGGCGCGGCCAGACAGAAATGTCGTCCCCAGCGCTCTTCGTCCCAATCCGAGGGAAGCGCCCCACAGAAATTGGTGTAGGCCGCATGGCTGCCGTCGTGGTCCACGGCCATCACGGACAACTGATGCCCCCGCACGTGCGGCTCGTGGTAGGGCAGGTTTGCCCCCAGACCCGGGAACTCCTCCTTCTCGTTTCCTGCCGCGTATACCACGACGGTACGATCATCGGGGTGCGTCTCCGTTTGCATGAAGGCGCGCCACGTTCTGGGCAGGATCCGGCGCAGGTGGTCACCCCACCATGCCGTCTCGTCATTCAGGGCGCTCTGGATTCCCGCTGGATCGAACACGCCGATCCCAAAACTACGGTTGATGATGTCGTAATGCGCGTAGTCGTCCAGGACGGCTTTCGCCATCGCGGCATCCGCCTCCGCCCGCTCCGAAGAGGACATCTTCGAAATGACGTCCAGGACGGCGCGAGACACGTCCTGCCCCGCGTTCCCTTCAGGCGTAAACCTTCTTGCGACGGGAACGATCGTGGCGCCCGGAGCAATGCCGAAGTCCCGGCCTGCCGCAACCGACGCCACGGCGGTGCCGTGACGGTCTTCGCCCGCGGCATGGGGAATTTCCGACCACCGGGCGCGGCTGCCTTCCTCGTGGTGGTCGTTCCTTACGAACCACCGCTCTCCTTTCCCGGGCCAACCGTTGGCGTTCACGGCTGCCTGTACCGTCTGTATTTCGAGGAAGTCGTGTTCGGAATCGTACGAAAACACCTTGCAGCCCAGCGCCGAGCGCTCTGTCTCGCCGGCGCGCTCGCACCGCCTCGCATCCGAGGAATCGTCGCCTCCATCCGGTACGGGATACGCGAGCACGGCACCGTCGAATGAGACTCGTCCCGCGAATTCGGGGAGTGTGTAATTCACGATGTCGTCCTCGATGGCGATCCGCACACCCGTTCCCGTCAGTCCCTTCGCATAGGCGTGATGCACGCCGACCATCTCCAGCACCTGGGGCTGAAAGATGCTGAACCGCTTGGTCGTCAGGAAATCGTCGGTCGAGCAGGTGCGCGTCACGCAATCTCTAATGGCGTCTCTTATCGCAAGTGGCGCCGACTCGGCCTCCAGATCGTTGCTCAACTGCTCGACCACTATCGTGGCGTGCTTGAGGACGGCCCTCGCATCTTCCAGTTCAGTGAGCCTGCGCTCGTATTCGCCTCTCAGGACAAGCTGATCCCTGAAGGCGTCATAGACATCGGACCAGCCAGGGCCGGATCCATCGTCGTCCGTGGGCGAGCTCCTGAGAAAGGACACGATGATCGCCCTGAGAGCTTCCTCCCCGGCCGTTAGCGCCTCTCTCGCGTCTGCCAGCGCTTGATCGGACTCTTCAACCACGGCCTCGGCCTGCTGACGTGCCTGTTTCTTCTCGATTAGAGTAGCCCCGTCGGCGCGGCTGCTGTCCTCGTCGCCCTCATCGCCCTCGTCCCCCTCATCGCCCTCGTCATTCTCGTCACCCTCATCGTTCTCGTCACCTTCGTCCCCCTCGTCGTTCTCGTCGCCTTCGTCCCCCTCGTCGCCGTTGTTCTCGTCGCCTTCGTCCCCCTCATCATTCTCGTCGCCCTCGTCCCCCTCGTCATTCTCGTCACCTTCATCGCCCTCGTCGTTCTCGTCACCCTCGTCCCCCTCATCATTCTCGTCACCCTCGTTCCCCTCGTCGCCGTCGTTATCCTCGTCACCCTCATCGCCTTCGTCGTTCTCGTCACCCTCATCGCCCTCGTCACCTTCATCGTTCTCGTCACCTTCATCGCCCTCGTCGCCGTCGTCGTCCTCATCCCCCTCGTCACCCTCATCGCCCTCGTCACCTTCATCGTTCTCGTCGCCCTCGTCATTCTCGTCACCTTCGTCGCCCTCGTCGCCTTCATTACCCTCGTCGCCATCGTCCTCATCATCATCGTCATCCTCGTCGTCCTCGTCGTCCTCGTCGTCGTCGTCATCCTCGTCGTCGTCGTCATCCTCGTCGTCATCATCGTCATCATCGTCGCCGGCAGCGTAGGGACCACCATTCACACTGGCACGAGCCTCCGGAACGAGATGGAATGGGAGCTTCTCGCTCAGCATACCAGCCCTCATCACGAGACACAGCGAGATCAGGGTGCTGATCAGGGCTGACGCCATCCAGCGCAAGATGGGCGGTTCGCCCTCGAGCGGCCCTTTTCTTGAAGTCATGGTTTCCCTCCCGCAAGGTTTCGCCTTTCAAGAAGAGTTACACGAAGAAATTGGAGTTCCGCATCGCCCCTTTGTGATAAAAGCCGGGTCCTTACACGTGTGATATAAGCGGGATGAGGAGTGTCATATGCACCATGGATGCCACCGAACCACGCCTCCGACCCCTGACGCGACACCCATGGCTCAGGCCGACGAGGCACCTCCGCATTGCCCCACGCGTTGGTTGGCGGGCCTGTTCGTCCCTTTGAACGGGACTCCAGGTGGTGGTAGGGTAATCAAGGTGATCAGGACGAGCCCGAAGGCTCGACCGTGTTCAGGGACGAAATGAGGCCCTCGTGAACGACTTGTTCCAGGTAGTGCCCAGACGACGGATGCTCGCGTTGGCGATGCTGGCGTTGGCGATGGTGTTCTTCGCCTACGACCTCGTTGTCGACGCGTTATACCTGGGCGAGTTCGGCTCATCCCATTTTGCCATCGAAGCCTTTGTTTTTGCTGCGGTTTCGTGGACTCTCGTCGTCAACCTGAGGGACCTCGTCGGCCTGCGCGCACGGCTGGAGCAGGAGCAGAATCGGAACAGGGTGCTCGCCGGGGAACTCGCCGCCGGGATCGAAGAGCAAATGGACGCTTGGCGGCTCACCCGTAGCGAAAAAGAAGTCGCGTGGCTGATCATCAAGGGTTTCCGCTTCGCGGAAATCGCGGATTTGCGCGGGGTCAAGGAAAACACGACCCGATTACAGGCGAGCGCTCTCTATGCGAAAGCCGGGGTCAGCGGTCGGGCGGAATTCGTCGCGGAGATCGTCCACCAGTTGCTCATGCCCATCACCGAAGATGAACTGCGGGAGGGGACGGCGGGTATCGACGCCGCTTCGGCGACGGACGACCCGCAAGAGGACGCGAGCACCGTACGGAGAGCGACGCGACACTAGGAGTCTGTCGGGTTTATCAACCCCCCAATGAGTCATTCCCGAGTGTCCTGGAGACTCCCGAGGGGATTGGGACAGACTGCTAACGCTGCGCCGTGACCTCGATCTCGATGAGCTTGCCCAAGGCGGAGTAGCCTTCCACGAAAGAACACTCGGTGCTTTGCGCGGGCACCTTCGTGGCCTGCTGAAACGCCTGCTTCAGAGCCGCCGGGTTCTCCTCTTGATGCAGGAAGAACGACACCCTCACCACCTGCTCCCACGAGGTCCCGGCGTGCTCCAGCGAACCGCCGATCAGACCGCAGATCTCGCTCACCTGCTGCGACAGGTTCCCGGTGGTGCTGGTGACTCCCGACAGGAAGACCCGTCCCTCCAGGTCGAGGTAGCGCAACGGCACGATGGGCGGGTCGTATTCCACGAGCTTCTTGGCGGCGTCGGAGCGCATGGCGAGGAAGTCCAGCGCCACGCTGGCGTCGGAGTCGAGGTGCGCCGGAGCGATGTAGCTGGAACTGGCCGAGCGCGCCTTGCCGCTCATGCGCCGGGAGCGGGCCTGGCTGCCGAGGTTGCGGCTCTCCCGGTCCCGCGCCCACAGGCGCGTCCGCACCGTGTCGTCCAGGGAAAACCCCAGTCGACCGATCCCCTCCGCGATGCGGTCGAGGATCCCGTCCACGCCCGTATCGCCCGTCGCGCCGGCGGCGCCCTCGCAGGAAACCGCGACGCATTCGCGGCCAAGCCATTCAAAGGATTTCATGCGCATGGGTTGGTTCCCTTGTCGTGTGAATCAGACCGGACAGGACGTGGATGTCTCATCGCAACACACCGGTGCGTCGAAGAAGGCCAGCGTGCGCACCTCGATGCTCTCCCGCGCCGGCGCATCCGGCGGGGCCGTGGGATCGTCGAACGAGGTGTGAGCCGTGAAGCGGGCGCGCCCGTCCTTCTCCGAGTCGAACACCTTGAAGACGATGGCCTCGTTCCGGGCCATGGCGGGGAAATAGAACCAGCGGTGCTCCGGATTGTACTTGATCTGGTAGGTCTCGCCGATGCGCCCTGGGTAGCTGCGCTGGGACGCGATCAGCTCCTCGGTGCGCAGGCTGCGGGCGTCGGCGATGGCCAGCGGATTGGTGCGCACCGGGTTCCGGGTAGGCCGCCACACCTGGATGATGGCGAAACGCCCCTGAAGCAGCCGCTCCGCCTCCCCCTCGGGCAGGAGGTCCCGCACGCGCTTGGGCGCCGACCACTCCGTGTAGTCGTTGTGCACGGAGCGGTTGGGCTCGCGCACCTTCCGTTCGGCGCGGATGCCGTCGTCCTGCGCCCGCAGCGTGTGGTCGAAGATGACCACCCGGGAAGCGCCGCTCGCGCGCTTCACCAATGCGTCGATTTCGGGATAGTACACCGCGCGGAGTTGTTTCTCGTCGTAGAAGTCCTCCACCCGCGTGTCGTGCCGGACCAGGACGAACCCTTCACGCTCCAGCGACAGCTCGCCCGCGATGGTGCGCCCGTTGTGGATGGTGGTGCGGCGCGGGTCGTGCTTCCCGGTGCGCAGCACCGGCGTGCTGTTGAGCACGGCCGTGTGCGTGACCGGTTTGACACCCGTGTCCACCGCATAGTTGAGCACCGCTTCCACGGAATCCAACGGGGCCTCTGGCGTCTCCATCCGACTCATGTGCCCACCTCCATCGTGCCGAGTTGCTGTCCAACGCGGATGGTATCAGCCCCTCACCGCTTCGACAACGGTCGCGCGCCTTGCCTGATACGCGCCGTCAGGCTTGTCCCGCTTGCCTCCCGGCCCTCTCCATGCTTCCAGCTTCTGCGACATTGGGGCCAACAGCCCGCTTCGCGCGAATTGACAGGCCACGGTCCCTTGGATAACGTTCCGATCGTGCAGGCTGCGGAATCGCCGGCCCGGACAACTGGCGCTTGGCGCGGGTTGGGTCCCGGCGGCGCGGCCCTCGAAAGGAGCCCGTCATGGCACGCAAGTACAACGTCATTTCGGCCGACGGCCATATCGACCTCAACCCCGACATCTGGCGCGACCGGGTGGCCGGGTCCATGCGCGAGCGCGCGCCCAAGCGAGTCAAGATGCCCAACGGCTCGGATGCGGTGGTGGTGGACGGCGGCGAGCCCAACACCATCGGCGTCACCCGGAGCGTGCGCGTCAACAAGGAGGACATGGCCACACAGGTGCCCACGTTCGAGGCCTGCGCCGGCACCGGACCGCCCGCGCAGCGGCTCGAGGAACAGGACCGGGACGGCATCGACGCGGAGGTTGTGTTCTCGCAGATCTCCTTCGTGCTGGAGCAGGCCAGGGACCGCGAGCTCTACTGCGAGCTGGTGCGCGCCTACAACGAGTTCCTGGGCGAGGAATACATGGCGCCGGCGCCCGACCGGATCATTCCCATGGGCGTCGTTCCCACCAGCGGCATCGACGACGCCGTACGGGAGCTGGAGCACTGCGCCAGGCTGGGCCTCAAGGGAGTGAAGCTCGACAAGTTCCCGAGCGGCCACGGCTACCCCACGGCGGAGGACGACCGCTTCTGGGCCGCGGCCCTGGACCTGGGCGTTGCCCTCACCAACCACAACACCGGCAACATGGGTTCCGGCAAGGGCGGCGAGCCCGCGTTCCCGTACGAACGCAGGCCCGGTCCCGACGTGCACGTGAAGGAGCCCATGAACTACTTCTTCCGCTTCACCAACGACGCCATGGTGGGCGCCGTGCAGATGGCCTTCGCGGGCGTGTGGGACCGCTTTCCGACGCTCAAGATGTACTGGGCGGAGACCATGATCGGGTGGTTCGAGTACGGCCTGTGGCAGCTCGACGACCACTACCAGCGCTACATGCCCATGATCCACCAGTTCTGGGGGCTGCACTACCTGGACCGCAAGCCCAGCGAGTACCTGCGGGAGAACAACTACTGGGGCTTCCTGCACGATCCCATCGGCATCAAGCGGCGCGAGTGCATCGGCTACGACAAGCTCATGTGGGCCACGGACTTCGCGCACGCCGCCAGCGAGTACCCCAACTCCATCCCGGTGATGGAAAGGGACTTCGAGGGCGTGCCCGCGAACGAGAAGCGCGCCATGCTGGTGGACAACTGCGTGAAGTATTTCGGGCTGGATGCGTGAACGTGAGGTATGCTTGGCTCCCACGCCCCGAATCGTCATTCCCGCGCAAGCGGGAATCCAGGGGGGGTGTGGCGGGGAATACGCCCGTTTCGCCCCTCCCAACCCCTGGATTCCCGCTTGCGCGGGAATGACGGTTCGGGGCGTGGGTGCCATTCCCGTGTCCGCGCAGAGGCTTGACACGGCCTGGCAAGCGGGAATCCAGGGGCGAGGCCGGGGCAATGGGCCGCCACACCGCCACCCCTGGATGCCCGCTTGCGCGGGAATGACGTTCTGTGACGTGGGTGCCTCGCGAGTCTTGACACAGCCCGCTTGCGCGGGAATGACGGAAGTGGCGTAGGAATAACGATCGCTACGAGGTGTTTGCCATGAACGATGTCGGCACGACACACGAGGACCTGGAAAAGTACCTGGCCGCCCACCACATGGTGGGAGCGGGGCTGCGGCGCGAGGGCATGGCGCCGCCGCGCACCGGCGTCACCGGCGCCCACTGGCGCTGGGAGGGAATCCGCAGGGGGCTCATGCGCTCCGGCGAGATCGTCACCGTGGGGCCCGACGGCATGACCGGCATGCGTTCGGTCACCGGCATCGAGGCCACCCGCTTCCCCATCTGGATGAACGTCCAGATCCTCATGCCCGGCGAGCGCACCCAGGGACACCGCAATACCCGGAGCGAGACGCGCCTGGTGTGCGAGGCGCCCAGGGAGGCCGCGTTCGTGTGCGAGCACGAGGCGTTCCCCATGGAGCGGGGCGACGTGATCATCAGCCCGTCCTGGACCTACCACGACCATTGGAACCAGGGCTCCACGCCCGCCCTCTACGTGGACGGCTACGACAACGGCTACAACGGCGGAGTGAACCTGAACGAGCGGCTGCCGGTGGACAACCCCTACCAGGAGATCCACAAGCCCGACGGCTACGGCGTGCGCACCCGCGGCCTCGCCCGCCCCATGGCCCACGGCCGGCCGTTTCCGCTGCCGCCCATGCGCTACCCCTGGGCGGAGACCCGCGCCGCCCTGACCGCCTTGCAGGAAGCGGGCGAAGAAGACCCGTGCGAGGGTACGCACCTGATGCTCGCGAGCCCGGTGGACGGCGGCCCCACGCTCCCCACCATCGCGTGGCACGCGCAGCTCCTGCGGGCGGGCCAGACCACCTTGAGCCACCGGCACAACAGCAACACCTTCTACCACGCCTTCGAGGGCGAGGGCGCCGTGGTCATCGAGGGCGAGCGGCTGGAGTGGAGCCAGGGGGACATCTTCGCCGTGCCGGCGTGGTCGTGGCATCACCACGAAAACGGCCACCACGGCGACTCCATCCTGTTCTCCATCGACGACTGGCCCGCGCAGACCAAGCTCGGCTTCTACACGAAGGAGACCGCGCCGGCCGACCGCCAGGACGGGTAGCGCCGCGCGAGAGACCCGAGAGACCCAAAGGGAGACGACCCATGGCAAACCCCAAGCTCCGTCTCGGCTTCCGCGAGCCCGAGGTGGACACCAACCGGCCCTTTGTCGACGGCACCGTCCAGGTGGAGGGCTTCGACCTCGAGATCAGCGACTTCCACGGCCCGGAGACCATCGACGCCTGGGACGCGAGCTTCGGCGGCCTCATGCGCACCAAGGGCAAAGGCGACCACCCCTACGTCTCGATCCCCGCCTACCCCAACCGCAAGTTCCGCATCGCCTACATCTTCGTGAACGTCGCCTCGGGCATCGACGGCCCCAAGGACCTGGAGGGGAAACGGGTGTTCGTGAGCAGCACCGCCGGCGTGTGGGCGCGCGGCGCGCTGCAGAATTACTACGGCGTGGACCTGACGCGCGTCCGCTGGTGCATGCCCTACCCGGAGGCCGAGAGCTGGGGCGAGGGCATCGAGGTGGAGCCCCTGCCCCACATCAAGGGACCGCAACCCGGCGAACCCCTGGACGAAATGCTCCTGGCGGGGGAAGTCGACGCCGTCATCGAGCCCAACGTGCTGCCGTCCATCAGCCGGCGCGACCCGCGGGTGCGGCGCCTGTTCCGCGACTACAAGAACGAGGAGTTGAACTACTACAAGGCCACGGGGATCTTCCCCATCAGCCACATGGTGACGCTCAAGCAGGACTTCGTCGACAAGTACCCGCACGCCCCGGTGGCGCTCCTGGAGGCGTACCGCCAGGCGCGCGACGTGGCCATGGACCGGCTCTACGGCGCCGATCCCGAGGTGCTCATCACCTCCTGGGTGGCCGCCGCCATCGACGAGCAGCGCGAGGCCATGGGCGAGAACTACTGGTCCTACAACATCGCGGACAACGTCACGTCGCTGGAAGCCATGATGACGTTCGCACACCAGTTCGGCCTGACGAAGGAGAAGCTGGAATACCAGGACTTCTTCCATCCGGAAGCCGCGGCGCTGGAGGGGGTGTAGCGTTCCACGCGGTGCTCGGATGCGAAATGGCACCAGCACCCCGGGACCAGGGGTGGGGGGTTTGGCGGCCAGGGGGATGAAACTTAGGCGCCGGCCACCCCAATGAGTCATTCCCGCTTCCGCGGGAA
>CAZFIU010000011.1:64772-83180 GCA_964519455.1 uncultured Syntrophobacterales bacterium
GATTTTATTTTCATATCAATGACGTCCCGGGGCGAGGGTACTATTACCAATCCAAGTGGAATTGTGACACAGCTTGGTCCACGGGAATCCGGGGGAAGCACAAGGAGACAATCATGAGTGAAGCCGTCAACATCGACAATCCGCGGCTCGACGAGTTGCACCGCATCATGGCGGAGAATTCCCTGGCGGGGCACTGGCAGCCGCGCCAGCCCTCGCCGGAGCTGCGCCCGCACCTGTGGCGCTGGCCGGTGATCTACTCCTGCCTCATGGAGTCCGGCGAGGTCGTGAAGCTGGGTCACATCGACGAGGCCGCCAAGCGCCGTACCGTGCAACTGGTGAACCCCGGCCTCACCGCGTTCAAGTCCACCACCCGCACCATCCAGATGTCCGTGCAGCTCGTGAAGCCGGGGGAACGGGCCGAGTGCCACCGCCATACCGCCGCGGCCCTGCGCTTCGTGGTGGAGGGGGACGGCACCGGCTACACCACGGTGGAGGGCGAGGAGATGCACATGGAGCCCGGCGACCTCGTGCTCACGCCGAGCTGGACCTGGCACGACCACTACAACCAGGGCGAGCGCAACATAGTATGGCTCGACGTCCTCGACGTGCACCTCATGAACCACCTGGACGCCAACTTCCACGAGAACTACGGCGAAGGACCGGCCCAGCCCGTCACCAGGTCCGAAGGCTACAGCCGCCACCGCCTCGGCACCGTGCGGCCACTCACCGAGAGCCCCGGCACCCGCGCCCTCCCCTACACCTACAAGTGGAGCGAGACCCTGCCCGTCCTGGAACAACTGGCGGACTCCACCGACGGCGACCCCCACGACGGCGTTCTCCTGCAATACAGCAACCCCGTCACCGGTGGCCCCACCATGCCCACCATCGACTGCCGCGTGCAGTGGCTGCGGCCGGGCGAATCCACCCGCCCCCACCGCCATACCAGCAGCACCATCTACCACGTGATGCAAGGCGCCGGCGCCACCGTGGCCAGCCGCGACAAGGACAACGGCACCCCCATGGCCTGGACCGAGCAGGACTGTTTCGCCGTCCCGTCGTGGCACTGGCACCACTTCCGCAACGACTCCCGGACCGAGCCCGCGATCCTGTTCTCCGTCACGGACCGCCCGGTACTGGAAAGCCTCAACCTCTACAGCGAGGAGGACTAGGCAGACCCTTGGCCATGGCACGACATCCTTCGACGCAGCCAACCCTTCAACCGGGAAGGATCAAACGGACCTTCGCGAACTGCATCGTGGAGAGCCGCGCGGGGGGCGTCCCTGAAATCTGTTGACGGTGGGCGGACGTGACAACGATCAACGCCGCCATGCGTGCGAGGTAGTTCGTAACGAACCCGGCACCCACCGTCTCCAGATTTCAGGGATGCCCCCCGCGCGGCTCGGAAACAAGCACCCCGCATGGTACCCAGGGAGCACGACGTCCTCGAATCCGAAGCCTCGAATCCGAAACCTCGAATCCGGAATCCTCGAATCTGGAATACTCGAATCTGGAATCCTCGAATCTGGAATCCTCGAACCTGGAAACACCGAATACGGAATCCCCCAAAACGGCACCCGACTCCTCTAACGGCACACCCTCATGCTCGACGCCATAGGCCAGGCCAGCCTCCACATCCTCGACCCGGTCCACCTCTTCATGCTGTTCGCCGGGACCTTCCTCGGCCTCATGCTCGGGGTCATCCCCGGCATCGGCGGGGTCACGGGACTGGCGCTGCTGCTTCCGTTCACCTTCGACATGGACGCGGTCTCCGCCTTCGCCTTCATCATCGGCATGCTGGCGGTCACCACCACCTCCGACACCATCCCCTCGGTGCTCTTCGCCGTCCCCGGCACGGTCGGCTCGCAGGCCACCATCATCGACGGCCACGCCATGGCCAAGCGCGGCGAGGCGGGCCGCGCCTTCGGCGCCGCGTTCACTGTCTCCGCCATGGGCGGCATCTTCGGCGCCCTGCTGCTGACCCTGTCCATCCCCATCCTGAGCCCGCTGGTGCTCACCTTCGGCTCCCCCGAGTTCTTCATGATGGCGGTGCTCGGGGTGTGCATGGTGGCGAGCCTCAGCGGCTCGGCGCTCATGAAGGGCGTGGTGGCCGGAGGCGCCGGCCTGTTGCTCGCCACCGTGGGCACCGACCCCATGCTCAGCGTGGAGCGCTGGACCTTCGACCGGGTCTACCTGTGGGACGGCTTCCACGTGGTGCCCATCTCCCTGGGCCTGTTCGGCCTGGCCGAGGTCACCGACCTGCTGGTCTCCGGCAAGAGCATCGACTCCGGCGCCCTGGGGCGGCTCAAGGGCCGCTGGGAGGGCGTCCGGGACGCCTTCCGGCATTGGTGGCTGGTGGTCCGCTCCGCCACCATCGGCGTGTGGATCGGCATCATCCCGGGCCTCGGCACCCTGGTGGTGGACTGGTTCGCCTACGGCCACGCCCTGCACACCGAGAAGAACGCCGACAACTTCGGCAAGGGCGACGTGCGCGGCGTCATCGCGCCCGAGAGCGCCAACAACGCCAAGGACGGCGGCGGCCTGATCCCCACCCTGGCCTTCGGCATTCCCGGCAGCACCAGCATGGCCCTGTTCCTCGGCGCCATGGAGATCCAGGGACTCACCCCCGGCCCGGAGATGCTGAACCAGCACCTCGACGTCATCTTCACCATCTCCTGGAGCCTGGCCCTGGCCAACATCATCGGCACGGGCACCTGCTTCCTCTTCACCGACCAGTTGGCGCGCATCGCCACCATCCGCGCCCAACTCCTGGCCCCGGTACTGCTCGTGATCATGTTCCTGGGCGCGTTCATGGCACGGCGCCACATCGCCGACATCGTCCTGTTCCTGTTCTTCGGGCTGCTGGGCTGGACCATGAAGCGGCAGGGCTGGCCGCGGCCGCCCCTCATCATCGGCTTCGTGCTCGGCTCCACCGTGGAGAAGTACCTCTACATCTCGATCCTGACCTACGGCTGGGCGTGGATGTCGCGCCCCTGGGTGATCGTCCTGGCCCTGCTGATCGTCGCCGCGCTGGCGGCGCCGGCGATCCGGCAGTACCGTGACCGGGCCGCCGCCGCAACGAAACCCTGACCTCCATGCAAAAGGCCGTCTCCCTGCTGTTCGACGCGTTCTTCCTGGTGCTGCTGGCGGCGGCCGTGGCCACGGCCTGGCACTGGCCCTTCGCCACCAAGCTCTTTCCGCTGACCATCGCCATTCCGGTCCTGCTCGTGGCCGTCGCACAGTTCGCCAAGGACGCGTTCTTCCAGGGCGATGCGGACGAGGACCACGAGCCGCGCGAACGCATCCGCGACATCGAGGTGGACCGCACCGTGCCCACTCATCTCGTGGTGCAAAGGGCGGGGACCTTCTATCTTTGCGCCCTGGGCTTCCTTGCCGCCATCCTGCTCATCGGCTTCAAGCTGTCGGTGCCCCTGTTCATGGTGTTCTATTTCCGGCGCTTCAGCCGGGCCGGTTGGACCGTGACCCTGATCCTGACAGGCATCTTGACCGGATTGGTGCTCGGCCTGTTCGACGCCGTCCTCCACGTGGCGTGGCCGGACAGCCTGCTCGACTATCTCATCGGGCGAGGGGCGGCATGAGACGGCACGCTTCGGCAGGGCCGCTACTCGCTACGTTCGAGCCGGACCGGTGCGGATGGCAAAGTTCCTTCGTTGACATTTCTCGTGACGCACGCGTATAGGAAGGAACGACTCACATCGTGGCAGTTTTGAAACCAACCATGGAACAAACCGAAAGGACTCCCATGAAGACGAGAATGACCTGGACATGGCTGACTTCGACTTTGGCCTGCGTCGTGCTCCTGACCGGACAGGCGAGCGCCGCCGACAGCGCCGCGGACTTCTACAAGGGCAAACGCATCACCATGCTGGTGCAGTACTCGCCCGGCGGCACCTTCGACATCCGCGCCCGCTGGATGGCGCGGCACCTGCCCGCGGTCACCGGCGCCAGGGGAGCCATCGTGCGGAACCTGCCGGGCGGCGGCGGGGTGGCGGGCTACAACCGGCTGTTC
This sequence comes from uncultured Syntrophobacterales bacterium, assembly GCA_964519455.1. GTDB lineage: Bacteria > Desulfobacterota > Binatia > UBA9968 > JAJDTQ01 > JAJDTQ01. The sequence continues at coordinate 68,800 of CAZFIU010000011.1, forward strand.
CGGCTTCCGCCGGACGGCCTGACGCTGCTCACCGCGCACACCAAGCTGGTGGCCTTCGACCTCTTCAAGCAGAAGGGGGTGAAGTACGACTACGACAAGTTCGGCTACCTGGGACGGGTGATTCCCACCAACACAGCCGTGTTGTTGCGCAAGGATTTTCCGACGGACATCGCGGAACTGCGCAAGCTCAAGCGCATCCGCATCGGCGCCTCCTCTCCCTTCAACGAGGGCATGATCGCCGAGATGTTCGGCCTGCCCATCACCATCGTGCCGGGCTACGGCGGCTCCTCGGAACGCATGGCGGCCATCGCGCGCGGAGAGCTGGACGCCACCACCGCGGCCGTGTCCACGGGCCTGAGGTTCAAGGACCGGGTCAACATCGCGTTCTCCTACGCCAAGGACCCGCGCACGCCCGACGTGCCGTCGCTGGCGGAACTGGACGCCAAGGAGCCGTGGCGCAGCTACGCGCTGTCGTTCTCCAACATCTTCGGCACGGTGGTCACCTCCCCCGGCGTGTCCGAGGCCAAACGGCAATTCCTGAGCGCCGCGCTCAAGAAGATCACGACCTTGAAGAAGGCGCAGGAGGAGGCCGGGAAAATGAAGCTCGTGGTGGAGTGGACCGGTCCCGACGAGCTCAATAAGGCGCTCAAGCCCTTCCTGGCACTCACTCCCGAGACCACCAAGCAACTCAAGCACGTCATCGAGCGCAAGTACGTGGGCAAGCTGCAATAGCGGCGGCGTCCACGGAACGGAGCGGACCATGGAGATCAAGTTCGGACTGATCAGCGCGGATTCCCACAGCGGCTTCGACCGCGACGCCTTCACGTCGCGCATGTCCGCGGCCAAGTGGGGCGAGCGCATCCCGCAAGTGCGGGAAGTGGAGGAGAACGGCCGCAAGGTGGACCGCTGGTGCGTCTACGGCAGGCCGCGGGGCGACCACGTGGGCAACTGCCCGGCGCTCATGGGCGAGCCCTTCCCCACCTACCCCCAGCACTGGGAGGAGATGCCGGTGATGGGGTACGACCCGGCGGAGCGGCTCAAGGCGCTGGACGCCGACGGCGTCGATGCCGAAGTGCTGTTCCCCAATCCCCCGGGCGGCACCTTCTTCGAGTCCGGCGACCCCGAGTTCGAGCTGGACGTGGTGCGCGCCTACAACGACTCCCTGGCGGAGTGGACCACGGTCAGCGACCGCTACTTCCCGGTGACCATCATCCCGTACCTGAGCGACCCCGGGACCATCCGGCGCGAGGTCGAACGGGCCACCGCCGCCGGGCACCGGGGCATCAACCTGCAAGGCGAGACGCCGGGCTCGCTGCCCCACCTCACCGATCCCTACTGGGATCCCATGTGGGACGCTTGCCAGAGCCTGGACGTGCCCGTGCACTTCCACGGCTCCTGCGGACTCTCGGCGGGCCGCTCCACCCGCTTCTGGCACGGCTACTCCCAGCGCCAGGGCCACTCGGCCATGACCGCCACCTCCGCCACCACACCGGCTCAGATCATTCCGCACCTGGTCTTCAGCGGCGTCACCGAGCGCTTCCCGCGCCTCAAGTTCGTGTTCGCCGAGGCCGGCATCGGCGGCCTCAACTACGTGCTGGCCGCCTGCGACCACGAGTGGGAAACCCGCCACCTGTGGACCGAGGGGTTGAGCACGCGACCGAGCGAGGTGGTGCGGCGCCAGATGTTCACCAACTTCTGGTTCGAGAACGAGGGCATCAAGCTGCGCCACGACATCGGCATCGACAACCTCATGTGGGAATCGGACTTCCCCCACGTGACCGCGTTCTACCCGCGTTCCTGGGAAGCGATGGAAGACGTGCTCCAGGGAGTCTGCGCCGAAGACCGCCGCAAGCTGCTCTACGAGAACGCCGTGCGCGTCTACCGCATGGACGCGGTGGTGCGGGAGGCGACACGCGGGAGCGAATCCATGGAAGCGCGCGCATGAGCCCGGCACGCGATCTCGTCAGCGTCGACGACCACGTCCAGGAGCCCCCCGACCTGTGGACCCGCCGGCTCTCCCGAAGCCGGTTCGGCGACCGCGTGCCGCACGTCGAACGCGACGCCGACGGCGCCGAGCACTGGGTGATGGACGGACGGCCGCTCCTCGGCGGCAAGGTGGCCTCCGCCGGGGCGCTGATGCCCGACCGGAACCGGGAGCCCCGGTGCTGGGAGGAAGTGCCCGCCGCGGCCTGGTCGCCGGGCGAGCGGCTCAAGGCCATGGACGCCGCGGGCATCGCCTTTTCCGTGCTCTTCCCCACGGTCGCGGGAATGGCCGGCGAAGCCTTCGGCCGGCTCGACGACCCGGAACTCGAGACCGCCTGCGTCCAGGCCTACAACGACTGGCTGCTGGAGGAGTGGGCTTCCGCCAGCCCGCGCTTCATTCCCCAGTGCATCGTGCCCATCTGGCCGCCCGAGGCCGCCGCCGCGGAGATGCAACGGGCCGTGGCCAAGGGGCACCGGGGCATCGTCTTCCCCGCCCTGCCCATGCATCTCCGGGACGTGCCCCACGTGAGCGACCCGGAATATGACCCCGTGTGGAGTGCCTGCGAGGAGATGGGCGTGCCGGTGTCGCTCCACTCCGGGGCCTCGCCGCGGTTGCTCTACCCGGCGTTCTCCGGGCTGTCGCCGGCCCTGTCCGACGCCGTGGACGCGGTGACGCGGCCCATGTCCAGCGTCTACGTGCTTTCGCTGCTGTCCTTCTCGCGGGTGCTGCTGCGCCATCCGCGCCTGCGCCTGGTGTTCGCCGAGAGCGCCCTGAGCTGGGCCATGCTTTACCTGGAATGGGCCGACCACCAGTTCGAGCACGACGGCCTGGCGCGCGAGGGCTACGACCTCAAGCCCTCGGAGATGTTCCAGCGCCAGTGCTACCTCACCGCCTGGTTCGACGAGATCGCGCCCTTCGTGGGATACCTTGGGGAAGACCGCATCCTGTGGTCCACCAACCTGCCGCTGACCACCTCCACCTGGCCGCGCACCCGCGAGACCGTGGAGCGCTGCTTCCGGGGCGTCACGGACGGCGTCCGCGACAAGATCCTCTGGAACAACGCCGCCAAGCTCTACGGCATCGAGGCGGGACCGTCGGGCTTGGGGTAGAGCTTGGGCGAAGCGGCCGGACACCGGTCCATCGGGCATCACTCCGATGCCGGTGTCCGGGACACCGGCGCCGGCGCGGACCGGCCGCCGCCTTTCGCCTCAAGACTTCGGAGCGCCGGCCAGAGACAGGACCAGCCGCAGCAAGTCGACTCGCCGCGAGAGGCCGAGCTTGGTGTACGTCTGCTTCACATGGGAGCGGATCGTGCTTTCCTTCCGCCCCATCGATGCGGCGATCTCGCGGACGTTCATGCCCTCGGCCAATGACACCGCCACCTGGCTCTCCATCTTCGTGAGACCGAGGGTTGCCCCGACGATGACCGGATCGACACGGAGCCCGCCCGCCGGGTCCACGATCAGCACAAGCGCCGCGACCGGCCAAACGCGCAGGTCCGTCTGCCGTCGGTCGACAGGGTTGACGTGCAAGACCAGCGGGAGGGCTCGCTCACGTCTCACCATCGTCGTACCGCTGACGCCTGGAGTCCCGAACGGAAACAACGCGTGCTTGAGCAGCCCCTGGAGATGGGCATTGTCCTCCGATTGACGGGCGAACAGGAAACCGCCCCTGTCGAACAGACCGTCTCCGGTCCCCAGCAAGCCTCGAGCGTGGTCGTTCATCTCCAGGATACGCCCGCGCTGGTCGAGCTGGATGATGCCCGGCTCGTTGGCGTCGAGCAATTCCATGAGGGACGCACCCAGAGCACCCGCGCCGGCAAGCGCCTGGCGGATGCGCACGTATTGTCGCAGATGGGGCAGCAGGCGGCGCATCGAGTCGAGCTGCGTGGACGACCAATCGCCACCCCTCACCGGATCGTGGACGATCCAGAGGATGCTCGAGCCACAGGGTCCGTCCAGACGAAAGTGGATGCCGTTCTGAGCATGTACACGGTCCAGATACTCGTTGTACACCGGGGAGGTCGTCAACTCCTTCTCGGTGTAAAGGTCGAGGGAATGGGTCAGTTCGCCGTCGGGGAGCGCCCGCACCCGTGGGACCCGTTCGTCTACCAGGTAGTAGTCCTGGAAGTATTGGCGTTCCATTTCCGGTTGCCGTTGTCCGTGGAAGAAGACCCCCGCGAAGTAGAAGAGGATGTCCTCCCCGGATTGTATGTCGCCATACGCCATGGTGTTGCCCTGCACGCGCAGGGCCTCGTCGATCAACCCGGAAGCGGACGGCCAGTCGGCATCGTCCAGCGCCGCCGCGTGCAACGTTGTCAAAAGGCGTTCAAAGGTGCCACGTTCTCCCATAACGGCTTCCTTGCCCGGACGTTCGTCGCCCATATCCTGTTTGCCCCAAGCCGCAAGGCTCCTTCCTCGCGGGAAACTCCCAAGAGTGCTTGGAGCGCGCTTCGGCGGTCCAACCGCGGAACGATTTTGCCGCGGCCGCGCCGGGCCTTGCTACCATCTTATCGAACCCAGCAAGAAAACGCCTCTCTCCAGCGCGTCGGCCGGTCCCGCCTCCTTGAGACTCGCCTCGAGATCCAGGTCGACGGCGGGGCCGGGTTTCCAGCGCACGCCGGCGCGCCATGTCTCGGCATTCGAGGAGACACCCAAGCCCGCGTAGGGCGTCAGCAGACCGCGCGGGGCGTCGAGTCCGTAGCCGAGTTCCGCTTCGAGCCTCGCTTCGGGGGGCCGGCGCCGGGCGCCGAGAGCCGGCTTTGCGCCTGCGCCCAGAGCCGCTCCGCGCCGCCTGAATCCGTCCCCCAGGCGGAGCCCACCTGCATGGAGAGTCCGCGTCCGTCCGCACCCGGTGCATACAGCACCGAGCCGCTCAGGCCCCATTCGTCGTAGTCCTCCTCCGCGTGGGTGACGAGGCCGCGCGCTCCGGCCTCCATCGAGAGTCCTCCGGAAGCGTAGCGCACGGCGGCGCCCATCTCGAATCCGCCGCCCCTCTCCGCGTCGCCGCCGTCGTAGCGTGCGCCGACCTCCACCGACGGTGTGAGCACCCCGTCTCCTGCCTGGAAGGAACGAGAGCCATCGAGCAACAGCCGCACGCGACTCGTGTCCGACTTCGTCGCAACCAGGTCCGATGCGGTGTCCGAGCGCGTGGACGTGGCGAGCACGTCCGTGCGCAGGGCCAGTTCGAATCCGCCCGGCTCACGAGCCGGGAACAGCACCCCGCGGGCCCCCGCCGCCGCCATGCTCATTTCCACATCGGTGTCGATGGACCCCATGCCCTCGGGACCGAGCGTCAAATCGCCCCGCCCGTGGCCGAGCGCACCCCACACCGAGAACGTCTCGCTCACCCGGTAGCGCGCATAGGGATAGAAGCCCATGAGCGCGCTCTCCACCTTGCCGGCGCAGCCCCGGTCGCACGGCCCACCCTCCCGGAACGAACCATCGCCCGCGCTTCGGGCGATCGCAAAGCCCAGCAGCCATCGGTCGCCCTCACGGTCCACGCCGACCGCGGCCGTCGTCACGTCGCCGTCGAGCGTCAGGGAGTCTTCCCTTCCATCGAAGAAAGAACGCGCCCCCCGGCCCCACAGCGACCAGCGCGAACCCGCGTCGGGGTTCTCCGCGGACGCGAGGTGGAACGAACTCGCCAGCAGGACTTCGCCTATCTCGCGCTCCCGCCACGACACGTCCGCATCCTCACCCGTGCGCGGAGCGCCGCCGGGCATCCAGGCGTTGCCGATGAGGCGGGCGCCCGGACCCTTGCCCGCCCCTTCCGCGAGCCGGATCGACTCGCCGGACCCCAGGTCGTGGCCCCCGAGCACCACGCGCGTGCGTTGCTCCCCCCGCAGGCGTTCGGCTATGGCTTCGGCCACGTGGCCCGCCGCCTCGCGGCCGAATCGCGCCAGCCACGCCTGGGGCACGGGGTCCGTGTTGATGATGGTCCCCGTCGCGGTGGCGTCGCTCAGCGCCGCGCCGGACGGGCTCGAGAGCCTGAACGTCAGTGTTTCCGGGCCCTCGTTGTGCGCGTCGTTGAGCACCCTCACCAGCACCATCTTCGACGTCTCGTTGGCGGCGAAGGTGAGGGTCCCCGATGCCGCGGTGTAGTCCCTTCCCGCGGTCGCCGTGCCGTCGGAGGTGGCGTACGCGACGGTGGCGACTCTGCTCAGGGCGCGGTTCAGTGTGACCACGAATTCGAGCCTCGCGCCCCAGTTCTCGCTCACCGTGGCGTCCGCCACCGAGAAGAACGCGGCGGGCCCCGGCACCAGGGCCTGCGCCCCGCCCTTGAGCATCCGGCCGTCCGACGCGCATACGGCGTGTGTGGCGGCGCAGTCCGTCGTCGTCTTCAGGGTCACGGTGACGTCACCCATGCCGTCGGGCACGACGCGAATGCGCCAGTCCTTGTTCTTGCCCCGGGTGATTCGCCGGGCCTTCTTGATGGTCCCACCGGTCACCGTGAACAGCCCGCTCTTCACCGTGCGGTAGCTCAGCCCGGGGGGGTCGTGGTTCAAATGGAAGTCCAGTTCGAACGCGCTTCCGTCGTGCCCGGCAAGGGTCGCGTCCCCGAAGGAGCCGGTGAACTCACCCACGGGCGTGGTTCTTTCGGTGGGTTCTTCCTCTGTGGCCGGCGCGGTTGGCGGCGGTTCGGGAATCGCCTGCAACGGCCCCGGGATCGTCACCACGGCCGCCACCGCGAGCGGTGTCGTGCCGAAGCACACCGCGCCGGTCTCGGTGCACGCGCGCACCGGCAGGGTGACGGTCATCGCGTCGAGGGCCCTGGGCGTCAGCCGGATCCGCCACGCGATGTTGCTGCTGTCGTCGAGCCGGGTCGCGCTGTTCACCACTCCGCCGGTCACTTCGAGCATCGAGCCCGCGACGGTCCGATGGCTCAGCCCGTTCGGGGCCTGGCTGAATCGCATGACCACCGTGAAATTGTTTCCACCGTCATGGCTCGACGGGACGTTCTCGAAGCTCGCCGTCGGGCCGGTGGGCGCCGCCACCGCGCTCGTCCCCGCGCTCGTCAACGACTCGGCATTGCCCGCGTCGTCGGTGAACGACACGCGCACCTTGACGACCTTGCCCTCATCCGCCGCCGCCAGCGAGTAGCTTGCGCTCGTCGCCCCGTCGATGTCGACGTCGTCGGCGAGCCACTGGTAGCTGAAGACCGCGTTGGTCGTCCCGTTGGCGTCGGATATACCCTTGGTGCCGGCCGTCAGCGTCTTGCCCGCCTCCACCGTGCCCGTGATCGTCGGGACTCCGGTCGCCGCCATGTTGGGTGACCTCTCCCCGGATGCGCCCACTTCGGCTTCCGCGACCTCCGCCGTCGCCGCGCTCGTGCGGGTTTCGCTGTACCCGTAACCGTCCCTGAAGCTCACTCTCACCGTGATGGTCTTGCCTTGGTCATCGCTCACGAGCGTGTAGGTGGACTCCGTCGCACCGTCGATGGTGGTGGCGGTGTCGCCGTCGTGGCGAATCCACGCGTAGGTCATGGTGGTGGCCTCGATGCCGTCGGCATCGCCGATGCCGGACGTGTCCGCCGAGAGTTCTTCCCCCACCCGCGCCGTGCCCGTGATGGTCGGGGTTCCCGTTGCCGGCGTGTTTGCCGGTGGCGGCACATAGTGCAGCGCGCTTTGCAGCTTCTCGCGATTGCCCTCGTCGTCGAGAAACCAGGCGCGCGCCTGAATGCCATACCCCACGTCGGCGTCGGTGATAGTGTGGAACCTTGTGTTGAGGAGACCGTCCTCGTCGTACACGGGTGGCAGTTCCGTCTCGGCTGCCGTCACCGTGTTGATCCGATACCACCTGTAACTCACCTGCGTCTCGAACTGGCGCAGAGCGTTCACGCCGTTCGGGTCGGAAACATCAGATCGGCGCACATACGCCTTGACCCAATGCCCGGCCTGGAGTGGATCGTCGTGCGAGTCGGCTGTGCCATTCTCCAGCAGTTTGAGTTTCGTCACGTGAACGTATCCGCTTGCAGGCTGGTTCTGGCTCTGCGTCAGGGCAATCAGCCCGTTCTCGTCCCTGACCCGGCTCGCCATGACGCCTTCGGCTTTCTTGAAGCATCTCTTGTCCAGGATGCTCACTCGATTGCAGAGTGCATCCATGTACCACACGGTGAACCGGAGAAACATGTACTTCTCCTTGTCCTGTGGCGTATAAGTCCGCTTGCGGTTATAGGCGGCCACATCCGCCAAGTCCGCGTAAAACGGTCCGTCCGCGCTGACGCCCCTGTCCCAGTAGGACGACACGAACCCCCCTCGACGCCCATCGGGGTCCCTCAAGGTGACCTGGATCTGTACTCCCACCTGGGGCTCGGTCGTGGAGAAGGTGACGACTCCCGGTTCGTCGACGTTGGTGATGCTCAAGTACACGTAAACGGAGGCGTCGGGGGCCGGGTCGTCTTCCACGGCGCCGGCGTCGTCCTTCCCGTCGGTGGCGCTGATCCATATGGAATAGGCCTTCTTTTCGACCTCGTAGTTGACGGTGGCGCCTTCCTTGACGGTGATTTGCCCGGTGCTCGCGTTCAACGCGAAGAGTTCCTGGAACGTCGTCGCGTCGGTCCCGCCAATGGAGTAGGTGAGCGTATCGCCGTCGCTGTCGGTGGCGGTCACCGTGCCCACGACGGTGCCGGGGGCGGTGTTTTCCGCTACCCGGAAGTGATGCGAGGCAGGGTCGAACGATACGGTGGCCAGCGCGGGGGCGGCGTGGGTGCCGGTGAGCGCGAGCATTCCCACCAACAACACCATTGCGGGGACGAACACGGCAAACCGGGCTCGTGCAGGCTTGGGCGTGCGTCCGCGGCAACAGCTCCGCCGCGCGCTTCTGCCTGACGTCAGGTCCCCATCCGCCGGCACTCCCCGTTGCGAATTCCGCGACCAACACCGTCGTCCCATTTGCACCCGAAAACGCATGGCATGCCTCCCGTTCAAATCCGATTATAAATCGATCATACAAAATATAAAGGGTAGCATACCTCCCCTGAATTGGGGAGATCCCGGCGTGTCCGCGTTATCCAAGGTTTCGAAATCGGCGTCCGCCGGCTACGGTCCGGCGGACGGGCGGGTTCAAGGCGGCGACACCGGGACGCCGCCTCGCGTTACCGATTGATTGACGATCTTCATTGTGGGTATAGTGGGTTCCACCAATACAGATTTCGGCACAATCAGCTTCAGTCAAGGAGGTGTTTCATGCTGACCGCAAAGGACCTGGGGGGAGTGATGGGCATGATGCCCGCGTTCGCCACCGACGACGCCACCGACATCAACGCGACCCGGACCATCGCCGTGGACAACCTCGCCGAAGGCGTGGACCGGATCGTCAAGGACGGCATCGACGTCATTTCCACGACCGGCACCTACGGCGAGTGCTACAACCTCTTGTGGGAAGAGTTCGAGACCATTACGACGGCCGCCGTGGACGCGGTCAAGAAGCGCGTGCCGCTGTTCATCGGAGTCACGAGCCCCAACCCGCGGGAAGTCGTGCGCAAGATGAACTTCGTCAAGGACACCGGCGCCGACGGCGTGCTGCTGGGCGTGCCCTACTACGAGACGCTCCCCGTAAACGACGCCGTCCGCTTCTTCCACGACATCGCGGACCTGTTCCCCACGCTTAACATCCTGATCTACCACAACCCCGGCAACCACAAGTTCACCCTGCCGGTGGGCGCGTTCAAGGAACTGGTCAAGAAGCCTTCCATCATCGGCATGAAAGACAGCCACCGGACCACCAACGCGTTCATGAACCTGCAGCGCATCACCCAGGGCCGCATCAGCGTGTTCGTGAACCAGACCCAGCTCCACCCCTACTTCGGCATGGGCGCCGCGGGCTGCTGGTCCACCGAGGTGTGGATGGGGCCGTGGCCGATCCTGCACCTGCGCAACCTGGTGCGCCGCGGCGAGACGGAGAAGGCGTGCGAGGTCATCGCCGACGTCATGACCGCCGCCCAGGGCAAACCCGTGCCCGGCGAGGGCTTCAAGCGCCCGGCCGAGTACGCGGACTACTGCAAGGTGGGTCCCACGCGCGTCCCGTTCCTCAACTTCCCGGACGTCCAGATCGAACGCGCCAAGAAGCGCGCCGCCCACTGGATGGAGATGAACAAGCGCTACCGTCCGCTGGTGGAAGCGGAGAACGGCCGCAGCGCGGCGTAGTCACACGTGTGCTCGCGGGGGCGGCCTCGCGCCGCCCCCGCTCACCCTTTCAACCCGCCCCAACCCGAGAAACCGGAAGCGGAGATCACGAAGCTGAATTCCTCCCGCGGCGCGCTCGTCCATCGCGGCTTCCGCTCGCTGTGTCTGGCCATCCTGGCCACGTCCTTCGGTTTCTACATCCAGCGAACCATCGAGTTGTGGCTCATCTACGAGCTGACCGGCTCCGCCTTGCACCTGGGGTTCACGGGACTGGTGCGCGGGATCCCCGTCTTCGTTCTCTCCCCGTTCGGGGGCGTCCTCGCGGACCGCATCGACCGCCGCCGGTTCGTCATCCTGGTGCAGGCATGCAACGGCGTCGTCAATGGCGCGGTGGCGGTCCTGGCGCTCACGGGGCTGATCGAGATCTGGCACATCTACTTCTCGGGCTTCATGAACGCGTCGTTGAACGCCCTGGGCGCGCCCGCCCGCAATGCGATGGTGCCGGGCCTGGTGCCGCGGGAGACCCTCCTCAACGCCCTTTCGTACACGGCCATGAGCCGGAAGATGTCCCAACTCACGGGGCCCGTCCTCACCGGCTTTCTCATCGTCTGGCTCGGCTCCGGCTTGACCTATGCCCTCAACGGCTGCGTCTATTTCTCGGCGGCGTTGCTGGTGGCGGCGATTCAGTACGTTTCGGACACGTCCGGCGTCCGCGAGTCGCCGCTCCGAAGTCTGAAGGAGGGGTTCGGGTTCGTTCGCCGGGAAGCCGCCGTGTGGGTCTTTCTCGCCATGGAACTCGTCACCGTCTACATCGGCAGCTATCGAGCCCTGCTGCCGATCTTCGTGACCGCCCTGGGCGCCGGCGCCGAGGCCTTCGGCCTCCTCTTGTCCTCGGCGGCCGGCGGTGCCATCCTCGGCGTCGCCGTGATCATGTCCCTGGGCAACCTTCGTTACAAGGGGCTCTGGGTGGCGTTCAGTCTCTTCGCCTATGCCGCCGCCCTCGTGGTGCTGGCGCTGTCGGGCTGGTTCCTGCTGGCCATGGCCGCGGTGTTCGTGCTCGGCTTGTTCGAAGCCGTGCAGATGGTGCTGTGCAACGCCGTCGTCCAGAGCGCCACTCCCGACCGGCTGAGAGGACGGGTCCTGAGCTTCCAGCGCATGATGGGCGTGGGCGGCATGAGCATAGGGGAAGGCCAGTCGGGCTTCGTCGCCGCGTTTCTGGGAGCGCCCCTGACCCTGATCGCGGGCGCCGCCATCGGCGCCGTGACCACGCTGGGCCTCGTGGCCTTCAAGCGGGAGGTCCGCAGAGCGGACTTGTAACCGACTCGGGATCAGCCCGGAATTCCCACCAACGACAGGACGCGTGAACGAAAGTCGCGAAACTCGCCGCCTTCGCCACGCTTGAGCTCGGAAATCCGGTAGAAGCGATTGGTTGACGGCGACTCCTGACGCGCCATCCGCATGTCGACGTTGTCCACGTTGACGATGGTCCAACATTCGACGAAGCCAGCCTGTCTCGCCTTCTGGTGGCTTTTCTCCGCCTCGCCTATCCGATTGTGGATGTTGGAGAAGTCCGTGCCCGTTCGTGGGCTCGGTGTTACGTCCCACACCGAACGGCGATTGTAACGATGAAGGCCATCTGTCCCCGCGGTCCAAGTGACGGAATAGGGCGCCGAATCCCCATCGAAGCTACAGGACGGGGCGAGGTTCTTCAGTCCCGGTGGACCCCCCTCACACTGATGTTGTGATCGACGTTTCCCGGAGACAGGGCGAAGCCGCCGATCCTTGTTGCCGGCACGCGCCGTGTGGCACAGTGGCGGCGGAAAAGTGGCGGGCGCTTGCGTATGCCCGGCCTCGATTGCAAACAAGGAGACCCGGCCATGATGGTTTGCCCCTACGATGCCGATCGCTTGCTCCTGATCCTCCAGGTGGATCACTCCCGCGTCACCGGGTGGCTGGCCTCCCATTGGGGCAATGACGCGTTCGCGCGGCCCGCGCCGTACGCGGCGATGGTGTTGGCGGCCCAGGAGCACGATACGGGGTGGTGGGATTGGGAGGTCAAGCCCCAACTCAACGAGGAAGGCCGCCCGCCCGACTACATCGGCAGCATCAAGCACCTGGGACTGGGCGTGTGGCTCGCATTCTACCGGAACGGCATCACGCGGCTGGCGGAACAGGACGCCTATGCGGGCTACATGGTCTCGCTCCACGCGGAGGCGCTCCTGACCCAAGGCAAGGGGCTGCTCTCCTACATGCCCGATTACACGGTGCATGAAAAGGTGCGCGAGTTCCTGGAGGAGCAGGAAGGCTACCGCGCGGGACTCATGGCGCGGCTGAAGGCATCCCCGGAGTACCGCGACTGCGTGACGGACGAGCGGCTTTGGACGAACTTCAAGCTGATGGAGATCTACGACCAGATGGGGCAGTTCGTCTGCAACCGGTATCCCTTCAACGCGACCGACCGCAAGAACGGCCCCGGCCCCACGCTGAGCGGCATCGCGGCGCCGGTGAGGCCGGGGGTCGAGGACGCCGTGTTGACGTTCGACATACGCGACGAACGGAGCGCCGTGGTGACGCCGTACCCCTTCGATATCGATCCGTTGCCGGTGTGTTTCCAGGGACGATTGGTCCCGAACCGGTCCTATGATAGTCAGTTGGAGTTTCTGGCCGAGTATTACGGGGCCGAGCGGTTGCCCATCCGCTACACGCTGCAATCGAGTTAGTGCCCCGAAGGAGGCCCGACCATGTGGTACCTCGTGCTTTCTCGTTCCCTTCCCGAAAAAGAGGAACTCAAGCAACGCAACTACGACGATCACCGGGACTGGCTGGAGCAACAGCATCGGGCCGGCCGCCTGCTCTTCTCGGGGCCGACGTCCGACCGGGCCTACGGAATCTACGTCATGTTGGCGTCAAGTCTGAGCGAAGCCCAAGCCCTCGCGGGCGAGGATCCGCACCATGCCCGGGGAATACGGACCATGGAAGTCCTGGAGTGGGCTCCGCACCGGGCGTTCCGTATGGACGGCACCACCATCGCCGACGTGGAGGCCATGGCGAGCGCGACCGGGAACGGCGCGGCCTGACTAACGCCGGTGGCGGCGGTCCGCGCGGTCGTGGCGGCGCACCCGGTCCTGGCGATGCGGACGATCATGCCGGCTGAACCGGTCATGGCGATGAGGGTGGCCGCGCCGGTGCAGCCGGTCGTGCCGGTGGGTACGATCATGACGGCGGAAGCGGTGATGACGGTGAGGCCGGTCGTGACGGTGCAGCCGGTCGTGGCGACGCGAGCGGTCATGTCGATGGAACCGGCGCGGCCGGTCATGACTCCAGCCGTAGAACAGATGGACGGACACCGGCCAGGAGTAGGGACGAAGACGAGGGTAGTGGCGGTGGTCCTTGTAAACGCGAGTGTAGACCGGCTTCGGCGCGACGGGCTGGAGCCAGACCCCGGCCGCCGACCGGCAGCGCGTGCTCCAGAACTTGGCCTGCCGGCCGTCGATGATGACCTCGCGTTCGAACTTGCGGCAGTCCTGGCCCGCCACGTTGCGGTAGGTCAGCGTCGGGGTAACCCTGCCCCAGTGGCCGGTGGCGGCGTTCTCCCATAGTTCCGCCTGACCGGTCCGGTTGAACTCGAGCGCGTTCTGAAGCGCCTGCTCCTGATGACGTCGATCGGCATTGGACAGCAACGCATCGGGCGACGGCGCGCCCGCCCAGGCCCCGCTCGTCCAGAGCGCCAGCGCAACCGGAACTCCCAATGCAATGAGAAGACGCTTCATGAGACCACCCCCATGGAGTGAGTGTGCCGTGACTGCCCGCAAACTGCCTTCAAGTATACGCCCCCGAGGGCGGCCCCACAATCCGCCGGCACGAATTTCCCGCACAATCCGTTAGCGCCCGTCGCGCTCCAGCGCCGACAACCGTTCCCGGGCCTTGGCCGCGAAGGGGCTGTCGGGATGGTCGCGCAGGATGCGGTTGTAGAGCTTGCGCGCGTGCTCCTTGTTGTTCTGCACCTCCTCGAACTGCGCGGTCTCGAACATCTCCTCCGCCCCGTCGCCGCAGCCCGCCAGCGGCAGCATCAGAATCAAGACCAGCAACACGCGGAGGCCCGTCATGCGAAAGAGATCAAGCGTTGTCATCGAATTCTCCCATCAGGCCGCCTCACTCCACCACCCATGGATTCCGCCCCTCGATCGGGGTCGAGGGCAAGCGTTGTGTCTCACAAACAGGTTTGCAAAGATGCGCCGGATCTTTTGTCGTCGGCAAGGCGCGATGACCCGT
>CAZFIU010000012.1:0-68134 GCA_964519455.1 uncultured Syntrophobacterales bacterium
GGTCAGGCCCGGGGTGACGTAACGCAGCCGACGGCGAAAAGGACAAGCAGATTCAGGACGTTTTGTACGGGACAGGACACTAGCTGCCTGTCTGCGCCGCGGGAAATTATCCAATGAATTCAGCTAGTTGCAGAGGCCCGCTACAGCCCGGAACGTCATTCCCGCGAAAGCGGGAATCCAGGGGTGGAGGGATGCGGCGTGCATCGCAGCAGCCCCACTCCACCCTGCCTGGATTCCCGCTTTCGCGAGAATGACGCTTCAGGGTGGCGGTGCCAGTCCCTGACCAAGTGAGTTCCCTCACACGAAATTTCGTCTGCCTGCTGGAGGAGACCGCCGTGCGCTTTCCGGAGAAGCTCGCGCTGGTCTGTCCCGACGAGACGCTCTCCTATCGGGTGCTGCACGAACGCGCCGCCGGATTCGCGCGGGAACTCGCGGACCGGCGCGTCCGGCCCGGCGACCGGGTGGCGCTGGTGTTGCCGAATCACTGGAGCTTTGCGGCGGCGATGCTGGGCACCTGGAAGCTCGGCGCTACCGCGGTGCCGTTGAGCCCGCTGCTGAAGTCCGAGGAGCGCGCCGCGATCCTCGCGGACGTGGATCCGGCCTTGGTGGTCGAGCGCGTCGAGACGCAGTGCGGCGTGTGGACGACGGTGCCGGAAGGGGCCGCGCCGGCCCACTTCGGCTACAGCTCGGGGAGCACCGGACGGCCCAAGGGGGCGGTGTTCAGCCACGCGGCGTTGACCTTCGCGAACCACTCGTGGGCGGACATGATGGCGGTGGTGCCGGAAGACGTGGTCTTGTCGGTGTTGCCGCTGCCCCATTCCTTCGGTCTGAACGGCTCATTGCTGGCGCCGCTGCTCAGGGGCGCCACTGTCGTGCTGCCCGGTGGGTTCGCTCCGGACAAGGTGCTCGCGGCCATGCAGGAGCGCCGCGTCACCCTGTTCCTGGGTGTGGCCACGATGTTCCGGCGGCTGTTGAGCGCGCCGGAGTTCGCCGGCGCGGACCTGTCCTCCCTCCGCCTGTCGGTGTCGGGCGCGGCGCCGTGCCCGTGGGAGCTGGCTTCGGAATGGCGCCGCCGCGCCGGTCATCGGATCCTCCGGGGCTACGGCATGACCGAGTTGTTCCGGCCCATCTCGTACCTGGCGTCTGAGCTGGAGGACCGGCCGGAATGCATCGGGCGGGCGGTTCCCGGCGTCGACGTCCGGGTGGTTGCGGACGAGGAGACGGCGACCGGGGAAGGGGACACGGGGGAACTCTGGATCAGGACCCCGGCCGCGCTCCAAGGGTACTGGAACGATCCCGCTCCGGTGCTGGAGGACGGCTGGTTCCGGACCGGCGATCTCGCGCGGATCTCCGCCGGCGGGTTCGTGGAGATCACCGGACGCCTCCGGGAACGCATCCTCCGGGGCGGCTATTCGGTCTTCCCCCAGGAAGTCGAGGCGGTGCTGGCCGAGCACCCGGACGTGGCCGATGCCGCTGTGGTGGGGGTGCCGCACCCGGAGCTGGGCGAGGAGGTGGCGGCTTTCGTGGTAGCGAAACCGGGCACGAGCCCGGGAACGGACACCCTGGCGGCCTACTGTGCGGACCGGCTGGCCCGCTTCAAGTACCCGCGGCGCATCCAACTCCTGGCCGAACTCCCCAAGAGCGCTACCGGCAAGGTGTTGAAGGCGGAGCTACTACGAAGCTGGCAAAAGGGATGAGAGAGGGGAGACGAGCGGTAGAAGGCTCCTCTCCCCGTGACGCCTGTGGTGACTGTTTCCTATTTCCTCTTGATCAGGAACTCCAGGCGTTCCTTCACGTCAGGCGGCATGTTGACGATCTTGCTCACCAGCTTCTCCACGTCGCCACCCGGGACGTGGGTGATGACGATCTTGGCCTTTTTGGCTTCCGCCAGCAACTTCGGGTCCTTCAGGGTCTTGCCGTACGCTTCCCTCAGGATCTTTACCCGGTCCTTGGGCGTACCCGGCGGCAACGCAAGGCTCCTCTGGAAATCCATTTGCGATGCCCAGGAGTTGTAGATCGCCAAGCCTTCCTCGCTCTTGATCACGTCCTTGAACAACGGCAGGCCCTTGAGCTCGGGATCCTGGTAGGTGCGGCTGTGGATGACGTAGGGGACCAGTTTCTGGCTGCCCTCGGCGTCGAGTTGGCTTCTGGCGGTGACTCTCATGGACTCCCACTGGGAGCACAGGCCTGCCACTTCCCCCTTCTCCATCGCCAGCCGGGTGGTCGCCGTTCCCGTGTACCCTGTGATGACCTCGAAGTTCGTGCCAGCGACCTTGTTCAGAATTAACGGAATGTCATAGGAGGTGGAGCCCGCGCGCGAGGTCCCCATCCGGATGGGTTCCTTGGAATCGCGCACCGCCTCCCAGGTCGTCTTGCCGGTATAGGCCATGATCAAGCACACGAGTTCGCCTTGGCTGGGGGCTCCCACCCATTCCAGCTTCTCGAACGGGACTTTGACCTTGGTGTCGCCGAGGGCCCTCTGGACGACGAGCGAGTTGTTGAACACGGCTCCGGTGAGGCCGTCGGGCTTGGCTCGCCGGGAGATGTAGTTGGCGGAGATGAGGCTCCCGGCGCCGGTCATGTTCTGAACCAGTGTTGAGGGATTGCCGGGAACGTGTTTGCCGAAGTGGCGGGCGATCAGTCGCGTGTAAGTGTCATAGCCGCCGCCGGGCGCGAATCCGACGATGAAGCGGAACGACTTACCCTTGTAGAAGTCCTCGGCGTGCGCCGCCGGGCATACCAGCAGCGTGGCTCCGAGCAGTAGCGCTGCGATCAACCAGATCGAACTCTCGCGTTTCATGGATTCCCCTCCCTTTCGATTTGCAGGCGTCGTCGACGCCAAGGCCCCTTGGCTACAGAAGTGACGCCGCCATGTCAAGGCGCACGTTGAGAAATGCACGGGCCGATGTTATGGGGTGGATGTGAAATAACCCAGGGAGGTATCCATGGCAGAATCGGTGGTTCTGTTCACTCAGCCCGGTTGACCGCCTTGTCATCGAGAGAAGGAGTATC
Organism: uncultured Syntrophobacterales bacterium; assembly: GCA_964519455.1. Classification (GTDB taxonomy): domain Bacteria; phylum Desulfobacterota; class Binatia; order UBA9968; family JAJDTQ01; genus JAJDTQ01. Next base: position 3,013 of record CAZFIU010000012.1, read on the forward strand.
TTTCTCAAAAAGGCGTCGATTTCGTGGAGAAGAACATTCGCGAGGACGAGGAGGCCCTGAAGGACCTGCTGGCCCGCGGTTTCCAGAGCACCCCGGTGGTCATCATCGACGGGGAGGCGGTGGTCGGCTTCGATCAGGAGCGGATCGACACGCTTCTCGGGCTCTGACCCGGAGGCCGCGCCCGCGGCCTCCGAACCGTGATCGCCGCTCTCTTTCCGGCCCGGCGGACGGGGCGTTTGCCTGAGCGCGCGGGGCGCCGGGCTCGACGTTCGCCCCGCGCATCCCGACGGGGGCTACGGTTGCGCCGCCCGCTTGGCCTTGAGCGCCTTGACGATCTTCTCGGGCGTGATCGGCAGGTCGTGGATGCGTACGCCCACGGCATCGAACACCGCGTTGGAGATCACCGCCGGCGGCGGAATGATGGGCGGCTCGCCCACGCCCTTGGCCCCCAGCGGCCCCGACGCGCACGGGTGCTGGATCAGGTGCACTTCCACGGGCGGGGCATCCAGCGCGCTGAAGATCTTGTAATCCAGCAGGTTGGGGTTGTCCATCTTGCCGTCGGTGAAGGTGCACGCCTCGCTGAGCGCCTGCCCCAGTCCCTGCAGGACCCCGCCTTCTATCTGACCGCGCACGGACAGTGGATTGACCGCGGTGCCGACGTCCTGCGCCGCCACGTAGCGATGGATGCGTACGTGGCCGGTCTCCGGGTCCACGTCCACCTCGGCCGCGTGCGCGGCGATGGCCGGATGCGGCGTGAGCTGGGACACGGACTGCGTGCTCACGATGGGGCCGCGCGCGTGCTCCAGGGCCAGTTGACCCACCTCGCGCAGCGTCACGGCCCGTTCCGGGCTCCCCTTGACGAACACCGTGTTGTCGTCGAGCTCCAGGTCGCCGGGGTCGGCTTCGAGCTTGTCCGCCGCCACCTGCTGAATCTGCCGCTTCGCCTCCCGCGCCGCCAGCAGCACCGCGCCGCCCATGCTCTTGAGCGCCTGGCTGCCCGCGCTGAGGGTGGAATGGGGCGCAAAGTCGGTGTCGGCGGTGCGTACGTGTACGTCGGCCAGCGATACGCCCAGCACCTCCGCGGCGATCTGCGCCAGGGACGTGTTGGCGCCGCTCAGGTCCACCAGGCCCGTGAGGATGGCGACGGTGCCGTCTTCGTTGAGCTTGACGCCGGCGCTGGACGCCATGCCGCCCACGAGCCAGTGGGCCATGGCGATGCCGCGCCCGACGTTCTTTCCCGCCGGCCTCGGCACCGCGTTCATGGCCTCGGCCGCCTTGAGCAGCGTCTCCTTCGCGTGCACGTCCTCTAGCCGGGCGCCGGCGGGGGTCTCGTCGCCGTCCACCATGGCGTTGCGCAGCCGCATCTCCACGGGGTCGATGCCCAGCTCCCGGGCGATGATGTCCATCTGCGACTCGGACGCGAAGGCGAGCTGGGGTCCCGCCGGTCCCCGGTAGGCACCGCACGTCGCCGTGTTGGTGTAGACGCAGTAGCTGTCGATCCTGAGGTTGGGCACGCGGTAGGGTCCCGGCGCGCGCACGGCCGCGCCCTGGCTGATCATGACGCCGGAACCGGCCGAGAAACCGGTGCCAAGCACCACCTCGATCTCCCGCGCGGTGATGGTGCCGTCGCGCTTGACCCCGGTCTTGTAGCGCAGGTGGAACGGATGCCTGGGGTTGGTGGTCTGGAAGTCCTCGCCCCGGCTCATGACGATGCGCACCGGGCGCCGTGCCTTGCGGGCCAGGGCCACCGCCGCTGGCTCGACGGTGGGTGACAGCTTGCCGCCGAAGCCGCCGCCGATCTCGGTGGGGATGACCCGCACCTTGGTCATGGGCATCCGCAGGATCTGCGCGATGGCGGCGCGCAACGGGAACTGGGCCTGGGTGGACGCCCACACCGTGGCCTTGCCCGAGGCGTCGAAGCGCGCCGTGGCGGTGTGCGGCTCGATGTAGGTCTGGTGCACCATGGGCACGTGGAAGCGGTGCTCGAAGATCCGGTCGGCCTCGGCGAACCCGCGTTCCACGTCGCCGCGTACGATCTGCTTGTGGCCGCAGACGTTGCCGCGGCGGTCCAGGTCCGGCTGCGCCCAATATTCGGCGTAGTCTTCGTGCAGCAGCGGCGCGTCGGGCGCCATGGCTTCCAGGCCGGAGGTGACCGAGGGCAGCACCTCGTAGTCCACCTCGATGAGGCGCGCGGCTTCCTCCGCGGTCTCCTCGTCCACGGCGGCCACCGCGGCGATGCGGTCGCCGGCGTAGCGCGCCTTGGTGGTGGCGAAGTAGGCCTCGTCGCGGACGAAGCGGCCGTAGCGGACGGCCGGCAAGTCGGCGGCCGTGACCACCGCCTTGACGCCCGGCAACCGCTCGGCGCGCTCGGTGCGGATGGCGGCGATGCGCGCGTGGGCATGCGGGCTCAGCACCATCTTGCCGGCAAGCACCCGGCCGCCGGGCAGGACGTCCGCGCCGAACACCGACTGTCCGGTGACCTTCTCCAGAATCTCGACCCTGGGGAGCTCCTGACCGACGACTCTCATGATTCCTCCGCTGCCTCCATGACGGCTTGAACGATGGTGCCGTAGCCGGTGCAGCGGCACAGGTTGCCGGCGATGCCGTGGGTCACTTCCTCGCGGGTGGGCGAAGGGTTGCGGTCCAGCAGGGCCTTGCTTGCCATGAGCATGCCCGGCGTGCAATAGCCGCACTGGGCCGCTCCCACAGCGGCGAAGGTACGCTGCAGCGGGTGCAGCACCTCGCCGTCGGCCAACCCCTCCACGGTCTCTACGTTCCGGCCGTCCGCCTCCGCCGCGAGGATCAGGCAGGCGTCCACCAGCCGCCCGTCGACGATCACCGAGCACGCGCCGCATTCCCCCTCGCCGCAACCCTCCTTGGTGCCGGTGAGGCCCAGGTCGTCGCGCAGGAAATCCAGCAGCGAGCGGGTGGCCGGGACGTCCTCGCTGACGGCTTCGCCGTTGACCGTGACCGTGATGCGGATGCGTGGGGTCTCCATCAATCCTCGCCTCGCGCGCGCCGGAACGCGCTCCGGACGGCCCGCCGGGTCAACACCCGGACCATCTCGGTCCGATAATCCGCGCTCGCGCGCACGTCGTCGATGGGGCGGGCGTCCCTGGCGGCGCACTCACCCGCCTCCTCCACGACGCGTTCGTCCAGCCGCGCGCCCGCCAGACGGTTTTCCGCGGACGCGGCGCGCAGCGGCGTGGGCCCCACCGCGCCGAGCGCGATGCGCGCCTCCACGACGGTGTCGGGGTCGTCCTCGTCCAAGCGAACGAAGGCGGCGCAGTTCACCACCGCGATGTCCATGGCCGTGCGAACGCAGCGTTGGAACGCGCTGCCGGAGCGGGCAGGCATGGCCGGTACGTGGACCGCGGTCAAGATCTCGCCGTCCCGCAACGCGGTCCTGCCGGGCGCCAGGAACAATCGATCCACCGGCACCTGGCGGGAGCCGTTCGCGTCGGCGGCCTCCGCCGAAGCGCCCAGCGCCACCAGCGGGGTGGCCGTGTCCGCCGCCGGGGAGGCGTTGGCCAGGTTGCCGCCCAGGGTGGCGCGGTTGCGGGTCTGGATCGACCCCACCACTCGGGCGGACTGCATCAAGGCTTCGTATCGGCCGGCAATCAGTGAGGAGGCGTCCAGGCTCTCCATGAGAGCAAGGGCGCCGATCCGGACTCCGCCGTCCACTGCCTCGATCCGATCCAGTTCCGGAATCCGTTTCAGATCGACTACCGTGTCCGCCTGCGTCTGCCGGCGCTCCAACTTGAGAAACAGGTCCGTCCCTCCGGCCAGGGGAACGGCCCGAGGCGTCAGCAGTGCGAGGGCTTCGTCGAGGCTGCGCGGAGCCCGGTAGTGGAAAGGCCTCATGGTTTCAGCGGCCATTCATCGCACTTTTTTGCGGGGGATGCAATTCGGCCAAGATCCGGGAGGAATGTGGGAACCGGTGGAAGTCTGTAGGGAGAACGGGGACAACGAAGTGTCCGCGGCATATCTTGGCGGGAAACGGCCTTTCCTGGTAGCTCTGTTGGGGACGCAGCCGGCCGCTCGATCGGACGCGCCGTGATGGCGACGTGCCCGGGACCGTCCCCGGCACGTGTCCCGGCGCGTGAAGAAGAAGGAGAAGACGTCCATGAAAACACCGACCATTGCCGATGCCGGAAACGCGCGGCGGATCGCCTCGGCCACCTACGACGGCAAGTGCGCCACGCTGACGGCGCCGGCCGCGGCGGGCGTATCCCTGGGACTGGTGGATTGTTCGAAGGACTCCGTTGCCCAGGCCTTCGACTACGATGCCGAGGCCATGGAGTTCCGGCCCGGGGCCGACAAGACGCTGTGCCTCGCGGCGGGCGCGGCCAGCAGCTCCGCCGGGCCGTTCATGTCCCGGGCTCTCGATCTCGCTCCGTGCGCGTCCACGGACCCGGCGCGCAAGCAGTGGCGCATCAAGTGAGTCGGGTTTCGAAGACTCGGCGTGGGGGAGGCCACGGAATGCCCGGCGCCGGAATACGGGCCCGGGTAACCGGTGACCGGAGATGACGAGCCAATCCAAGACCGGCGTCGGCGGCCGCGGGAGCAGCGACAACCCCCGGAACCGTTTCGAGCCCGTCGCCTTCGTCCCGGACGATTCGCCGGACGGGCCGGCGACCACCTTCCTCAGGGACACCTCCCGGTCCATCATCGCGTACAACGACAGCCCGGACGTGGGTTTCGATGCCAGCGTCAATCCGTACCGCGGGTGCGAGCACGGCTGCATCTATTGCTATGCGCGGCCCACGCACGAGTACCTGGGTCTCTCCGCCGGCCTGGATTTCGAGTCCAGGATCCTGGTGAAGGAGCGCGCACCGGAGCTTTTGCGGAAGGAGTTGTCCTCGCCCCGCTGGAAGCCCCAGGTGGTGGCCATGTGCGGGGTGACCGACCCGTATCAGCCCGTGGAGCGGAAGCTGGAGCTGACCCGCGGCTGTCTCGAGGTCCTGGCCGCGTTCCGCAATCCGGTGGCGGTCGTCACCAAGAACCACCTGGTGACCCGGGACGTGGACGTCCTCGCGGAACTGGCGGCGCGCGACGCCGCGGTGGTGTTCATTTCGGTGACGACGCTGGACCGGGACCTCTGTGGCCGCATGGAGCCGCGTGCCTCCCAGCCGCCTCTCCGTCTGGAGGCCATACGGACCCTCCGGGAGGCAGGCATTCCCGTGGGCGTCATCGTGGCGCCGGTGATCCCGGCCCTCACCGACCACGAGCTGCCGGCGATCCTGGCGGCCGTGGCGGAAGCCGGAGCCACCACGGCCGGCTACTCGCTGGTGCGTCTGCCCTTCGGCGTCAAGGACCTGTTCGAGCGCTGGCTGGAAGAGAACTATCCCGACCGCAAGGGCAAGGTGCTGAACCGAATCCGCGAGATTCGCGGCGGCAGGCTCAACGACGCCGGCTTCAAGACCCGCATGACGGGACAGGGGATTTTCGCCGCGCAGGTGGAGGCGTTGTTCGACGGCGCTTGCCGGAAGCTGGGCCTGTCGCGCAGGAGCTGGAGCCTTTCCACGGCGTCGTTCCGGCGCCGGACCGCTCAGCGCTCGCTCTTCGACGGCGACTGAGGCGCGGATGACTCAGGGCATCAACTCGCCGCCGTTCACTCCCACGATCTGTCCGGTCATGTAGCTGCTGGCGGGGCTCAGCAGGAACACCGCGAGGTCCGCCACTTCGCCCGGCTCGCCCAACCGTCCCATGGGCACCATCTTGGAGCGTTCCGACTTGCGCCGCTCAAGCGCTTCCCCGGTGAGGCCGCGGCGCCACATGGGCGTGTCGATGGGCCCGGGGGCCAGGGCGTTGACGCGGATGCCGTACTCCGCCACCTCCCGCGCCACCGCCTTGGTGAGGGCCGCGATCCCCGCCTTGGCGGCGGAATAGTGGGACGCCCATTCCTGCCCCTTGAGCCCGTGCATGGACGACAGGCTCGCAATGGCCCCGAACTTCGCTTCCATCATCAGCGGCAGGGCCGCGCGGATGCAGTAGAAGGTGCCGTTCAGGTGCACGTCGATCATGCGCGCCCAGTCCGCGTCGCTGATCTCGTGCGCGGGCTTCTGCTGGGAGATGCCGGCTACGTTCATGAGGTACGCCAGGCCGCCGAACTCGGAATGGGTCCTGGCGATGGCGGCGTTGACCTGGTCCGAACGGGTGACGTCCAGGGTCAAGGGCAGGGCCGTTCCGCCACCGGCGGTGATGCGCGCGGCGGTTTCCTCGGCCTTGGCGCCGTCCACGTCGGCGACGGCCACCCGTACCTTCTGCTCGCCGAGCTTGAGCGCGATGGCCTGGCCGATGCCGCTGCCGCCGCCCGTGACGAATGCGCTGTCGCGTTCCATGTCCCACTGCATGTTTACCTCCGAAGTTCCGCTTGGCTGTGGCGTCGAAAGCTAACTAACACTTCGGTGTTGTCGCGGCAAATCTCCCGCGGACGCGTTCCCCGACGCCCTCCGCCCGGACTCCCGCCCCCGATCGGGGTCCAGGGCAAGCTTCCGCGGGAACGACGACCGCGGGTGATCCGGTCTCTCGCCGGCCCCGGCTCGCGCCCGCGGGGCCGATCTGGTACACAGGCGGCGGGAGGATTCTTCGTGGAATATCGTCAACTTGGATCTTCGGGCTTGCGGGTTTCGGCCATCGGACTGGGCACCAATCGGTTCGGTTCGCCGGCACTGCCGCGGGAACAGGTGGGCGCCATCATGGACGCGGCGGTGGAGCTGGGAGTCAACTTCATCGACACTTCCAACAGCTACCAGGGCGGACGCTCCGAAGAGACGCTGGGGGCGGCCATGAAGGGCCGCCGGGACCGCTTCGTGGTCGCCACCAAGTTCTTCTTCCCCACGGGCGACGGCCCCAACGACCGCGGCACGTCGCGCTACCATCTCATGAACGCGGTCGAGGAGAGTCTCCGGCGTCTTCAGACCGACCACATCGACGTCTATTACATCCACCGTTGGGATGCATCGACGCCCATCGAGGAGACCCAGCGGGCGCTGGACGACCTGGTCCGCCAGGGGAAGGTCCGCTACATCGGCGCCTCCGATTTCGCGTCGTGGCAACTGGCGCGGGCCAACGTCGTTGCCGAGTTCCGCGGCTGGACGGCGTTCGCCGTGCTCCAGTCCCACTATCACATGCTGGAACGGGAGGTGGAACGGGAGGTGCTTCCCTATTGCGGCGCCCACGGCGTGGGTTTCGTGCCGTATTTCCCGCTGGCCGGCGGGTTTCTCACGGGCAAGTACGTCAAGGGCGAGAAGGCGCCGCCCGGCTCCCGCGGCGAGACCCAGCGCTACGTGCAGCAATACATGACGGACCGCCACTACGACGCGGTGGCCAGGCTGAAGAGTTGGGCGGAAGCCCGGGGGAAGGGGATGAACGAGTTGGCGCAGTGCTGGCTGCTGGCGCAGCCGCGGGTGTGCTCGGTGATCTCCGGCGCCACCCGCCTGACGCAGTTCCGGGACAATGCCAAGGCCGCGGAATGGGTGCTCTCGTCCCAGGAGCTTGCGGAGGTCGACGAGATGCTGGCCGGGTGAGTCGGCGCGTGCCGGGTGTCCCGCGTCACCAACAGCTTGATGAATCCGCGGGCTTCCCTTCCCGTCCGGGCATGCCCGAGGACGCCTCCTCGTTGGCGGAGGCGGCAGGACCGCGACGGTTCCGTCAGTGCAGGGTACGCATGGAAGGCTTGAGCTCGATGACCGCGATCTCGGACTCGTCGTCCGCAGCGGAGTCGGGCTTTCGTCGACGGGCGGCCTCGTTCAGCAACAGCACCACCATGCGCCACAACTCCTGCTTTTCCACCGGTGCGTGCAGCAGCAGGTCGGCACCCGCCGCGAGCGCCCGCCGATGTTCCGGCAAAAGAGCACCCGACAGGATCAGGATGATCGGAGTGTGCTGGTGCGCGCCCTGTTTCCGGATGGCCCGGCAGAGCTCGAAGCCGTTCAGCGGGCCCTTGAGGAAGGCGTTCACGAGGAACAGGTTTATCTCCTGCGCTTCGATCCGGGACAGCGCTTCGCGGCCTTCGTTGACGCCCAGGACGTCGATGGCCGGCGACAGTTCCCGCAAGTGCGTTGACAGCGCTTCCTGCTGGCTCGTGTAGCTGTCGGCAATGAGAATTCTGGGTCGTACGCTGCGTGGCATGGCGCTCTCGTGACTGCTCCGCTGAAGACTGAAAAACCCCGGCCTGAATCCGTGGCCCTGGTCCGACTCCGGCGGGGCCCTCCTCCCCGGGACTCGGACGCGAATCGCATTCAATAATGCGGAACAGCGGGTGTCAAGACCTCGACCAAAAAAATTTCTTGTCGAGGAGCAACAATTTTCAGTCATCGGCAAGAAGAGAACTAAACGTCGTTTCCCGATGCGTGGTCTGCATCGGGACACGAGAACCAGCCGAATGCGGGAGGTGGGGCTACGTTGGCGAGTCGTTGTCAAACGAGTTGAAAGAACTCGCGCATAGCGACGTGGGCCGCGTCCGGATTGACGAAGAAGTAGCTGTGGCGTTCTCCGGGCAGCACGACAAGGCGGGCTCCGGGTATGCCTTGTTCGAGAATCTCCGACGAAGTCCGGTGGGATATGTCGCTGGTGACGTTGCGGTCGTGCTCGCCGACCAGGATCAAGGCAGGGCAGCGGATCTCGCCGAGGCGGCCGCTGGTGTCGTGCCCTTGCCGTGCCAGCAGGTGGCGGAAGTAGAACTCCACCGGCCCCATGTTGGCCATGCGCACGCGCAGGTAGTTCTCCACGCGGTCCGGGTGACGCTGGACGAACTCCTCGGTGAATCCGACGAGGATGGAGTGGTCACGGACATATTTCTCGTACCCCCATTCCACCATCTCCGTCGCGATCTTGAGAGGGATGCCCTTGGTGTGGGGATAGGCCGCCCCGGTGGACGCCAGGACGAGCGCCTTGATCCGCGCGGGATGATCCAATGCCATGACCTGGGCCACCCGGCCGCCCATGGAATGGCCGCAGACGATGGCCTCGCCCGCGCCGAGGTGGTCAAGGAGGGCCATGGCGTCGTCCGCGAACATCCGGGTCGTGAAGGGTATGGCCGGTTTTCCGGACTGTCCCGTGCCGCGATAGTCCATGGTGATCACCTGGTGGTCGCGGGCGAACTCCGGCACCTGATGGATTTTCCACACCTCCCCGTCGCAGTGAGTCTCGCTCAGGAAGAGCAGGGGCGCGCCCTCGCCGTGGACTTCGTAGTAGAGTTCGGTGTCGTTGACGGGTAGCAAGGGCATAAGGATCTCCAGCGGCGGTACAGCGGGTCGGCCGGACGTGAGCCATCCGGGCGCGGTCAGTCCATGTAACCGGTCTTCAACGCCCAGAGCCAGGCATAGACGATCTTCTCGTTGTAGAGCGCCCAGTGGCCCATGTGGGTGTACTTGGGCACCAGCCCCACGTGCACCCGGGCACCGCCGGCCGCGTACTTGCCGGCCATGTACATCTCGCGCTTGTCGCCCGGGCTCTTGCCGCCGATCCAGTGCCCGTGGTCGTTCTCGCCCACCATGAGCAGCACCCTGAGGTTCGCCAGCCACTCGGCGGGCGGGTCCTGCAGGTGGTCGAAGTATTCCTCCCGCGGCAGCCCGGTGACCCGGACGTACTCCTCCAGCCGCTCGGGGAAGACGTTGTGCTGGTTGTCGCGCAGGCCGATCTTGATCTGCGGCCGGGTCTTCTCGGTGAGGCGGAAGAAGTCCTCCATGCGGCCCCAGGGCGTCAACTCCGGCAGGTCTTCGTAGTGGGAGCGCTTGTAGGCCTCCACGGTGCGCCGGGAGATCTGCGTCAGGCCGTAAGGCTTGGGCGATTCCATGCCGGTGTTCTCGCGCCATTCCCGGCGCCAGCCGTCGGGTCCGCCGCTGCCCCAGCCGACGATGCCGATGACCTCGGCCTCGCGGGTGAAGCGGGTCAGGTGGGCGGCCATGGGGCCGCCGGTGGAGTGGCCGAAGGCGATGAGCCGACGCCCGCGCAGGTGGCGGTCGGTGAGCTGCCCGGCCCCCTGCAGGATGACGTTGAACGTGCACTTGAGCAGCCGGTCCTCCAGCTCTTCCTGGTCGATCGCGACGTCGAGGAGATAGAACGGCACCCGCTCGGCGATGGGTTTGTCCCACTCGCCGCCCGGAGGCCAGAGGCCCGGGTAGCTCAAGGTCAGCACCGTGAAGCCCTGGGCGGCCAGCCGCCGGGCCAGACCGGGACGCCCGTCCGGGGTGACGTCCATGACCGTCTCGTTGGCGCCGCCGCCGTGGAAGACGACGAAGGCGGGACGGTCGTCGCGCTCGCGCGCGGGAGTGTAGAGGGAGCCGTGCATGTCCCACTCGTAGCCGTTGCGCCGGTAGCGCTCCACCACCTCGGTGACGGTGTACGCGCCGTCGTCGTCCGGCGGCGGCATGCCGAGCCAGTCGTCCCAACCGATGGGGACGAGGGTGTCGTCGGACTCGAGGGCGCGCGTGAAGACCTGGGTTCCGGCCGGTGGTTCGGGCATGTTATTCTCCTGGTTCGGTCCTGTCCGGCAGGACGGCCGCCATCCTTGTGGCGTATAGCGGGAACCGCGGCGGAAGACAACGCGCGATCACGGAGTGCACATCATGGAGTTGGGTCTTTCCCTTTTTTCGACGGAGCGGTCCGGTCCCGTGGGCGACATCGCGCGGGAGGCCGAGGCCCTGGGCTTCGAGTCCCTGTGGTTTCCCGAGCACATGCTCATCCCGGTCCACTATGAAACGCGCTACAAGCGCACCCCGGACGGCAAGGTGCCCGAGTCCTTCGGACACCTGCCGGATCCTTTCATCGCCGCGGCCATGGCCGCTCAGGCCACGGAGCGCCTGCGCGTGGCCACCGGCATCTGCATACTGCCGCAACGCGAAGTCATCGCCACCGCCAAGGCAGCCGCCACGCTGGACCGACACAGCGGCGGACGCCTGATCATGGGGGTGGGCGCCGGCTGGTTTCCCGAAGAAGCGGCGATCCTCGGGGTCACCGAGTTCAAGCGCCGGTGGCAGGCGTTGCGCGAGGGGGTCGAGGCGCTGCGCCTGTTGTGGACCCGGGAAGACGCCGAGTACGGTGGCGAGTTCGTTCGCTTCCCGCCGGTGCGGGTCTTCCCCAAGCCGCTCCAGAAGCCGCATCCTCCGGTCCACCTGGGGGTGCACGACCCCCGGCACGCGCCCCGGCGGGTAGCCCGGTACGCCGACGGCTGGTGTCCGGGGGACCTGCCCGTGGACGAGGCTGCGGACGCGGTGGCGAGTGTGCGGCGCGCGGCCGTGGAGAGCGGACGCGATCCCGCGGGGATCGAGTTCTCGGTGGTGCTGACGCCCGCCGAAGGCTTCCCCACCGTGGAAGACATGGCCCGTTACCGCGCGGCGGGCATGCGGCGCATCATCCTGCGGGTGATGGAGGCCGCCACGGGGAGCGGGGTCGAAGCGGTGCGCCGGCTGCATCGCTTCATCGAACAGGCGCAACGCGTCGAACCGTGCTGATCGGTTTCCGGGCCGGGCGGCACGCCGGTCTATGCCGGCAGGCCCCTGGTGATGAGCACCGTCAGACCCAGGCCCCAGCAGTAGAGAGCGAACCAGGTGAGGCGGCGTGACAGCAGGACCCTCAGCAGCACCTCGATGCCGAGATAGCCGGTCACGAACGCGGCGACGAAGGCCACAGCGTAGCCGGGCGCGTTGATCTCGAGAGTTCCGTCCAAACCGTGGGAAAGGAGCTGGAGCGTGAATGCTCCCAGGATCGCGGGTATGGAAAGCAGGAACGAGTAACGCAGGGCGAGGTTGCGTCCGAGACCGCTCAAGACGCCCGCGGCAACGGTCGCCCCGGAGCGCGACACCCCCGGGATGATGGCCATGCCCTGGACGAGGCCGATGAGGAGGGCGTGCCAAACGCGCATTTTCTCGATGTCCGCGCCCTTGCCGCGCGCACGATCCGTGGCTGCAAGCAGGGTGCCGGTCACCAGCAGCATGCTCGCCGCGGTGGGGACGCTGCTGAAAAGGTGCTCCAGTCCGTCCTTGAACAGCAGGCCGATCAGGGCCGTGGGCAGGGTGCCGGCCAAGACCAGCCCGAGAAGGCGGACGGCGGCCGGGTCGGAACTCCGGGGCCTCAGCCCGGCATGTGCCAACACCGCGACATCGTTGCGAAAGTACAGCAACACCGCGCCGAGCGTTGCCAAGTGTACGGTGGCATGGAACAATACGCCGGTTTCCCGGAAGCCGGGCAGCCACGACTGAACCAGGACCAGATGGCCCGAACTGCTGACCGGAAGGAACTCGGTGAGCCCTTGAAGGATTCCCAGGGTTGCAAGAGTCAGGGTAGGGCTCACGATTCGGGCTCGCGACTCATCGTCCGCCGAAAGGGCGTTGCCCCGCGCCGGGCTCGCGCGGCGTTCGGTCGGGGATCGTTGCGGAGTCTACTACGAAACGGGCCGCGAGGCCATGACAGCGGCCCGTGCGACTCGTTGCCGAGGTCCCGCTCATGACAGTGGCGAAGAACGGGGCAAGCATCGTTCGGTATGGAAGCTATTGAGTCGCAACGATCATCATTTAATTTCTCTTTCGACAAATTGTAACCAAATTGTAATAATCTAATGTTAGCTGCGGTAACTGCTGCCTTGACTCACGTTGTTCTGCCTGTCTCTGACATGGGCTCGGGTGCTGCAAACGCGACCGCGAACCCGTATCAGAGACAGGAAGACAGCGTGTCCAACCAAAACGGTCGGGGACGGACCCCTCCTCCCGCGTCCCCGGCCGCCTTCCTCTTCCAATCGAGACCTCATGACGGTTTTTGACGGCAGGCTCAGCCTTCAGTTCGTCACCCACCTGGCGAACCACTACACGGTCAACCGTTTTGTGGAACTGGCCGCCCTGGCCCGCGAACGCGGCTTCGAACGTATCTGGCTCAATGACAACGCACGCTACCGGAGCCAGGTGGTGGTCCTTTCCGCCATCGCCGCGCGCGTGCCCATCGGCGTGGGTACGGCCGTGCTGGTGCCCTACTTCCATCATCCCATCGAGGTGGTGGACTCGCTGGCGGCTCTTTCGGAGCTGAGCGACGGGCGCGAAGTGGGGTTCGGGCTGGCGCGAGGTTCCACCACCCAGACGCCGCAGCACGTGACCATGCACCGGCCCCTGGCGCTGGTGCGGGAGTTGGCCGTGTTCGTGTCGCGGGCGCTGGCCGGGGAGAGCGTGAACTACGCGGACTTCCCCGTGCTGTGCGAGCACTACCACTTCAATCCCGCGGGCAGGTTCAAGCTCGCGTTCACGCCCAAGTCCCCCGTGGTCATCTATTCGGGCGGCAACGGCCCCCGGTCGCTGCGCATGGGCGGCCGGGTCATGGACGGCCTCATCAGCTCGGGGACCTTCATTCCCATGCTTCGGGCGGGCCGGCTCAAGGGGATGATCGAGAGGGCCGAGGCCGGGGCGCGCAGCGCCGATCCCGGCAAGACCCTGCGCAAGATGGTGGAGCTCAACGTGTCGGTATCGCGCGACCGGGACGCGGCCATGGAGTTCCCCAAGCGCCAGGTGGCCCACTCGATCCCCCAGTGGGAGTCGCTCGGGTTCACACCCGACGAGTACGCCCGGCTCGGCGTGGAGCGGGGGCGCGTGCTCGATCTCAAGGACGCCTTCGCCCATGGCGCCACCATCGAGGAGGCCGCGGCCCTCGTTACCGAGCAGATGGTCCTGTCGTATTACGTCGCCGGCACCCCCACCGAGGTCGCCGACCAGGTCGTGGAGCTGGCCGTCCAGGCCCGGGAGATGGGCTACCACGAGATCGCCTTCGCCAAGCTCGGCCCCGACTACGAGGAGGCCATCGAGATGCTGGCGGAAAGTGTCATGCCACGGCTGAACGGGTAGGCTCGACACCCGGTTCCGGTCGTTCGGAGGAAAGGGATTCCATGGCGGCATTCGAGGGAAAGCTCGGTCTCCAGTTCGTCATCCACTTGGCGAACCAGTACACGGTGAACCAACTGGTGGAGCTGGCCGAACTGGCGCACAGGCGCGGCTTCGAGCGCATCTGGGTCAACGACAACGCGCGTTACCGGAGTCAGGTGGTCGTGCTCTCGGCCATCGCGGCGCGCGTCCCCATCGGCATCGGCACCGCCATCCTGGTGCCTTATCTGCATCATCCCATCGAAGTCGTGGACTCGCTCGCGGCGCTGTCCGAACTGAGCGAGGGGCGCGAGATAGGGTTCGGGCTCGCGCGCGGCGATCTGGCGCAGACCCCGCAGCACGTGGCCGTGGACCGGCCCATCTCGCTGGTGCGGGAACTGGCCGTGTTCGCGCGGCGCGCGCTCGCCGGCGAGCGGGTTCCCTACGGCGAATTCCCGGTGCTGTGCGAATACTACCACCTGAATCCCCGGGGCAGGTTCGAGTTGGCGTTCACGCCCAAGTCTCCGGTGGTGATCTATTCCGGCGGCAACGGACCCCAATCGCTGCGCATGGGCGGACAGGCGATGGACGGGCTCATCAGCTCCGGCACTTTCATCCCCATGCTCCGGGCGGGCCGTTTGAAGGAGATGCACGAGATGATCGAGGCCGGCGCCCGCAGCGTCGACCCCGACAAGAAGCTGCGCAAGATGGTGGAACTCAACGTGTCGATAGCGCGCGACCGGGACGCCGCCATCGAGTTTCCCAAGCGCCAGGTGTCCCACTCCATCCTCCAGTGGGAGGCGCTCGGGTTCACCGCCGAAGAGTACGACCGGCTGGGCGTGGAGCGGCAGAAGGTGTTCGACCTGAAGGAGGCCTTCGCCCGCGGCGCCACCGTCGAGGAAGCCGCGGAGATGGTGACCGAGGAGATGGTCCTCAACTACTACGTCGCCGGGCGTCCCGAGGAAGTGGCCGATCAGATCGTGGAGTTGGCGGGAGAGGCCGGGGAACTGGGATACGATGAGATCGCCTTCGCCAAGCTCGGCCCCGACTACGGGGAAGCCATCGAAATGCTGGCGGAGAGTGTGATGCCGCGCCTGCGGGGATAGCGTTCACCCTCCGGCAGAGTCACTTCCAACCGGTTCGGGAGAGGACACCGTCTACAGGCTGCGCTTCTTCTGCCGCGCGCGCAGCGCCTCCAGGTTCTGGCGCGCGCCTCCGGCGAAGGGATGGACGGCGAGGGTGGCCTCGAACGCGGCGATGGCGGCCTCGTCGTTGCCCATGGCGGTCATGATGAGGCCGAGCCCGGAGAGGGCGCCGAAGTGGCGCGGCTCGAGCTCCAGGGTGCGGTCGATGTCCTTCACCGACGCGCCGTACTCGCCCATGAGGTAGTAGACGGTGGCACGCTTGTTCCAGGCCTCGGCGAAGCCCGCGTCGAGCTCGGTCATCTCGCTGAAGGTCTTCACCGCCGCCGCGTAGTTCTGCGCGGACATCTCCGCAAGCCCCCGGCGCATGAGCTCGTTGACGTCGTCATCGTCCGACTGATGCCAGATGGCCCAGATCAGGTTGGTGACCGCCGCGGCGTGGTGTGCGTCGTCCGTGGTGTGGAGGCGGGCGAACAGGGCGTCGAGCCGCGGGTCTGTCTGATCGGCCATGAGGATTGGGGACGACGTCAGGAATAAAGCAATCAGTACCGCTCCAACCATGATCACGGCGCCACCATACAGGCTCGGGTTTCCGCGCGTCAACACGCGGCGGACCGTGCCGGGCGTGTTTGCCGGCGGCGGCCAAGTCGGTTATGGATGGGGCTGTGCCAAGCCGGAGGACGCCGCGCCGGACGCCGGCCGTGCGCGTCCTGGATTCCAACACAGTTCCAACCAAGGAGTCAGGCAATCATGGGAACGACACTTGTCACCGGAGTGGGCCTCGTCGGCACCTCGTTCGCGCAATGGGCGCTGAAGCGCAAGGAGAAGCTGGTCTTCTATGACTTCATGCCGCGCACGGAGTACTTGCACCGCAAGCTCGGAACGGCGGACGTGGAGGTGGTTCAGAAGGACGTCCGGGACCTGCCGGCGCTCACGGAGGCGATGCTGCGCTTCCGGCCGGAGACCGTGGTGCATACCGCCGGACTGATCGGCGGCCGGGTGGTGGAATCGCTCTACAACGGCATGCAGATCAACGTGATGGGCACCATCAACGTGCTCGAAGCCGCGCGGCTCACCGGGGTGAAGCGGTTCGTCCTGATCAGCACCTTCGGTGCCTATGACCGGCGGCGTGCCGGGGATCAACCCACCCACGAGGACATGCCGCGGGGGCCGGGCGCCGGCTACGGCAACTCCAAGGCCACCAAGGAGCTGATGGCGGAGGCATACCAGCGCCTGTACGGGTTCGAGCTGCTGACGCTGCGGCTGGCCAACGCCTACGGGCTCGGGCACTTCTGGGGCGGCTCCGGCGGCGGCGAGAAGGTGCAGATGCTCCTGGAGGCGGGCATCCGCGGCGAGGTGGCGCGGATTCCCCAGGCCCAGACCATGACCTTCGAGTACGTCTACGCCAAGGACATGGGGCGCGCCGTGGACCTGGCGACGACGGCGCCGATGCCCGAGAAGACCACCTTCAACATCGGCTCCGGCCAGGTGACGACCTTCGACGAACTGGTGGCGGCGGTGGAGCGGCAGTTTCCCAAGCTGGAGGTGGAGGTGATTCCCGGAAGGCCGCCGGACGTGTCGGCCAGCGTGCCGCTGGACATCTCCCGGGCGAAACAATACCTGGGCTGGGAGCCGCGGTACACCATGGATACGGCGTTCGAGGACTACGTCAAGGACCTCCGGGCGGTGATGGAGTAGGCATGGAACTGCTCCACTGCGTTTACGAGCCCGAGGGGGATGGCCCCCACCCGACGATTCTGGCGCTGCACGGCCGTGGCGCCAATGCCATGGACCTGCTGGGCCTGGCGCCGCACCTGGGCGGCGGCGCGTTCCGGGTCATCTGTCCGCAGGCGCCGCTGGAGGTGCAGTTGGGCCCGGGCGTGACCGGCTACGCCTGGTTCCCCATGTCCCTGGGCGGCGAGATCGACACCGGCGCGTTCCTGTCCGCCCGCGACCGGCTCCGCTCTTTCGTGGACCAGTGCGCCGGGCAGTACCCTTTGGGCGGCCGCAAGCTCACTCTGCTGGGCTTCAGTCAGGGCGGAGGCATGGCATACAGCCTGGGCCTGTCCGAGCCGGACCGCTTCGCGGGCATGTGCATTCTGAGTTCGTGGCTCCGGGAGGGGACCCTGTCGGCGCTGGGCGTGGCCGACCGGGTCGACTCCCTGCCGACCCTCGTGCAGCACGGCAGGCGCGACGAGCTGATCGAGCTGGCGCGGGCCAAACACTCGATCGAGTTGCTGGAGAGACTTCAGGTGCCGGTGGAGTACCGCGAGTACGACATGGGGCACGAGATCAACTCGCGGAGCCTGGGCGATCTGTCGGCGTGGCTCAGTGAGAAGGTGCTGGCGTAGCTCCAGCCTCTCCGCACATCCTGCCGCCCAATTGACCGGACACCACACCAGCGTTCGTATTCCCGGCCCTCCAGTTTGTATTCCCGGCCCTCCAATACGTCATTCCCGGCCCTCCAATACATTGGGGGGCGTAAGTCTCCTTTTCATTGCCCCCATTGGGTAGGGCTTGCCGCGCATCACGGACTTTCTTGCAACATCGGGGTTTGACTACGCCAGGTAGATGGCGATGATTCCCGCGATGACGAAGATGGTGGCGACACCGGTGCGGAGAGAGACCTGCTCGATGTCGCGGGAGAAGAGGAGCGTGCCCAGCAGCACCCACAGCGGGGCGACACAGACGATGGGGCCGACCACCACGACGTTGCCCACACCCAGGGCCTTGACCAGCGCCCAGATCCCGATGGCCTCGAAGACGCCCGTGGCCAGGAAATAGGGCATGGCGCGGCGGTCGAGCACGATGTTCGCGCGCGCCTTGGGGTTGAGGAGATTGAGCAGCATGGGGGCCAGGGCGGATATGCCCATGACCGCGCTCAGGAACAGCGGCTCGTTGGCGAGGGTGAGGCCGTAGCGCCGGATCGGGTGGTTGACGCCGGCGGTGAGGGCGGCGATCACCGGGAAGATGAGCTCCCATGTCTTGTAGGTCGCCTGCTGCCCCGGGTTCCACGAGAGCAGGGTGATGCCGAACACCACCGATCCGGTGCCGAAGACGATGAACGGCGTCAGGGTTTCGTGCAGGAACATGACCGCCAGGGCGGTGCCGAAGATCGGGTTGGTGGCCTGGACGGTGCTGGTGACGCTGGCGCCCAGGCGGGCGACCCCGTGGTAGGCGAACATGCGCGTGCCGAGCTGGAGCCAGCCGCCGACGATGAAGCAGAGGATGGCCAGCAGGGGGACGGCGGGGGCGCCGCCGGTGGCGAAGACGATGGTCCAGAGGATGGTGCTGTTGACGGTCAGCGCGACATAGGCAGCGGTGGCCGGGGTGGAGTACACCAGTCCGCGCCGGGTGGCCAGGAAGCAGCCGGCGTAGAAGAACGAAGTCACCAGGGCGAGGAACTGAGGTGTCATCCCCGGGTCAAGTCCCTGCTCAGTCCGATGCGCGCGGCGAACGGAAGCTTGAGAGCGGGCCGCGCCACGTCGACGCCGAACACCAGCCCGAGGAGGTTTATCTCCAGCCCTTCCTGCAACGCCAGTGTGACGCCCAGGACGCCGTAGAGCGAGACTTGCCATCCGCTGCGGCTCGGCGCGGGCGCGAGAATGCGGCCCCCGTCCAGGTAGTCCTTGCCGAGGGCGTTGGAGGGCAACGCGGCGCCCAGCTCCGGGACGTTGCGGGCGACGTAGGCCGTGAACGTGTTGCTGTTGGGTCCGGGCCACAGGCGGTACTCTTCCGGATAGGGATAGCTCCGGGCGGCTTTCCGGATGCCCTCGATGGCGCGTTCGGCGACGGCTCCGCGCAGGTCCGCCAGCACCCGGGGACGGCTGTCGAACCACAGCCGATCGGGGATGTCCTCGTGCACCGCCACTACCGGCAGACCGCGGTACAAGCGCCAACCGACCACCTGGTACACGACGTACGAAGAGGCCCCGGCCTCCTTCGAGGCGATCCAGGTGTGGACGCCGAATATGCCGCGCCAGTTGAAGGCGCGGGCGGCGTACATCTGCACGACCGCCTCCGGCGTCACCGCGGGCTCCGGCGCGATGCCGGAGCTTTCGCGGCTGGCTGTGCGCCAGTCCCGGTTCCACGCCCCGGACGCGCCGACCGCGAACACAGAGACGAGCGCCAGGGACAGAAGAATCAGCAAGGTGGTCAGAATGTTCCGCACGGGGCTGCCGTATGGGCGTCCCCTACACGTGGGACGCGCCCCGCAAACTTCTTGACACCCAATCCAAGGGTTCGTTAACTAGTGCTGGTGTGCGGGGTAGAGAGAGATTCCTGGTGCGAGTCTAGGTGAATTCCGCCGAGGAGACAAATCATGACACGGAACGGACATCGCATGGTGGTGGACGCGGACGCCCACGTCCTCGAGACCGAGCGCACCTGGGACTACCTCGAAGGGTCCGACAGGAAGTTCAGGCCCGCGCTGTTCGGCTCGCCGGACATGGACATGCAGTACTGGGTCATGGACGGCAAGATCCGCGGCGCGCGTTTCGCCACCCTGAGCGAGCAGCAGCTCGACGCGCTGTCCGAGAAGGCGGGGCGGCGGCTCACCACGCCGCAGGCCTCCCGCGAGATGGATGACGTGGACCTGCGCCTGGCGCACCTCGACGAGCTGGGCGTGGACGTGCAGGTGATGCACAACACCATGTGGATCGAGCGGGTGACCGACCGGGCGGACGCCGAAGTCGCGCTGTGCCTCGCGTGGAACCGCTGGATGGCGGACGTGTGGAAGGCGGGGGAGGGGCGGCTCCGGTGGTCCTGCGTGATCCCGGCCATGGCCCTGGACGAGGCGGTGCAGCAGATGCGCTTCGCGCGCGAGCACGGCGCGGTGGCGGTGTGCATGCGCCCCTTCGAGGGCGACCGGCACATGGTGGACCCTTACTTCTATCCCGTGTTCGAGGAGGCCTCGGCGCTGGACCTGGCCATGGGCGTGCACATCGCCAACGCGAGCACGGGACTCATGGCGCACTTCCGCCCGCGCTACGACAAGACCGGCGGCTTCGCGCCGTTCCGCATCCCCACGGTGATTGCCTGCCTCTCGCTCATCATGAGCGAGGTGCCACACGTTTTCCCCAAGCTTCGCTGGGGGTTCATCGAGACTTCGGCCCAGTGGATCCCCTGGATCGTCAACGAGGCCCGGCGGCGCTCCGGCACGGCCGACTATCCCGACAATCCGCTCAAGGAGTACAACGTCTACGTCACCGCCCAGTGCGACGACGATTTCCCCTACGTGCTGAAGTACGCGGGCGAGGACAACATCGTCATCGGCACCGACTACGGCCACACCGACACGTCCAGCGAGGTGGACGCCATCACGCGATTCAAGGCCGAGCCGACGGTGGACGACGCGGCGCGCTGGAAGATCCTGAGCGACAACCCGAAGGAACTCTACGGCATCGAATAGGGGCCGGCCCGCGGGTCGCGCACGAAAGGAGAAGGAACATGTCCGGCAACGGCAAGACCTTGGTGGTGGACTCGGACGCCCACGTGGTGGAGACCGAGCACACGTGGGACTACCTGGAAGCGTCCGAGAAGAAGTTCCGCCCGCAGCTCTTCGCCCCCGAGGACTCCACGACACAGTACTGGGTGCTGGACGGGAAGGTGCTGGGGTTCCGTTTCCGCACCCTGAGCGAGCAGCAGCTCGACGAGGTCTCGGCCCAGGCCGGGCGGCAGATGCAGACGCCCAAGGAGGCGCGGGAACTGCGCGACGTGCAGCTCCGCGTCGACCACCTGGACAAGCTCGGCATCGATGTCCAGGTCCTCTACAACACGCTCTGGATAGAGCAGGTGACCGACCGCGTCGACGTCGAGATCGCCCTGTGCGCGAGCTGGAACCGCTGGATGGCGGACGTGTGGAAACAGGGGGGCAACCGGCTCCGCTGGGTGTGCGTGGTGCCGGCCATGACCATCTCCGAAGCGCTGGAGCAGATCCGCTTCAGCAAGGAGAACGGCGCGGTGGGCGTGTGCCTGCGCCCCTTCGAGGACGACCGGCACCTGGTGGACCCCTACTTCTACCCGATCTTCGACGAGGCCATGCGCCTCGACATGATGATGGGCATCCACATCGCCATCGGCAGCCCCAGGATGGCCTCGCAGTTCCGGCCGCGCTACGACAGCGGCGGCGGACTGCCGGTGTTCCGCATCCCCACGGTCTCCCAGTGCTTCACGCTGATGATGAGCGAGGTGCCCAAGGTCTTTCCGGACCTGCGCTGGGGCTTCATCGAGTCATCGGCCCAGTGGGTGCCGTGGGTGGTGAACGAGACCATCCGGAGGTCCGGGACCGCGGAATACCCCAGGGATCCCATGAAAGCGTTCAACATCTACGTGTCGGCCCAGACCGACGACGACTTCCCTTACGTCCTCAAGTACGCGGGCGACGACAATATCGTCATCGGCACGGACTACGGCCACACCGACGCCTCCAGCGAGGTGGACGCCTTCACCATCTTCAACGGCAACGACACCATTTCGGCGGAACAGAAGCGGAAGATCCTGAGCGACAACGGACGGGCGCTGTACGGACTGTAGGTGGTGCAGGATTCGGATTCGATGGGCTGTTCCGGCTCCATGCTTCCAGCTTCCGCAACCTTGGGGTTCACTTGGCTCCGACCAGCACCGACACGTTGTAGCAGACGCTGGTGAACAGCGGGCTCGTGCTCAGCCCGGTCCAGACGAAGAGCTTGCCCTCGGCGAAGAAGATGTGCATGCCGCAGTCGAACGCCAGCACCACGGCGCCGAGCACCGCCGCGGTAATGGAGATGACCGCGAACCAGTTCTCGCCGGCGCTCTTGAGGTAGAGGAAGGTCATCAGCCCTACGCCGAACTGGAAGCCGAGGAGCCAGATGGCCGCGGCGAAACCGAGGATCCAGCCGATGATCCCCGCGGTGCGGCGCCGTTCCTCCGCCGGGTCGATGTCCTCGCTTTCCTGCTCCAAGAGCGCCGCGTTGAAAGCGGTCGGTTCCTCGCCGTCCGCCTGCGCGGGTTTCTCGTCGGTCCCCATGAGCTGTCGCCCGAGCTGGAGCCCCAGCAAGGCCACCGTGGGGAGACCGATCATCCACGCCATGAGGCTTGCCTGCAACTCCCACTTCGAGGCTTCCCACAGCCCCCAGGCGATCATCAGGAACAACGCGCCGGTGAAGGCGGTGGAGTATCCGCGGAAGCTCATGAAGACGGCTCCGCCGCCCGGCGGCGCCAGCGGTTGCCGACAAGCGGGTAGGCGATGCTCACGATGATGATGCCGAGGATGATGAGCACCCCCGGCCGCGCGAGGAAGCCGAACTCGTAGCGCGAGTAGGTGATCCACAGGTAGTTGTCGGCCAGCCGTCCCAGCACCAGCCCCAGCAGGAGCGCCGGGCGGGACCAGTCGAACATCACCATCAGCCAGCCCAGGCCGCCGAAGATCAGCGTGATGACGATGTCGCCGATGCTGTTGCTGTGGGTGTAGGAGCCCAGGTAGATGAACAGCAACAGCGGCGGGATCAGCAGCGTCCCCTTGATCCGCGTGAGCCGCGCCAACTGGTTCAGGAACAGGAAACACACCGACACGGTGATGACGTTGGACACCACCAGCACCCATACCAGCGAGAAGGTGACGTCCAGGTCCTTGGTGAGCATGGAGGTGCCGGGGCGCAGCCCGAGGACCAGAAACGCGCCCAGCAGGATGGCGGTGGTGACGTTGCCCGGGATGCCGAAGGCGATGGTGGGGATGAGCGCGCCGCCCAGGGTGGAGTTGTTGGCCGCGCCGGGGCCGACGACGCCCTCGATGACCCCGGTGCCCACCTGGTCCTGCTTGCCCGAGGACTGCATGGCGTGGGCGTACGCCACCCATTGGGAAACGGGTCCGCCCATGCCCGGGATGATGCCGATGTAGGTGCCCATGGCGCTGCACCGGATCACCAGCCACCAGTGGCGCAGGGCGTCCTTCACTCCCTGGAGAACGCCGCCGAGGCGCCCCACGTGGGCCTGGGCGATGCTGCCCCCCTTGGTGGCCAGGTCGATGATCTCAGGAATGGCGAAGAGCCCCACCGTGGCGGGCACCAGCCCGATGCCCGCGCCGCCGGTCTCGCCCCCGCCCCAGAGATAGATGAAGCCGAAGGTGTAGCGCTCGGTGGCGGTCTGGAGGTCCAGCCCCACCAGCGAGAAGATGAAGCCCAGTCCGCCCGCGGCCAGCCCCTTGACCACGCTGCCGCCGCTCAGCGCGCCGACGAACGTGACCCCCGCCACGGTGAGCATGAAGAACTCCGGCGTGCCCAGGGACAGCACCAGGGGCGTGACCACCGGGATCGCCACGGCGATGGCACCGGCACCGACGAGGGCGCCCATGAGCGAGCTCATGAGCGAGGCGCCGAGGGCGCGCCCGGCCTCGCCCTTCTTGGCCATGGGGTGACCTTCGACGATGGTGGAGGCCGTGGACCCCTCGCCCGGGATGCCGAAGAGGACCGAGGTGATGTCGCCCGTGGTGGCGGTGACCGCCATCATGCCGAGCAGGAAGGAGAAGGCTTCCACCGCGTCCATCTCGAGCTGGAACGCGAACCCGAGCATGAGCGCCATGGTCACCGGGCCGCCGAGGCCGGGCAGCATGCCCACGGCGAAGCCGATGAGGTTGCCCAGCAACAGGTACCCGAAGGCGGGCCAGGCGAAGACCCGCACGAGTCCGTTCATGGACGCCGTCCCGATCTCCGCGGCCATTCCCTCGGCCAGGTAGATCCACAGCGCCAGAACGACCAGGATGACGAGCCAGGTCAGGCGTCGTTTGCCGGTCACGAGCGTGAGTGCCCCGTGTCAGCCCAAGGGCTCGTTCACGGCTTCTGCGCCAGCGACTTCATCAACTCGAGGGCCTCGGGGTCGCTCTTCTGGATATCCACTACCCGGTCGATGATGGCCTGGGCCTCGGGCGCGTTCAGGGAGATCACTTCATAGCCGATGGCCTTCTTGAAGTGCGCCCGCATGTCGGGGTCCTTCAGGAAGCGATCAAAGGCCGCCGCCATGGTGTTGAAGGTCTCGTCGGGCACGCGCGGCGCGTAGACCCAGCCCCGGCGGACGCCGGCCAGGTACGCCAGCAATTCCATGGCGCGGAAGCGCACGTCCTTGCGGATGGACTCGCCCTTGAGCTCCAGGACGATCTCGAAGTAGGTGGGGATGTCCGGCAGACGCGGATCCCGGATGATCTTGCCGTCCTGAACCGTGCCTTCCTGGGCCAGGGGGACCGCGATGCCTTCCTTGATCATGGGCTCCACCGCCGTGAAGTACGAGGCCTGGCTGTCGTTGGTCATGTTCAATTCGCCTCGACGGATCGCCGCGCGCATGTCGCCGCTGCCGCCGTAGCCGGTGACCACTTTGTGGTCGAGGTCCAGGATCTTCATGAGCAGGCGCGGCAGCATGGCCCGCGGGCTCTGGATCGACGTGGTGCCGAAGAAAACTTTCTTCTTCAGCCCCGCCAGATCCGTGCCCTTGCTCACTCCCAGGTCCTTGCTGGCGAAGGCGATGGTGGTTTCACGCACGCCGCCGATCCAGCGCAGCTTGGCGAGCTCGAACTTGACCTTGTCGGGCTTGAAGATGCTGTCCGTGACCGAGGTGGAAAACTGGCCGATGATGGTGCCGTCTGCCGGCGCCGAGTTGTAGACCCAGTTCTCGCCCACGATTCCGCCCCCGCCGGGCATGTTGCGGATGATCATCGTGGGGTTGCCGGGGACCTGCCTGCCGATGAACGGCAGCATCTGGCGCGCCATGATGTCGGCGGCCCCGCCCACGGTGTAGGGGATCAGGATGGCGACGGTCTTGCCTTCGAAGGAAACCTCGGCGGCCGTGCGGGCGGCGCTTCCGAAGACGAGGCACAGGACGGCGATGACGGTTGCAAGGGCTGCGGAAAGTCGTTTCATGGATTGCTCCTTCCTTGGTTGATCCAAGGTCCTTGTATTGCGGGCCGGGGCTGGATGTCAACCCGGCAAACGCCTCCGGGTGCGGTTTGACAACCTCCCGCCCTTCGGCTAAGAACGCGAAATCTTCGGAGAAACCAACTTCCACTCAACAAGTGCGAGAGAGGTGACACATGCCCAAGAGCCTGGGATCGTTTCTGGAGGACTGCCGTCGGGAGATTCCCAACGAGGTGGTCCACGTGACCAAGCAGGTGGACCCGGCCCACTACGACGTGAGCGCGCTCATCAAGCACCTGGACGAGATGCGCAAGTTCCCCATCCTGGTGTTCGACAACCCGCTCAACCTCCACGGACAACCGTCCGACATCAAGCTGACCATGAACTGCGAGATTTCCCAGGGCAAGACGCAGGTGGCTCTCGGCCTGGACAAGGACACGAGCCGCGAGGTCATGACCGACATCTGCCTGGAACGGGAAGAGCACCGGGTCGAGCCGGTGGTCATCGAACGGGACCAGGCGCCGGTCATGCAGAACGTCCAGACCGGCAAGGACGTGGACATCTACCAGATCCCGGTGATGCGGCACCATTACATGGACGGCGGTCCCTACATTGTCATGTCCACCATCACCAAGGAGCGGCAATCCGGCATCTACAACTGCTCGTACCACCGCATGGAGGTGAAATCGCCCCAGAGCACGGCGCTGTACGCCTCGCCGCGCCACCTGTGGAAGATCTTCAAGGACTATGAAGACAACAACATGGAGTGCCCCGTGGCCACCGTGCTGGGACATCACCCGGCGTACCACATGGGCGCGTGCTACAGCGGCCCGTTCGAGGTGAGCGAGTTCGACATCATCGGCGGCTACATGCAGGAGCCGCTGCGGCTGACGCCGTCCTCCACCTGGGGCGACAACTTCCTCATCCCGGCCGATGCCGAGGTGGTGATCGAGGGGTTGCTCCAGCCCAACAAGCGCGTGGTGGAAGGCCCCTTCGGCGAGGCGCCGGGCTACCTCGGGCCGCAGCGCTACACCACCTGCGTGGAGTACAAGGTCACGGCCATGAACTGGCGCAAGGGCGCCATGTTCCAGTCCATCATCACTCCGGAAGGGGACAAGCCGTGGATGGACCTGCCGCGCGAGGGCGCCTACCTGCGCCGTTGCCGCGAGGCGGTCCCCGGCGTGACCGCGGTGTGCAAGATGGGGCGCCACGCCCACTACAACGTCTTCATCGCCATGAAGAAGATGTCCGAGGGCGACCCCGGGCGCGCGGCGGCCGCGGCCCTGACCTTCGACCACACCAAGAACGTCTTCGTGTTCGACGAGGACATCAACGTGTACAACCCCACGGACATCCTGTGGGCGCTGGCCACGCGCGTGCAGCCGCACCGGCAGATCTCGATCCTGCAGCCGCTGTTCCGCGGCAACTTCCTGGATCCGTCGCTGGTGGACGAGATCAAGACCTCCGGCATGATCGTCGACGCCACGCGGCCGCTGGACCGGCCCTTCTCGCCGGTGTCCAAGGTGCCGGACGAGGCCATGGAGCGCGTCAAGGTCGAGGACTTCATCCCGGGCGAGATCCTGTCGCACATCCCCATCGACCGGACCACGTACTGGTCGTAGGGAGACGGATCCATCCGGCGGCTGCGTAGCGCACCCCGCGGTATCATTCAGGACGAAAGGAACCCTCATGGGTCAGGCTGTTGAAATCACTTGTCCGAAATGCAGTGAGAAGTTCGTGGTGAACCCGCACATGCTGGGCTCCGGCATGGAGTTTCACTGCCCCTTCTGCGGCGTCTACTTCCCCGAGGAAGAGAGTCCCCACATCTGGAAATAGGAGAGTTCGTCGTCCCACGACTTCTTCGATTTGAGGCGCCTCTTCGCTTTCCGGGAGGCGCTGGAACGGATCGAGGCCGCGGATGTGCCCGAGGCCGTCCTGGTGGACGGCCGGGAGCCCGTCCGCGGCGGCCGTGTGGGCGTCTTGCCGGGTTCCTTCAACCCGCCTACCGTCGCCCACCTGGAGCTGGCCCGGGCGGCCCGGCGCCGGTTTGAACTCGACACCGTCGCCTTCTCCCTCAGCAGCGTCATCGTCGACAAGGAACGCGTGGAAGGGCTGTGCCGCGAGGACCGGCTCCTGCTGCTCAGCCTGTTGAGCGCGGACGACGCCGGGGCCGCGGCCGTCGTGGTCAACCGCGGCCTCTACTCCGAACAGGCGCCGGCGTTCCGCGCGTGCTTCGGCGGAGACGCGGACTTGTGGTTCATCGTGGGCATGGACAAGGTGCTGCAGATCTTCGACCGCAAGTACTACGAAGACCGCGACGCCGCCCTGGACACGCTGTTTGCGCACGCGCGGTTGATCGCCGCCAACCGCGAAACCTGGGGCGGCGAGGCGCTCCGCGCACTGCTGGACCGGCCCGAGAACGCTCCTTACAAGGACCGGGTGGAACCGCTGGCGTTGCCGCCGCACCTCCGGCACCAGTCTTCCAGCGCCGTGCGGCACGGAATCGAGGGTGGGGAGCCGGCGGCCGATGTCATCCCGCCGCGGGTGCGGGAGTTCATCGAAGCCACGGGCGCGTACAGGGAGCCCTACGCGCTGCGTGTGGCGGCCCTCGACACCCTCTATCCGGTGCGTGAATGGGCGGAGGCGGAGGTGGCCGTGGACGCGTTGCTGGCGCGAGCGGGGGAATCCGGTGCGGCAGGTGGGCGTGTACGTGAGATCCTCCACTCGCCGATGGCGTCCGAGGACCTCAAGACCGGGCTGGCGACGCTGGGCCTCACGCGTTCCCGTGTTCGATGACGCGAAACACCTCGAAACGTCATCGATAGAACAATAAAGTGTTGTTCAGTGATTTCTGGTAGTTACGGAATCCCGCTACACCCCGGCGAGTCATTCCCGCGGAAGCGGGAATCCAGGCGGGGTGGGGCCGGGCAATGAGGCCCCCCCACCCCTGGATTCCCGCTTCCGCGGGAATGACGTTTCGGTGGGGGGTGGCTCCCTCAGATGACGTTTGACACGGTCTGTTTCGCGGGAATGACGAAACGGGGCGTCCACGTGAGTTGGGCATTCAACCCGCCGTGGCGGTCCGCCCCTCCGGAGTGAGGACGCACACCGGCATCTCCCCGGCGTTGTGGGCGAAGCCGACGGCGCCGTAGCGGTCCACCAGGATGAGGCCGGCTTGCGCGCCGGTCTGCCGCTCCAGCAACTCCAGGGCGCGCCGGGCCGCGGTGGCGGGAATCAGCCCCGAGGCCAGGAGGTCCACCGCGGTCTTGGCCAGCAGGACCTTGATGATGGCCTCGCCCTCGCCGGTGCACGAGGCGGCGCCGACGGCGTCGGCGTAGGTGCCGCAACCGATGAGCGGCGAGTCCCCGATACGGCCGGGGAGCTTTCCCAGGGTGCCGCCGGTGGAGGTGCCGGCGGCGAGGCGGCCGCGGGCGTCGAGGACTACGCAGCCCACCGTGCCGTGGGCGGCGTTCCAGCGTTTGCGTTGCGCCGGAGTGATCAAGTAATCCCCCCGCACCGGGTCGATGCCCGCCCGGCGCGCGAAGTCACGCGCGCCCTGACCCGCCAGCATCACGTGACGGCCGTCGTCGAGCACTTTCCGCGCCAGCCGGATGGGGTTGCGGATGCCGGAAACCGCGGCCACGGCGCCGGCCTCGAGGGTGTCGTACATGAGCGCCGCATCCATCTCCACCTCCCCGGCCGCGTTCAACGACGAACCGGTGCCGGCGTTGAACAGCGGGTTGTCCTCGAGCACGGCCACGGCCTCTTCCACCGCCTCCAGCGCCGAGCGCCCGCGTCGTACCGCCGTCCAGCCGGTTCGGGCCGCCGCCAGGCAACCGGCAAGGCGGTCGGGCCGCTCGGTGCCCGATTCGCGCCCGGCGCCGCCGTGCACGATGATGGCCGGCTGGAACTTCACCATGCCGCCAGCTCTCCGCCGTGGCCGGCGCTGACATGCGCGAGTTCGTAGCGCGGTCCGTCCACGCCGTACCCGCCGCGAACCGGGTCCTCGGCCAGCAGCAGGGGCGTGTCCAGGTCGATCCACTGGAAGGCGCCGGTGCCGGCCGCCAGATGGACGCTGAAGCCCATGGCCAGACGGGTCTCCACCATGCCGCCGATCATGAGCCCGAGGCCGGCGGCACGGGCGATGGCGATGATCTCCAGCGCCTGGGCGACGCCGCACTTGGCGAGCTTGATGTTGATCACCTGCGCGAGACCGTCGCGCGCGATGCGCGCGGCGTCGTCGGCGGAGCGGCAGGACTCGTCCGCCGCCACCGGCACTCCCGCCTCCCGCGCCAGCCGCGCCTGGCCGTTCCAGTCTTCTCGCGGGACCGGCTGCTCCAGCAGGGCAGGCTCCAGCCCCAGGCGGCGCAACGTACCCAGCACGGCCAGTGCGCGTTCCGCATCGTAGCCTTCGTTGGCGTCAAGGATGAGACGGCATCCGGGATGACCCGCGCGGATGGCGCGGACGCGGTCGATGTCTTCGTCGGTGTCGCCGCCGACCTTGGTCTTCAGCGTGGTGAACCCGCGGGCGCGGTATTCCGTGGCGCGGGCCTCGGCCTCCGCCGGACCGCACATGGGAATGGTGATGTCGGTCTCCAGGGACGTCGAGGCGCCGCCGAAGTACTCGGAGAGGGCAATGCCGTGGCTCCGTGCGAGGGCGTCGAAGAGCGCCATCTCCAGGCCTGCCCGGACCGTGGGGGCGCGGGGCAGGGTGGCGGAGAGCGCTTCCAGGAGCGGACGCCAGCGCAGCGCCTCCTTGCCGGTCCATTCCGCGGCCGCCCGGCCGGCCGCCGCCAGTGCCGTGGCTTGATCTTCCGGCGTGACAGTGGGCAGGGTCGGTATCTCCCCCCAACCGCTTGCGCCGCCCGCCAGGTCCAGTCGCACGGCGACGTTGGACACCGTGTCGAGGCTCGCCCCGGCAATGGTGAAAGGCGCCTTCAGCGCGACGTCCAGGGGACGCGCTTCGATTCGAGTAATGCGTGGCATGGGCGATTCGAGGCAAGGGACCGGCCGGTAGCGTACAATTTCGCGTCATTTCCCGCAAATTCGTTCAACAATCTTCGTATTCGTCCAATCGGCCGTGGTGCTCGCCGGCGTGGCATGCGCGGGCGATACGCGCTCGCGTCGAAGGGCAATCGCTTCACAAGCCCGGATCTGTTACGTTTCCCGTGCATCATGGAAACGTGCGTCCACGGCGTCCTTGCCGCGGGACTGCACGGCCGACGAAGGAGGACCGCACATGATATCCGAGGTCGAGTTCGCTCCGGGCAAGAGGGGTTACCTGGCGAGACCGGCGGAAGGCGCCCGCCACCCCGCAGTGATCCAGCTCCACGAGCGCTACGGCGTCGTCCGGCACACCACGGACATTGCCGAGCGACTGGCGCGGAACGGCTACGTGACCCTGGCCCCGGACATGTTCTCCCGCTTCACGGGCGATCGGGAAGCGCTGGCCCGCGGCGATGTCGGCGTCGGCATCCGCGACGACGAAGCGCTGACGGACCTGGACGAATGCGTCCGCTACCTGCGCGGCCTCGACGACGTCGACGGCGGGCGTCTCGCGGTGATGGGCGTATGCCAGACGGGACGGCAGCCCCTGCTGGCGGCGGCCCACCGGGACGACCTGCGCTGCGCCGTGGTGTTCTACGGCGGCATCTATCAACGCGACTGGGAGCCCCACGAGGAGCGCCCGACGTCGGTGGGAGAGTTCATCCAGCGCCTGTCCTGCCCGGTGCTCGGGGTGTTCGGCGACAACGACCACATCATCTCGGTGGATGACGTGCGTCGTTTCCGGCGCGCGCTGGAGGACGCCTGGAAGACCTACAACATCCGCATCTTCCGGGACGCTCCCCACGGCTGGCTCAACGACACCATGCCGGGGCGCTACCGGCCGGAAGCGGCCGAGGACGCCTGGGTGCTCCTGCTGCGCTTCCTCGAAAGGCACATGGCGGAAGAGCCCGACGCGTCCCGTGTCGAATGGGAGTTCGAGGGCGACGTCCCCGCCGCATACGACTTCTCGAAAATGGTCCGGCTGGCCTGACTTCCGATACCTCGTTCCCTTCGGCCTTGCGCGGCCGTGCCGAGCGCGTCTTGTTTGGCTTCCCGGGGAGAATCGCTTAGATTGGGTGAGTCAGGGTGTCATGGAGCGGACATTTGCGGAAATGCGAGGCGCACGCGTGAGCTCCGGACGCTCGTGGCTGTGCGTGTTGCTGTGGGTGGCCTGTTGCCTGGTGCCGACCGCGTGGGCGGAGGAGGGTCCCAGGAGCGGGGTCGAGCAGGCGTTGCGCGCCGGGCTCGCGATCCTCAACGACCCGAGCCTCCAGGAGGACGTCAAGATCGAAGGGGTCAGGGCGGTCTTTCTGCCGCTCTTCGACTTCTCCGAGATGGCCCGGCGTTCGCTGGGCTCGCACTGGCGCCGGCGCACGCCGGAGGAGCGTACGGAGTTCACCCGCCTCTTCGGCGCACTGTTGGAGAAAAGCTATACGAGCCGTATCGCCGGCTTCAGGAGCCAGCGGATGCATTTCACCGCCGAGGAGGTCGACGGCCGTTACGCACAGGTGGATACCCGGATCGTGGACCGGCAAGGACGCCGCTTCGACATCGACTACCGGCTGCACCGCGTGGAGGCCTCCGGCAAGTGGCTCATCTATGACGTCATCGTCCAGGGCATCAGCCTGGTCAACAACTATCGCGCCCAGTTCAACCGCGTGATCAACCGGAGTTCCTACGAGAGCCTGGTGGCAAAGCTTCGCGCGCGGTAACGTCGCGGTCGCCGGCCCGCCCCCGGTGGCACCGAAGGACAAATGCAGGAAATGTCGGTCCCGTCCGTTCCCAGGAGAGCCTCCACGCTTGTGCTCGTGCGTCCGGCGCGGGCCGGCGCGTTCGAGATTTTCATGACGAGACGCCCGCGGGAGATGCGTTTCCTCGGGGGATTTTTCGTCTTTCCGGGAGGCGCCGTCAAGGGGGCGGATGCTTCGCCGGCGATGCTGGATATGTGTCACGGGCTCACGCCGGCGGACGCCCGCATGCGGCTCGGGGACGAGTTGAGCGCCGAGGATGCCATGGGCCACTGGGTGGCCGCCATACGCGAGCTCTACGAGGAGGTGGGGGTGCTGCTGTGCGTGGCGCGGGAGAACGGCGCTGCCGTCGCCCCGGAAGCCTGGGAGCGCGTGGTGGCAAGGCGCACGGCGCTGCTGGGCCGTGAAGTGAGCTTCCCGGAACTGCTGGCGTCCGAAGGGCTTTGCTGTGACGTCGGCAAGCTGGTCTATTTCTACCACCGCACCACGCCCGAGCGTTATGCCATGCGCTTCGATACCCGCTTTTTCCTGGCCGCCCTGCCGGACGGGCAGACGCCGCTGGAAGTGTCGGAAGAGGTGACGGAAAGCCTGTGGCTCACCCCGACCGAGGGGCTGCAACGGGCCGAGCGGGGGCGCATGGCGATCATCCCGCCGACCCTCGCGACGCTGCGAACGCTGGCCGAGCTGGGCACGTGGGACGCGCTCTGCCGGGACTTCGCGCTGCCGCTGCCGGAGAACGCATGAACCTGTCCGGAAGGGCTGGGAGGGAGCAGTCGATACCATGAGAACGGTGGACGTCATCGCCGAGATCCTGAAGCGCGAAGGGGTGCCTTACCTGAGTGCCTTCCCCACGTCGACCCTGATCGAAGCGGCGGCCGCGGCCGGCATCCGTCCGGTCATCTGCCGCCAGGAGCGGGTGG
Source organism: uncultured Syntrophobacterales bacterium (assembly GCA_964519455.1). Classification (GTDB taxonomy): domain Bacteria; phylum Desulfobacterota; class Binatia; order UBA9968; family JAJDTQ01; genus JAJDTQ01. The sequence goes on from CAZFIU010000012.1 coordinate 35,591, forward strand.
GGGTGGGGATCGCGGACGGCTACAGCCGGGTCAACAACGGCGCGCCGCCGGGCGTGTTCGCCATGCAGTTCGGGCCCGGGGCGGAGAACGCCTACGCGGGCGTGGCCACGGCCTTCTCGGACGCCGTGCCGATGCTGCTGCTGCCGCTGGGGCACACGCGCGAACGGGAGGGCGTCTTTCCCCAGTTCAGCTCCCTCAGGAACTACGCGCCGGTCACCAAGTTCGTGGAGCAGGTCACCACGGCGGACCGGGTCGTCGACACCATGAGGCGGGCGTTCGCGCGGCTCAAGATGGGACGTCCCGGCCCGGTGATGGTGGAGATCCCCGCGGACGTGGCCGGGGAAGAGCTCGATGCCGCGGTGGTGGAGCGCTACCGTCCGGTAAAGGCGGCGGTGTCGCAGGCGGACCCGCGCGACGTCACGGCGGCGGCGAAAGCGCTGCTGGAAGCGCGGCATCCCGTGATACTGGCGGGCCAGGGGGTGCTCTACGCCGAGGCCGCGCCCGAGCTGCTGGAGCTGGCGGAACTCACCCGTATGCCCGTGGTCACCACCATGGGCGGCAAGAGCGCGTTCCCCGAGTCCCATCCGCAGGCGCTGGGCAGCGCTTCCGGCGTCATGAACCGGCCGGTGTACCACTTCCTCAAGCAGGCCGACGTGGTGCTGGCGGCGGGCACGAGTCTCACCCGGCATCCCATGACCACGCCCATTCCCGCGGACAAGACCTTCATCCAGGTGACGGACGATCCCATCGACGTGGGCAAGAACTACGACGTCGAGCACCCGGTAATCGGCGACGCCCGGCTCGTGCTGCGCCAGTTCGTCGAGGCGGCCAAGGACCTGCTGAACGGCCGCTCCCGGGACGACCGTTCCCCCGCCGGCGCCATCGCCGAGATGCGCGCCGCGTGGCTGGCGGAGTGGGACGCGAAGCTCACCTCCGACGAGGTGCCCATCAACCCGTACCGGGTCGTCGCCGAGTTCATGAGGGCAGTGGACCCGGCCGAGGCCATCGTCACCCACGACTCCGGCAGTCCGCGGGACCAGATCATGCCCTTCTACCGTTCGGCCGGGCCGCGGTCATACCTCGGATGGGGCAAGTCCCACGGCCTGGGCACCGGCCTGGGATTGAATATCGGCGCCAAGCTGGCGGCGCCGGACAAGTTCGTGGTGAACTTCATGGGCGACGCCGCGTTCGGCATGACCGGGCTCGACTTCGAGACCGCGGTGCGCTCGAACCTGCCGATCCTGACCATCGTGCTCAACAACTCCACCATGGCGGTGGAGACGCGCCACATGACGGTGTCGCACGAGCGCTACGGCAGCCGCGATCTGGGCGGCAACTATGCGGACATGGCGCGCGCCATGGGCGGATGGGCCGAGCGCGTGGAGGACCCGGCCGAGGTGGGCCGCGCCATCGTGCGCGCCCGGCGCGCCACCGAAGAGGGCAGGGCGGCACTGCTGGAGTTCATCACCAGCGCCGAGATCGAGTATTCCCACAAGGGCGCCTTCTAGGCCGCACCGGCGGCCCGGGCGCTGAGAGGATTCCATGCGAAGATCCATCGGTTTGATCGCGCTCGGCGCGTTTATCCTGTTCTCGCTCGTGGGCGAGGCCGTCTACCTCTACACGGACTATCTCTGGTTCCGTGAGATCGGCTATTCCGGTGTGTTCACCAAGACGCTGTGGATCAAGGTGCTGCTGGGGGTGATCTCCGGGGTCCTGTTCTTCGCGCTCTTCTATTTCAACATCAAGCTTGCGGCGCGCCGGCGCGAAGGGGTGGTGCCGCTCCAGACCAGCAACCCGGAAGTGCCGGGCTTCGAGGATCTGGATCCGCTCATCCGCCGGCTGCTCCTGCCGGTGGCGCTGGTGCTGGGGTTCCTGGCCGCGCCCCAGGCGGCCATGCACTGGGAGTCCGTGCTGCTCTACTTCAACGGGCTTCCCTTCGGCATGCAGGACCCGCTCCTGGACAAGGACATCGGTTTCTACCTGTTCCAGCTGCCGGCCCTGGATGCCCTCTACCGCTGGTTCCTGGTGGCCCTGGGCGTGATTTTCGTGGCCACGGCGTTCGTCTATCTCCTCTACGGCGGGGTCCAGTACTCGGAGAACGGCCTGTCGGTGCACCGCGCCGCCAAGGTGCACCTGTCCGTGCTCCTGGCCCTGGTGTTGCTGGTCCAGTGCGGCGGCTACCTGCTGGACGCCTACAAGCTCCTCTATTCGCACAACGGCGTGGTGTTCGGCGCCGGTTATACCGACATTCATGCCCGCCTCCCGGCGTTGCGCGTGCTCGCGGTGGTGGCGGCACTGGTGTCGGTGCTGGTCCTGGTGCAGATGCGCCGGCCGGGTTTGCGGCTCCTGTTCATCGGCCTCGGCGCCCTGGCGGCGGTGCACGCCGTGGGGATGTATGCTTATCCGTCCTTCCTGCAGCAGTTCCACGTCGTCCCCAACGAGTTGGTGGCGGAAACCCCCTACATCGAACGCAACATCCGCTCGACCCGGCATGCCTACGGGCTCGACCGGGTGGAGGCGCAGGTGTTCCCGGTGAACGAGGTGCTGACGGCGGACGACCTGAAAGAGAACGACGCCACCGTCAAGAACATCCGCCTGTGGAACTACCAGCCGCTGCTGTCCACCTATGCGCAGTTGCAGCAGATCCGCACCTACTACGAGTTCGTGGACGTGGACAACGACCGCTACAAGATCGACGGCGAATACCGCCAGGTGATGCTCTCGGCGCGCGAGCTGTCCCACGAGCAGCTCCCGAGCCGCATCTGGATCAACGAGCACCTGGTGTACACCCACGGCTACGGCGTGGTCTTCAGCCCGGTGAACCAGATCAGCAAGGAGGGTTTGCCCGAGTTCTTCGTCAAGAACATTCCGCCGGTATCCGACGGCTTCATCAAGGTGACGCGGCCGGAGATCTACTTCGGCGAGGTGGCCAACGACTACGTGTTCGTCAAGACGCGGGCGCGCGAGCTGGACTACCCGGCGGGCGACCAGAACGTCTACACGACCTACGAGGGCGAGGGCGGGGTGCCGTTGCGCTCGTTCTGGCGCAAACTCCTGTTCTCCGCGCGCTTCGCGACGCTGCGCATCTCCCTGTCCAACGACCTCACTCCCGAGAGCCGGATACTCTACTACCGCAAGATCCAGGACCGGGTGCGGAAGCTGGCGCCGTTCCTCGACTTCGACGAAGATCCGTACCTGGTGGCGACGCCGGAGGGGCGGCTCTTCTGGATCATCGACGGTTACACCACCTCCGACCGCTATCCCTACTCCGAACCCACGGAGGGGCTCGGCAACTACATGCGCAACTCCGTAAAGGCCGTGGTGGACACGTACAACGGCACGGTGGACTTCTACATCGCCGACGCGGACGATCCCGTGGTGAGGGCCTACGCCAGCGGGTTCCCGGGGCTGTTCAAGCCCATGGAGACCTTGCCCGACGCGCTGCGCAGCCACGTCCGCTATCCGCAGGACTTCTTCAAGGTGCAGGCGCAAATGTACGCCACCTACCACATGCAGGACCCGCAGGTCTTCTACAACAAGGAGGACCTGCTGAGCATCCCCATCCGCACGGTGGACGAGCAAGAGAGCCAGATGGAGCCGTACTACACCATCATGCGTCTGCCGGGGGAGGAGAACGAGGAGTTCGTGCTGCTCCTGCCCTTCACTCCCAACAACCGCGACAACATGCGCGCGTGGCTGGCGGCGCGCAGCGACGGCACCCACTACGGCAAGCTCCTGGCCCTCAACTTCCCCAAGGCCCGGCTGGTGTACGGCCCCAAGCAGGTCGACGCCCGCATCGACCAGGACGCCTTCATCTCGCAGCAGTTGAGCCTGTGGGGCCAGCGCGGCTCCGAGGTCATCCGCGGCAGCCTGCTGGCGATTCCCATCCAGGACTCGCTGCTGTACGTTCAGTCGCTGTACCTGGCGGCGGAACAGGGATCGCTGCCCGAGCTCAAGCGGGTGGTCGCCGTGTTCGGCAACCGCATCGCCATGCGCGAGAACCTGGAGGACGCGCTGCGCGAGCTGTTCGGTTCCACGGTGAACGTGGACGGCGCGACCCCGGCGCCGGCAGTCACCTCCGCGGCGGCCACGCAGCAGGACGGTGATCCCACGACCCGTGCACTGGAGCATTACCGGCGCTCGATGGAGCGCCTGCGCGCCGGGGACTGGGCGGGCTTCGGCGACGCCCTGCGCCAGCTCGAGCAGTCGCTCCAGGCCATGCAGTCGCGGTAAGCGGGGCTTCGCGGCCATGTCCGCGCGGGCCGCGGGCGTCGTGGTGGGTCGCCTCGGCACCGCGCCGGTGGCAGCGAGACAGTCGCGGGCGGGGATACGAGAGGACACATGAGAAGCATGACCGGCTTTGGCCAGGCCATCCTCCAGGACAGGCGGGTCAAGGTTTCAGTACAGATTCGCACCGTCAACCATCGCCACGCGGACATTCACCTGCGCGTGCCCAAGCTTTACCTGAGCCTGGAGGACGAGTTGCGGGAGCAGGCGCGCACGAGGATCCAGCGGGGACGGGCCGACGTGTACGTGGATAGGACGCCGCTCAAGGGGCGCGGCTACCGCTTGGAGGTGGACGATGCCCTGATGGAGCAGTACTGCGAAGCGCTCCGGCGCATCAAGGAACGCTTTCGGCTGCAGGGCGACGTCGACCTCCAGTTGGTGCCGCGCCTGCCGGATCTCTTCCAGTTCAAGGAACCGGACGAGATCGAAGCGAGCGAGCGGCGGCTCGCGCTGCGGGCGCTGGAGGCGGCTCTCAAGGCGCTCACGCGCTCGCGCGACCGCGAGGGGCGCAACCTCAAGCGCGACATGACCGCGGAGGCGCGCCGGCTCGACCGGACGGCCCGGCAGCTCGGGAAGCACGCCGAGCTCATCGATCAGCGTCTCCAGCAGCAGAACGCCGCCGCCAACCCGGTCGGCGAGGCCGGTAGCGCGGCGTTCAAGGGAAGCATCAACGAGGAGGTGGTGCGGCTCCGCAGCCACGGGGAGATGCTCGCCGGCCTGATGCGCGAGCGCGAGCCCGTGGGCAAGAAGATCGACTTTCTGCTGCAGGAGGTCCAGCGTGAGTTGACCACCATCGGCGCCAAGGCACCGCACCTCGAAGTCGTGCGGCTGGTGCTGGGCGGCAAGGAAAGCGTGGAGAAGGTCCGCGAACAGGTCCAGAACGTGGAATGACCGTCAAGATCGGCAGCTTTACGCGGAGCGGTCCGGGCATCGTCTTCATCGTGTCGGCTCCGTCGGGTGCGGGCAAGACGACGTTGACGCGCGAGGTCCTCGGCCTCTATCCCGAGATGAGCCTGTCCGTCTCCTGCACCACGCGGGCGCCACGTGCCGGCGAGACTCCGGGCGAGGACTATCACTTCGTGTCCGAACGGGTCTTCAGGCGAATGCTCGGATCGGGTGAATTCGCGGAGTGGGCGGAGGTGCACGGAAGCCTCTACGGCACGCCGCGCCGCGTGCTTGAAAGGCAGCTCCGGAAGGGCCGGGACGTGCTGCTGGACATCGACGTGCAGGGGGCGCGTCAGATGAAGCAGCACTTTCAAAGCGCCGTCGCCATCTTCGTGCTGCCGCCGTCGCTGAAAGAGTTGCGCCGCCGGCTGGCGGCGCGGGGGACGGACGCGCGCAAGACCATCGAACAACGCTGGCAGCGGGCGCGGCATGAAATTCAGGAAATAGAAGGGTATGATTATTTCATAGTGAACCGCGATGTCGAAGAGGCGGTAACGCGGCTTGCCGCCATCATCGCGGCTGAAAGGGTCAAGGTTTGCAGGTTCACCCAGAGACGGAAGCCCGAGTAAGGCCCCGCCGCCGGTCCCGTGGCACGGCCGGCCAAGGCGCCGCCGGCGAGCTGGTCGAAAAGGTCCTCCAGTACCAGCCGGCGGTGGACGTGGAGCCGTTGCGCCAGGCGTACCAGTTCACCGCGGAGGTTCACGCGGGGCAGAAGCGCCTGTCCGGGGAACCCTACGTAACCCATCCCCTCGCGGTGGCGGGAATACTGGCGGACCTGAAGCTGGATCTTCCCAGCATCATCGGCGCCATGTTGCACGACACCGTCGAGGATACCCTGGCCACGCTGCCGCAGATCGAGGAACGGTTCGGTCCGGAGATCGCGGTGCTGGTGGACGGCGTCACCAAGCTTAGCCAGGTCAATTTCAACAGCCGCGAGGAAAAGCAGGCCGAGAACTTCCGCAAGATGATTCTCGCCATGGCCAACGACATCCGGGTGGTCCTCATCAAGCTGGCCGACCGCACCCACAACATGCGCACGTTGCAGTACCTTTCCGTAGAGAAGCAGCGGCGCATCGCGCAGGAAACCCTGGACATCTACGCTCCCATCGCGCACCGGCTGGGGATCTACTGGATCAAGAGCGAGCTGGAGGACCTTGCGCTCAAGTATCTGCGCCCGGAGGTCTACGCCGAGCTGAAGGACAACGTGGCGCAGAAGCGCAAGAACCGGGAGAAGTACACCAACGACGTCATCTCGCGGATGAGCAAGGCCCTGGCCGAAGAGGGCATCGACGGCGAGGTGAGCGGACGCCCGAAGCATTTCTACAGCATCTTCCGCAAGATGGAGAACCAGAGCCTGGACTTCAGCCAGGTGTACGACCTCGTGGCCTTTCGGGTGCTGGTCGACACCCAGCGAGAGTGTTACGAGGCCATGGGCGTCGTCCACTCCAAGTGGCGCCCGGTGCCGGGCCGGTTCAAGGACTACATCGCGCTCCCCAAGGCGAACATGTACCAGTCGTTGCACACCACCGTCATCGGCCCCAACGCGCAACGCATCGAAATCCAGATCCGCACCCACGACATGCACCGCGTGGCCGAGGAGGGCATCGCTTCCCACTGGCGTTACAAGAAGGGCCAGGACCTGCAGGTAACGGACTTCCAGCGGTTCACATGGCTGCGCCAACTCCTCGAATGGCAACAGCACCTGTCCGATCCTCAGGAGTTCCTGCACAGCATCAAGGAGGACCTGTTCCCCGACGAAGTGTACGTGTTCACGCCCGGGGGTGACCTGCACAGCTTTCCCAAGGGCGCCACCATCATCGACTTCGCCTACCGGATTCACTCCGACATCGGACAGCACTGCTCCGGCGCGCGGGTGAACGGGCGCCTCGTCCCCCTCAAGTACATACTGCGGAGCGGCGATACCGTGGAGATCATCACCACCCAGGAGCAGACCCCGAGCCGGGACTGGCTCAAGGTGGCGAAGACGCCCCGCGCCAAGTCCCGGATACGTGCCTGGATGGCCGCGCAGCAGCGCGAACGCAGCGTCGCGCTGGGTCGCGAGATCCTCGAAGGGGACCTGGCCCGCCACGGTCTCGAATACCAGGCGCTCCAGGGCCAGGGGACCATCACGGCGCTGGGACGGGAGCTGGGAGTCCGGAACGAGGAAGGCCTCCTGGCGGGCATCGGCTACGGCAAGGTGATGTCGCACCAGGTGCTGGCCAAGCTGCTCCCGCCGGAACAGATCCACAAGGACAACGAGCAGATCGAGGGCGGGCTGGAGCGGCTGTTCCGGCTGGTGGGTTCGCGCGACCGCGGCGTGCGCGTCAAGGGCATCGACGACGTCCTGGTGCGGTTCGCGCGCTGCTGCCATCCGCTGCCGGGCGAGGACATCGCCGGCATCATTACGCGCGGGCGAGGGGTGACGGTCCACGTGGCGGGGTGCCCCACGGCCCTGGAGAGCGATCCGGCCAGGAAGGTGGAAGTGAGCTGGGCGGACGACGTGCGGATGCCGCGGGGGGTAAAGATCGAGGTGACCTGCGCGGACAAGCCCGGCCTCCTCGCGGCCATCAGCTCGGCCATCTCCGAGGCGGGGGTCAACATCGCCCGCGCTCACATACGAACGTTCGACGACAGGGCCGTGAACACCTTCGAGATCATGATCGGCAGCTTCGATCAGTTGGGGCAGGTGCTGCGGGACATCTCGCGGGTGAAGGGAGTGTACAGGGCGAGCCGCGTTCAGGGATAGTCCCCGTCAAGCGACCTTTTCCACCTTGCCGGAACGCAGACAGCGGGTGCATACCCGGATGCGCTTCACTCCCCCGTTCAAGCGGGCGCGAACCTGCTGCAGGTTGGGGAGCCAGCGGCGCCGGGTCTTGTTGTTGGCATGGCTGACGTTGTTGCCCACGGAGGGTCCCTTGCCGCAAATGGTGCATTTTCTAGCCATGTCCGTATGATACCACATAGCTCCGCATTTGCGAAGCAGGCGACGCGGTCGGCCATCCCGGGGCGGCGGGCGCCTCCACGCGGTCGTTCGGCGTTGAAACGGGACGGGCTTCAACCGTGATACCGGTCGCGGCCACGGCGTTCACATAACGATGGCGGAAGGATCGAATTGATACAGGATAGCACCTTCCTCCGATGACTTGCGCGTTGTGTTTTGTCCCGGGCCATGTTAAGGCGTAGGAAAACAATTCGGTCATGGGGGAGCCAAATGGCATTGGACTTGCGAGACAGCGTTCGGAAGCAGATCGATCTCTTGAAGAAGGAACTGGCCGCCGCCACCGAGCGCGTGAACGGTTTGAACGATGAGATCAAGCGGCATGAGGTCATCTACGGAATGCTGGCCGGCGACGCCAGGCCGGCGCCCCGCAGGGGCCGGCCCCGCGGACCGCAGAAACGCGGTCCGAGCGGTTCCATGATCGACTGGAACGCCATCTTCGAAACGCTGCCCAACGAGTTCACCCTCGACACCATCGGCGCCAACGAGACCGCCCGGGAGAAGCCGCGCGCCTACCTCAGGCAGGTGGTGGTGCGCTGGTCGAAGGAAGGCCGCATCGTCCGTACGGGAAGAGGGCAGTACCGGAAGGCCTGATCCTCGCTTTTTTCACGCGCGTCACGCGCGCCGGCCGGAGGCCTTTCCGGTCCGCGGCACCCGTCGCGCGGGCCGGGCCGACGGCCCGGACTCTTTCCCGGCCGCATGCTTTCGGGCCGGCGGCGCCAACCAACGAAAAGTCAAACGCCAGGGATTGGAGGTCCTATGCAATTCAATGATTGTCGTGAGTGGATCGAGAAGGCCGATGCCATGGGCGAACTCAAGACCCTGAAGGGGTGCAACTGGGATCTTGAGATCGGCGCCATCACCGAAATGGTCATGCGCAGGGAAGACGGCCCGGCCGTATTATTCGACGAGATCAAGGACTATCCCGCGGGCTACCGGGTCCTGTCCAACACGTTGACCTCGCGCAAGCGCATCGGCCTCACGCTGAATCTGCCGCCGGGCGACAGCAAGATGGAGTTCGTCAATACCTGGCGCAATCACTACAAGAACATCAAGCCCGTGCCCGCGAAGGTGCTCAAGGACAGCCCTCTGTTCGAGAACGTCTTCGAGGAGGGCAACATCGACCTGCTCAAGTTCCCCACGCCCCGCTGGCACGAACGCGACGGCGGCCGCTACATCGGCACCGGGAGCATCGACATCACCTCCGACCGTGACGAGGGCTGGACCAACTGGGGTACGTATCGCGTGATGGTGCACGACTCGGATACGGTGGGTTTCTATATTTCGCCGGGCAAGCACGGCCGCATTCACCGGGACAAGTATCAACAGACCGGTGAGTCCTTCAAGATGGCCATGTCCTTCGGGCACGATCCCCTGGTCTTCCTGGGCGGCAGCATCGAGGTTCCCTACGGGGTGCCCGAGTACGATTTCCTGGGTGGCGTCCGCGGCGAACCCCTGGAGGTGGTGAAGGCGCCGTACTCCGGCCTCATGGTCCCGGCCAACGCCGAGATCGTGGTCGAGGGCGACGTGATCTTCAACGAAGACCGCGTGGAGGGTCCCTTCGGTGAGTGGACCGGCTACTACGCCAGCGCCGAGCGCAACGAGCCCATCGTCAAGATCAAGCGGCTGTACCATCGCAACGATCCCATCATCCTGGGGTCGCCTCCGGGCAGGCCCCCGGCCGAGCTGGGCTGGTACCGGTCGTACCTGCGGTCCGCGCTGATCTGGGACGAGATGGAGAAGGCGGGCGTGCCGGACGTAAGGGGCGTGTGGCTGATGGTGGCCGGCGGCAGCCGCCTGGTCATGGTGGTTTCCATCAAGCAGCGCTACCCCGGACATGCGCGCCAGGCCGCGGTGGTGGCATCGCAGTGCCACGCCGGCGCCTACCTCGGCCGTTACGTCATCGTCGTGGACGACGACATCGATCCCTCCAACACGGACGACGTCATCTGGGCCATGGCGACGCGTTCGGATCCGGATGCCGACATCGACATCATCCGGCGCTGTTGGAGCGGTCCCCTGGACCCGATCGTGCATCCCACGAAGAAGGGCTTCAACTCCCGCGCCATCATCGACGCGTGCCGTCCCTACGAGTGGATGGACGAGTTTCCTCCGGTGGCGGAATCGCCCCGCGAAGTGCTCGACGCCACCGAGAAGAAGTGGGGCAAGGTCCTCTTCAGCACCAACGGCACGGGCGCATAGCCTGAAGTCGAAATCCGGGTTTATCGAGACGGCGGGTTCGTCATTATGGTGACGAACTCGCCGTTTCTTTGTATGCCCAGGATGCGAACCGGCCTTGTCGCGGGGGCCTGCAACTCTTGCAGCAGATCGCGGGAATTCCTCACGGGCGTGTCGTCCACCCGGATGACCACATCGCCACGCCGGAGCCCGAGCCTGGCGGCGGGGCTGTCTCGCTCCACGTGAGCGACGAGGGCGCCGGCGTCGACGGTGGCGCCAAACAACCGCGCCAAGTCCGCGGTCAGGTCCTGTACCTGCAAACCCTGTATCCGCGAAACCCTGTCCCGCGGCTCCGATTGCCGCCTGTCCATGCGCACGCCCTGTTGGAGGACCTCGGGTGTCGCATAGATCGGCGTGCCCGTCCGTAGTGCCACGGCGATGGCGTCGCTCGGGCGCGCGTCGAGGCGAATGCGCCGCCCCTTTCGCTTGATGGCGACCTCCGCGAAGAAGGTGCTGTCGCGCAACTCCGTGACGGTCACCCGCTCCAGCTCGGCCTCGAGGCCCCGCAACACACTTTGAATCAAGTCGTGCGTATCGGGTCTCGGAAATTCCTCTCCGGCAAGGGCGCGAGCGATGGAGGCGGCTTCGGCCTCGCCGATCCAGATGGGCAGCAACCATTCGCCGCCGGCCAACAGCACCACGGGCGTCCCCCGCGTCGGATCCACGACCACTTGCCGCACTTCCATGCGGACGGGTTCCGCGCGCGCACTCCCCTCCGGGAGCCCCAGCCCCAGGAGCGCCCCGAACGCGACGCCGCGCAGGGTGCGCTCCAGCCCCCTCGTGAACAGCTCACTTCGGAACCGGCGCCGCTCGGTTGGCCAAACGCCCCGCATGCCGCGGAGCTTAGTCACCGGCATCGCGCGGTGTCAACAACGTTCCCGAGAGGTTGAACCGCCTTCGGCATCCCGCTGACGGCCCACCAGAAAACGGGGGTTGTCCTTCATGGCCGTGTCGATGTCCGCGCGCGGGATTCCCTCGGCCAGCAGCCCCGTCGCGAGCCGCGCCAGTCCCTCCGCCGGGGCCGCCCGGTCCACCTGACCCACGTCCGTGGACAGGATCGTCCGGTTCGTGCCTGCCCGTCTGAATATCATCGCGGTCTCAGCGAACGATACCAGGCCCATGTCCACCAGGATGAAGCTCAGCTCGATGTAGGCGCCGGCATTGGCCAGTTCGACAAGCTCCGGGACGGGTATGGCCGGAGGGTCGTAGCACGGGTGCGTGACGATGACCTTGCGCACGCCCAGGGCGCCGGCCCGTTCCATCACGTGGAACACCTCATCGCGTCCTGCGTGGCCGGTGGCCAGCACCAGGTCGTGGTCCGCGACGATCCGCAGGATCTCGTCCAGTGGCGGTCGGAGGTGGGCGGCGAGCACGTTGATGGGCTCTATCTCGCCCAGCGGCCGGGCCAAGGGGGACACCGTGCCGCCGCACCACTCGGGCGGGATGTCGTATCGCTCGGCCTCGTGATGCCGCGCCGTGAGATGCGCGGCCGCGTGGACGGTGGGCAGCCACACCACCTTGAGGCAGGGTTCGCCGTCGGCCGACGGACCCAACGCCCCGAGAACGGCCGCGGGATTGACGCCGCCGAGGTAGTGGTTCAGCACCACCGAGCCGTGGAGGCGGACGCCGGTGGCGTCGTACGCCATCTGTACCCAGCTCGATGTCGGGGCCACGTGCGACTTCAGCACGACGCCGCCGAGCCCCGTCTCCTCCACGTGCCGGGCCAGGGATAGCGCGTCGAAACGCCGCGGTATCCCTTCGGGGCCGCAGTGCACGTGCAGGTCCACCGCGCCGGTGACGTCGTAGTCGAAGCCCGCCTTCATGCCGTGCCGCACACGTCCAGGGCCGTGTGCGCCAGCACCTCGGCGCACGCCGCCATCTCGCTGATGAAGATGTAGCCGCCGTCCGGTCCGGGGTCCAGGAAGCCGCCCCCGGGGCCGTAGTGGAGGCAGGGGATGCCGTGCTTCCACAGCCAGCAACTGTCGCCGGCGGAGTAGGACATGGGCAGGTGGGCGCCGATGAGCCCGGGCGGCGCGCCCGTGACCTTCTCGTGGTTGCGCGCCACCGCTCGGACGATGGCCGCGTCCGCGGGTACGTCCAGCGGGTCCATCACCAGCCGCCGGCAGCCCTTGAAAAAGGCCGGCGGCGGGATCTCGATAGAGTAGTCGAACTTCGGATACTGGTCCCTCAGGGGGTCGAGGGCGCGCCTGACGTCGGCGACGACCGAGTCCGCGGTCTGTCCGGGCACGAAGTGGACGTCCACGATGACGGTGCAGAGGTCGGGCACGTAGGGCGGCTCCGTCAGTACGTAACTCTCGCCGCGCCCGCCGATGATGCTGCCGACGTTCAGGCGGGGCAGGGCGGGAAGGTCCTCCCGAGGCACGTAGGTGAACTCCACGTTTCCCAGCGCCTCGATGACGCGTGTCATTTGCTCCACGGCGTTGACGGTCTCCTCGACCTTGCTCACGTGGCCGGTGATGCCATGGGTGTGGACGGCGAAGTGTACGATGCCGCCGTGCACGGTCACGAGATTTCCCAGGCCGAAAGGCTCCGGCAGCACCGCCATGTCGGTGCGAAAGCCGCTCTCCATGAGGTGGTGGGTGCCCTCGCCGCCCTGGGTCTCGCCCACCACGCAGGCCAGCACCAGGTCTCCGCGCAGCTTCACGCCGGCACGCCGCACCGCCTCGGCCGCGCCGATCATGGCGGCCACGCCGCCCTTCATGTTCTGTACGCCGTGGCCGTAGAGCCGGTCCCCCTCCACCACCGGGGTCCAGGGGTCGCGCTTGCCGCCGCGGGTGAGTGAATTGATGTCGATGTGGCCGTTGAACATGAGGCTCGGACCGCCGCCCGTTCCCTCGAGGATGGCGATGGTCTGGCACCGCCCGGGCTCCACTTCCTGAAGCGTCACCCGGTAGCCGCGCTCGGACAGGTAGTCCCGCAGGAAAAGCGCCACCGGCGTTTCATCGGGGCAGAAGCTCGGGATCCGGATGAGTTCGCCGGCCAAGCGTACCAACTCCGCCGAGTCGATCTTGATGTCAGGTGTGGTCATCGATGCGTCCGACCAGAGTGTCCTTCCCGCCCCCCGGACCGTCAACCCCGCGGAACAGGCTTTGTCGAGACTCCCAAGGCAGAGACCCTTGAGTCGTCATTCCCGCTTTTCGCGGGACTGACGCTTCAAGTCTCCTTCATCCGTCCGCGTTGGACGCCGTAAGCCGCAGCACGAGTCCCGCCATGAGCATGGCGCCGTGGGCCAGGGCGCGCTCGTCCACGTCGAAGGTGGACGTGTGGTGCCCCGTGGGGGTGCTCCCGCCGAGCAGGAAGTAGAGGGACTTGCCGCCGCGTTCCTGGACCCGGCGCATGAAGTAGGTGGCGTCCTCTCCGCCGCCCAGGGGCCGGGCGTCGTGCACGCGGAAGTCCACGGGCGAAGACCCGGCGACCCGGGCCAGGTGGTCCTTCATCTCGCCGTCGGACTTGGCGCCGATGGTGCGGCCGGTGATCTCGCTGGCGACCTCGACCCCCTGGAGCGTGGCCGCGCCTTCGATGCAGCGGCGCGCGCCTTCTTCCATGAGCTCGCAGATCTCGTCGGTGCCGCCGCGCACCTCGTATTTCATGTGGGCCTCGGACGGTACCACGTTGGTGCCGGTGCCGGCGTTCAGCACGCCCACGTTGACGAAGGTGGCGCCCTGACCGTTCCGCGGCAGGGCGTGCAGCGCCAGGGTGGCCTGGCACGCCGCCAGGAGCGCGTTGCGGCCCCGCTCCGGCGCGCCGCCCGCGTGGGAGGCCACACCGCGGAAACGCGCCTCCATCTTAACGGACGAGAGGAAGTGCGTGGCCTCCAGTGCCACTTCGCCCAGCGGCAGGGTGGGCCCGCCCATGTGCAGGCAGGCGAAGTAGTCGGCATCGTCCACCACTCCGGCCTCCACCATGGGATGGGCGCCGCGGCCGCCTTCCTCCGCCGGCTGGAACAGGAGCTTCACGCGTCCGCGCCAGTCCGGGCTGGCGGCCAGCAGCTCGGCCGCGCCCAGTCCGATGGTCACGTGGGCATCGTGGCCGCACGCGTGCATGACGTCGGGCTTGCCGGAAGCGAAACCTTGGGCCACCGGCGGGTGCGCCGGGTCTTGGGACTCGGCCACCTCGGTAGCGTCCATGTCGAAGCGCAACGCCACGGTGGGGCCGTCGCCGCGCTCGATGATGCCCACCGCTCCTGGGACGTCGATATCCCGCGCCAGCTCGCCCGCCTGGGCGCGGCTCTCCCGCACCACCGCCTCCTCGGGCCAGCCGCGCACCGCGTCCGGGTGGATGCAGTCGGAACCCGTCTCTACCCGGTAGCCCAGCTCGCGCAGCCGCTGCACCACCATGCCGGTGGTGCGGAACTCGGTCCAGCCCGCCTCGGGGTGGCGATGCAGGCTGCGCCGGGTGTCGGTCAAATCGGGGAGTCTCGACTCGGCTTGGCGTGTCAGCTCTTTCAGGTATTCATTGAGTTGTTGTGCCATAATCTACCAATTTTCCTGGGAAGCCGCTGGTCAATTGTGCTGGCGCCTTTTGTCCCGAGCGTAACGAAACGCAGTCGAAGGGCACCGTCTCGCTCGGCGGCAATCGATCAGAGTCTTCCATCAGTGGATCTCTACCCGTCCCGCGCGATCTCCACCACGCGCCTGCGCTGCTCCTGGGTGCCCAGGGGCATCAGCAAGGGCAGGTCGAGGCCGCCCTGGACGAACTCGTCCAGGCGCCGGCGGCATTCGTCCGGCGTTCCGGTGACGGAGTGCGCGTACACCACTTCGTCACTGATGAGGCCCTTGGCCTCGTCCCAGGCGCGCCGGCCGATGGCGTCGGCGAGGCGGTCCTGGTCCACGGCGCCGCCGCCGAGACGGATGTTCTCGGCGTGATGCTTGTTGCGGAAGATGTACGCCAGGAAGGTCTTGGTGGCATCCATGGCCTCCCGCGGGTCGTCGGATACCGAGGCCGCGATGAAGCCGGCGACTTCACATTTGGTGGCCTTCCCGGCGCGGCCGGCCCCCGCCTCCACCTCGCCGACGCAGCGCCGGATGTACGACGGCGTGCAGCCGGCGGAGAGCAGCGCGCCGTCGGCCACCTCGCCCGCCAAGCGCAGCATCCCGGGCCGCACCGCCGTCATGTAGATGGGTATATCGGTCGCCGGTGTGAGCCCCATGCTCGCCCCGTTGATGATGAAGACCTCGCCCTCGAACCGCACCGTCTCGCCCGCCAGGAGCGCGCGCAGCAGCGTCATGTACTCGCGCATGGTCCTGAGCATACGCTCGGCTTCGATGCCGATTTCCCGGAGCGCCGTCGGGTTGGCCGTGCCCGCCGTCGCCGCCACCCGTCCGGGCGCGAACTCTTCCATGGTGGCCAGCGCCATGGCCGTGACCATGGGGTGGCGCGAGTAGGGGCTGAGGGGCGCGGGGTTGACCTTGATGCGAGGGGTCCGGGCCAGGAACGCCATGGCCGAGGCGATGGAATCCCGGAAGCAGATGTGATCGGACATCCAGATGGAGTCCATACCGATCTCGTCGGCCAGTTGTGCCAACTCGATCATCTCCTGGATCGAGTAGAAACCGTCGAAACACAAGCCCGCGCGCATGGCCGACAGAGTAGAACAACGGCGATGGGAATGAAAGGAGACGAGAGCGGCCCATCCGCCGTAATTTCTGCGGAGCCGGCGGTGTCAACACTCCGCTCGGCCATGAGGTGGCACCGTCACCCCGGATCGTGATTCCCGCGGAACGGGCTGTGTCAAAAGGCTGCTTCCTGGCGACTACACCCCAATCCGTCATTCCCGCGAAAGCTTGCCCCCGCCCCCGATCGGGGTCGAGGGCAAGCTTTCGCGGGAATGACGGATTGGGGTGTAGCAGGATTCCGTATCTACCAGAGATCACTGAACAAGATTTATCTTCATATCAATGACGGTTTGGGGCGCGGGGTGTTCTTAGTCTGGGTGGAGTTTCGACACAGTCTGGCAAGCGGGAGTCCACGGGTGGGGTGCTGCTCGTACGAGTGGTTTAGTTTAGGGGAATCCCGTCTCGAGGACAGACTGAAGTTCGGCCGGGCCTGTCCCCTCCAACCCCATGTCGGCCAGGGTAAGGCCGTCGCGACGGTAGTCGGTACTATTCATCTCCGAGGCCAGGGTGATGAGCGCGTCGATGACAGGAGTTTCCACCCCCAGCAGGGAGGCCAACTCGGCCATGGGCACGAGGCCGTAGCCCACGTCCTCGTGCACGTAGCGGTGATCGTGGGTGGTGGGCGACACGATGGTCTTGTTGGGCTCGCTTTCCTGCGTGGCCTGGTGGACGTCGCCGCTTGCGAGGGCAGCGTCGGAGGTGAGGCCGGCGGCGTGGAAGATCTCCACGAAGGTGCGGGGCCGGAGCCCCAGCGCTTGCACGACGGCCAGCCGTTCCCGGTCCACCCCTTCGATCATGCGCGCCACCGAGGGCGAGAGGGCCTCCCGGTAGAACAGCATCGTGCCGCCGTGCTGTTCGATCCAGCCGGCGTTCCCCACCATGCCCGCGGGGTGCATGATGGCGTTGATGTTGGAGAGGCCGGTCTCCAGCACGTTGCGCGCGGGCACGACGTTGGGGAACACCGCGGCCATGTCCGGCAGGATCTCCGGTCCATGGACGGCGGGGAAGGCCGCGCAGCCGAGGTTGGCGGTGCGGCGGTACACTTCCACCCGCGCCGGCCCCGCCATGCGACAGATGCAGGTCAGGGTGACGGTCTCGCAGCAGCGGACGGGGACTCGGCAATCCGCGCGCCGCAGTTCGTGCACGAAGTGCAGGCTGCCCCCGGTCTGACCCGGGTTGAGGTGGACGATCTGCTCCTCGGTCAGGATCGGCGCCAGAGAGCGCGCCATGAACTCGTGGGCCACCGCCGGAGCGGCGATGGTGACGAGGTCGGCGCCGACGACGGCCTCTTCCAACGCCGTCGTAATCCGGTCCGGCCGTCCGAAGCTCTCCCGGCCGCTCTCCACCAGTTCGATCCCGCCGCGCTGCACCAGCGGTGCCAGCGTCTTCTCCGAACGGGAGTAGAGCCGCGTCTCGAAACCCCTGATGGCAAGGTCCGCCGCGGTGGCGCAACCGCCGTTGCCCGCGCCGAGAATTGCTATCGTCTGGATGCTCATGGTTCCGAAGAGTCAGTCCCGCGAACGCCTGACGCGGGAATGACGATTCTGGGGGGTGGTGCCATTTCGTGTCCGAGCAGAGTCTTGACACACCCGCTTCCGCGGGAGTGACGACTCGGGGCTTGATTGCCATCCCAGGGACGCAGTCCCCGTCACTTGTCCAACCGGTACCGCTCCACCTTCTCCTCGTCCAGCTCCACGCCCAGCCCCGGCCCCCGCGGCACCTTGACGGCGCCGTCGACGAACTCGAAGGGCTCGGTGACGATGTCGTCCTTGTAGTAGATGCCGGCGATGCGTCCGGTGGCCTCGGCGTCGGGGGTGGTGACGGGGATCACGCAGCCCAGGTTGGCGGCGGCGGTGGAGGCCGCCAGGTGGACGTTGGCGGCGTTGCCCACGCCCATCTCCACCGAGCCGTTGACGTTGCACGGGAACCCCGCGGCCTCGGCGATGGCCGCGACCTTCTTGGCCTTGAGCAGGCCGCCGGGCTTGGTGGTGTAGATGGAGACGATGTCCGCGGCCTTCTTCTCGATGATCTCCAGGACGTCCCAGGTGGTCCAGGCGCTCTCGTCGGCCATGACCGGCGTGTCCGCGCGCCGGGTGACCTCGGCCATGGCGTCGAGTCCCTCCACGGGCTGCTCCATGTAGAGGATGTTGTAGGGTTCCATGGCCTTGGTGGTGCGCACCGCTTCCTTGGCGGACTTGTAGCCGTTGTTGGCGTCCACCGTGAGGTTCATGTCCGCCCCCAGGGCCTCGCGCACACGCCGCAGCAGCTCGACGTCGCGTCCGGGTTCCACCCCGCCCTTGAGCTTGATGGTCTTGATCCCTTCCTCCTGCACCCGCCGCACCTCGGCCACCGCTTCGTCCATGCCCATGAGGCCGATGCTGTGGGAGATGGGCACGGACTCACGGTAAAGCCCGCCCAGGAGCTGGTAGGCCGGTACCCCGGCTGCCTTTCCCACCACGTCGTAGAGCGCCATGTCGATGGCCGCCTTGGAATAGGGGTATCCCTTGACCGCCTGGTCCATGAGGGTGTGGAGCCACTCGATGCGGCGCGGGTCCTCGCCCGTGAGCGTCGGTTCCAGGATGTCGTGGATCACCGCCGCCACCGACGTGGGAGTCTCGCCGTAGTAGCGCATGTGGTCGCCGCCCCAGTCCTTGAGGGCCGGAGCCTCGCCCAAACCCGTCAATCCCTCGTCGGTCACGAGCTTCACCACCAGGTAGACGCCGATGGGGGTCTTGAGGTTGGCCCATTGGTGCGCCCGCCGCGTGGGCAGCCGGACGGGAATGGTCTCGATGGATTGGATCTTCATCTTGGCCTCGTCAGCCGATGCGAATGAGCTTGTCCGTATCGGTGGCGTCGGACAAGAGCTCGCAGCCGTTCCGTGTGACCAGCAGCATGTCCTTGTTCTGGAGTCCCATGCGGCCGGGGATGTAGACCAGCGGCTCGATGGCCACCACCATGCCTTCCTCGAGCGTCTCTTCGCCGTAGCGCCCGAGGTAGGGCTCCTCGTGCAGGAACACGCCGATGCCGTGGCCCACGAAGCTGATGGGCTCCAGCCCAAGCTCGTCGAACTTCTCCAGGAACCGGCGGTAGACCTCCTGGGCGTGGGCGCCGGGCTCGATCAGGTCCATGACCAGGTACTTGCACTCCACCAGGTTGTCCCAGATGCGCGCCTGCTCCCCGGTGGGCTCGCCCACCACCGCGGTCCGGCACACCCCGGCGTGGTAGCCGTCCAGGACGCCGAATATCTCCATGCGGATCAGGTCGCCTTGCCGGAGCGCCCGGTCGGTGGGGCCCACGTTGGGGAACTGGCTGCGCTCGCCCGAGGCGATGATCATGAGTTTGAAGTGCTCCGCGCCGCCCGCGAAGATCCGCCCGGTCAGCTCGCCCGCCATCTCCATCTCGGTCATGCCCGGCCGCGCGTGGGCCAGGGTGCCGCCGATGGCCGAGTCCGTGATCCGGCTCAGGCGGTGCAGCAGCTCGATCTCCCGCGCGGTCTTGACCTGGCGCAGCTTGCCGAAGAGCCCGTCCGCGGCCACGAAGTCGGCCTTGGGCAGCAGCCCGCGCAGGGTGGCGAAGTCGCCCGCCGGGAGGTATTCCATCTCCACGCCCACGCGCGCCCCGGCCAGCCCGCGCGCCTCCAGGGCCGCCGCCACCTCGCGCATGGGATCGTCGGTGAACTCCCGGTACACGCGGATGTCGTCGAAGGTGGCGTGCGCCCTGACCGTGGTCTCCTCCATGTCGATGGCTACCATGGTGGTGTGTCCCGACCGGTCGACAAGGCACATGGCGTGGCGCCAGCGCATGAGGAGTTGCGATGGCACCACGAACCCCGTGGTGTAGGCGAGGTTCTCGGGCGAGCCGGCGATGAGGGCGTCGAGTCCCCGCTCCTTCATGGCGTTCTGCTGCTTCGCGATGATGTCGGCGTCCATGGGTTCGACTCCCGGCGGTTGGTCCGTCTCCGTCACGGTCGGCCTGAGAGCATACAGGCCGGGTCGGCGATCATCAACTGCGTATTCGTAACGTCTCCGGGGAGAGTTTCGACGCAGCCTGTTCCGCGGGAATGACGGAGGAGGGTGGGAATGACATGACGGCCATGTCCGGATGGCCCGAGCCCGGAATCCAGGAGTCACTTTTCAACGGAAGTCCTATCGTATAGGAAGTAAGGCTTGATCCAACCGCATCGAAAGGAACACGCATGCTGCTCATCAACAACCAGGAAGTCGAAGAGCTGATGGACATGAAGGCCTGTCTCGAAGCACTGGAGACGGGTTACGAGGACCTCGCGCGCAACGACGCGGTGTACCGGCCGCGGCTCGACGTGTGGGTGCCGTGCGAGCGGCCCGACGGCTATTACCGCTGGGGCACCATGGAGGGCGCGAGCCGGACCATCGGCACGTTCGCCATCCGCATGAAGTCCGACATCGTGCACTGGCCCGGCGGCGACACCGAGGAGAAGTATTGCATGGAGCCGGGCAACTACTGCGGGCTCATCATGGTCTTCAGCGTGGCCAACGGCGAGCCCCTGGCCATCGTCAACGACGGCGTGCTGCAGCACATGCGCGTGGGCGGGTGCGCCGGCCTTGGCGCCAAGCTGCTGGCGCGCGAGGACGCCTCCGTGGTGGGCATGTTCGGCTCGGGCGGTATGGCCGAGACCTATCTCATGGCCTTCAACGAGGTGCGGAAGCTCGAGGAAGTACGGGTCTACAGTCCCACCAAGGCCAACCGGGAGCGGTACGCGGGCAAGATGAGCGAGATGCTGGGGCTCAAGGTCACGGCCATGGACCGGCCCGAGGACGTGGTGCGCGGGGCGGACATCATCTCGGCGTGCACGGATTCCACGCGGGTGGTGTTCGACAATCCCGAGTGGCTCAAGCGCGGCGCCCATGTCACCTGCGTGCGCGCCTGCGAGATCGGCCCGCGGGTGGTGGAGGTGTGCGGCGTTTCCGTCAAGCTCGGGCGCAACACGGTGGTGACCACGGACGAGGGGATGGTGCGGCTCCACGGCAACGTGGGTTACGTGGCGGGGCAGCCCGAGGAGATCGCGCGCATCCCGAACCCGGTGCAGGACAACTACACCGGGGACTACTTCCACTACTTCATGGACGTGAAGCTCGGCCGCCAGCCGGGCCGGACGAACGACGACCAGACCACCTTCTTCATCAACGCCGGCACCCAGGGGCTCCAGTTCGCCGCCTGCGCCGGCCGCGTCTACCAGATGGCCAGGGAGAAGGGGCTCGGGCGTGAGCTGCCCACGGAGTGGTTCACCCAGGACATCCGGGACTGAGGCGGGGTCTTGGGAGCACCGGTGCCGAGGCGGGCTTCAAGCGGCCCCGCGCCCGTGACGTGATGTCGGCCGACAAGGACTCCCGGCGGACCGGCGCGCCAGGGGCGTGCTTCCTGATGGCGCTCTTGGCGGCGCTTGTGCTGCTCGTCGGGTGCGGCCTCCGGCAGGACGGCCCGGCGCCGGGGGCGCCGGAAGCGATCCGTGACGATCTGGAACCCGAGTCCCTCCGCCGAGCCGTGGCCGGGAGCCTCCGGTTCCTTCACAAGGTCCCCGGAGAGTCGCGGTTGGGCGAGTGGCCCCGGGCGGTTACCGCGGCGGACCTGCGTTCGTCGCTGGCCGAGTTCCTGGAGATCCTGGACCGTACGGCGGAAGCGGACCCGTCCTGGCCGGATCGGGTGGCGGAACGGTTCGAGTTCCATCCCGCGCCGGCACGGTCGTCGGGGGACCCGGTCTTGTTCACCGGTTACTATCAGCCGGTGATCGAGGCGAGCGGAGTCCGCACGGAGGAGTACCGCTACCCGGTCTACCGGGCACCCGGCGCGCCGGGCTCGCGGCCCGGTACCGAGGGGTCCGCGGCCGCGTACCCGTCGCGGCACGAGATCGACGCATTGGGAGTGCTGAAAGGCAAGGGCTACGAGATCGCGTGGCTGCGGGACCCGGTGGACCGCTTCTTCCTGCACATCCAGGGCTCCGGGCTCCTGCGCATGACCGACGGGCGCGAGTTGCCGCTCAACTTCGCCGCTTCCAACGGCAGGCCGTACACCAGCATCGGCAAGGTCCTGATCGACGAGGGCAAGGTCGACCGGGAGTCCATGTCGATGCAGCGCATTCGCGCCTGGCTGGCGGAGTTCCCGGAGGAGCGCGAGGCGCTGTTCGCGCGCAACGAGCGCTACATCTTCTTCCGGCTGGGGGAGGAGGGTCCGCTCGGAAGCCTCGGAGTGCCGCTGACCGCCGGCCGCTCCGTGGCCACCGATCCCGCGGTCTATCCCAAGGGGGCGTTGCTGTACGTGGAGACGCGGTTGCCGGTGGTGGATGACACCGGCGCGCTGGCGGGGTGGCGTCCGGTGCGGCGTTTCGTCGTCAACCAGGATGCCGGCGCGGCCATCCGTGGCCCGGGGCGCGCGGACCTTTATTTCGGCACGGGTGCCGCGGCCGGTGCGCGGGCGGGATACATGCAGAGCGAGGGAAGGCTTTATCTGTTGATGAAGCGAAGATCGGCGCCCTTGGGTTGAAGGACGTCGGGGTATTGCGAATCAATCGGTCAGGAGGCAATCATGGCATCGGTTTTGTTGTTGGGTCCGGAAGACATGAACGGGCTCATCACCATGAAGGAAGCGGTGGACGCCATGGAGCGGGGATACCTGGACTGGGCGAAGAACCGCGAGCTGGGGGCGCTGCGGCGCCGCGTCCACTCCGTGGCCAACGCCCGGGTCACGGTGCACCAGGGAGCGCCCGACACCGCCGGGGTGACGGGGGTCCTGACCCACTGCGAACACGTCATGATCCACGACAACGGCATCCAGACCTACCAGACCCGCGGCCGTCCGGTGCGGGTGATGTTCGACGGCAACAACGCCGAGCTCAAGTGCATCACGGTGGGCGAGGTGCGGGTGGCGGAACTGCCCGACGCCAACAACGTGGTCAACGTCCAGACCGCTTGCTCCACGGCCGTGGGCATCAAGCACCTGGCGCGCCAGAGCTCCAAGGTGGTGGGGGTGCTGGGGTCCCGGGCCCAGGCGGAGTGCCAGTTGCTCGCCACCAAGGCGGTGGTCCCGGGCATCGAGGAGGCCAGGGTCTACAGTCCCAATCCGGAGAACCGCACCAGGTTCGCCGCCAAGATGACCGAGCTGCTGGACATGGAGGTGCGCCCGGTGTCCACCAACCGCGAAGCGGTCCAGGGCGTGGACATCCTGCTGTCGGTGACCAACTCCAACGTCCCCACCTTCGACGGCGACTGGCTCGAGCCCGGCGTGCACCTGTGCTCCATCGTCTCCAGCAACATCGGCCTCATGCGCGGCGGCTTCATCCAGCAGAAGCGGCGCGAGGTGGACGATAAGACGCTCAGGCGCTGCGACATCATCGTGTGCAACTCCAAGCGCCAGGAGATCCTGGACGAGCCCGGCGTGTTGTGGGACCCGGTGCAGCAGGGCGTCATCACCTGGGACGACGTGTGGGACCTGGGCGAGGTGCTCGCGGGGCAGGTGCCGGGCCGCACGTCCGAGGAGCAGATCAGCTTCTACAAGAACAACGCTTTCTGGGGCGTGGGCGACCAGGTCATCGGCCGGTTGCTCTACGACCGCGCCGTGGAGAAGGGGCTCGGCACCGAGCTGCCCATCGACGGCGCCGAGTACCGCGAAGCGTAAGCGCGCCGGACGGTCCTTCGACTTCGCTGCGCCAGGCCTGTCCCGAGCCCCGTCGAGGGGCTCGAGACGGACGGAGTTGAGGCGCGCTACGGTTCGCCTTGAGCGCATCCACCCTGGCGGAGCGGAGTCGAAGGGTACCTCGCCTACCTCGCCTACGTGGCATTGTTCTTTCTTTCGACGATCTCGATGCGCACGTCGTCCGGCGCGCGCACGAAGGCGATCTTGAGGCCGGGCCGGAGCAGCCGGGGCTCGGAGAAGAACTCAGCGCCGCGCTTGCGCAACTCCGCGGCGGCCTCCTCCAGGTCGTCCACCCGAAGCCCGAAGTGGTCGAGGCCGATGTAGGGGCGGTCCGGCGCGGACGGAACGTCCTGGTCGGGCTGTGCCTTGGCGATGCAGACGGTCATGCCGTCGATGTCCAGGTCGACACGGGGACGCCCGTCGGTCTGAATCGTTTCCACGATCTTTGCGTCGAACACATCGTGATAGTACTTGGCCGTGGCCTCGGGGTCCCGGCTCCTGAGGTGGATGTGGTCCTGTCTGTACCTGGGCATGGGTGTCCTCCTCTGTTAGTTACGGAATCCCGCTATACCCCAACGAGTCATTCCCGCGAAAGCGGGAATCCAGGGGTGGGGAGGGGGTCCTTGGGCGAGTCTCCCGAGCGCAGCGCCAGCGGCGCCATCAGGCCCACGCTCACGAAGGACAGGATGCCCATGGCCTGGAACAGCGTGGACATCTCCGTGTACGCCAGCAGCAGGCCGATACCGGAGACTCCGGCGGTCTTGGCGACCTGCTGGGTCAGGCGGTCGAGGGAGATGACCCCGCCGCGCAGCTCCAGCGGCGCGTTCTGCGTGAGCAGGCTCTTCTGCATGGGCGAGATGATTCCGTTGGCGAGGCCGTAGAGCAACAGCACCGGGACCAGGGTGCCGGTGCCGGAGGCGAAGGACACGGCCAGCAGCGCGAGGCCGCTCACCACGAAGGCGCCCAGCACCAGACGTCCCTTGTCCCATGCACGCGCGAGGCGTCCGGCCTGGCTCGACGTCACCATGGCGCCCACGGCGTGGAAGGAGCGCAGCAGGCCCGCGCCGGCGGTGGAGAAACCGTGGGCGCGCACCAGGTACAGCGGCAGATAGGTGAAGAAGCCGTAGTCCAGGAAGAAGCGCAGGAAGCCGGCGGCGAAGGCCAGCAGCAGGCGCGGGGCGCGCACCACCTTGCCCACGTCCCTGAGGTACTGGCCCGTGGACGCCGGCGCCGTGCCGCGGGTCTCCGGCATCCACGCCCAGGCGAGCAGGCCCAGTGGGATGGCGGCGGCGTAGATGAGGAAGGGCCAGCGCCATCCCACCAGCGCCAGCGCGCCGCCCAGGGGCGGCAGCACCACTTCGCCCACCCGGTCGATGAAGACCTTCAGCCCCTGGCCGGAGACCTCGCGGCGGCCTTCCAGCAGGTCGCCGATGAGCACGATGGTGAGCGGAATCACCGCGCTGAAGCCGACGCCCTGGAGGGTGCGCAGCGCCAGCACCCATCCGAAGCTCGGCGCGAACGCCACCGCGGCGCCGGCCGCGCCGAACAGCAGCAGCCCGCCCAGCAGCAGCGGGCGCCTGCCGTAGCGGTCGGCGGCGATCCCGAAAAGCGGCGCCAGCACGATGGCGGGGGCGGTGTAGACCGCGATGACGAGCCCGACCTCCGCGTCGGTGATGCCGAACGGCTCCAGCATGACCGGGAGGACCTGCTGGACGATGTTCACGCCCATGATCACCAGCAGGCTCGAGGCGTAGACGAGTCCCAGGGAACGCCGCAGGTCGGCGGGAAGCTCGCCCAGGTCGAACAGCGAAGTGGGAGAGAATCGCATCAAGCCCCTCACTGAAACATCGGCTCACACATCGGCTCACGGCGCCGGTTTCACAGGTCGATTTCAGCCAACCTCCATGTTGCGGTTGACCGCGACTGTCCGGGGGGCCTCCATCGAAGTGGATCCAGGTCCCCGATCAACCTGTCCTTACGCGCGAATCCGCGTGGCGGCAAGAGTACCTTGCCGGTAACGCGAAATCCTGCGCATATTATAGCCATGGGTTTGCATTCCAACGGGCGGGTTACGGTTGCGAAGACGGTGCGACGGGAGGCGCCGGAATGACGCTTTCGATCTGGGTCGGCCTGTTCGGCATCGCGGCCGGGGCGGCGGCGGCCGTGTATTTCCGCGAACGCCTCGGAAAGCCGGAGTTCCTATGGATGGTGGGGCTCGCGGCCGTGGCGCCGGCGTGGCTCATCGCGCTCACCGGCCTGCTGGACGGCCTCTCCGGGGTGAACCCGGACAAGGGGCTCAAGGCGTTCCTGGCCCTGTCTTCGGCGGCGGCGCTGATCGGTGTCATCGCCACCGAGTTCTGCGTCCGCTGGCTCAAGACGCGGGCGGCGTGGGCGCCGCGCGTGCTGTACTGGTTGCTCGGCGGCGTGGCGCTGCTGCCGTCCTGGTGCCTGCTCTTGTGGAGGGTTGGGTGACGGAGCGGGTGACACGCGGGCGGGCGCACGCCGGTGCATCGTACGGCGGACGCACCCGGCGTGCCGCGCGCCGCGCACGCCCGGCGGCCGCCGTCGCGGTGCTGTCGGCGCTCTCGTGGCCGGGGACTCTGCTGGCCCACGGAGGCCACGGAGCCGACGAGCCGCTGCCGTTCGACGCGCTGATCCTGCTGTTCGGCATGATGCCCTCGGGACTGCGCCTGGACATCATGCTGGTGCTGGCGCTGGCGGCGGGCGTCTACCTCACCGGCTGGGTGCGGCTGCGGGGGCAGGCGGAAGGCGCCGCCACGGTGACCGGGCTGCTGCTCTACCTGGGCGGCATCGCCGCGCTGGCGGTGGCTTTGGTGTCGCCGGTGGACCGTCTCGCGGCCGAGCGCCTCAGCATGCACATGGTGCAGCACATCCTGCTGCTGATGATCGCGCCCTTGGGCATTCTCCTGGCCAATCCCTTCCCGGTGGTGCTGTGGGGCCTCCCCGGAGGCCTTCGCGAGAGCTTCGCCGGGCTGTTTCGCGAGGGACGCATGGGGCGGTCCGTGCTGACCGCGCTCACGTCGATGCCGGTGGCCTGGAGCCTCTACGTGGTCAACCTGTGGGGGTGGCACCATCCGGCTTTGTACCAGGCGGCGCTGCGCCACTGGTGGGTGCACGATCTCGAACACTGGCTGTTCTTCACCACCGCGGTGCTCTTCTGGTGGCCCATCCTGAACGTGGCGCCGCTCTACCGCCCGGCGCGGCCGCTGGGGACAAGGGTGGTCTACCTCATCGCGGCGACCTTGCAGAACACGCTCCTGGGCATGGCCATCGCCGTGCCCGAGCGCGTGCTGTACCCGTTCTACGCCGCCGTCCCCGGCCTCGCGGCGCTGAGCCCGATCCAGGACCAGGGGCTCGGCGGCGGCATCATGTGGGTCAGCGGCCACATGTACGTGATCCCGATCCTGGTGCTGGTGGCGCGCCGGCTCATCTCCGAGGACGAGGCCGCCAATGCCCGGGACGGCGTGGCGGGCGCGGGGGTTGGTTGAGATGGCCTGCCGTAGCCTGATTTCATGGTACTTGCGGATGACAGGGTGTTTGCGTCCGTCGACTTCGTACACCCTCCGGCCAGCGCGGTGTCCGGCACGCGCGGAGCGAACGGGCAGGGTCTTGTCCGGCCGTATCTCTCGAGTGTCGCGGCCGACGGGAAGGGCGCCGGGCGCTTGCATCCGGTTGCCGGCGATGGCGTTGCTCTTCGTGTTTTCGTGCGGCCCGGCCTGGAGCGCGGTGGAGCCGGAAAGCCTGCGCAGGCTCGGATTCCTGGTCCAGGAGGGGTTCGAGGAAGCCCCGTCGTTCAAGACGGTGGACGCGGCCGGGAAAGCAGCCACCCTGGAGGACTACCGCGGCAGGGTGGTGTTGCTCAACTTCTGGGCCACGTGGTGTCCGCCGTGCCGGCTCGAGATGCCGGACATGGAGCGGCTCTACCAGGAGTTCCGGGGGCAGGGCCTCGAAGTCGTCGCGGTGAACTTCATGGAGACGGCGGATGAGGTGAAGGCGTTCGCGGAAGAGCAGAAGCTCACTTATCCCATGTTGATGGACCCGCGCAGCGAGATCGCCGGGCAGTACGGCGTGATGCGGCTCCCGGAAACGGTTCTCATCGGCCGCCAGGGCGAGGTCCTCGGCAAGAGCATCGGGTTCAAGGCCTGGTACAAGGACGACGTGCGTGAGTTGATGGCGGCGCTGCTGGGCGACGGCGCGGCCCTGGCCGCCGTTCCGGCGGGCGCCGTCGCGGAAACAGAGCCCGCGGGCAACCACGATTCGGCGTATCTCGCCGGCGCCATCGTCCTGGTGATCGGTGTCTATCTCGCGTTTCGGCGACGGCGCGGCCGTGGAGGCGCGGGGAGCTAGGATCCTCCGCCGCTCCGCTTACCTGGATTGCGTTTCCCAGGCTGTGTCAAGACGCTCCAGGCGGTAACGTCACTAATCAGACCGTGTGAAAACACCATCTTGACGAGGCAATAACCCCCAGAAACGTCATTCCCGCGAAAGCTTGCCCTCGACCCCGATCGGGGGCGGGAATCCAGGCGGGGTGAGGCGGAATACGCCCATTCGGCCTCTCCCCACCCATGGATTCCCGCTTTCGCGGGAATGACGATTCGAGAGGTCTCCGCCCTATGCGGTGTTGACACAGCCTGTTGCGCGGGAATGACGAATGCGGCCACCGGCAGGTTCCGCATCGCGCCGGCTTAGCGGGTTGTACCGGTAACGAAACCATGTGGACTTTCCCCAATATCGATCCGGTGGCGTTTCAGGTAGGACCGTTGCCGGTCCGGTGGTACGGGCTGATGTACATCTTCGGCTTCGTCGGCGGTTTTTTCATCGCCGCGTGGCTTGCGCGCAAGCGCGGTCTGGCGCTGGGAGGGGAGAAGCTGGTGGAGCTCATCAGCTACGTGGCCATCGGGGTCGTGCTGGGGGGGCGGTTGGGCTACGTGGTATTCTACAACCTCCCGTACTACCTGGCCAACCCGACACAGATCTTCGCGGTGTGGGAGGGAGGCATGTCGTTTCACGGCGGCATGCTCGGGGCCGCGCTGGCCGGCTGGTGGTACGTGCGCCAGCAGGGGATACCGTTCTATTCCGCCTCCGACTGCATCTTCGCGGCGGCGCCCCTGGGCTTGGGCCTGGGCCGGTTGGGAAACTTCATCAACGGCGAGTTGTACGGGCGCACGACGGAGGCGCCGTGGGGCATGGTGTTTCCGGGCGGCGGGCCGTTGCCGCGCCATCCCTCCCAGCTCTACGAGGCGTTTCTCGAGGGCCCGGTGCTGATGGGAGTGCTGCTGTGGCTGGGAACGCGGACCCGGGCGCCGGGCATCGTCACATGGTCGTTCGTCGGGGGCTACGGGATCGCCCGGTTCCTGGTCGAGTTCGTGCGCGAGCCCGACGCCCACCTCGGGCTCACGTTGGGTCTGTCGCGCGGGCAGTATCTCAGCGCGGTGATGATCGCTGCGGCGGCTATCTTCCAGGGGATGCCATGGGGGCGTTCGCGAACACGACCGGCCGAATCCGGACGCGCGTCCGCGCGACGCGTGGCTACTCGTCCATCTCGCCGAAGTAGTCCCTGAGGATCCGCTCCTTTACGTACTCCAGGGCGCCGAGGTCGTGCAGGATGTCGCCGCCGGTGTCGTAAAAGAAGATGTCACCGTTCTTGTTGCGGCCCACCGCCATCAGCCACTCCAGCTCGTCGCGGTCTTCGAGCAGGTAGTTGATGGTCTGGCTGGCGCCGTTGCTGTCGATGATGGTGACTTTCGGAGTTACCCGTTTCTTCGGCTGGGTCATTGCTTCCTCCCAGCACGCAGTCTACACCAGCGGGCGCCTTTGACTCAAGGGTCGGTCGCTGCCGGGCGGCAGTTTTCGCCGGGCCGGGCGCATTTCAAGTGACGATGCAGCAAAACAATCGTAACTTGCCGTCCATACGAGCTATTCGTGAGTGACACCCGAGGCATCGCGAAGCCGCTACCCGCGGACCAGTTCCGCGATCGTCTCTACGTGGAACGTCTGGGGGAAGAGATCCACCGGACGCGCGCGCCGCAACGCGTAGCCCTGGGCCGCGAGCTGGCGCAGGTCGCGCGCCAATGTGGCCGGGTCGCATGAGACGTAGAGGACCTTCCCGGCCCCAAGCGCCGCCAGCCGCGGAGCCGCGTGCTTGGCCCCGGTACGGGGCGGGTTGAGCACGATGGTGGTGAAGCGGCGCTTCTGGCGGATGAACTCATCCACGGCGGCCGGGACATCGCGCCGCCACCAGCGGATGTTGCCGACGTCGTTGTCCGCGGCATTGCGCCGGCCGTTGCGCACCAGTCGCGCATCGGCTTCCACGGCGGTCACCCGCCGCGCCCTCCGGGCCGCGGGCAGGGTGAGGTTGCCGGCGCCGGCGTAGAGCTCCAGCACGTCATCCTCGGCGCCGAAGCCGCCCCAGGCCGTCACCTCGTCCACCAGGCGGCGGTTCCCCTCCGGGTCGACCTGGCTGAAAGTCCCTGCGTCGTGGGTCAGCCGAAGGTCGCCGTCCACGACACACGAAAGCGCGGTCTCGCCCCACCGCCGACGCCATCCGGGCCCCGCCATCACGATTCCCGCCACCGGGCCGCCGACCCACTCCGTGCACGCGTCGCTGTCGGCGCCCTGGTAGGCGTGCCGGCTCTTGGCCGACAGGATGACCTGCCCCGGCCGGTCGGCGCTCAGGACCTCCACCTCCGACACCGGCGTGGCCAGACGCTCCACCCATCGGGCGGCGAGCTCGATCCCGCCGTCCACGTCGGCCTCGGCGATGTGGCAACTGCGAACCTCCACGATCTCGCGGGAGAACGCCCGGTGGAACCCGATTCTTCCCTCTCCGTCCACGTGCAGCACGATGCGGCGCCGATAGTGGAACTCGCGGGACCCGGGCAGGATGGGAAGAAGCTCGAACCCGGCAAGGCCGCCGACGCGCGCCAGCGCATCCGCGACGTTCCGTTGTTTGGCCCGAAGCTGCGTCTCGTAGGCCGCCTCCTGCCATGAGCACCCACCGCAGGCACCGGTGTAGGGGCAGGGCGCCTCCCGGCGCGCCGGCGATGGTTCCACGACCGCCCTGACCCGCGCCACGGAGTAGCGCTTGTGCTCCTCCACCACGTCCACTTCCACCCGGTCCCCGGGCACGGTCAGCGGCACCAGCACGACCTTGCCGTCGCTACGGCCGAGCCCGAAGGGGCCGTGCGTGAGCGTGTCGATGGTCAGGGCGAGTCGGGCCGTCACTGCATCATACCGGGGCCCCCGCCGGCAGGGCTTTGCCGGGAGGGGGATATGGGGTAGGAATTGGGAATTCGAGCGCACCGGTATTCATCGGGTTCACCTGGATGGGAGGCCGCCTTTACGTCATGGAACACGACCCACGCTTTCTCGCCGCCATCGACGAGTTCAACCGGGGGCTCTACTACGAGGCTCACGAGACTCTGGAACAGCTCTGGCTCGAGGACCACGGCCCCGAGCGCGAGTTCTACCAGGGCATTATCCAGGTGGCCGCGGGCTACTTCAAGTGGGAGCAGGAGGTGCCCCAGGGCGCCGTCAAGCTGCTGCGCTCGGCCATCCGAAAGCTCGATCCCTACCGGCCGGTGTGCCTCGGCGTCGACGTGACCCGGTTCATGGCGGACGTGGAGGCCGATCTGGCGGCCATCGAGGCCGTGTGCGCCGAGGGCGGCGCCGCCCCCGAACTGCGCATGCCGCGGTTGCCGCTTCCCGGTTGATGGGCGGGCGGTTCCCGGGTTTTCCGTATCTCGCCCCGCTTCGGAAGTCGTCCCATGGCCATCCCCGCCCAGGTCATCGCCCTGTGCGCCTCGCTCTCCTACGCCTGCGTGCTCGTCACCTCGCGCCGGGGCATGCAGTACTCCACGCCCAAGACGGTGACGCTGATCTCGCTCATCGTCCACACGGTGAGCCTCTGGACCGCGGTCTTCTTCACCGGCGGCATCCCCCCGGTGGACACGGCGGCGGTGTACGTCTTTGTCATAGCCGGCATGCTCCAACCGATTATCCGGCTGTGCACCTACACCGGCGTGCACCGGGTCGGGGCCTCGCGCAGCGGACCCATACGTTCCACGCACCCGATGTTCGGCGTGTTCGTGGCCATCACGGTTCTGGGCGAGAACGCCACGTTCCTGGTGCTGGCCGGGGTGTTGTCGGTGGTCTGCGGCATCGTGCTGATCACCTGGAAGCCCGCCGACGAGGTGCGCTCGTTTCGCTGGTGGGAGTTCCTGTTCCCGCTCACCGCCGCGCTGCTGGCGGGCATCGTCCATCCCATGCGCCGCTACGCCCTGGCCATCTCCCACGAGCCCCTGTTCTTCGCCGCGCTGGTGGGCATCGTCTCCCTGGTCTGCTTCCTCGCCTACACGCCGTTCAGCCGTGAGCCGCTGGTGTGGGACCGCCGCGCCATGCTCCCGTTCTTGGCCGCCGGCGCCGCCGAGACCTGCGGCATCCTGCTGGTGATCACCGCCCTGGGGGTGGGCAGCGTGGTCACGGTGTCGCCGCTGGTGGGCATCAGCCCGCTGTGGGTGCTCCTGGGAACCGTGATCTTCCTGAGGGACCTGGAGCAGGTGAGTCTTCGGACCGCGGCCGGCGCCATCTGCGTCATCGCCGGGACCGCGGCCATCTCGCTGGGCGGGTGAAGGAAAACACGCCGTTCGGCTCCTCTGCACCCTGGATTCCCGCTTCCCAGGGTGCGTCAGACTCCCAAGGCACCCAAGCCACAGGACGTCATTCCCGCGAAAGCGGGAATCCAGGGGTTGGGGG
>CAZFIU010000012.1:68166-82061 GCA_964519455.1 uncultured Syntrophobacterales bacterium
CCGCTTCCGCGGGAATGACTCATTGGGGTGTAGCAAGATTCCGTAACTACCAGAAATCATTGGACAAATTTTATCTTCATATCAATGACGCATAGAGGGTCACGCGTTCGCCTGGACGGCCTTCACGCGCGCCAGCCAGGGCTTGCTGAGGCACATGTAGAGAACGGCCGAGATCACGTACATGCCGGCGATGCCCAGAAGCGCGGGCTTGTAGCTCTGGGTGGCGTCGAAGATGGCGCCAGCCAGGGCGGGTCCGAACAGCCCGCCCCATTGGTAGAAGAAGCCCATGTTGCCGCGCACCTTGGCGAAGTGGCGGCGTCCGTAGAGGTCGCCCACCATGGCCCAGGTCACCGGAAACACGGCCTCCACCAGGGAGAAGAGGGGCAGGAAGAGCCAGATCCACATGGTGTTCTGCGCATAGGTCAGCAGCAGGAGTCCACCGGCCGCCACCAGCATGCACACGGCCATGAGCCGGGCCTTGTTGAACCGGTCCGCGAGCGAGCCCACGATGAGGTGGGTGGGTAGAGACAGCGCCGCGAAGGCGCCCAGGAACCACCGCGTCGAAAGCTCCGCCACACCCTTCCACACCAGGATCGGCACGAACGCCTGAATCACCGTGCTGAGACCCAGCACGCGGAAGAGGGTGGCGACCACGAGGAGCCAGAAGGGCGAACCGCGGAAAGCGTCCCAGATGCCCACGTCGGTGTCGGGCGGCGCCGCGCGGCCCGTCTCCGGCCGGCCGGCGGCGAGCGGGTCGCTCGATGGGGTGCCCCCGTCCGGGGACAGGCCCATGTCCTCGGGGGAGCGGCGCACCACGGCCGCGAGGGGCGTCCCCAGGACCAGGAAGGAGACCCCGGCGAACACCATGCCCACGCGCCAGCCGTAGTAGTGCACCACGTAGGCGAGGATCGGGGCCAGCACGGCGCCGCCGACGCCGATGGCGCAGCTCACCAGCGCCATGGCCCGGGCGCGGTAGCGGATGAACCAGCTGTTGGCCAGCACCATCGGGCAGTGCATGAAGCCGGCCCCGAAGGCCAGGGAGACGACGCCCAGGTAGATGACCAGGAGCATCCAGTAGGACTGGACCCAGTAGAGGAGAATGTAGCCCAAGCCGGTGAGCAGGACCGCCGCCATCATGATGGGACGCGGTCCCACACGGTCGATGAGGTACCCGGCCAAGGGCCCTTCGATGGCTCCTTCGGCACGGGCGAGGCCGAACACCAGGCCGGTGGCCGCGCGGTTGATGCGCAGGTCCTTCTCCAGCGGCAGCACGAAGACGGTGAAACCGTAGAAGTGGAAGCCGCCGCCGAGAAGCCGGAAGAGGCAGCCCACCAGCACCATCCGCCAGCCGTAGAACGCGAGATGGTCACGGCACCACTGGACTGGATTCCGCAAGCGCATGCGAGGGTTCGCCCGGCCGCGTCAGGGCGCGTCGCCCGTGACGTCGCCGCCGATCATCCTGCCGATCAGGTCGGTGATGTCGGGCGGCGATTCCGTTTCGCGGATGCGGCCGCCGTTCGGAACGTTGCGGTCCGAGGCCCCGGGGGAGATGGCGATGAACTTGTCGCCGATGAGGCCCCGGGCGCGGACCGAGGCGATGGCGTCTTCCTGGATGGCCACGCCCGTGTCGATGCGCAAGGCAAGGCGCGCGCGGTCTTCCACCAGTGTCAGGGAGTCCACCCGGCCCACGCCGACGCCGGCGATCTCCACGGAGTCGCCGGGGCGCAGCCCCGCCACGTTGGCGAAGTCGGCGTACACCACGTATCCGGAGTTGCCGAAGGCTTCGAGCTTGCCCAGGCGGATGGCGAGATAGCCGGCGCAAAGGAGGCCCGCCACGACGAAGAGGCCGACGACGATTTCCGTAGCTCTATGGTTCACTGGAACGCCTCCTCGGCATCGCCGTGCAGGAACCGCCGTACCACCGGATTGTGTGATTGGAGGAATTCCGCGGCGGGGCCGCTCTCGACGATGACCCCTTCGGCCAACATAGCGACGCGGTGGGATATTGTAAACACTTCCGGGATGTCGTGGCTGACGATGACGCCGGTGAAGCCCAGTTGCCTCTGCATGGCGGCGATGAGCCGGTGGATGCTTCGGCCCAGGCGCGGGTCGAGGCCGGTGGTGGGCTCGTCGAAGAGCACGATCTCGGGATCGGTCGCCAGCGCGCGCGCGAACCCGGCGCGCTTCTTCATGCCCCCGCTGACCTCCGCCGGGTACTTGTAGCCCATGTCCTCGAGCCCCACCTGGTCGAGCCGTTCCCGCACCTTCCGGCCGATCGCGTCCTCGCCCAGGCGCGTGCGCTCGCGCAGCGGGAAGGCGATGTTGTCGAAGATCGTCATGGAGTCGAGCAGGGCGGCGCCCTGGAACAGGAAGCCGAACTTGCGCCGGATCTCGTTGAGGGGCCGTTGTCCCAGGCGGGTGATGTCCGTGCCGTCCACCAGGATGCGCCCGCTGTCCGGGAGGAGCAGCGCGATCATGGTCTTCAGCAGCACCGTCTTGCCGCTGCCGCTGCCGCCGATGATGGTGGTGATGCAACCGTCGTCGATGGTCAGGTTGGTGCCGCTCAGGACCTGCTGGCGGCCGAACTTCTTGTGGACGTCGATGACCTGGATCATGAAAGGCTCCGGACCCGTCCGCGCGGCCGTAGTGACGACGAAGTGTCCATGGGTTACAGCAGCACCGAGGTCAGGAAATAGTCCGACAAGAGGATCAGCACGAACGACAGCACCACCGCCTCGGTGGTGGCGCGCCCCACTCCCGTGGCCATGGGGAGGGCGTGGAACCCCTTGTAGCAGCACACCCAACTGATGATGACGCCGAAGGCGGCGGACTTGAGCAGCCCCTCGCCCACGTCACGGAGCTGCACGCTCTGCTCCATGCCGGCGATGTAGCTGCCCGAGCCCAGGTCCAGCAGGCCCACGCCCACCATGTAGGCGCCGAAGATGCCGATGACGTTGAACATGCAGGTGAGGAGCGGCATGGCGATGAGGCCCGCCACGACGCGCGGCGAGACCAGGTACTTCACGGGATCGATGGCCATGGAGTGCATGGCGTCGATCTGCTCGGTGACGCGCATGGACGCCAGCTCCGCCGCCATGGCCGAGCCGGTCCGGCCGGTGACCATGAAGGCCGACAGCACGGGCCCCAGTTCCCGCAAGAGGCTCAGCGCCACCACCGCGCCGAGGAAACTCTCGGCGTTGAACTTGCGCAGGCTGTAGTAGCCCTGGAGCCCCAGAACCATGCCGGTGAACAGCCCCGAGAGCAGCACGACCAGCAGCGAATCCACCCCGATGGCGCGGATCTGTTGTATGATGAGGCGGACCTTGGCCGGCGGGCGCAGCGCCCACAGCAGGGCGGACCCGAGAAAGATCACGCCCCGGCCCATGCCGGCCAGGTAGCCGAGGGTGCGGGCGCCGATGGTGGCGAGGAGTGTGGTCATGCCTGGAGATGAGTCAAAGGAATCCGGATACCTTGTCGGTAGGGACCCTTCCATCTTAGACGACCAACGTCCGTCCGCCAAACTGGAAACCGTCGACCGGGTGTTCGGCGGAAGGGTCGCGGTGGTGCAGCGGCGGGGCGGGTACCGGTTCTCGCTGGACTCGCTGCTGCTGGCGCGCTTCGTGGCGGTCCAGGGAAACGTGCGCATCGTGGACCTGGGGGCGGGGAACGGTGTCGTGGGGCTGTCCCTGGCGGCCCTGCACGATGGCGTGGAAGTGGTCGGGGTGGAGTTGCAGGAGGCCATGGTGGACCGCGCCCGGCGCGGCGTGGAGTTGAACGGCCTCGGCCAGCGGGTACACATGGTGCCGGCGGACGTGCGCGCGCTGGACAAGGAGTTGGCGTCCCGGAGGTTCGATGTCGCGGTGTGCAATCCCCCGTACCGGCCGCGGCGTAGCGGCCGGGTCAATCCTGACACCGAACGGCTCCTGGCGAGGCATGAAGCGGAGGGCGGGCTCGCGGACTTTGTGCGGGCGGGGGCCGCGTTGCTGCGGCACCGGGGCCGGATGTGCCTGGTGTACCCCGCGGAGCGGGCCGTGGAACTGTTCTCGGTAATGCGCCGGCACGTCCTCGAACCCAGGCGTGCCCGCTTCGTCCATTCCTTCGCGGACGCTCCGGCGACGTTGGCCCTGGTGGAGGGCGTCAAGGGGGCGCGGACCGGCTTGAGGGTGGCGCCGCCGCTGGTCCTCTACCGTGGCGAGGACGAGTACACGGACGAGATGGCGGCGTTGCTGAAGCCGTGAACCTCGGCACCGTCCCGGTCTGGAAGCGGGAACGGGTCAGCCCCGTTTCCTCAGGTGGTCCAGCAGCAGCCGGCGCAGGGAGTCCCGAAGCTCCGGGTCGTCGATCTCGTCCAGCGCCTGCTCCGGGAGCCGGGCCGTGTCCACGGCCGTGGGCTCGACGGGACCGTCGGGGTCTTCCCGAGGCGTCTCGGCGGTCACTTCCCCCACTACGAAGAAGATGTTGGTGATCACCTCGCGTCCCAGCCGCCGGTTGAGCTTCTCCAGCATGATGTCCTTCATGTAGTGGAGCTGCTGCATCCAGGCGGCCGCCCGCACGCGCACGAAGAGGGTGCCGTTGCGGAGCTTCTCGGGACGCGCGTTGCGCGCGACGGCCGGACCCATGGTGTCGTCCCAGACCGTCCAGAGCGCGTAGTCCTCCAGTTGGCGGCCGAGGGGCAGCCGCTTCACCGTGCGGTCGACAATGTCGCCGAGTCGTTCCATCATCCCGTGATCGTCCATTCCTTCCGGGGCGGAAGCCCGTCGCCCCCGGCCGCCATGATACCCGCCGGCGCCGTGCCGGGGCAAGGGACGGGCCGAAACTTTTTGCTTGACAGCACTACATGTGGTGGGTAAATTGAGAATTCGGCACTACATCCTGACTTGAATCTCCAAGAGAAATCCAAACCGGAAGAGGGAGCATCCATGGCTGCCAAGACCACCACCCAACCTGCTCGATCCACCGAACCGCTTCGTGAGGACATCGCTCGAGACAAGGGCCCGGGCATCCGCGTACGGCGCTATTTCACCAAACCCGGGGTCGATCCCTACGACGAAATCGAGTGGGAGCTGCGCTCCGCGACCATCCAGAACGAGAGCGGGAAGACCGTGTTCGAGCAGAACAACATCGAGGTGCCCAAGGCGTGGTCGCAGATGGCCACCAACGTCGTCGCCTCCAAGTATTTCCGCGGCCCCCTGGGGACGCCGCAGCGGGAACGGACCGCGCGCCAGCTCATCAGCCGGGTGGTGGATACCGTCACCGGGTGGGGCCGGAACGACGGCTACTTCGCCAGCACGGAGGACGCCCGGGCCTTCTCCGACGAGTTGACCCACATCCTGGTGCACCAGCGGGCCTGCTTCAACAGCCCGGTGTGGTTCAACTGCGGCATCGAGGAGCGGCCCCAGTGCTCGGCCTGCTTCATCCTGTCGGTGGACGACACCATGGAGTCGATCCTCGACTGGTACCGCAAGGAAGGCGTCATCTTCAAGGGCGGCTCCGGCTCGGGCGTGAACCTGTCGCGGATCCGTTCGGCCAAGGAGCAGCTCGGCGGCGGCGGCACCGCCTCGGGGCCGGTCTCCTTCATGCGGGCGGCGGACGCGTCCGCCGGAGTCATCAAGTCCGGCGGCAAGACCCGGCGCGCGGCCAAGATGGTGATCCTCGACGCGGACCACCCGGACATCGTGGAGTTCATCAACTGCAAGGTGGAGGAGGAGAAGAAGGCCTGGACCCTTATCGAGGCGGGTTACGACGCGAGCCTCGACGGCCCGGCCTACGGCAGCGTCTTCTTCCAGAACGCCAACAACTCGGTGCGGGTCACGGACGAGTTCATGCAGCGGGTGCTCGACGACGGTGAGTGGAGCACGCGCTTCGTCACCGACGGCGAGGTGTCCGAGACCTTCCGCGCCCGGGACATCCTCAAGATGATCGCCGAGGCCACC
Source organism: uncultured Syntrophobacterales bacterium (assembly GCA_964519455.1). Classification (GTDB taxonomy): domain Bacteria; phylum Desulfobacterota; class Binatia; order UBA9968; family JAJDTQ01; genus JAJDTQ01. Next base: position 74,100 of record CAZFIU010000012.1, read on the forward strand.
CACCTGTGCGGCGACCCCGGCATGCAGTTCGACTCCACCATCAACAACTGGCACACGTGCTCCAACACCGGCCGCATCAGCGGCTCCAACCCGTGCTCGGAGTACATGCACCTGGACAATTCGGCGTGCAACCTGGCGTCGCTGAACCTGCTCAAGTTCCTGCGCGACGACGGCGGGTTCGACACCGAGTCCTTCCGTCACACCGTGGACATCATGATCACGGCCCAGGACATCCTGGTGGACAACTCGTCCTATCCCACCGAGGAGATCACGCAGAACGCGCGCGACTTCCGCGAGCTGGGGCTGGGATACGCCAACCTGGGGGCGCTGCTCATGTCCCTGGGGCTGCCCTACGACTCCGACGCCGGCCGCTCCTACGCCGCGGCCGTGACCGCGCTGCTCACCGGCGAGGGCTATCTCCAGTCCAGCCGCATCGCCGACCGGCTGCAGCCCTTCGGCGGCTACGACGTCAACCGCGAGCCCATGCTCAAGGTGCTCGACATGCACCGCTCCCACGCGCACAAGATCTCCACGTCCCACGTGCCGCTGGATTTTCTCGCCACGGTCCGCGAGGTGTGGGACGCGGTGTGCGAGGAAGGGCAGGCGCACGGCGTGCGCAACTCGCAGATTTCCGTGCTCGCGCCCACGGGCACCATCGCTTTCATGATGGACTGCGACACCACCGGCGTGGAGCCCGACATCGCCCTGGTGAAGTACAAGAGGCTCGTGGGCGGCGGCATGCTCACCATCGTCAACAACACCGTGCCGCGCTCGCTCAAGCGGCTCGGCTACGACGACAGGCAGGTGCAGGCCATCGTCGAGTACATCGACGAGCACGCCACCATCGAGGGGGCGCCGCACCTGCGCGAGGACGACCTGCCGGTGTTCGACTGCGCCTTCAAGCCGGCCAACGGCAGCCGTTCCATCGCCTACATGGGCCACATCCGCATGATGGGCGCCACCCAGCCGTTCATATCGGGCGCCATCTCCAAGACCATCAACATGCCCAGCGATGCCTCGGTGGACGAGATCGCCCAGGCGTACGTCGAGGCCTGGAAGCTCGGCGTCAAGGCCGTGGCCATCTACCGCGACGGCTCCAAGCGCACCCAGCCCCTGAGCACCAGCGGCAAGAGCGACGCTCCGGCCGAGACCTCCGACTGGCGCCCCATGCGCCACAAGCTCCCCGACGAGCGCCGTTCCATCACCCACAAGTTCGACATCGCCGGCCACGAGGGCTACATCACCGCCGGCATGTACGAGGACGGCCAGCCGGGCGAGATCTTCATCACCATGTCCAAGGAAGGCTCCACCATCTCCGGCCTCATGGACTCCTTCGCCACCGCCATCTCCATGGCCATGCAGTACGGCGTCCCGCTACGGGTGCTGGTGGACAAGTTCAGCCACATGCGCTTCGAGCCCTCCGGCTTCACCCGCAACCCCGACATCCCCATGGCCAAGTCCATCATGGACTACCTCTTCCGCTGGCTCGCCACCAAGTTCCTCGACGGCAAGGCCCAGACCGAAGTCGGCGTGGTCCAGAGAGAAGCCGAGGAACTCGCCGAAGCCCTCGCGCCCGCCGCGCCGAAGTCGCTGGCAAACTCCGGCGACGGCTACGGCAAGGCCGCCGAAGGCTTCTACCAGCAGGACGCCCCCTCCTGCTCCGACTGCGGCGCCATCATGGTCCGCAGCGGCGCTTGCTACAAGTGCATGAATTGTGGGTCGGTAAGTGGGTGCTCGTGACGTAGCGACACATTTCATTGAACACGGGTTACGTCGTTAACTTGGGCGCACGTAGTCCAGACGCAGGCATTGTGGGGTGGACGTCAACGGTACATTGGTTCGTCGTCGGGCCAGGACATATTGCGACGCCTGCTGCTACCTCAACTGCCCTTGTCAGTTTCTGGTCGAGGTTTCCGACTACATGGCTGAAATACCTGAAGTCCGAGATTCCGGCGCAACCGGTGAGCAAGAAGAAGGCAATAGTGAGCTGGTCCATCCAAACCAGCAAACGCTATTTCCACAGCCTATTGCGGAGACCATTCAAGGGTTGGCCGCCAGCAACGCAAGAAATTTGGGTGGCGTAGTTGTGGCCGGCCTAGTCTCCGTTAGCTTTTCTCAATTGGCCCACGAGTTACAAGATGCGAAGTCGGACCTTAGAAACACGCGGAAGGAGTTGAGCACCTCGTACGACGAACTGTCGGCATGCAGGACTCGCGTTGCAGTCCTGGAGGAACGTGTGACAACGGACAGCCGTCAGAAACACCTACGCAATGTGGCTATCGCGGGTGGATCGATGATCGTCGGACTGGCACTCCAACTAGACCCCAGCACACTGGGAGCGTTGCCGATCGTTCTTGGGGGGTTGGATGCCTGTTTGTCTTGATGGGATGGCTGTGGCCTTCAAGGGAGAACGACCGTTGATCGTAGGTGACATAACGGAGCTTAGGGTAGTAGGTGCTTTCGACCGTGGGATACCCAATGAAGAGCGAATAGTCCTCCAAGTGAATGAAGTGGTGAACCTAGGGCAATTCGCCCTTTTGCTTGGTATCCGCCAACAGTCGGCCTCTGCTGTTCCTATTCGAGACAACCTCTTTTGGTTCGGTGACGGAATCCTCTCCAGAGGGGACTGGATATTCGTATATACTGGACCAGGGGAAGGCCGTCTGACCGATCTTCCTGGTACGACCGAGAAACTGTACACTGTTCATTGGGGTCGGACACAAACTATTTTGAATTCTCTCGAAGTTGTACCAGTCTTGGTTCGCGTCGATGCGGTCCAAATTCCGGTAGATATGCGGGCATTGCCAGGTCCGTCGATGCAGAAGGCATGACTTGTTGGGTCCGCACTGGCACGGTCTTCGAGCGGACGAAGATTCCCCTTAAGAAATGGACCTACTGTCGCAGACAACGGCGTGGTTTATGACGCATCGCATCCGCAAGGCACTGGACCAAGAAGGTGGCTTGTTCGCTGGACCGGAGCGGTTAACCGCTTCTGTCAAAGAATACGTAGATGGCATGGCGCACACAGATGGGATCGAGTCCTTTTCGGCTACGCTCAAGCCGTGGCTATCACTTTGATGCAGTCGTCAAGTTGAATCCTGCTGTTGGTGAACCCTTTGCGGAAGGCCACTCCCAATGCGATCTGCTGCTCTCGGACCATATCCACGATGCACGGGTCAAAAAGGACCTCCTTTCGGAACCCACGGAATCTCTCCAATGATGACTCTCATCTCCCGGGTCGTGTTGTTTAGCCACTTATCGTTTCCCCGTTTTGACACCCCGTTCGCTGCGGACAACAGGTATCCCATGCGTACTCTCATACTTTGGGCTATGCTCGCTTTTCCCGTCCTCTTTCTTGGCTCCGCGTTAGCCGAAGAAAACCAGCAGGACCGTGAACTGTGCTTGACGCTACTTCCATGGGTCGTCCATCTACGCAAAGACTTGGTCGGGCCACTCGATCTCAAGAATGCTGTGGGTTCGGGCCTCTCCGTTGTCGCCCATACGCGCCGCAAAGAGGCTTTGAACTGCGTTTTCAGGTACGACAAACCAGCCCACACCTACATCCACCTCCTGTTTTTCTTTGAATCGGAACGACTCTTTGCAGTTCGTCTTGCCCCGACCGATGCAGGGTCCATTGACATGAAAACCCGGCGCTCAAAGTGACCCTGAGGGCATTTGGTCAAGTTTTTGATTCCTGGGGCATGAGGTTCCGGCGGGTCCAATGAGGTGGTCCCACTTTGTTGGACAGGTGGGCGGCAGAAATAAGGTGTATTCCGAAGACATGGATCATGCCGCCAGGGTCCTGTTTAACATGTCCTGCTGTTCCGGTTGAGCCGGCAGAGAGGCAGGCGAGCTGCGGCGCTGGGCGGGCCTCTGTGTCAGCATTCCCTTTTCATAGGCCTCGGCCGGGGTGGATCCCCCCAAGGCGGAGTGCGGGCGCCCCTTGTCATAGAAGGCGAACCAGCGAGAAATCAGGCGCTGGGCCTGGAATCCGTCCGAGATCTCGTGGAGGTAGACGGCCTCGTATTTGAGGGAGCGTCACAGGCGTTCGATGAAGATGTTGTCCATGCACCGGCCCCTGCCGTCCATGGAGATGGCGACACCGGCGTCTTTGAGCACGGAGGTGAACTCCAGGCTGATGAACTGGCTGCCCTGGTCTGAGTTGAAGATCTCGGGACGGCCGTAACGCTGAAGGGCTTCTGAGAAGCCGTCCGTGCAGAAGCGGGCGTTGAGGGTGTTCGACAGCCTCCAGGAGAGCACCCGGCATGACCGCCATCAGGTACAGGAAGCCCTTCTGGACGGGGATGTATGGGATGTCCGCCGTCCACGCGTAATTGGGCCTCTCGATGGCGACTCCCTTGAGCAGATACGGGTAAACCCGGTGCCCGGGGTGCGGTCGCGTGGTCCGCGGCGCCTGGTAGATGGCCTCAGGCCCCATCAAGCGCATCAGACGCCGCACCCGGTGACGCCCCACAAAGACGCTTTCCCGCCACAGATGGCGGACCATCTGGCGGCTGCCATAGAAGGGGTACTCCAGGAACAGCCTCTCCCCGCAGCGCCTCCAGGGCCACGTTCGCCTTGAAGTCCCCGCTGAACCGTCGCCGTGGGCTCATCGTGTATCCCTCCTTCAGTCGGTGGAATATACCTTAGCAACCTGTCCGATTTTCCGGGACCACCTCAGTCTTCGGTTTCAGGCAGGGCACTGGCGCTAACTAACCAGTCCTTTATGTGGAGGGTTTTGCCGAGTCGGGATGTTGCGGATGCGCGACACCTGAGGGGCCGGCGGATGGGATATCGACCTGCACCGGGGGAGCGTGGCCTAGTGAGGCGAGTGCGCGGACGTGGTGTCTGAGGCTGAGCACGGTGAATGGGCAGCGTTCTTGGTCAAGCGCCGGGCGTTACACGCCCCCACCCCCTGCGGTTTCTATCGGAGCAGGAAGACGCCTTTGTCGTTGTCGTCAGCGGCGTCATGCCTCCCGGAGGGACTGCTCTCCAAGTTTCTCTAATCGCTCAATCCATTTCTTGAAGTGAGGGGACTTGGACCGGATGTTCTCCAAGCCGATACTCTCAGCCGCCTGTGGACCCACTGTCGGCTTCAAGTCATCGTACTCGGGAAACTGCTCGATGATTCTCTTGGATGGGGCCGTATGTTGCCCGTCGTCGATTTGTTCCGGGGATTGGACGCCATCCACGATCCTCCGCAAGGGAGCGATTCCGGAACTTGGATTGTCAAAGAACAAAGCCAACCGGGATACATCGGAGAACAGGTAGGCCTCAAACTCATGCAACTGGATAAACGGAATGAAGCGGCTGTCGCCGGTTTTATCAAGCCACGACTGCTCAAGGGCTTCCACCCGCTGATAAGGATCCATGCGCAGCTTCTCGGCTTCTTCAAGGCCCGGAAAATTCGCATGCAAGGCGTAAAGATCAATCATGGTGGTGAAGAACACGTCCTTGCCCGAATCCTCCTTGAGGCGGCGGGCGATGTCGTTCTGCATCGCCGTGAAATTCCTGCCTCCTCCCCGGTGAATCCTTCCTTTCTTTCGGGCGTGCGCGATCAACACCGGTTTTTGCGTGTATACGTGTATACGCCGAAGTGCGCCAAATAGGGCTTCAGGGAGCTACTGTCAAATCTGGTGTATGGCGTGGCTGAATCAGGCGGCTTTCCTACGTGTTTCCCTTTCGTCGATGCGCTTCTCCTTTCCCGCTGAAACGTTGCTCGCTCAAGCCTCTTTTCAGCAGAGTTGCGCCGCCTCCTTCAACTCCCCGTACACCACTTTTGAGTGTAGCTCGGCTTTAGGACGGTATCTGCGAACGTCTGTTCTGTTTGGCCTTCGACGAAGAAGTGAAGACGAGCCATTAGCGAGGCCCCGCACCGATGACGTTCTTCTCCCAGATCTCGCCGAGTGAATAGTCCTCCAGCCATGCGTCGAGCTTATCGGCGTCTGGCCTGTAGAACTCCGTAGCCTCACCGTTTCGCTCGACAACGACAATGTCCTCTGGTGCAAAATTGTCGAGAAACGCGCTGGACTGTGTGCTGACGAGAACCTGGGCGTGATGGCTTACGGCCCGAAACAGCGAGGCAATCACATTGAGTGCATACGGGTGCAATCCGAGCTCCGGTTCATCCACCACGATCAGGCAGGGGAGTGCCTCCCTGGGTTGCAACAGGAGTGAAATCAGGCAGATGGCCCGCAACGTACCGTCGGAGAGCTGATGGGGACCGAAAACGAGATCGGAACTTCGGTGGCGCCAGTTGAGGATAATGTCCCTCTCGGCCGATCCGGCCGGCTCCAGTTCGAAGTCCTCGAAGAACGGCGCCGCCTGCCGGACTGTCGCGACGATCCGGCGATACACCGCTTCCTTGCAGGATTTGAGCTCATACAATATCGCCGCCAAATTCGCCGCGTCAGGCATGAGCCAGCGATTGTCGCCGACGTAGCAATACTGCCGGACTCTCGCGGTCGGCGAAGTATCGTGGAAGTGGTAGACTCGACAGTGATTCAGCAAGTACCTTAGCGTTTTCGCCGTAATATCGCCTTCCTCTACTTTATCGCCGATCCGTGTTTCCTGATGGCCGGTCCCCAAAGATACTTCCTTCGGTTGCGGATAATCTGTCTGATGGAAGGAGAGCAGCTCTTCGGCAAAGATCAGGGAATCCCCAGCGGCGTGGAACAGTCTCATCCGGTAGGTGTCGGTTCCGTTCTCGACCTCGAACTCCATTTCCGCTTCCAGTTGAGGCGTCACCCGTGGGCCGAAGTGCAGATTGGCCGTGGCCCGTCCGGTGGTTCCGATATGTTGCTGAAGCCGTCCGGCCATCAGTTCGTTCACCAACTTGAAGAAGGCGATGAGATTGCTCTTCCCTGCTCCGTTGGCGCCGATCAGGACATTGAGTGGTCGGAGTTCCAGACTCATCTCCTTGATGGATCGAAAGCCCTTGATCCGGATTCTCTTCAGGCTCGACATGGTCCATTCTCCTCACCCACCCTGGAGTGCCTGTAACGATGGATCAAGCAATGCATCGTCACCCCATCTTTGGCATACTCTCGCATAATTACCATGAAGTCGGGGACTTGTGGGACCGAAGAGCCCATGTTGGCTGGATGCCTGTCTCGGTCATACAATCAGATTGGCGAAGGCCCGTTCGACCTTGATTTCATCGGCATGCTCCATCGCTTGCGCCAAGTCGTAGGCAGCCTGGAGCCGCAGCCACGTGTCGGCACCGCCCCCGAAGGCCTTGTCGAGCCGGATTGCCATTTCGGGCGCGATGCCCGCGTGACAGTTCACGATGTCGGAAAACTGCTTGCGGCTGACGCCGAGGCACTTGGCCGCTTGCGTGACGTTCAGCCCCAAGGGCTCCAGACAATCGTGCCGCACCGAAAACCCTGGATGCGGCGGGTTCTTCATCGGCATGGCTTGTTCCTCCTGGTGGTAGTCGATCAGGTCCATGTCGCCGGCATGCCCGCGTTCAAAGCGAAAGACTACACGCCTTGCCGGACATGCGCTCGATCAGACCCCGGATGGCCGCCGGACGGCATCGCCGCCATCCTTTCAGGTCAGTACGCGGAGCGCGGTTTCCGGCGCCTTGTCGAGCACTCGCAACAAGGCGCGCGCCGCCCCGGTCGGGCAGCGCTTGCCCTGTTCCCAGTTGCGGATCGTCTCGTGCGGCACGTCGATGCGCCGCGCCAGCTCGGTCTGGGAAAGCCCCAGCCGCCGCCGGACCCGGCGGGCATACCGCGCCATGTCCTGCATGGCCTCGGCCTCGTCCTCCTGCTCCTGCGCCGCGATCTCCGCCTCGGTGGTGGCGTCCACCCTTGCGGGGTCGATCCGCCCTTCGGGCAAGGTGGAAGGATCGTCGGGATCAATCCTGATGCGTGTTGTGCTCATAATCTGCGACCTCCTTCCGGTTGGCCTTGCGGGCCGAAATGATGCGAACGGCCGAACCTCGCACCGTGTAGACGA
>CAZFIU010000013.1:0-81444 GCA_964519455.1 uncultured Syntrophobacterales bacterium
CAAAAAGTCCTGCGCATCTTCACGACGTTTTATACGGGACAGGACACTAGTGTTCCATGCGGCAAGAGGGATGAAGACGCGGGGTATCTCGTGGCGCCGTTCCGGCGGCCCCGTCCCGCCGGGGGCGGGGCACGGGCTGCCGCGTCCATGACGCAATACCTGCCCCAAGCCGTCGGCCTCCTGACCGCCTGGACCTACGGCATCAGCATCATCTCCGCGCGCCGGGGCCTGCAGTACTCCAACGCCACGACGGTCACCCTGCTCTCGCTGATCTCGCAGACCGTGATCCTGTGGACGCTCGTGGCGCTCTTCACCGGGGTACCGGCCGTGGGCGCCGCGTTCCTGTGGCCCGCCGTGATCGTGGGGTCTCTCATGCCCGTGGTGCGCTGGCTCACCTACACGGGCATCGCGCGCATCGGCGCCGCCCGGGGCACGGCGCTCCGCTCCACCCACCCGCTCTTCAGCACCCTGCTGGCGCTGACCTTCCTGGGCGAGAACGCCACTCTGTCGGTGCTCGGCGGCATCGTCCTGATCGTGGCGGGCATTACCCTCGTCTCGTGGCGCGACGAAGAGCGGCGGGCCGGCGCCCGCTGGTGGCACGGCGTCTACTCCCTGGGCGGCGCCTTCAGCGCGGCGGCCGTGCACAACATCGCGCGCTACTCGTTGCAGGGGGCCGGTTACCCCATCCTGTTCGCGGCCATCGTCGGCGTCGTGTCGCTGACGACCTTCGCCGGCTACCTGGCGCTGCCCGGAACGCCCACCCGGCCCGTGTGGAACCGGCAGTCCCTGGGACCGTTCGTGACCGCGGCGTTGCTGGAGAACCTGGGGTTCCTGCTGTTCGTCACCGCGCTCAGCATCGGCCCGGTGGTGCTCGTCACGCCGATGGTGGCCACCCAGCCCATGTGGGTGCTGATCTATACCGTGGTCTTCCTGCACAACATCGAGATGGTGAACCGGCGAACCGTGGGCGGCAGCCTCGCGGTGGTGACCGGGACCCTGGCCATCACCCTGGGAGGCGTGGCGCCATGAAGAGTGCCGCCATGACCGGCCCTCCCGACCACCGGAAGGCATCCTGAAGGTGGCTTGGCTCGGACCGCGCCTGCTGCGCAACTTCGTGCTGCTCTACGGCAGCTCGCTCTTCTCCGGGCTCGCCTGGGGCATGGTGCTGCCCACCATCCCGGTGCTTTCCGGCTCCTTCGACATCTCCATGGGCGCCGCCGCCCAGACCGTTACGGCCTGGGCCATGGGACGCTTCTGCGGCACCCCCGTAAGCGGCATCATGCTCGACCGCGTCGGGCCGCGCGTGATGATGGTGGGCGGCGCCGCGGTTACGGGCGTAGCCGCCCTCGCGGCTTTCCTGAGCCCGTCCTTCGCCGGACTGCTGCTGGCGCTGTTCGTCATCGGCGCCGCCGACGCGGTGTGGGCCATGGGGCGCGAGGTCACCGGCATCGACCTCACCGCCCAGAACCAGCGCGGACGGGTCATGAGCGGCTTCCACGGCGTGCACCACAGCGGCGTCACCCTGGGACCGCTGGTGGGCGGCTTCCTCACGGTGTCCGCGGGTTTCCGTACCGTGTTCATCGCCTCCGCGCTCGTGTCCGCGCTCGCGACCCTCTCCGGCCTGGCGGTGGACAGGCCGGCGGTCCGGGGCGCGGCGCCGCGCACTCCGGTGCGGACCGCGTCCGGCGGCCTGGGCCTGCGCCACCTGGCCGGACGCCTGATGGCGCTCTACCGCGAGGTGGAGCCCTCGCTCCGTCCGACGTATACCGTCCTGGTGGTGGCCACCGCCGCCAGCCTGATGTTCCGGCTGACGCTCCAGAGCATGCTGCCGCTCTACGCCGGCGCGTATCTGGGCTTCACGCCCGTGGAAGTGGGAGCGCTATTCTCCATCTCCGGGCTGGTGGTCTTCTTCATGATCGTGCCCGCGGGCTTCGTGCTCGACAAGGTGGGCAGGAAGTGGGCCACGGTACCCAGCACCGTGATCCCGGCCCTGGTCTTTCTGGCCATTCCCATGTCCGGCACCTTCCTGCAACTGGCGGTGCTGGTGTCCGTCCTCGGCATCGCCAACGGCCTCTCCCTGGGCTGCCTCGCCACCTCCACCTACGACGTGGTGCCGCAGCACGTCCGCGGCCGCCTCCAGGCCATGCGCCGCACCATCGCCGACCTGGCGGGCCTCAGCGCCCCCCTGGCCGGCGGCATGCTCGCCGACGCGTTCTATCCGGGTGTGCCGTTCTTCGCCCTGACCCCGATCCTGTGGCTGGCGGCGTGGCTGCTGGCGTTCGTGGCCAAGGAGACGCTGGAGCGATAGCGCGGGCGAGCTATACTACACCCACCGACCCCCAGATATACCACCAGCCAGGCAGCACCACGTAACCATGTTGCGTCTCCGTAGCGGCAGACCCACTCGCCTTCACTCCTCTTCTGCTGTGTCACCCTGCAAGATTTCAAAGGACACCCGGAGGTACGTATCCTTCAACCTCTTCACGGAATCCGATTCGAGTCTGTTCAGGCGTGCGGCTCTGTGTTCCGCCACCCCGTCATAGACACAATGCCGCAAGTAGTTAACGACTGCGTTTTCACCTTCAAGCATCTGCCAATGCGGATGTTGCCGATTGACGACTATCGCCAAATTTCTGTCATCCACATCGTCATTCACGAAATAAGGATCGTTTGGCGACCCTATAGAGTCGATATAAACCTTGACCGTCATATCTCTCAGCGCCACCACGAATGTCGGGTCTACAGTAGCGGCATTTGCCACCACATGCTGGTTGCTGGCTTCAATTTGCTCTAGCGGCGGTAGCATCTCTTCAAGTTCCAACGCCTGCAAGAACTCCGGCGTCGAGAGCTCCTCCTCCAACGCGCGCACTGCCGAGTCTACCTGTACGTCCGTTGGGCCGTGGTCCACAGAACTGCCGCCACGAGCCTTACGAGCCGTCTCCATGAACGGCTTACAGGAGGCCAACAGACCTTCTTCAACCAACTCCTCCTCCAAACCGTCCCAATTGACTTCGTCTTTGGTATGTGACACTTCGAAATCTTCTAGATTAACCTCACCTACAACTCGCTGGTTGATCAAATCGTTGCGGCCTCCAAAACCAAAGACCTTTTCCGGCCGCCAGCTATCAGGCCACCCCTTGATCAGCCGTTGGCGATGCAGAATAGAAAAGCCTGCCTTAGCGCGAGACCCTTTTTGCAACACGCCTACCCATCCTTCCACCACTTTTGGCGGTGTCGTCTTGATCTCAAAAATGAACGTATCTCGATGTAGCGACCCATCCATCCGTCGAAGAAAGTCCGCGTCCGAGAAACCCTTCCATTGAAGTTCCACGTCATTGTACCGCAAGAGTAACATTCCAGAGGAGATGTCCACTCGGTAAATGCTCTCGAGGTACTCCTTGACCTTTGAAATCGTCCTACCACGTAAGGGTCGGTGATGCGACGTAACCTCAATGACCGTATAGTGGTCCGCCGACGGGACTTCCCGACTCTCAACCGGAGGCAGGACGTTCCCCTTTACGACCTCATTCACATCCACTGAAACAGTGTACTCCCTGGCATGGCCTAGTTTCGTGGTCACGATTTTCCACTTGTCCCCAATCCAACACGCTGCGGTCTTCATGCCCAACCCATAGCGGGACCTACCAGTGACGTTGTCAGGAGGAACTCCGACAACCATCGCACGTTCCAGATCGGTCAAGTCCATACCCATGGCGTTATCCCGAATCCGTATGAAATCCTGCCCGGTAGCCAAGACTACCGTGAAACGCTCACCTTCTCTTTCGTACGCGTCCGCGAGCTCCGTTTCGTGCTCAAGAAACGACTGCGTAGAGTTATCCACGAACTCAGCCAATGCAAACCACCACTTGTAAGCGAGTCGCCTGTAGTTGGCGAAATTTTCGTGTCCAAACCGTATCTCTATGGGCATAGCCTCCTCCGTGGTAACCTCCCCTATAATTCATTCAGCCGAAAAACTTCATCGACTCCCCGAAGCACCTCGTAGTTCCGGTCGCCGCGCACAGTGAAACCTCCCGGTGCCAAGAAGACCACCGTGTCCTTCGTCCTCAATACATCCCATCTATAGACCCTGTCGTGCCAAAGGAGGCAGATGTTGTCTGCGATCTCGGCCGGAACAGAAGTCGGTTCCGCGCAAAACAGCGCGTTCAACATCTTGTGCTTCTTCAGTCCAATCACCCGTGATGCAGGTGGGCTAGGAAGATAGCCCGAGACTGCGACGACAACGTCGTCATCCTCGGCGCGAAACGACTCAACGAACATAAGACGCGCTGAATGATCCGATTCAAGAATGCCCCAACCGTCTTCCAGAACCGCCCGCGAGTTTACTACCACCACAACGACGGGCTGGACATACGTCGTCAGATTGACGAGTTTTTGTAAATCTAGTGTGGGATCTTGTCCGTATAGAGTCGCCGCGTGTGAGGCATTGTATTCCCCCGTCACGAATGTGTAGACCTGCGGCAAGACATGATGTACGAGAGAGTGCTTCTCCAACTCCACCTCGACGACGACCCACATTTGGTAGTCTCGGTGTACGAGAGCCATGTCAGGCCGCCGACGTCGACCTTCGTCACCGAGAACATAAGGGGAGAACCTTAAGATCGAAAATCCAGGAAGGAGCCTGCCAAGCTCATTTTTGACGATCAAAGAGAACTGTGCTTCGTCGTCGTAAAATATCTGTTGGTAGGTTCGCTGTTGGCGTAGGAGTACGGTCATTGAACAATCCCTCTCCTCCACAAGACTTCCGCCACTCCATCCAATTCAACCGCTTCGTCACTCAACCGCCTTTGTTCTTCTGGACCGTTGTAAAGGGTGTAGACGACTGCGTGGTCTTTCCCCGCTGCGGGCCGCAAAATCCGGCCCAAACGCTGAATGCGTTGACGGGTACTCGAGGTCGACTGCGCGATGATCGCCACGTTGGCCTCCGGGACATTTGCACCCTCATCCAGCGCGCGACAGGTGACAAGCATGTTAATTATTCCCCGCCGAAACAGACGAAGATTGTCTCGTCGGTTGGGATCGGAGAGAAAGGAATGGTAGGCGACAGCATTCTGACCCGACCTGTGCAAAAGGTCGGTGATTCTCCTAACGGCGGCCACGGCCTCGTGAAAAATAATTACCCTTTCCGGACGATGGGAGAGAGCCAGTTTTGTCGCCCACGGAACTCTCATCGCATGTTCTGCCGAACGGGCAATCTTCGTTGACGCCTTCCGACTCGCTCGTCGCTGACTTTGACCCTCGGAATGAGCCCGCGCCAAACGCTCTGCCTTGTCGGCCAGAACCGGGATCCGCTCCACATCGTCCGTACCAACCGAGACCTCTATGTTTGTCAACACAAAATCGACTATCACGCCATCAGCCTTGGCCTCAGGGTAGTCGTAAACATGGATGATCGGACCCAACACCGGCGCGACTCGTGATTCGAAGCCGTCGTCGGACTCCCGCTCCGGAGTGGCAGATAGGCCTAGGGTGGCCTCGTGGCAACCCTCTAGCGCGCGGCTGTTTTCCACCGCTCCTGCCCGGTGGCACTCATCCACGACAAGGAATGTAGGACTGAGGTCGGAGAGTTGTTTCGAAACCCGTCGCGCTGTGTTCAACACGACGATGTTTATCCGGGCGGGTATTTCTGGGCGCGAACCGCCCGAGTAACACGCCACTTCTGAGGGCTCCACGTCCGTCGCCTCACATATGTCGACGCACCACTGGTCAAGTAAGGCGAGTGTGGGTACCACAATGATTGCTCGCCCATCTGGGTACTCCGCAAAAAACTCAGTCAAACAGAGGTAGGAAAACACCGTCTTGCCGCCGCCGGTGACCACACGAACCACACCGCACATCCCCTTTCTCCAGGCTTCGACTGCTTCAGCTTGCCATCGTCTCGGCACTATGGAGGAATCTAGCCTCACGGATCGTCATCCCTCATACAATCGCCGGGGAAAGACTCACGATTGCACCCCGCTAATGGCCCGGCTATGGGCAGACTCGCAGAGCACTATTCGCCAGAATACTCCACAATTTTAGACTTGTCATTCAGGTACAGTTATCTCAGCCTACACGGCATACGGGGTCGAGCCGATCTGTGCAGAGTTACCGTTTGCCCTTTCAATCTGACTACGAGATCATGGTGCGAGAGGCCGGTCGTGCTCCGCTACCGGCCCCAACGCGACTTGACACGGAGATCGAGCGGGCGTGGGAGGAGAATTTCGGCATGCACGGTGTGCGCAAGGTCTGTGTGCGCTCAACCGGGAGGACGCTAGAGTAACCCGATGCACGGTGACGCGACTGATGGGAGAGATGGGATGGCCTGACTGAGACTAAACCATCTCCGGTAAACCCAGCAGTCCACCTACGACTCCGAACCGTTGAGAGACTCGAACCTTCCTCGTGAACCCTTGAGGTACATCTCGTTAGATTCAATCGCCATCCACCGCCGACCAAGGGACTCCGCTGCCGCACCCGTTGTATTGCTGCCCGCAAACGGGTCAAGTACCAAGGCGTTGGACCGCGTAAGAAACTTTACAAAGAACTCCGCGACACCACTCGGCATCCGAGCGGGATGCGGCCGAAGTTGATTGGAGCGGCAATAGTTGAGGTAGTTGGAGTTGGCCTGCGTGTTGGCAAGCACAATCATGTTGGAAGGGATCGCCCCCGCATTGGCTCTCAGGAAGGATCGTTTTCCAATGCTGTGCTCTGAGGGCCGTTTCCCGGTGTTGTAGGCCTGACGTGCCAACAGCTTTTCCATTGACTCGCTGTATTTGGTGAGCACTTGGCGGTTGTCTGCGTAGGGCCGATCCGTCAAAGCCATCCACCACAGGTGTGTATAAGCGTCCTTAACTCGAATGCGCTCGACGTTGACCCACTGGGCTGGACCTGGGAGTTTGGCCGGGTTGTACCAGATAAACTGCTGACACAACGTATACTGGCCATGCTCAAGGAAAGCGAGGAGTGCCCTCAAGGCCAAGGTGGACATAACTGGTCTACGCGGTTCCCAGGCGTTACCCAACTCCAATACGATTGAGCCCAGGGGACAAAGTACCTTTCTGAACAACGGCGCGAAATTCACGAGCCAGTCAATATAGGCGTCTCCCCGCTCATTGCCGTAACGCTTTTTTCTATTCAACGGGAATGGTGGCGAAGTAAAGACCAAATCGACCTTCCCCTCGAGTTGCCCCGCGTAGACCGAGGACCGGAGAACATCTTCAGCTTTACCCAAAAATGCCTGACCCAACCCTGTGTCATAGTAGCTGAGGCCGTTGCCCTCTGTACAAGGACCGTTTTGTCCATTGTCAGATTCCGTATTCACGTTTGATCAACCTCCGTTTACGCGATTGCACCACCCCTACGTACTTCACCTCCAACCCGCGACCTAAGTGGTGGTCGGCTCGGGAGTCCCCAACTGCTCGCGGAAACGTTCCGAGGCGGCCCAGGCCGCCTCATACTGGGTCTCGTCGATGCGGCCCCGCATCCGCTCCACCCGCAGCAGCAGGAAGTAGGTCTGGATCACGTCCTGGCGGCAGTACTCGTGGATATCCGCCAGACGGCCCTCCTCCCACAGGTCCTGGACCATGGAGCCGTCGATGGAACCCTTGCCGCGCAGGCCGATGAGCTTGCACAGGAGGTCGAAGCCGCCGCGGATGCGGTTGACGCCGTGGTTGCCGATGAAGTCGTAGAGGTCGTAGTGGCCGTCCTCCGAGTAGCGGTAGCGGTGCCCGAAACGCTGGTTGAAGTAGCGCGGGGCGCGGCAACCGTACTTGAGGGCGTGGAGCTCCAGGACCGGCAGGTCGAAGTTGCGGCCGTTGAACGACACCAGGGTGCCGTTGAACCGTTCGACCCGCTCCCAGAAGTCCCTGACGATGGCCTCCTCGCTGTAGTCGTCGGCGCACAAGCTCTCGACGTCGACGAGGACGGCGTCGTTGTTCACGATGCCCACCGCGATGGAGATGGGTACGTGGAAGGAGAGCGGAAGGAAATCACTGCCGGTCTCGGCCACGCGCTCGGCGCGCAGGCGCTCGTAGGCGACGCGGTCGGAGACGTCGTCGTGGGGAGCGTAGACCGACTTGACCAAGGCCTTGTCGATGCGGGTCTCGATGTCGAAGACGGCGTACGTCATGGGGTTATTCGAATCGATCACGCTTCCTTCGACTTCGCTCCGCTGACGCGGAGCCACGCTCGGTACGAACGCAGGAACCTCTTGGCCGTTCGTCCCGAGCCCTTCGCAGAAGCTCGGAACGGGCTTTGCGGGGCGAAGCCGAAGGACGCCGTTTCCGCTACTCCGGCCGCACCAGCAGCACCCGGTCGGCGGGCAGCTCCAGCGGCAGGCGCTCCCAGGACTCGCCCTCGTCCTCGGAGACGAGGATGTCGCCCTTGCCCTTCTGGGCAGCGTCACTCGAGCGGCCGCGGGAGACCGCGCCGAGGCCGGCATAGACCCGCCCCGGGTCCTCGGGATGCTGGGTCAGCGCCCATACCATCTGCAGCATGTGGTCGGGCAGCCCGCGGTCCACGCCCACCCGCTCCCAGTTCGCGGCCAGGTCGCGGCTGCGGAAGAGAGCGCCCTGAGCCTTCTCGGGGCGGTCCCAGTAGCCCGGCGACTTGTCGGCGGTCGCCACCAGCACCAACGGCGGGTCTCCCGGCAGGAAGACGAAGTCATGGAAGTAGTCGCGGGTCATGCCGCATTCCGCGCGCTGCCAACCCGCCCCGGGATCGGCGCTGCGGAAGAAGCCCTGGGCCGTGGCCACGAACATGGGCCCCGCTCCCGCGGGAGTGGTGCTGATGTGATGGATGTCGAGATAATCGATGCCGCCGCTCACGTCCTCGAAGGAGGCGCCGCGGTCGAAGGTGCGCACGATGCCGCCGTGCTCCAGGCAGACGTAGAGGGTGCGGGGATCGTCGGGCGAAACGAAGATGTGGCGGACGTGCTCGCGGTGCGGTGGGCGCGGGTAGGTCCACTTGGCGCGCACCTCGGACGGCATGTCCTGCAGCGCCGCCAGCTCTTCCCAGGTTCCGCCGCCGTCCTCGCTGCGGAACAGGTGGATGGGCTCGGTGCCGACGTAGACCACGTCCGGGTCCGTGGGGTCGACGGTCACGGCGCGCACGTTGCCGGAGAAGACGGTGCGCCAGCGTTGCCCGCCGTCGTCGCTGCGGCACAGCCCCTCGTCCGCGACGCTGGCGTACACGGTCCCGGGCCGTTGCGCGGGGCCGTCGATGGCGTCCACCGTGCCGGGCGGAAGCGCCACGTCCAGCTCCTCCCAACCGCGCCCCCGGTTGCGCCACACCTGCAAGCCTTCCTGCGTTCCCGCCAGTATGCGTTCGGTCATCGCCGTACCTCCCGACTCGTGCCTTGCTCAGCCAACCCGCGACCCCGCCACCACACCGATTGGAACAGCACCCAAATCCCCAACCGTCATTCCCGCGGAAACAGGCTGCGTCAAGGCTCTGCTCGGACACGGAATGGCACCACCCCCCGAAACGTCATTGATATGAATCCTGCTACACCCCGATGAGTCATTCCCGCTTCCGCGGGAATGACTCATCGGGGGCCGACGCTATATTTTCATCCCCCCTTTGTGTCGGCTGCAAGTCGACATGGGTGATTCCCCTTTCGCGGAAATGACGTTTCGGGGAGTTGTTACGTCTCCAAAACGGCAAGCGGCGTCATTGCGGTTTCGCGGCCAGGTCTTCGATGGCGGCCATCACTTCCACGTAGGTGCCGCAGCGGCAGATGTTGCCCGACAGGTAGTCGCGCACTTCGGCCTCGTCGGGCTTGGGGTTCTCGTTCAGGAGGCCCTTGACGGCCATGATCATGCCGGGTGTGCAGAAGCCGCACTGGAAGGCCTGGTGGTCCAGGAACGCTTGCTGCACGGGGTCGAGGTTGCCGTCCCGGCTGAGACCCTCGATCGTGAGCACGTCGCGTCCCTCGGCGTTGCTGGCGAGCATCAGGCACGAGCTGACGGGCTTGCCGTCCACCAGCACGGTGCAGGAGCCGCACACGCCCACGCTGCAACCCTCGTGGGTTCCCTTGAGCCGCAGGTCGTCGCGCAGCACGTCCAGCAGGGTCTGGTTGGACTTGACCGAAAGCTCGCGTTCGCGTCCGTTCACGGTGGCGGTGATGAGGTGTCGCATGGCCCCCTCTCGCTCTCTTCCTACCTGTCCCGGGATGCGCCGGCTGCGCGCTCGGCCAGCGCCGCCACGATGCGCTCCGGGCGCAACGGCAGCTCGGTGATGTTGACGCCGCCCAGGGCGTTGGCCACGGCGTTGCCGATGGCCGGGGCCACCGCGGGAATCACGGCCTCGCCCGCTCCCTTGGCGCCGAAGGGGCCGTCCGGGTGCGGCGTCTCCACCAGCAGCGACTGGAAGCGCTCCGGGTGGTCCTCCATGGAGGGAAGCATGTACTCCAGCAGGGTGCCGTTCACCGGCTGACCCTGCTCGAACACCATCTCCTCGAAGAAGGCCGCGCCCAGCGCCTCCAGCATGGAGCCCTCGTTCTGGAGCCAGCACTGGAGCGGGTTGATCGCCTTGCCCACGTCCACCGAGGTGGCGATGTCGAGGACGCGCACCTTGCCGGTTTCCGCGTCCACCTCCACCTCCGCGGCGCACGCCGAGAAGAACCAGAACGCCGCGGCCTTGCCCTTGCCGGTCTTGGGATCGAGCCCGCCCTTGACCTGGAAGTTGCAGCTCCCGAAGATGCTGCCGACGGCATCGCCGTACTTGACCCGCAGAAGCTGCGGGATCGTGAGGCTCCGGTCGGGCACGCCCCGGACGCTCACCCCGGTGGCGGCGAGATCGAGATCCGCCTTGTCCACCTCCAGCGCCTCGGCGCCGGCCTCCAGGAGCTGGTCGCGCACCTCTTCGGCCGCACGCAGCGCGGCGTTGCCCATGTGGAAGGTGGTGCGGCTGGAGCTGGTGGACTTGTCGTAGGGCGTCACGTCGGTGTCCGGCGCGGACACCGTGACCCGCTCCACCGGAAAGCCCAGACCCTCGGCGACGATCTGCGCAAGACAGGTGCGTACCCCCTGACCCATCTCCGTGCTGCTGGTGAGGAGCATCACCGAGCCGTCGCCGTTCAAGCGCACGCTGGCGGCCGAGGCCGTAGGCGTGGTGGTGCTCTTCATGATCACCGCGAGGCCCTTGCCGCGCCGCAGCGAGCCTTCGGTGGCGCCGTCCGCCTGCTCCTCCCGGCCGCGCCAGCCGATGCCCGCCGCCGCCTGCCGCAGACAGTCGGATATGCCTACCGACACCAGCGACTCGCCGGTGACGAAGATGTCGCCTTCCTGCAACAGGTTCTTGAGCCGCAGCTCCAGCGGATCCATGCCCAGGTGCCGGGCGATGCGGTCCATCTCCGACTCGTAGGCCCAGGCCACGTGGGGCACGCCCACGCCGCGGTAAGGTCCCGCCGGCGGCAGGTTGGTGTACACGGCATAGGTGGTCAGCCGGCGGTTGGGCACCCGGTACGGCCCGCTGGCCACGTAGGAACCGGTCTTGGCGTTGGCCGGCCCGGACAGGGCATAGGCGCCGAGATCGTAGAAGACCTCCACCTCCCGCGCCACCAGGCTGCCGTCGCGCTTGAAGCCGGTCTTCATGCGCACGAAGCCGCC
The DNA here is from genome assembly GCA_964519455.1 of uncultured Syntrophobacterales bacterium. Taxonomy (GTDB): domain Bacteria; phylum Desulfobacterota; class Binatia; order UBA9968; family JAJDTQ01; genus JAJDTQ01. The sequence continues at coordinate 11,610 of CAZFIU010000013.1, forward strand.
GTAGCGCCGCCCGGTGAGGAACACCTCCTCGCGCGTCAGCACCCACTGCACCGGCCGCCCGGCCTTGCGCGCCAGCAGCGCCGTCACCGGCTCCAGCCGGGCATGGGTCTTGCCGCCGTATCCGCCGCCCACGTGCGGCACCACCACGCGGACGCCGCTCTCGGGCAGGTTGAAGATGCGCGCAAGCTGCTCCTGGAGCCCCACCGCGTTCTGGCACGGGGTATGCACCACCAGCCGGTTGGGGGACTCCCACACCGCCGTGGCCACGTGGGGCTCGATGTGACCGTGCTGCACGGGGGGCATGCGGTAGGTGTTCTCGAAGATCTCGTCGGCCTCGGCGAAACCCGCGTCCACGTCGCCGTCCCCGGCCCGGAACACGCTGCACACGTTGCCGCCGGCATTGAGGTTGAGCTGCTCCCGGAAGATGGCCGCCTGGGTCTCGAAGCGCTCCTCGTGGATGATGGGTGCCTCGGGCGCGGCCGCCTCCACCACGTCGAAGACCGCGGGCAGAGGCTCGTATTCCACCTCGATGAGCTCCACCGCCTCCTCCGCGATCTCGCGCTCCTCGGCCGCCACCGCCGCCACGACGTCACCGACGCAGCGCACCCGCTCCATGGCCAGCACCGGCTGGTCCTCCACCACCGCGCCGTAGCAGGGGTTGAGACCTTCGAGGTCGTCGCGGGTCACCACCGCGATGACACCGGGCAGCGCCGCGGCCTTGCTCACGTCGACGCTCACGAGCTTCGCGTGCGGATGGGGACTGCGCAGCGCCTTGGCGTGCAGCATGCCCGGCAACTCGATGTCCGCGGTGTACTGGGCGGACCCGGAAACCTTGGCGTTCCCGTCCACCCGCGGGACGTCGCTCCCGACGGCGCTCACGGGCACGCCTCCTTCCACGCCGCGGCCAGGGCACGGCGCCCCAGCACCCGCACCAGGTGGCGCTTGTACTCCGCCGAGCCGCGCAGGTCCGGGATAGGGTCGATCTCGTCCGCGGCGCGTTCGGCCATCTGTTGCAGCGCCCCCTCGGTGGGATCCGTCTCGCACAGCAGCAGCGGCCGGGCCGCCACCGCCCCCACCGCAAGCCGCGCCTCCACCGGACGGTCGTCCTCCAGCCGCACCAGCGCCGTGATGCCCGCGCACGGGCGCTCCTCCGACGAGCCCGTGGTGAACTTCAGGTAGTCGCCCACCAGCCGTCCCCGCACCGGCGGCACCGTGACCGCGGTCACCATCTCACCGGGCTCCAGCGCCGTCTCGTAGGTGCCCAGGAGGAAGTCCGCGAGCTTCATGACGCGCGTGCCCCGGGTTCCACTCAGCTCCACCTCGGCGTCGAGCGCCACCAGCACCCCCGGCGGGTCCGACTGGTGGTCCCCGTGGGCCAGGTTGCCGCCGATGGTGGCCAGGTGGCGGATGCGGATATTCGCCACCTGGTGGCAGGCCGCCGCCAGCACCGGCAGGTGTTCGCGCACCACCGCCGAGGTCTCCACCTCGTGGATCGTCGCCATGGCCTCGATGCGCACCGCGCCGGCACCGGCACGCGCGATGGCGTTGGCGCCTTCCAGCTTCTTGAGATTGACCAGGGCTTGGGGCCGCAGGAGTCCCTGCTTGACGAGGATGAGCAAAGCGGTACCGCCGCTCACAGGCCGGATGTCTTCGCCAGCATCCAGCATTTGGCAGGCTTCGGTAACGGTCGTAGGTTCAAGGAGATCGAAGTTGCGCATGATTCATAGGTCTCAATCGATACCAGGGAGACTCACGGAGCGCCGTACCAATTCCGCTGGGCCTCCAAGCGAAGGCCGCAAGCCACCGTGGATGAATAACACCGGACGAGTAGCGTTGCAATGAACCGACCCCGGTCGCCGCACTTTGACCCAACCCGTTAATGTGTATAATACATACGGTGCGCAGTACGGAGATCATTCGGAGACTCAGAAGAGACGGCTGGATACTTCGCAACACACGAGGAAGCCACCAACAGTTTGCCCACCCCAAGAAGCCAGGACACGTAACCGTCAAACACCCAACCAAGGACATTCCCACCGGAACCTTGCGCAACATCTACCGACAGGCACAATGGGACTGGAAGGATCGCTGATGCAATTTCCGATCGTCATACACAAGGACGACAAGAGCGGCTACGGGGTGACGGTTCCGGATCTTCCCGGCTGCTTTTCCGCCGGGGACACCCTGGAGGAGGCCATTGAATCCGCTCACGAGGCCATCGCCTGCCACATCGAGGGGCTCCTGATGGACGGGGAAGCGATCCCGCGGACGGCATCACTGGAAGCGCACCGGGAGTCGGATGACTACAAGGATGGGGTATGGGCACTCGCCAGTGTGGATGTGTCAAGGCTATCGAGCACCGCCAAGCGTGTAAACATCACCGTACCCGCACGCGTTCTGGCGATTATCGATGAAGCCGCAGCCCGTGAAGGACAGACTCGTTCAGCTCTCCTCACCCGAGCGGCGCTCAGCTACGTGGAACAGCGAAGCCGATGAAACCGCGCGGCACCGCCAGCGACGCGAAGGCAACCCGCCAAAACCCCGTAACGGAGGCGAACAACCCTTCCGAAGAGGAAACCCTGCGGCGTCTGGAGGCTTTCCTGGCGTCTCGGGTCGCCGAGGCCCAACGCGGAGAGGCCACTGGACGTTCTGTAGAGAGCATTTTTGCCGCCGTCGGGCGAAAGCCTGACGGGCATGCGTAAAGTAATTTTGCCCAAGGGCCGAATTCGCTACGCAACCCCCCGCTGCCGCCGGAAGAACCCCGCCACGCCCCCACCGATCGCGAACGAGATCACCCCCAGCGCCACGAAGCCCCAGTGAAAGCCCAGGTCGGCCACGAGGATGCCGGCGAGGAGGGGGCCGATCGTGCGGCCGATGGAGGTGCCGCCGCGGATGAGGCCCAGGGCGACGCCCTTGCTGGAGTCGTCGGCGACCTGCAGGGCCAGGGTGGTGGAGCCGACGTTGGAGAGGCCGAAGCCGGCGGTCATCAGGCACAGCGGCAGCACCAGCGCGACGTAGCTCTGGCCGAAGACTTGCAGGACGAAGGCGGGGACGGTGACGAAGACGCCCAGGAGGATCACGGTACGGGTGCCGACGCGGTCGCACAGCCAGCCGCCGGTGAGCCTTCCGGCGGTGTCGGCCAGGCGCGAGATGCTGACCATGGTGCCGATGATGTCGAGGGTGAGGCCGCGCCGCACCGCCAGGAACGGGAAGGCGATGCGGGTGACGCCGATGAGGCAGAGGAACGACTGGAAGATGGCGAGGCAGGCGCCGAGAAAGGCCGGCTGGGCCAGGAGCCCCTTGCCCACCCGCCACAGGGGCAGCGAACTGCGCTCCACCGGCTTCTCGGTCCGGTGGCCCCGTGCCAGCAGGAGGAGGACGAAGCCGAGGCTCTGGGGCACCGCCACCACCAGGAAGAGCTTGTCGAGGCCCCACCACTCGCCCACGAACCCGCCCATGGTGGGGCCCAGGGCAAAGCCCAGGCCCAGCGCCGCGGCCACCTGCCCCTGCGCCCTGCCCTGCTGCTCGGGCGTGGACTGCACGAACACGATGCGCCGGATGGCGAGGCTGAACATGGCCTCGGTGAGCCCGATGATGGCGAAGGCCAGCAGGAACACCGTCAGGCTCTCCTGGAAGGCGTAACCCACCAGGCTCGTGACGACAGCCACGAGCACCGAGCCGAGCAAGAGGAAACTCGAGCGGAAGTACGACGCCAGCGTGCCGGACAACACGTCCGAGCACAGCGCGCCGACGCCGTTGACCACCAGCGGCATGCCCACCACCGACACGGGGAAGCCCTTGGCGTGCATGTAGAACGGCGCCAGCATGGCGCTGCCGATGGCGCCGGAGGCCATGCAGATGGAGGCCAGCGAGTACAGCAGGTTGGAGGAAATTCCCATGCGAAGCGCCTCTCTCCTCATCGCCCGCGGCGTCCGTCGGCGGCGCCGTCCATTCCCGGCCCACGCAAGCGCCCGATGAGGACGAGGGCCAGCGCGAGGAAGGGCAGCGGCAACAACCACAGCATGGCGGCCCTTTGCGCGGCCACGAACCCCACCGCACCCGCGCCCTCCAGGAGAGCGACCGCCAGCCCGATGCCCAAGGCTCCCGCCCCCGGACCGCAGGCCGAGAGCAATCCGCCGACGAGACCGTAGTGTTCGCGGGGCGCCAGCCCGAACACGGTCTTCTGGTGCGCCGGCAGGAAAACGCCCACGCCGGTCCCCACCAGCCCAAGGGCCAGCAGCACCATGGCCGGACTCGATCCGTCTTGCAAGCCGGCGTAGGCGACGATGCCGGCCGCGCCCGCCACCAGTCCCGCCGCCACCAGCATCCAGGGCTCCACGCGATCCGACAGACGCCCGCTCACGGGCGAACAGACGGCGGCCACCACCGGCAACGTCGTGAGAATGAGCCCGAGGTGAAGCGGCGTGACGTCCAGCACGTTGCGCATGTACAGCGGCGACAGCAGGAAGATCGGGAAATAGGCCGCGGAGAACAGCACCATGCCGAGAAACGCCAGCACGAGAGGGACGTTCGTCATCACCGGCAACGGAATCAGCGGCCGCCGCGCCCGGAACTGGCGCAGCACGAAGGCCCCCATGCCGGCGGCGCCCAGAAGGAACCACACGGCGATGAAAGGCGAGCGCCAGCCGCTGTTGGCACCGACGCTCAGGCCCACCAGGATGGACGGGAACCCCAGGATCAGGGCCGCCGCCCCCGGGTAGTCGAAGGACTCGCGGCTGCGCTGCTCCCTGTCTCGCAGCAGGAGCCACACGGCGACGCTGACCGCCATGCCGATGGCGGCATTGGCCAGGAAGACCGCGCGCCAGCCCGCCATATGGATGAAGAAGCCGCCCAGGGCCGGTCCGGTGGCGCGTCCGATCCCCGCCGCCGACAACAGGACACCCAGGCTCCAGCCGGTCCGTTCCGGCCGAACGACGGTGGCCGTGATGGCCGTGGACATGGGGTTGGCCATGGCCAGACCCACCGTCATGACCAACCGGCACGCCATAAGCTGCACGAACGTCTGCGAGGCGGCGACCAGCGCCGCGCCCGCGCCGTAGAGGGTCACTCCCATCCTGTAGAGCCGGTTGCGGCCGAGAATGTCCCCCGCCCTGCCCAGACACAGGGCCACGCTGGAGGACAGCACCAGCCCCATGGTGGCGATCCACTGGACCGCCGACAGGCTGCTGCCGAACTCGGCCTGGATCATGGGGACGGCGACGTTGATGCTGCCGTAGCTGTTGAAGAAAAGGAAGGTGCCGGCGGAAAGGACGCCGAGCACCCGGATCTCACGAGCCCGGGCTTGCCGCATGAGAGGTGTAGGCACGATGGTCCTGGTCGCGCGGGGCCCCTGCCGGCCCGGACGTCAGTCGTCCTGGACGACTCCCTTGACCACGTAGTCGCCGGACTTCTCGTCCGCCTCCAGGTCCAGCAGGTGCTGGGACTGGGCCTCTTCCAGGAGCTTCCCGAAGGAGCGGAAGCCGTGGTAGCGCTCGTTGAAGCCGGGCTTGCGGCGCTTGAGCGTCTGCTTGACCATGGAGCCCCAGATCGTGTCCTTGGCGCCGCGCTCGTCGAACAGGTGGGCGACGGTTTCCACCACCAGGTCCAGGGCTTCCTGGGCCTCCTTCAGCTCCCTTTCCTCGGCCGGCGCCTTGTCCTCTGCCGGCACCTTGTCCTCTGCCGGCACCTTGTCCTCTGCCGGCACCTTGTCCTCTGCCGGCACCTTGTCCTCTGCCGGCGGCTTCTCCTCCGGCGGTGCCTTCCCTTCCGGCGGCGCGGCGGCGGTCTTGCGCGACGCGCGGCCGGTCCGCTCGCGCTTGGCGCCGCCCCGGCGCTTCGACTCGCGCACCAGGTCGTCGTAGTAGATGAACTCGTCGCAGTTGGCGATGAGCAGGTCCGATGTGGAGTTCTTCACGCCGACGCCGATGACCACCTTGTTGTTCTCGCGCAGCTTGCTCACCAGCGCGGAGAAGTCGGAGTCGCCGCTGATGATCACGAAGGTGTCCACGTGCGACTTCGTGTAGCAGAGGTCCAGGGCGTCCACGACCATGCGGATGTCCGCGGAGTTCTTGCCCGACTGGCGCACGTGGGGAATCTCGATCAGCTCGAAGGAGGCCTCGTGCATGACCGGCTTGTACTCGCGGTAACGCTCCCAGTCGCAGTAGGCCTTCTTGACGACGATCTTGCCCTTCACCAGCAGGCGGTCGAGGACCTTGCGCATGTCGAAATTGGCATAGCGCGCGTCGCGCACGCCGATGGCGATGTTCTCGAAGTCGCAGTAGAGTGCCAGGTTTTCGGTCTGTGTCATGCTGTCGTTCTGGTTCTTTTCAGCCACCGCTCACCTCTTGACCACATTGACCGGAGAACCCCCCATGTAGCCCTTGATGGCGGCGAGGTAGCCGTCGAAGTAGGCGCCGTAGTTCGCCTCCTCCACGTAGCCGAGGTGCGGCGTGATGATGGTGTTGTCGCAATTCCGTAGCGGATGGTCCGGCGGCAGCGGTTCGGTGTCGAAGACGTCCAGGCCGGCCCCACCGATGACTCCACGCCGCAACGCGTCCACCAGGGCGGCCTCGTCGACGATGGGGCCGCGGGAGGTGTTGACCATCAGGGCCGTGGGCTTCATCCGCGCCAGGTCGGTGGCCCGGAACAGGCCGCGCGTGCGGTCGCTCAGCACCAGGTGGATGGTGAGGATGTCGGAGCGCGCCAGCAACTCCTCCTTGCTCACCAGGGTCGCGCCGACCTCCCGGCAACGTTCCTCGGTCAAATTCTGGCTCCACGCGATCACTTCCATGTCGAACGCCAGCCCCACCCTGGCCACGCGGGCGCCGAGCTTCCCGAGACCGACTATGCCCAGGGTCTTGCCCGGAAGGCCCGTGCCCACGGTCTCCTGCCAGCCTCCCGCGCGCGTGGCCCGGTCTTCTCGCGGGATGTGCCGCAAGAGTCCGAGGATGAGCCCCCAGGTGAGCTCCGCCGTGGGCGCGCCCACGCTGGGCGTGCCGCACACGGTCACGCCCCTTTCCCGCGCACCATCCAGGTCGATGGACGCATTGCGCATGCCGCTCGTAACCAGCAGCCGCAGGTTGGGCAGGCGCTCCAGGAGCGTGCGCCCGAAGGGCGTGCGTTCGCGCATGACGCAGACCGCGTTGAACGGCTGGAGCCGTTCGGCGAGTGCGTCGTCATCACTCAAATGGTCGTGGAAGACCATCACCTCCAAGCCTTCCGGGATATCCCGCGCATCCAGGAGCGACTGGGCGACGTTCTGATAATCATCCAGGAAGGCGACTTGCAACTTGCTCATTTGTACCTTTCAGGGTGCTTCACGCACAGGCGCACGACCGTCCCGGCGTTCGTCGCGCCGCGTGTGGACGGGGCGACCGGAAAGGCCAATGAAAACGCGACAGGGCAGGAAGTCCCACAAGTTCTTCAGGAATCGAGGTCGCGGAGTACGGCGCGGCAGGGAGCTCCGTCCGCGCCGGCGATGCAGACAGGAAAGCAGATCAATTCGTACGCCCCCGGGCGAATATCCGTCAGGTCAACCCCCTCGAGCAGCGCCAGCCCGTGGTCCAGGAAGGCCCTGTGCACCGGTACCTGCTCGTCCGCGTGGGCGACCGAGAGGTAGTCGAGCCCGACGAGCCGGTAGCCCTTGGCCACCAGGGCGTCGGCCGCCTCCACCGAGAAGGCCACGAAGTCGGGGTCATACGCGGCGCGGCGGAGCAGCTCCGAATTGCTCGTCTTGAACAGGACGCGCTCGCCCGGCGGAAGCTGTGCCACATGCTCGGCGGTGATGTAGCGGTGCGCATCCACCTCGTGCACCAAGGCCGGCCCGATGAAGAGCTCCAGCGGCAACTCATCGATGGAGGCGCCTTCGGGAACGAAGTGGAACGGCGCATCCATGTGCGTGCCGCTATGGACGCTCATGTTCACGCTGGACGAGTTGTTGTGATCGCCTCGCTGCATGCGCCTGCGGTCCAGCAACTCGAAAGGCGTCGCGGTCACCCAACGCGCGGTGGCGGGGCTGAGCTTGAGCGAAATGTCGTAGTACTGCATCTTGTTTCCGGACTGTCGCTACAAGTCCTTGCACAGGGCGGATTGAGGCACCTCCGCACAGAACTCCGCCAGACGCTCCCGTTGCACACGGTCGCCCGGTGACGGTGTCTCCGGCTCTTCCTGGCCGGGCTCGGCCGCATTGACGGGCTTCGGCGTACCGTCGCTTTGCGCCTTCAGGAGCGCCGCTACCTCGGCGTAACGGCGCTGGGTAGCCTTCATGCTCTCCTCCAACGCCAGGGAGAGATCCTCCCAACGCTTGTCGTCGCGTTCGTTACGCTGGGCCAGGGTCTGTCCCTGATTCTGCACCGTTTCCACCACCGCCGCCAGACGCTCTTCCAGATTGGCCAGGGTCCGGCCCTCGCGCGCGGCGGTGCCCGAAGGCTTGGCGAGACTCGTTCCAAGGTCATCGAGTTGCTTGGTCAGACTCCCCCGGCTCTGTTCCACGAGGGCGGACAACTGCCGGTTCCCCTGGGCCACGCTACGGTCCACTTCCCGCTCGAGACTCTCCCGCACGGCGGCCAGACTCTTGTCCCGCTGGTCCCGGAGCTGTTGCGCCCACTTCTTCAACTCCTGCTGCAACACCTCCCGTTGCGCGGCCGACAATGCTGCCGTGAGCTTCCCCTCCAACCCCGTGCCGTCGGAGCTCCCGGACAAACTGCCGGCTCCGAGCAACTCCACCGCCTCGCGCACCCGCGCGAGCTGGCTTTCGGCGTGGGCCAGCGAGATCATCATCTCGGTCACGTTGGATTCGTTGTCCTGGACCGTCCGGGCGAGAGACGCCTTCAGATCGCGAATCTCCCAAACCGTGTACCCCAGCGCCACCGTGGCCGCCACGAGTGCCAGGAATGCGATCGTCTTGCCGAACAGCGAACTCATCGACATTGTCCCCGGCGGCCGGCGGCGGCCACCGGGTCAGTTGGCCGCGGCCTCCAGTCGGCCGGCGGCTTCGGGGCTGAGTTGGGGGCGCACGAAGGCCTGGTAGATGGACTCGTTCTGCAGCCACATGATGTCCACCCGTGTTCTCACGGCCGCGCGCATCTCCTCCTGAAGCCCCGCGTCCATGATATGTTCCTTGATCACTTCGACGATGAAGTTTCCGTGCCCTTCGTCATGGTATTCGTGTGCACGGAAGAACGCCAGCGCCTCCGAAGGAATCCAGGGATAGTGCGCCTCGAGGGCCTGGCGTTCATCACCCATGCGCTTGGGTCCTTCCCCTTCGAAGACCAGTCCGGTGCCGATGGCCACGGCCCAGTGGCTCTGCTGCACCAGTTGCACGTACATCTCCAGGGCCGCCTTCACTCCCGGGAGGGGTTCGTAGCCTTGCATCTCCGCGCGCGGGATGCCCAGGCCCTCGCCGAAGCGGGTCCAAAGCTCCGCGTGGCTGGGATACTCGCCGCCGAACAGATCCTCACCCTCCTCCTCCACCATGTTCTCCAGCAGCATGCGCCGCAACGCCTGAATGGGGCACTTCTGGTAACGGATGCCGAAGAAGCGATGGATGTTGCGGAACTCGTGAAACTGGTTCTTGGCCCATCCCTGCAACTGCTCCCGGGTGAGCTCCCCACCCAGGAGCAACCGGCGAACCGGATGCACCGGATAACGGCCCCGCAGGACACCGCGGAGGTCGTCGATCAGCGTTTCCGGTGCGAGCACTTCCATCTCTGCCTCCTGACTCCGCCCCGGCTACTGGCCGGGGACGAAGAGTTGCTGGCGCCGCACCTGGCCGGGGAAGACGTCCTTGCACTCGCCGTCCTCCAGCACGACCTCGCCGTTGACCACTACCGCGCCAATGCCCGGCGGATGGCGGAAGATCTCGTGCTCGTCGAGCTTCTTGGGCATGCGCTTGCTGGCGAGGTCGTCGATCTTGTCCGGGTCGAACACCGTGACGTCGGCCGGCAGGCCCGTCTTGAGGATGCCCCGGTTCATCCTCAGCTTGGCCGCGGGATGACCGGTCACCTTGTGCACCGCTTCCTCGAGGTTGAAGAGGTTCTTGTCGCGGCGCCAGTAGCCCAGGACACGAGTGGGGGCGCCGTGCCAGAAGAAACGGTCCAGGTGTGCGCCCGCGTCGGTGCCGATGAGCCCCTCGGTGGTCTTGATCATGTCGGCGAGCAGATCCATGTGCCCGTTGGCGAAACCCTGGTAGTAGAGCTTCGACGCCAGTCCGTCTTCCAGCCACGTGTCGAAGAAGGCATCCGGCTCGGACTTGCCGCCGGCCGCGGCGATCTCCGCCACGTTCTGTCCCTCACGGGACTTGAGGTCCGCGCGCTCCATCGCATCGAAATATACGCCCTGCCATCCGAGCCACTCGATGTAGGCGGGCTCGCCGGCGTTCTCGCGCCGCTGCTCGTCCAGCCTGCGGCGCACGTCGGGATCCTGAAGCTTGCGCGCCAGCTCGCCGCGGTTCTGCTTGATCTCCTCCCACAGGGGCAGGCCGTCGAAGATGAAGCAATCGTCCACGTCGAAGCGCCGGATGTGCGAATACGGGATCACCACGCCGTAGATGTCCTTGCCCTGTCCCCGCGCTTCCTTCATGTAGTCGATGGCGCGTTCTCCGTCTCCCCTTTCACCGGGGCGCACGCGGAACTCGTTGCCGATCATCGGTACGTTGATCTTTTCCACCAGGTCCGGGAACCCGCTCTCCGGCTTCAGCAGGTTGCCGAAACCGTTGAACTGGAAACAGCCGCCGTACTCACCGGCCACGTTGGCGAGGGCCGCCATCTCCTCCTGGGTAGCCAGCGTGCTGGGGGTGCCGGCGTGGATGGCCGGGCCGCCGCGCGGGCTGGACGAGAAGCCGATGCCGCCGGCCTCCATGCCCTCACGCACCATCTGCTTCATGCTCTCCAACTCCTCCGGCGTGGCTTCGCGCTGGTAGGCCGCCTCGCCCATGACCACCAGCCGCACCGGGGAGTGTGGCACCAAAGCGGCCACGTTCACGCCCACCCGGCCCTCGAGGTAATCCAGGTACTCGGGGAAGGTCGTCCACTTCCAGTCGTCGTCGTTGACGTAGTCGTCGAGCACCCGGCGCAGGTACTTGATCAGCACGTCGCGCGGCTCGCCCTTGGGCGGCACCGGCGCGATGGAGGCGCCGCAATCGCCGATGACGATGGAGGTGACGCCGTAGTTGACCACGGGATTGCCATGGGGATACTGCACGATGAAGAGGTCCATGTGGGTGTGCGAGTCGATGAATCCCGGCGCCACCACCTGGCCGCGCGCGTCGAGCTCGGTCGTGCCCGGTCCGACGTTCTTGCCGATGTCCGCGATGGTTCCTCCATCGATCGCCACGTCCGCCTCGAAGCCGGGGCTTCCGGTGCCGTCGACCACCAGCCCGTTCTTTACGACCAGATCATGCGCCATGGTTCTCCCCCTTTGCCGGGTGTGGAATTTGCTTGTCCGACTCCCCTAGTTAGACCGAAAGTCTCCGTCGCGTCAAGGAAAGGTCCCCCGGCAAGCCGTCACGCCAACGCGTCCTCAAGCGTTCGCGCGCCCGCCGGCTGGACGGTGTTCCCGCTTTTGACTAGACTCTCCGCGTGACTCATCTGTCGTCAGACGTCCTGGTGGTGGGAGCGGGCGGCGCGGGCATGTACGCGGCCATCGCCGCGGCCAGACAGGATGCGTCCGTGCTGCTGCTGGACAAGTCGCTCGTGGGACGCGGCGGCGCCACCATCATGGCGCAGATGACCGTGGCCGCCGCCATCGGCCACGAAGAGCGCGACCACTGGGCCGACCACCTGGACGACACGCTCGCGGCGGGCCGCGAGCTGTGCGACGAGAAGCTCGCGCGCCTCTTGTGCGAGAACGGCCCCGCCCGGATCTTCGAGATGGACCGATGGGGGGCGCACTGGGCGCGCGGCGGCGGCGGGCGCATCCGGCAGGTCCAGGCCCCGGGACACGGCCGCGCGCGCTGCTGCTACGTGGACTTCCTCAACACCGGCCCCGGGGTGGCCGGGACGCTGCGGCGCCAGGTGAGCACCATGAGCGGAGTGCGCCGGGTCAGCAACGTGACGGTCACCGACGTGGTGGTACGCGGCGGCCGGACGGTGGGCGCGGTGGGCATGGACGTGGTTTCCGGCGACGTCGTCACCTTCGCGACCAACGCGGTCATCCTGGCGGCGGGCGGGCTCACCAAGATCTTCCGGCGCAACAGCGCCTCCACCAACATGGGCGGCGAGGCCTACGCTCTGGCGTTGCGGGCCGGGGCCGACCTCATCGACATGGAGTTCGTGCAGTTCTTCCCCATCGCCCACCTGGCGCCCCGGCTCGTGGGCATGGACCCCATCATGTGGGACCCGTTCCGCTACAAGCTCGGCGGCAGGCTGCTGAACGGGGACTTCGAGGAGTTCATGCACCGCTACGGCGGTCAGGACAGCGGCAAGTACACCACGGTGCGGGACCAGGCCTCCTACGCCATCCTCAAGGAGGTGGAGGCGGGCCGGGGCTCGCCCCACGGCGGCGTCTACCTGGACTTCCGGCACGTTCCCGACGCGACCCTGCGGGACGCCTTCGCCCCGGTCATCGACCGGCTGGCGACGAACGGCATCGATCTCACGGAGACGCCGGTGGAGGTGGCGCCGACGGCGCACTACCACATGGGCGGCATCCGCGTGGACGAGCGCATGGAGACCCGCGTACCGGGCCTCTACGCCGCCGGCGAGGCCGTGGGCGGCGCCAACGGCGCCAACCGCCTGTCCGGCAACGCCATCACCGAAGCGCTGGTGTTCGGGGAATGCGCGGGGCGCGCGGCCGGCGCCGCCGCGGCAGGCATCCCCTCGGGTTGGAACGACGCGGCGGCGGCGGACGCCGTGGGGCGCCTCCGGCGCGCCGCGGACACGACGCCGGACGACGGCGTCCCGGCCAACGTCCTGCAACGCCGGCTGCAGGACCTCATGTGGGAGGACGTCGGTTCTTTCCGAACCGGCGAGCAACTCCGGCGCGCGCTCGACGGCATCCGCGAGATCCGGGGGACGCCCGCCACGGTGCATTCCGCCGGCGGCTACAACCTGGACCTGCAGGACCGGCTGGAGCTGAACGCCATGCTCACCACCGCCGAAGCGGTGACACGCGCCGCCCTGGGCCGCGCCGAGAGCCGCGGCGCCCACCAGCGCCTGGACTTCCCGGAGAGCGACCCGGCACTGGTGCGGAACCAGAAGATCGAAATGAGGGGCGAAGAACTTGCGGCGCGCTGGTAGGATGGGGAGCAAGACACGCAACGGTGCGAAATCGTCATTCTCGCGGAAACACGCCGTGCAGAGATTCCGCCCGGCGAAGAGGCGGCACCCAGGCCCCGAATCAGGACGGCACCCCCGTCCCGAAGCGTCATTCCCGCGGAAGCGGGAATCCAGGGGTGGAGAGGAGCGAATCGGGTGTGGTTCCCGGCCTCACCCCGCCTGGATTCCCGCTTTCGCGGGAATGACTTAACTGGTACGTCGTTGCCTCGTGAGTTTGACACAGCCCGTTTCGCGGGAATGACGATTCGGGGCCTGGGTGCCGACCTGTAGTTCCTGGTGGACCACGGCTTGGCAAGCCGGAGTTCAGGAGCGACGAACTTGCACATGAACATGAGTATGGACGCCACGACAGCGCAGACCAGCCAGGTCACCACCGAGCTGCGCGTGCGGCGCGGCGGCAGCCAAGACCCGGAACGCTACGACATGTACCGGGTACCCTACGAGGAGGGCATGTCCGTCCTCGACGCGCTGGTGTGGGTGCGCGCCCACGTGGACTCGAGTCTGGCTTTCCGCTACGGCTGCGTCAACGCCAACGCGTGCAAGACCTGCATGGCGCTGGTGGACGGACAGGTCGCCTACCTGTGCACCGCGCGCCTCCCGCGCGACGGCAGCCGCGTGGACCCGTTGCCCAAGCGGCCGCTGATCCGCGACCTCGTGACCGACACCGTGCCCGACGACGAGAAGCTGTAGGCGCCAAGGCCGGCATCGCGCCATGACGGAGTAACCATACCATGGACGCCCAATCCTACGACCTCGTGGTCATCGGCAGCGGCCCGGCCGGCCAGAAGGGCGCCATCGCGGCCGCCAAGATGGGCAAGCGCGTAGCCGTCGTCGACCGCTACGACATGCTCGGCGGCGTGTGCCTGCACGCCGGCACCATCCCCAGCAAGACCCTGCGGCTGGCGGTGCTCTACCTCACGGGCTTCCAGCAGAAATCGTTCTACGGGCAAGCCTACTCGCCCAAGTCGCACCTGACCGTGGATGACCTCATGTTCCGGGTGCGCACCGTCGTCGAACGGGAACAGGCCCAGGTGACCGACCAGCTTCAGCGCAACGACGTGACCCTGGTGAACGGCTGGGCGCGCTTCGTCGATGCCCATACGCTGCAGGTGGAGGACGGGCAAGAGGTACGCGGCGATCACATCCTCATCGCCTGCGGGACGCGTTCGGCGCGGGACCGGGAAATCCCCTACGACGGGCAGAAAGTCATGGTCGCGGAAGACCTGGGCAGCACCGGCCACGGCGAGATACCCCGCAGCATGATCGTGGTGGGCGCCGGGGTCATCGGGCTGGAGTACGCCTCCATGCTCTCCGCCCTGGGCGTGCGCGTGACGCTCATCGAACGGCGCGACACCATGCTGGACTTCGTGGACCGGGAGATCATCGAGGCGCTGCGCTACCACATGCGCCGGCGCGACGCCATCTTCCGCCTGGGGGAACACGTGACCGGCGTTCGCATTCAGGACAACGGCCTGGTGCGCGCAGAGCTGGAGAGCGGCAAGCGGGTCACCGGCCACTCCCTGCTCTACACCGTCGGCCGGCAGTCCAACGCCGACCGGCTCGGGCTCGACCGCATCGGCATCGACACCGACGCGCGCGGGCGCATCGCCGTGAACGAGAACTTCCAGACCGTGCGTCCCCACATCTACGCGGTGGGCGACTGCATCGGCTTCCCCGCGCTGGCCTCCACCTCCATGGAACAAGGGCGGCTCGCCAGCACCCACATGTTCGACGGCCCGTCGCTCAAGCCGGCACCCTTTTTCCCCTACGGCATCTACTGCATCCCGGAGATCTCCATGGTCGGCCGCACCGAGCAGGAACTCACCGCCGAGCGCGTGCCCTACGAGGTCGGCAAGGCCCTCTACGAGGACGTCTCCAAGGCCCAGATGGTGGGCGACCGCGCCGGCATGCTGAAGCTGATCTTCGACCCCGACACCTTGAAGCTCCTCAGCGTCCACGCCATCGGCGAGGAATCCACCGAGATCATCCACATCGGCCACGCCGTCATCGCCCTCGGCGGCACCATCGAGTACTTCCGCGACAACGTCTTCAACTACCCCACCTTCGCCGAAGCCTACAAGATCGCGGCGTACGACGGCTTCAACAAGATCGCGCAGGTTCGGTAGGAGGGCTCTCGTGTGAGCCCTTGGCACGTTTCCAATACTCGAAACCGAGCACCGTGATTTCTCTTGTGACCGTGTTATGGAGAGGGATGAAAAAGGGGCGCCGGTCCCCCAATGAGTCATTCCCGCGGAAGCGGGAATCCAGGCGGGGTGGAGTGGCGCTGCCGCGATGCACGCCGCAACCCTCCACCCCTGGATTCCCGCTTTCGCGGGAATGACGATGCGGGCTGTAGCGGGCTCCTGTAACTAACTGAATTCCTTGGATAAGAACTTATTTTCATATCAATGACCGATTCGAGGGCTCTTCGCCCACACCCGCTCCTGACGTGTACTCTTGGCACCGTCCGCTCCGTGCCGATGACGCAAGCGTGGCTCTACGAGCCCCTTACGCGAACCGTGGGATTATCTCGGTGCCGAGGCGGCGGAGCTGGTCGTGGATGGCTTCGGGGGGGCAGGCGGGGCGGGCGACGAACTTGGAGGCGCCGGCGTCGATGAAGCGCTGGATGGCGGCGGTGATGTCGTCGGCGGTGCCCAGGGCGGAGGTCTCGGTGAAGTCCACGTCGGTGCGGTTGCGCAGGGCGTAGGGGCGGGCGATGCGGGCGGCTTCTTCCGAGTCCTTGGCGAAGCAGTAGTTGAAGAGCACGCCGAAGTGGTCGTGGTCGATGCGGCGGCCGTAGTCGGCGGCGTGTTTCCGGATGCGCGTGATGGCGGTCTCCACTTCCGCGGGCACCATCTGGGAGGCGAGCCAGCCGTCGGCCAGACGGGCGGTGCGGCGGAAGGCGGGGCCGCTCCGTCCTCCGACCCAGATGGGCGGCTCGGCCTGGGCGGGCTTGGGGTGAATGGAGACGTCCTCGAGGTGGTAGTACTTGCCGTCGAAGGTGACTTTGTTCCCGGACCAGAGCGCGCGCAGCAGGTGGACCATTTCCTCGGTGCGGCCGGCGCGCTCGGCGCGGTGGATGCCACAGGCCTGAAGCTCGGTGTCATCGTCACGGCCGAGGCCCACGGCCAGCAGCAGGCGTCCGCCCGACAGGAAGTCCAGGGTGGCGAGTTCCTTGGCCAGGACGGTGGGGTTTCTGAGCGGGAGGGCCATGACGCTGGTGCCGAACTTCATCTTGCGCGTGCGCGCGGCCACCCACGAAAGCGCCACCACCGGCTCGAGGCTCAGGGTCTCGGACACCACGCGATCGCTCAGCCACAGAGAGTCGATGGCCAGGTTTTCCGCCAAGTCCACGGCGCTCCAGAATGCCTCCGGGTTGGGCTCTCCGAAGGGCCAGCCGGTAAAGCCGATGCCGATGCCGATTCCCATGTCCTTCCGTCTCCTTGTCAGGTACCGACACTACCAGATGGCACGGTGCATCTTCCAGCGCCCTCTCGCCTCTCCTGGTGGATTCGCGGATTTGACTCACGCCGGTTATCCGACTATTGAAGATCAACCGCGGGTCGTCCCGGTCCCACGAACTCAACCTCGAACCGCCCGATCCTACGAAACAGGCCCAAAGACCCTCATGATTTATCTCGAACTGGCCGGCGGCTTCGTCCTGCTCATGGGCGGGGCGGAGTTCGTGTTGCGCGGCGCGGTGGCGCTCGCGCGGCGCCTCGGCGTCTCGCCCCTGATCATCGGGCTCACCGTGGTGGCCTACTGCACCACCATGCCGGAACTGCTGGTGAGCCTGGAGGCGGCGGTGCGCGGCGCCCCCGGCATCTCCATCGGGAACATCGTCGGCAGCAACATCTGCAACCTGCTGCTGATCCTCGGTGCGGCCGCCTGCGTCTGTCCGATGGTGGTGAACCCGCGCGAGGTGCGCTTCGAAGGGGCCGTCGCCGTGGCCGTGGCGGCCCTGTTCATCGCGCTCGGGCTGGCCGGCAGCCTGAGCCGGCTCGACGGCATATTGCTGCTGGCCTGCCTGGTCGCGTTCACGGCGATCTCCGTCCGGCGCGCGCGCCGCAATCCCCCCGCGGCCGATGCGGAGGAAGATGCGGCGGACCGGCCCGTCTGGTGGGTCCTCGGCTCGCTCGCCTTCGGTCTCGGCTGCCTCGTCCTGGGGTCGCACCTGCTGGTGGAGGGCGCCATCGGGCTTGCGCGCCTTCTGGGCGTGTCGGAGGCGGTCATCGGCGTCACGGTGGTGGCGGTCGGTACGTCGCTGCCGGAGCTTGCCACCGCGGTGGTCTCCGCCTACCGCGGCCATTCCGAGGTGGCCGTCGGCAACGTGCTCGGCGCCAACATCTTCAACCTCCTGGCCATCGGAGGCCTCGTGGCGACCGTCCATCCGCTGGACGTTCCGGGGCATCTGCTCCACCTCGCCATCTGGACGATGCTGGGGGCGACGGTCGTGCTGATCTCGTGGCTGGCGTTCCGGGGTCGGCTGGGACGGTTGGCGGGCGTGCTCTCCCTCGCCGTCTATACCCTGTACATTGTCCTGGAATACGGCCCGCTCACCCACGTATGAGCGCTCGGGGCGCGTGGCGTCCCTTCACGAATCGATGGACGAGCCGCGGTACTTGTCCTTGAGTTCGTCCATGACCGTCCCTTTCCAGAACTTGACCCCCACCTGGTAGCCGGCCCGTCCGATCATGTGCGCGGACACCGGCGCGGTGAGGAAGACGAACAGCGTGATGGCCAGCACCCGGATGGTGACGCCGATTTCCGGGAAGTAGAAGGCCACGGAAACCATGAGGCAGGCCACCCCCAAGGTCGGGGGCTTGGTGGCGGTCTGCATGCGCGTGAGCAGGTCCGGCATGCGCAGGACGCCGACGCATCCCAGGAACATGAAGGCGGTGCCGATGATCATGAACGCGGCGCAGATGATGTCAGTCGCCATGGTGTGCCCATTTCTCGATGTAGCGGGAGAAGGTGACGGTCCCCAGGAAAGCCACCAGCGCCAGCACGATGGCCACGTCCAGGTAGACCGGCTCGTCGAAGGCGATGGCATAGAGGGCGGCGATGCCGACGCCCACGGTGGTGAGCAGGTCCAGCGCCACCAGCCGGTCCGGGATGTTGGGACCGCGCAGGAGGCGGATGAACGTCAGCACGATGCCGAGACTCAGCACACCGAGCAGAACGAAGGCCAGGGTCGTCATCGCAGCAACTCCATGACGCGCTTCTCGAATCCGTCCTTGATGGACCGGCGCAATTCCTCGGCGTCGTCCACGTACATGGCGTGAATGTACAGGACGCGCCGGTCGTCCGACACGTCCAGGCTCAGGGTGCCGGGAGTCAGGGTGATGAGGTTCGCCAGCAGGGTGATCTCGGCGTCGGTTTCCGCGTCCAGCGGGATCGCCACTACCCCGGGCTTCATGTTGTGCGACGGCGTCACCACCTCGTAGGCGATACGCAGGTTCGCCAGCAGCAGTTCCCAGGCGAACAGCGAACCGAGACGCAGTCCCTGCCACAGCTTCTCGAAGTATCGCGACGGCCGCAGCAGGCGGCGCACGGCGTACAGGATGACGAAACCCAGGACGAAACCGACGGTGAGGTTCAGCGCCGACACTTCCTCGGTCAACGCCGCCCAACTCAGCGCCAACATGATGTTCCACAGGAGAACCGTCATGATTCTCCCCTCACCCGAAGCACCGCCTCGATGTATGGCGCCGGGTTCATCAACTGCTCGCCCGCCTGTTGCGCGAGCGCGAAGAACGGCCCGGCGGCCACGCCCATCACCACCGCGAGCACGGCGAGGGTGACGATGCCGCCGAGCATGAGCCCCGTGCCCGCGCCCGGCGCGTGTGTCCCGGTCCCTTCCGGCAGCGGCTTCCAGAACGCCTCGGCCCAGATCTTGGTCATGGAGAAGAGCGTCAGCAGGCTCACCCCCAGGGCCGCCGCCACCACCACGAACTGCTCGAGGCCGAGCCCGGCCTTGACCAGCACCAGCTTGCCGAAGAAGCCGGACAGGGGCGGCACGCCGGCCAGCGACAACGCCGACAGCAGGAACAGCATGCCCACCCACGGGTGGGTGCGGTACAGGCCGCCCAGCTTCTTGAGGTCGTAGGTGCCGTGAATGCGGTGCGAGACTCCGCTCACCAGGAACAGGTTGGTCTTGACGAAGATGTTGTGGACGATGAAAAAGACCGTGCCCGCCATGGCCAGCGGCGTGAAGAAGCCGAGGCCCATGATCATGTAGCCGATCTGGCTCACGATGTGGAAGGACAGCAGCCGGCGGAATTCGTACTGGGCCACGGCGCCGAGCACGCCCGTCACCATGGTGATGGCGCCGACCCAGAGGATGATCGTGTGGGTGTAGTCGACGTTGTTGAGGAACAGCAGCGTGAACACCCGGATCAGCGCGTACACGCCCACCTTGGTGAGCAGCCCGCCGAATATGGCGGAGACCGCCACCGGCGGCGTGTGGTAGGAGGCCGGCAACCAGAAGAACAACGGGAAGATCGCCCCCTTGATGCCGAAGGCCACCAGGAACAGCACCGCGAGGGTCGTCACCAGTCCCGGGTCGGCGGCGCTCCCGAGCCTTTGCGACAGGTCCGCCATGTTGAGGGAGCCGGCCATGGCGTAGAGGATTCCCACCGCCGCCAGAAAGAACGCCGACGCCACCAGGTTCAGGGTGACGTACTTGATGGCGCCCTCGAGCTGCGCACGCTCGCCCCCCAGCGCCAGCAGCACGAAGGACGAGATCAGCAGCACCTCGAACCACACGAACAGGTTGAAGATGTCGCCGGTGAGGAAGGCGCCGGACACCCCCATGATGAGGATGTTGAACAGCGGGTAATAGCCCCAGGCCTCCCGCGGGCGGTCCATGCTGCCCAGCGAGTAGACGACGATGACCAGCGTCACCACACCGGTGGTGGCGACCATGACGGCGCTGAACATGTCGGCCACCAGCGTGATGCCGAAGGGCGCGATCCAATCGCCCTTCTGCACCGCCTGGATGCCCTCGCTGGCCACGCGTTCGAGCAGGACCACGGAGACCGCCAGGTAGACGATGCTGCCCGCCAGGGTGAGGATGCGCTGCGCGGCCACGTAGCGCCACGCCACCACGCAGGCCGCTCCCACCAGCAGCGGGAGCAATATGGGCAGGACGATGAGCGCGTTCACGTGTCCGTTGCCTTCATGTCGTCGAGGTCGTCCGTGCCCACGGTCTGGTAGGCGCGGTAGGCCAGCACCATGGCGAACGCCTGCACGCCGAAGCTGATGACGATGGCCGTGAGGATCAACGCCTGGGGCAACGGGTCCGCCACTCCGGTGACGGCCTTCTCGCCGTAGGGGATCACCGGCGGCACCGCGCGCGTGAGGCCGGCGGCGGTGAACACCAGCAGGCTCGCGCCATGGGCGAGCAGCGCCAGCCCGATGATCAGCTTCACGATGCTCCGGCGCATGAGCATGTACACGCCGGAGGCGTAGAGTACGCCGATGAC
The DNA here is from genome assembly GCA_964519455.1 of uncultured Syntrophobacterales bacterium. Taxonomy (GTDB): domain Bacteria; phylum Desulfobacterota; class Binatia; order UBA9968; family JAJDTQ01; genus JAJDTQ01. The sequence goes on from CAZFIU010000013.1 coordinate 32,371, forward strand.
GATGGCGAGCAGGGCTTCCATCAGTCGTCCTCCTCCACTTCCTCGGCCAGGCTGATGATGACGATGAGCACCACGCCCACCACCGTCAGGTAGACGCCGATGTCGAACAGCAGCGGCGTGCCCAGGTGCAGGTCGAGTCCGAGAAAGTAGAAATGGCCCCACTGGCCGGTCATGAACGGCTGCCCCTTGAACATGGAGAAGACGCCGCTCACGGCCGCGGCCAGCAGTCCCCAGGCGATGATGGTCTGAGCCCGGCACGGCAGGAATCGGCGCATGGAGCGCACGTCGTAGGCGATGGCGTAGAGCGTCAGCGCCGCCGCCAGCACGAGCCCGCCGACGAAGCCGCCGCCGGGATCGTTGTGTCCCCGCAGCAGCAGGAAGACGGAGAACTGGAACAGCAGGATCAGCAGGAACCGGCTGGCCGTCCTGAGAATCAGCGAGTTCACGATCCCCTCCCCTTGCCCAACCGCAACCGGATGAGCGAGTACACGCCGATGCCGGCCACCGCCAGCACGGTGATCTCACCCAGCGTGTCGAAGCCCCGGAAGTCCACCAGGATCACGTTCACGATGTTGCGGCCCTGCCCCATCAGGTAGGAGTTCTCCGAGAAGTAGGTGGAGATGGTGGGATGCCACTGCACCGACGTCGCCACCAGCACCAACAGCGTGAAGAACGCGCCCACCGCGGTGCCGATCACCGCGTGCCGCACGATCACCACGCGGCTGGAGAAGCGCTTGAACGGGGGCATGTAGTAGAACACGAACACGAACAGGATCAGCGACAGGGTCTCGATGAGGAACTGGGTCATGGCCAGGTCCGGGGCGCCGTAGAGCACGAAGATCAGCGCCACGCTGTAGCCCACCACGCCCAGGGCCATGACCGCGCGCAGGAAGGTCTGCGCCCGCACCGTGGCGATGGCGCCCACCAGGGCCACCAGCCCCACCACCCATTCGTGCACGCCGATGTCGCCCCAATCCATCCGCACCACGGCGACGTCTCCGTATGTGAGGAACGTGTACCAGGCCAGCACCGCGGTCACGGTCATGATGGTGGCCAGGTACAGCCGCAGGTAGCCGTTCTGCAGCACCCGGGTCTGGCCCACCGCCGACCAGTTGAGGAAGCGCAGCCACAGGGCGTACCAGTGGGACGGTCCGCGCCGAACCGCGGGGAGCGCGAACTCCGTCACCCGCTTGATGGTCTCGATCTGCCAGTAGACCAGCACGCCCAGACCGAAGGTCGCCAGGCTCAACACCAGCAGCGCGTTGAACCCGTGCCACAGGGCCAGGTGCATGTGCACTTCCTTGGCCAGGACGGACGTGGCCGCCGCCGACAACAGCTTCTCCGGGAGGACCGGCATGAACCCGAACAGCACGCTCAGGCAGCCCAGGAACACCGGCCCCAGCCACATGGTCCAGGGCGGGTCGTGGGGATGCTTCGGCGTGTGGGTCTCCGCGCCCGAGAACGGGCGAATGCCCGCCAGCCACGCCACCGCGAACAGCAGCATGCTGGTGAGCACGGCGACCACGGTCACCGGCAGGTTGCCGTGGGTAACCGCCTCGTAGAGCGCCTCCTTGCCGACGAAACCGAAGAACGGCGGCAGCCCCGCCATGGACAACGCCCCCACCGCCGCCCCCGCGCAGATGATGGGCATGGTCTTGCGCAATCCGCCAAGCTGCCGGATGTCGCGGGTGCCGGTCTCGTGGTCGATGGACCCGGCCACCAGGAAGAGCGCGGCCTTGTACAGCACGTGGGCCATGAGAAAAACCATGGCCGCCTTGATGGCCAGCTTGTCGCCGAGGCCGAGGAGCATGGTCAGGGTGCCCAGCACGCTCACCGTGGAGTAGGCCAGGATCTTCTTGAGGTCGGTCTGGTAGAGCGCCTGGTACGCGCTCGCCAGCATGGTGGCGGCGCCGAAGCCGGTCACCACGTAGAGCCAGATGTCGCTGCCGCCCAGCACCGGGCTCAGGCGCGCCAGCAGGTAGACCCCCGCCTTCACCATGGTGGCCGAGTGCAGGTAGGCGCTCACCGGGGTGGGCGCCTCCATGGCCGACGGCAGCCAGAAGTGGAACGGCACCTGCGCCGACTTGGTGAACGCGCCGGCCAGCACCAGCGCCAGCACCAGCGGGTAGAGGCGGTGGTCCTGCAGCGCGGCATTGTCCGCGGCCAGGGCGGATATCTCGAAGCTGCCGCCGATCTGCCCCATCAGCAGCACGCCCGCCATGAGCGCCAGGCCGCCGCCGCCGGTCACCAGCAGCGCCTGCAACGCCGCGGCCCGGGCGGTGTCCTTGTCGTGCTCGAAGCCGATGAGGAAGTAGGACGTAATGCTGGTGAGCTCCCAGAAGATGAACAGGCCGATCAGGTTGTCGGACAGCACGACGCCCAGCATGGACGCCATGAACATGAGGATGAACAGGTAGAAGCGCGGCAGGGACGGGTGGCCGTGGAGGTAGCTGCCGGCATAGGTGATGATCAGCGTCCCCACCACGGTGATGGCCAGGGCGAACAGGAGCCCGAGACCGTCCAGGTTGAAGGACAGCTCCAGCCCCAGGGCCGGCATCCAGGGATAGGTAACACGGTACGCCGCGCCGCCCACCACCGCTTCCATGTGGCTCAGGAAATAGAACGCCAGGACCGCGGGAAAGACCGAGAAGACGGCACCCGACCAGCGCGCGCTCAGCCGATACAGGGTCGGCGCCAGCAGGGCCAGAACGAAACCGGAGAGGACGGCGAAGATCATGGTGTCTCGACCAGGAGTCCGGACCGCGCGTCAGGACGTCCAGACGCCGTCGGGGTCATACTTTCTCACGGCCAGTATCTCTTCCCGGGACGGCGCCGGAGTCTCTCCGACGTCCGCGGCCGCCTTCAGCGGCCAATCCGTTTCGTCCCGGATCTCCCGCACGGTGACGCCGGGATGGAACGACTCGATCTGCATCTCCCGCGTCGCCGGGTCGAAGGAGAAGATGCCGAGACTGGTGATGGTGCGACTCGGGCCGCCGCCGGACAGGCCGCGCCGCTCGCGCCAGCCGGCGCCGTCGCCGTAACCCGGGGAGGTGATGTACCGCACCCGGGGCACGAAACGGCGCCGCTCGTGGTTCATGATGATGACGCACCGTCCGGCCAGGGTGGCGATGTCCGCGGCGCCCCCGCTTCCCGGAAGACGCAGCCGCCGTCCGCCGTCTCCCACCCAATGGGTGTTGAGGTTGCCGTGGCGATCGACCTCGGCGCCGCCGATGAACCCCATCTCCACGCGCCCGCTCTGGAGCAGGCTCATGACCTCGATCAGGCCGCAGCAGTAGAGCGCCCCCGCCACGTTGGGCGGATCGCTCATGGTGAAGATGGGTTTCAGCGCGGGCCAGTCCCGCAGCACGCCGCTCTCGAAGATGCCGACGGCGCCGGGGGCGTGCAGTTCCTTGGCCACCGCGAAGCCCAGCAACGGCAGGCGCATGCCCACGAAGACGCGTTCGCCGTCGCGAATCTCGCGCGCCGCTGCAATGACCATGAGCTCTCGCCGCGTGTAGTCCATGGGTCGTCACTCCGGACTTGGTCCGGGATTGTCACGGGAGGGTCGCGATGCCTCCGCCTCCGCCGCTCCAGACCCGGTAGCATTCCCCGCGCCGCGATTCAATGGGGGGCCGCCCGCGCTTGGCGGACAATGCGAGATTCGCCGGCGTGGTGCCCGATCTCCCGCGGTTGAATGGCGTTCCGTTTCGGGAGATGCTGTTCCATCGTGTCGGCGTCGTTTCGACTTCGCTGCGCTACGCCTGCACCAAGCCTGTCGAAGGGCTCGGGACGAACGGTTGTCGACGCCTTTCCCGTTCGTCCCGTGGGTAGCGAAGCGATGTCGCGGGACGCCGCCATCCCGCTGGCGATGGACCCGAGTTCCCTGAGAAAGGATGAGCGATGAACGCACGAACGAGAAGGCTTGCGGCCGCCGTGATGGTCATGACGGCGATCTTGTGGGGCGCCGGCGCGGCCATGGCGGGCAAGATCAAGGTGGCCGGGGTGTACAGCCTGCCGGTCCAACAGAAGTGGATCTCACGCCTGCACACGGCCCTGACAAACGCCCGGGACGCCGGTGAGATCGACTATGTCTTCTCCGAGAAGGTCCCGGCCTCCGGCTACGTCAAGACGCTGCGCCAACATGCACATGGCGGAGCCAGGCTCATCGTGGGCGAGTCCTTCGGCATCGGCCGGGAGGCGCGGCAGGTCGCCGACGACTTTCCTCGCGTCGCATTCCTGATGGGAGACCCGGCGAAGCCTCACGGCGCCAACTTTGCCGTGTTCGACAACTACATCCACGAGCCCGCTTACCTCATGGGCATCCTCGCCGGCGCGATGACGGCCTCGAACCGTATCGGCATGGTGGGCGGCTACCCCATCGGCGAGATCAACCGCCTGTTCCACGCGTTCATGGGCGGCGTCCGGTCGATCAATCCCGCCGCCGAATTCAAGGTCGCCTATATCGGGACGTGGTACGATCCGCCGAAGGCCAAGGCGGCGGCGCTCGCACAGGTCCGAACCGGCGTGGACGTGCTCTACGCGGACCGCACCGGCGTGGTCGACGCAGCGCGCGAGAGCGGGGTCCTCGCGTTCGGCAACGTCATCGACATGAACCGGAAGGAGAACGGCAGGAACGTCGTCGTCACCTCCGCCCTGTGGGACATGAGCCCGGCCATCCGCCACGCCATACGCGAGGTCAAGGAAGGCAGGTTCAAGGCCGTCGACTACAGGGAATGGACCATGATGAGGAAAGGCGGCGCCCGGCTGGCGCCCTACTACGAGTTCGAAGAGCGGATTCCCGCGGCCGCAAAGGCAAGGGTCGCGAAGATCCGGGCGGATATCCTGGCCGGGAGATACGTCGTCGAAATCGACGATACCGAGCCGAAGTCTACCTACTGACAGAGGTGCACCGTCAGAACGCGTAGCTCACGGGCGCGGCCATCTGGCGGTCGCGCGGCTCGAGCCCGGCGACCCGCTCGCTTCCGAGCCGCTCGACGTAGCCGTCGTGGTCCTCCACCCCCAGCACCCAGCCGTTCAGCCACTCCTCGAATCCCGCGCGGTCCCGGGACCGCGCATGGTAGTCGAAATAGAAGTCGTCGTCGCGGCGGCTGTACCCCTGGGTCGGTGAAGGGTGGGAGCCCAGCGGGACACACGCGATGGCCGCCACCAGGAAACCCGGGACCAACGTCCGGTTGGGGTCGCTCAGGATCACCTCGTGGGGCACGATCTCCTCGCAGGTGAGCACCACCTTGCCCGCCGCCATGGCCGCGTCCTGGGTAACTCCCAGGTTGCCCCACACGTGGGCGTTACCTTCTTCGTCGGCACGCTGCACGTGCAGAATGGCGACGTCGGGCTTCACCGCCCGCACCGCCAGCAGGCTTTCCCCGGTGAAGGGGCACTCTACGCCGGCAAACGAAGCCTCCTCCCCGAAGTCGCTGCCCATGAGCGTTCGGGTAGGCAGGTACGGCACCCCCATGGCCGCTGCCTTGAGGCCCAGGGCCATGGAGAAGTTGGAGTGGTTCTCCACCGCCAACGGCTCCGGCTCCTGCCGCTCCACCGCGCGGCGGTAGTTGTGCCCAAGGCCCGCCGCGACGTTGCCCACCCAAGCGCCGCACACGCGGGCAGCGCAGCCGGCACCGATGAGCTGATCGAACTGCATGTCCGAAATGGTGGTCATCAGCGTCAGGCCGCGCTTGCGCTGACGCATGATCTCGTAACCGGCGGCAAAGGGAATGAGCGACTCGAGGGCCGCCCCCATGAAGACGGACATGCCGTCCTCGACCTCCCGGGCGATGGCGTCTCGAAGGCTGTAAAGCTTGGGCATGGCGGAAGGTTCTAGCGGTTCGCCCGTGGGCGCGCAAGGGTCCCCCGCACCCGCGGCACCCGAGTCGTCGGTCCCGCGAGAGATTGCCCTCGCGGGACTCGCACATGTCGGCTTTCGGCCGACACCCAGGGGGATGAAAAGGAAACTTCCCCCCCAGCACGTCATTCCCGCGGAAGCGGGAATCCATGGGTGGGGAAGGGCCAATCCGGCGTGGTTCCCCCTCACCCCGCCTGGATTCCCGCTTCCGCGGGAATGACGTGTTGGGGGGCCGGAAACGAGGAAGACGGACGGTGTGAAACCAACTGAATTCATGGGACAAGATTATATTTCCTACCGATGACGATTCGGGGCGGGGTGCCTGTTCTCACCCGGGCGGGGTCTGACACCGCCTGTTTCGCGCGAATGGCGGTGTTCGGAAGTACGCACACGGTTTGACGCCCCCGAGCCCCGGCGGATATATACCCGCTTTGGAGGGACTTCATGCGTTACGGATTCGTCATCGACCAGGACCGCTGCATCGGCTGCCACGCCTGCACCGTGGCGTGCAAGGACGAGCACGACGTGCCCGTGGGGGTGAACCGCACCTGGGTCAAGTACATCGAGAAGGGCGCGTTCCCGGCCACCAGCCGCCACTTCGCGGTGCTCCGGTGCAACCACTGCGACGACGCGCCGTGCGTCGAGATCTGTCCCACGGTGGCGCTCTACCGCAGCCCCAACGGCATCGTCGACTTCGACAACGAGCGCTGCATCGGCTGCAAGTCGTGCATGCAGGCGTGTCCCTACGACGCGCTGTACATCGACCCCGACCACAACACCGCGGCCAAGTGCAACTTCTGCGCGCACCGCGTGGAGTTGGGGCTGCAACCCGCGTGCGAGGTCGTGTGCCCCACCCAGGCGATCATGTCGGGCGATCTCGACGACCCCGACAGCCGCATCTCCCGCACCGTGGCCACGCGCAAGGTGTCGCTGCGCAAGCCCCACAAGGGCACGAACCCCAAGCTCTTCTACGTCGGCGTCGAGGAGGACGCGCTGCAGCCCACCATGACCGAGACCGCCGACACCCATTTCTGGGCCGACAAGTATCCGGGCGAAGACCTCTACGCCCTCTCCGCTTCCAGGCACGGGAGCCCGGTCCCCGGCGGCGCGCGGGAGGTCTACGACGTGCCGCATCCGCGGCCCTGGGGCTCCAAGATCGCGGCCTATCTCTGGACCAAGTCCATCGGCGCCGGCGTGCTGCTGGTAGCGGCGCTGCTGATGGTCCTGGGACGGCTCCAGGACGGCCCGCTGCTGAACATCGCCGGCCCGGTGCTGGCACTGATCTTCACCGGCCTCACCACCGGCTTTCTCGTGTTCGACCTCAAGCGCCCCGACCGCTTCTACTACCTGATCACCAAACCCAACCCGCGTTCCTGGCTGGTGCTGGGCGGCTACATCCTGATGGCCTACTCGCTGGTGAGCCTCGTGTGGCTCGCCTACGGCATCGGCGGCGCGGCCGTGCCGGGATGGGTGGTGGCGGCCTGCGTCGTCTTCGGCATCGGCGCCGCGGGCTACACCGCATTCCTGTTCGCGCAGGCCAAGGGACGGGACCTGTGGCAGAGCCCGCTCTTCTTCTGGCATCTCATCGTCCAGGCGGTCACCGCCGGCGCCGCCACGCTGATCCTGGTGGGCCTCGCCGGCGGGCTCGACGCGGCCGCGATGACGACCCTGACCACCGTGCTCATGGTGTCGCTGATCATCACCGGCGGGCTCGTGCTGGGAGAGATCGGACTCACGCCCATCAGCGAGGACGTACGGCGCGCCACCGAGTTGCTCACCCGCGGCGCGCTCAAGGAGAAGTTCTGGGGCCTGTTCATGGCCGTGGGCATCCTCCTGCCGGTGATCTTCCTGCTGTGGGCCGGGGCGCAGGCCGAGGCCTCATGGTTGTTGCATCCCTTGTCCGCGCTGCTGGCCCTGGTCGGACTGTGGGCGTTCGAGAGCCTGTGGGTGGAGGCGGGACAGTCCGTGCCTTTGAGCTAGGAGTCTTGATTGGATGACTCGTCACGCCCGCTTGAATCCGTCATTCCCGCGAAAGCGGGAATCCAGGGGTTGGGAGGGGCAAACGGGCCTGTTTCCCCCACATCACCCCCGCCTGGATTCCCGCTTTCGCGGGAATGACGAAATGGGCGCCGCGGGAATGACGACATGGGCGCCGCGGGAACGCCGCTATGGGCGCCAAGAAACACACGATGTCTTGAAGCCTTGGCTTCGGTGACCATCGAGCTTCGAAGACCGTTAGGAAAACCACCGTCATGAAAAACGAACCGCAACCCCTGAGCCCCGATGCCGCCAACCTGGAACCGCCCCAGGGCGGCCTGCGCAACTTCCCGCCGCGCGAGCGCTGGCTGGACTGGACCGAGTACGACGCGGCCGCGTGGCCCAGGCGCGTGGAGCGCCGCTACGACCTGATCCCCACCATCTGCTTCAACTGCGAGGCGGCATGCGGGCTGCTGGCCTACGTGGACAAGGAAACCCTCAAGGTCCGCAAGTTCGAGGGCAATCCGGAGCACCCGGGAAGCCGCGGGCGGAACTGCGCCAAGGGGCCGGCCACCATCAACCAGGTGTACGATCCCGAACGCATCCTCTACCCCATGAAACGCGTGGGACACCGCGGCGGCGGCCAGTGGGAGCGGGTTACCTGGGACGAGGTGCTGGACGACATGGCCGCGCGCATCCGCAAGGCCCTGGAGGAGGACCGGCGCAACGAGATCATGTACCACGTGGGGCGGCCCGGCCATGAGCTGCTCTACCACCAGCGCATCATGCACGCCTGGGGCATCGACGCGCACAACAGCCACACCAACGTGTGCTCCGCCGGCGCACGCACGGGGTACGCGTTCTGGTGCGGCATCGACCGCCCCTCCCCCGACCACGCCAACGCGCGCTTCATGCTGCTGCTGAGCTCGCACCTGGAGACCGGCCACTACTTCAACCCCCACGCCCAGCGCATCATGGAGGCCAAGGAGCGCGGCGCCAAGGTGTGCGTCATCGACACGCGGCTCTCCAACACCGCGTCCAAGGCCGACTACTGGATGCCCACCTGGCCCGGCACCGAGGCCGCCGTCCTGCTGGCCATCTGCAACGTGCTGCTCCAGGAGGGCACCTACGACCGCGAGTTCGTGCGCAAGTGGGTCAACTGGGAACAGTTCCTGCGCGAGGAACACCCGGACGAGCCCCGGACCTTCGAGCGTTTCGAGGAGATCCTCAAGACCCTCTACGCGCAGTACACGCCGGAGTTCGCCGCGGAGGAGTCCGGCGTGGACGCCGCCATGATCGTGGACGTGGCCCACGAGGTGGCGCGCGCCGGCTCGGCCCTGGCCACCCACGTGTGGCGCAACGCCGCGGCCGGCAACCTGGGCGGCTGGGAGGTGGCGCGGGCGCTGGAGTTCCTGGTGGTGCTGATGGGCGCCGTGGGCACTCCGGGCGGCACCACGCCCAACGCCTGGAACAAGTTTGTCCCGGCCCCGCCCATGATGCCGCCGCCCGCCAAGGAGTGGAACCCGCTCATGTACCCGCCGGAGTTCCCGCTGGCCTTCTTCGAGATGAGCTTCCTGCTGCCGCATCTGGTGAAGGAGGGCCGCGGCAAGCTGGCCATGTACTTCACCCGCGTCTACAACCCGGTGTGGACCAACCCCGACGGCATGAGCTGGATCGAGATGCTGAGCGACGAGTCCAAGGTGGAGCGCCACGCGTGCCTGACGCCCACCTGGAGCGAGACCGCGTGGTTCGCGGACTACGTGCTGCCCATGGGACTGGCGTCCGAGCGCCACGACCTCATGAGCCAGGAGACCCACTCGGCGCGCTGGATCGGCTTCCGCCAGCCGGTGCTGCGGGTGGCGCTGGAGCGGCGGGGCAAGACCTTCGACACCACCTGGGAAGCGCACGCGGAGGCCGGGCTCGGCGAGGTGTGGGAGGAGGACGAGTTCTGGATCGAACTGTCCTGGCGCATCGATCCCGACGGCTCCCTGGGCATCCGCAAGTACTTCGAGTCGCCCTACCGGCCGGGCGAGAAGCTCACGGTGTCCGAGTACTACCAGTGGATGTTCGAGAACAGCGTACCGGGACTGCCGGAAGCCGCGGCCGCCGAAGGCATCTCGCCGCTGGAGTACATGCGCCGCTACGGCGCCTTCCTGGTGGCCGAGAACATCTACAGCAGCCACGCCAACGAGATCAAGGAAGCCGACATGGCCGAGGCCGCGGTGGACCCGGTCACCAAGGTCGTCTCCAAGGGCGGCGCGGTCCTCGGCGTGGAGGTGGACGGCAAGGGTTACGCGGGCTTCCCCACGCCGTCGCGCAAGATGGAGTTCTATTCCGGGACGCTGAAGGACTGGAAGTGGCCGGAGCACCGCTACCCCGGCTATATCAAAAGCCACGTGCACCGCTCCCACATCGACGCCGCCAGGGGCGAGATGCTGCTGCTCCCCACCTTCCGGCTGCCCACGCTGATCCACAGCCGCTCGGCCAACGCCAAGTGGCTCTACGAGATCTCGCACAAGAATCCGGTGTGGCTGCATACGAGCGACGCCGAGCGCCTCGGGGTCGTCACCGGCGACCTCGTCAAGGTACACACCGAGATCGGCTACTTCGTGGACCGGGTATGGGTCACCGAGGGCATCCGTCCGGGCGTGGTGGCGTGTTCGCACCACCTGGGCCGCTGGCGCCTCAAGGAGGAGACCGGCGGCGGCCGCTTCGCCACCGCCCTGGTGAACCTGGAGCAGTTGGCGCCGGGCCAGTGGATGATGCGCCAGGTTCACGGCGTCCGGCCCTTCGAGAGCGCCGACAAGGACTCCGCACGGGTGTGGTGGCAGGAGGCCGGGGTGCACCAGAACCTGACCTTCCCGGTGCAGCCGGACAACATCAGCGGGCAGCACTGCTGGCACCAGAAGGTGCGGGTGGAGAAGCCCACCGGGGACGACCGCTACGGCGACATCTTCGTCGACACCAACAAGTCCCACGAAGTGTACAAGCGCTGGCTCAAGCTGACCCGGCCGGCCCCCGGCCCCGGCAACCTGCGCCGGCCGCTGTGGCTGCCGCGGGCGTACAAGCCGGCGGCCGAGGCGTACGAATACAAGCCGTGACACGCCGGAAACCGGTGATGCGGTGGAAGCCGCAACCGGTGGCCGCGTTTCGCGGAACGTTCTTCGACTTCGCTTCGCCGACGCTCAGGACAACCCCTTGCCAGCCGGGATACGACCCGTTTCCGTAGAGAAATCAGGCTCTTCGTTTGACAGATCTCACGTTTAACCGTTATGTAACGCGGCTGATATCCGCGAGCGCGGGTGTCAGCCGGGCCCTTCCGTGGCGCATACCAAGCGAGGCTAGGAGCACAACGTGTTTGAAGCAATGGCCGATGGCCTGACCGCGCTGTTCAGCGTGGAGCGGTTTCTCTTCATTACTTTCGGAGTCGTGGTGGGCATGGCGCTGGGAGCCGTTCCCGGCCTGGGCGGCGTCGTCGGCCTGGCCCTGTTGCTTCCGTTCACGTTCGACATGGACGCCACCGCGGCCATCGCCATGCTCGTGGCCCTTTCCTCGGTTCCGGTCACCACCGATACCATTCCCTCGGTGTTGTTCGCGGTTCCCGGCACGGTAGGCTCCCAGGCCACCATCCTGGACGGCCACCCCATGGCGCGCAAGGGCGAGGCGGGCCGAGCCTTCGGCGCCGCCTACTTCTCGTCCCTCCTCGGCGGCATCATCGGCGCGATCATCCTCGGCATGCTCATTCCCGTGCTCAAGCCGCTGGTGCTGCTGTTCGCCGCGCCCGAGCTGTTCTCCCTGGGTATCATGGGCATCTCCATGGTGGCGATCCTGAGCGGTCGTGTCCCCCTCAAGGGCATCGTCGCCGGGGGCATGGGACTGATGCTGTCCATGATCGGCATCGACAAGCAGGAGGGCCTGCTGCGCTGGACCATGGACTCCCTCTACCTGTTCGACGGGCTCAACATCATCGTGGTGAGCCTCGGGCTGTTCGCCTTGCCCGAACTGGCCGACATGGTCATCGAGGGAAAACAGATCAGCAGCGTGCCCAAGCAGGCCATGAAGGGCGTGAGTCACGGCATTCGCGACGTGTTCGCCAACTGGGGGCTGATGCTCCGCTGCTCCTTCCTGGGCACCTGGGTGGGCATCATTCCCGGCCTCGGCTCCGCGGTGGTGGACTGGCTGGCGTACGGCCACGCCAAGTCCACGTGCAAGGACGCGGCGGCGACATTCGGCACGGGCGACGTGCGCGGCGTCATCGCGCCGGAAAGCGCCAACAACGCCAAGCAGGGCGGTGCGTTGGTGCCCACTCTGGCCTTCGGCATCCCCGGCAGCGCCTCCATGGCGCTCCTGATCGGCGCGTTCATGATTCACGGCCTGCAGCCGGGGCCGGAGATGCTGAGCAAGCACCTGGACGTCACCTACTCCATCGTCTGGAGCACGGCCATCGCCAACGTCATGGCCACGGCCATCGCGCTGTGCTTCACCAACCAGCTCGCCAAGATCTCCTCTGTGCGCATCAACATCCTGGCGCCGCTGGTGACCGTGGTGGTCTTCCTCGCCGCGTACCAGGCCACCGCCAGCATCTACGACCTGGTGACCATGCTGGCGTTCGGGCTGCTGGGATGGGTCATGAAACGGTGCGGGTGGCCGCGGCCGCCGCTACTGCTCGGCTTCTTGCTGGGCGGGTTGATCGAGCGCTACCTGTTCATTTCGGTGCGCGCCTACGGCGCCGGTTTCTTCCTCAGGCCGGCGGTGCTCATCGTGCTGGCCATCACCGCGGTGACCATCTATTACAGCATCATGCAGGAACGCAAGGTGCGCCGGATGTTGGAAGGATAGCCCATGCGCCTCACACCCTCGCTGCTGTTCACCCTGCTCGTCGCCGGCACGGCCGCGGGCATGGTCTATACTTCCAAGGACTGGCCGCCGCCCACGGGGCTGTTCCCCTGGTCCGTCGGCATACCGGTGATGGTCCTGTCCCTGGTCCAACTGATCCTGGACGGCTACCGCTCCGCCCATCCGACCGACGCGAAGTCTCGCGATACCGGCGACCTGCAGGTGGACTGGACCATGTCGGCGGCCGAGGTGGCGTCCCGCGGCCTGACCTTCGCCGGATGGCTGCTGGGCATGTTCTTCGGCATCCTGCTGATCGGCTTCTTCATCACGGTGCCGCTGTTCACGCTCTTCTACCTGAAGTACCAGGCAAAAGAGACCTGGACGTTGTCGCTCTCGCTCACCGCCGGCATGCTGCTGTTCTTCGTGGGCGTGTTCGACCAGATCCTGCACATCCACTGGATCGAGCCCGTCATCACCGGGCCCGAGAACCTTCTACGGGTCGTCTTCCCCTGGCTGGGTTGACGCCTCCCGTTTCCACCGCGGGGGTCAGGCGCCGGAAAGACAAAGGGGGTGCCGGGAACGTTCCCGGCACCCCCTTTTTGCGTTCGGTGAACCGGACGCCTACTTGGCGCCCGGTCCGAAGATCTTCTTGATGGTGTTGACGTCCTCGGGCGAAGCCGCGAGGGAGTCCTTCCACATCTTCTGAAGCTGCGCGCCGGTGGCCGGCAGGATGGGCCGCTTCAGCTTCTTCGCCTCGGCCAGGAACTTGGGATCGCTCATGGTCTTGGTGAAGGCGGTCCGGACGATCTCGACGCGATCCTGGGGCACGCCCGGAGGCATCGAGTAGGGTCGTCCGTAACGCGAAAGCAGGAAGGTGGCCTTCACGAGAGCCTTTTGCTCCGCGGTCTTGGCCATTTCCGACAACAGGGGTGCGTCGGCGAACTCGGGGCTCTTGTTGCCCTCCACGTCGCCGGTCTGTGCGAGGATGATGATGTCTCCGGCCTTGAACATGTCGCCGAGCTGGTCGAAGAAAGACGAGTGCGTATTTCCCGAGACGTCCACCTCACCCTGCCGCAAGGCCAGACTGTACTGCCGCGCGCCCGGATAGGAGGTCAGGTAGTCGAACAGGTTGGCCCCGACGAGTTCCTCGAGGATGTTGCCCACGACGTAGCCGGTGGACTGCGGACCGCTGGCTCCCACCGTAGCCAGGCGCCCCGACTTCCGGATGTCGTCGATGGACTTGAAGCGGTCCTTCCGGCTGTAGAGCATGCAGTTCTCGATGGCCGCCACACCGATGGCGTTCATCTTGTTGAAGTCGAAGCGCGCGCGCTTGGCGCCGATGACCTGCCAGTTCCACACACCCCAGTTGATCTGCTCCATCACCGTGCCGTCGCGCTTGGCCTTGTTGTACAGGTAGTCCGCCGCCACCAGGCCGCCGGCGCCCGGCATGTTCTGTACGATCACCGAGGGATTGCCGGGGATATGGCGCGTGATGTGGCGCGCGATCAGCCGGGAGTACGTGTCGTTGCCGCCGCCGGGCGAGGACGAGACGATGAGCCGGATCTTCTTGCCCTTGTAAAAGTCCGCGGCTCCCGCCGGGCCTGAGCCGAACAGGAACAACACGAGCATCACGAAACCCAATAACGCCTTCATTTTCACCTCCGAAGTCTGTGTTGAATGATGTCGAGGGTGCCGGGAACACGCGGCTCCCGGCACCTTTTCGCATCGCGGTGAACGCGATTTCGCGTCCGGTTACATCCAGATGTCCTTGATGATGGCCGTGGTCTCCGCCGGCGCGTTGAGAACGTCCTTCCAGAGCTGCTGAAGCTCGGCCCCGGTGGAGGGAATGACCACGCGCCCGATCCTCTTGGCCTCGGCCAGGAACTTGGGGTCGTTCATGGTGGCGGTAAAGGCCTTGCGCATGAGCTCCACGCGGTCCTTGGGGACCCCCGGGGGCATCGCATACGGCCGCCCGTAATGAGTGAGACCGAAGGTTGCGTTCACGATCTGCCGGTGTTCGTCGGTCTTGGCGTATTCCAGGAGCGTGGGCACATCGGGAAGCTCCTTGGTCCGCCCTCCCTCGGGCGTGGGCGCCTGCGCCAGGATGGCGACCTTGCCTTCCTTGTACATGTCGCCGAGCTGATCCGAGAACGAGCCCCAGGTGTTGCCGGACGACTGCACCTCGCCTTGCCGGAACGCGAGGCTGTACTGCCGTGCTCCGGGATACGCGAAGATGTAGTCGAAGACGTTCTTCCCCGAGAGCTTCTCCATTACCTTGCCCATGGTATGACCCAGAGACTGACGCCCGCTGTTGCCGCTGGTGATCGGCTTCTTGGAAGCCAGCACCGACTTCCAGTCCGGGAACTCGGACTTCCGGGTAAACAGGATCGCGCTCTCGATGGCGGCGACGCCCACCGCGTTCACCTTGTTGAAGTCGAACCGGGCGCGCTTGTCACCCACCACCTGGTGAAACCACACACCCCAGTTGATCTGTTCCATGAGCGTGCCGTCGCGCTTGGCCTTGTTGTACAGGTAGTCCGCGGCCATGACACCGCCGGCGCCGGGCATGTTCTGGACGATGATCGTGGGGTTTCCCGGGATGTGGCGCGAGATATGACGCGCAATAAGTCGCGTATAGGTATCGTTGCCGCCTCCCGGTGAAGATGACACGATAACCCGGATCTTCTTGCCCTTGTAGAAGTCGTCCGCCGCGGTTAGCGGACCCGATATCACGACAGCCAGCAACATGGCGGTCATGGCGGTCAGAACTCTCATTGACACCTCCTGACAAAAATAATTCGCACCGCGGCACTTTATCGCTGGAGCATTCGGGGTGTCAACCCGAAACCCTGAGCATGGTGCCATGGCGTCTTGCATCTGGTACAAAGGGCGCCATGGCAAAGATCGCCCTGGCGCTCGCCACCTCCCATACTCCGCAGTTGAGCGTCGCGGACTGGCGCCTGCTGCAGACGAAGGACGAGACCGATCCCACCCTGGACTTCCCGGCGCTGACGGCCGCCGCGAAGACGGACATCCGCCGAGAGATCACGCCGGAAAGGTACCGGAAACGGTTCCAGGCATGCCAGGATGCGCTGAAGGTGCTGGGCGACACGCTCCGGGAAGCGCGCGCGGACGTGGTGGTCGCCTTCGGCGACGACCAGCACGAGCAGTTCCTCGACGACAACATGCCGACGTTCGCGATCTACCACGGGCCGGACATGACCATCGCTCCGCGCACCGGGCCGCTGCCCGAGTGGAAGAAGGCCGAGCAGCGGGGCTGGGCGGCCACCGCGCCGCTCTACTCCAACCACGCGGAGCTGGCCGGGCACCTGATTGCCTGGCTATCGGACCACGACTTCGACATCGCCCGGACCAACCGGCTGCGCGAGGGCATCGGGCACGCCTTCAGCTTCCTCTACCGGCGCCTCCTTCCCGGAAGCACGCTGCCCATGGTGCCGGTGATGGTGAATACCTACTACCCGCCCAACCAGCCCACGCCGGGGCGCTGCTACGCCCTCGGACAATGCGTCCGCGAGGCCATCGAATCGTGGGACTCGGATGCCCGGGTGGCCGTCATGGCCTCCGGCGGCCTGAGCCACTTCGTGGTCGACGAAGACATCGACCGGGCCACGATCGAGGCCCTGGCCGGCAAGGACGCCGGCGCCCTCCGCGGGCTTCCGCGCGAGAAACTCCGCGGCGGCACCTCGGAGATCCTCAACTGGGTCGCCCTGGGCGGTTTCGCCGAACCCATGGAGATGACGCTGGTGGACTATGTTCCCGGATACCGCTCGCCCGCGGGCACGGGCTGCGGCATGGGGTTCGCCTACTGGAAGCCGCACGCGCCCACCTCGGCGTACAACACGACGCTCCAGGACGGAGGCCGGCCATAGGCCTCCCCCACACCCCCACCGACGACGCCTTCCGGAAGCAGGCCCCCGCCGTGCTGCTGATGGCGGTGATCTTCCTCTTGAACTTCACCGGACGGGTCATCCTGGCGCCCCTGCTGCCCACCGTGGAGGCGGACCTGGACATCACCCACGCCCAGGCCGGCATGTTCTTCCTGTTCATATCCGCCGGATACCTGACCGCCATGTCCGGGGCCGGTTACGTGTCGGCGCGACTGACCCACCACCGGACCATCGTGCTTTCTTTCGCGCTTCTGGGCCTGGCGACCCTGGGAGTGGCCCAGGCCTCGACCTTGACGGGGATGCGCCTGGGGCTCTTCACCATGGGGCTCGGCGCCGGCCTTTACCTGCCGTCCGCCATCGCCACCATCACCTCCCTGGTCACCCGGCCCCACTGGGGCAAGGCCATCTCCATCCACGAACTGGCGCCCAACACGAGCTTCCTCGCCGTGCCGCTGCTCGGGCACCTGCTGCTTCAAAGCCTCACCTGGCGTGCCATCCTGGTCTGCTTCGGCGTCGTCACCTTCCTGTCCAGCGGGCTCTACGCCGCGTTCGGCCGCGGCGGCAGGTTCCCCGGCGAGCCCCCCGTCCCGGCGGTGGTCCGGCGGTTCCTGAAGGATCCCATGCTGTGGACCGTGCTGTTCCTGTTCATCATCGGCGTCGCCATCACCCTGGGCGTCTTCACCATGCTCCCCCTCTACCTGGTCTCGACCCGCGGCATGACCGAGGGGTGGGCCAACACGCTGGTCGGGCTCTCCCGGGCGGTCTGCCCGCTGCTGGCCCTGGTGGCGGGCTGGTGCGCGGACCGCTTCGGCGTCCGCCGGACACTGTCGGTGACGCTGGGGCTCAGCGGCGTCACGGCGGCAATGCTGGGGTTGGTCCCGACCCCTTGGCTGGCGGCGGCCGTCTTCCTCCAGCCCGCAACCGCCGTGGGCTTCTTTCCGGCCGGGTTCACCGCCCTCTCGACCCTGGGCGATGCCCGGACCCGCGGCACCGCCGTGTCGCTGGTGGTACCCGTGGCGTTCGTCGTGGGCGGCGGCGGCGTCCCCTGGTTCCTCGGCCTGTGCGGCGACCTGGGCGCCTTCGACATGGGCTTCGTCTGGGTCGGAGTCTTCACCCTCGCGGGCGCGGGAGTGGCGCTGCTTTACAAGGCCCGGCAGACGACGTAAGCCTCTTCCGGGAAAGCGAGGGAAAACATGGACCGGCCAAACAGCTACAGACGCGACGAAGCGGGTGAGCAGCCGCCTTTTCTGCATCCGGAGTACCGCTCCACGGTCATGAGGGCGCCCAAGCAGCCGCTGGTGCCGTTGCCGCACACCTTGTCGGAGATCACCGGGCCGGTGTACGGGCACGAGAAGGTCGGGCCGCTGGACCATGACCTGACTCGGCAGCACGACGGGGAGCCCCTGGGCGAGAGGATCATCGTGCTGGGCCGGGTCATGGACTCGAACGGCACACCGGTGCCGGACGCGCTCATGGAGATCTGGCAGGCCAACTCCTCCGGCCGCTACCGCCACGACGCCGACAACCACCCTGCCCCGCTCGATCCCAACTTCAGCGGCGGCGGCCGTTGCGTTACCGATGCCGGCGGCCGTTACCGTTTCGTGACCATCAAGCCCGCCGCCTACCCCTGGGGCAACGACGCCAACGCGTGGCGGCCGGCGCACATCCATTTCTCGCTCTTCGGCACGGCCTTTGCCACGCGGCTGATCACGCAGATGTACTTTCCGGGAGATCCGCTGTTGACGTGCGACGCCATCTTCAACTCGATTCCGGACGCGGGAGCGAGGGACCGGCTGGTGTGCCGGCTCGACCTGGAACACACCGAACCCGAATGGGCGCTGGCCTACGAGTTCGACATCGTCCTGCGTGGGCGGGACGCGACGCCGATGGAGGGATGAGGGGATGGCGGCGCGTCACGGAACGACTCCCTCGCAGACCATCGGCCCGTTTCACCGCATCATGGTGCCGTGGGAAGGCGGCGCCGAACTGGCGGCGCCGGACCATCCCGCCGCCATCCACATCCAGGGGCGCATTCTGGACGGGGCGGGACAGCCGGTGGACGATTCCGTCGTCGAGACCTGGCAGGCCAACGTCCACGGCCGCTACGCGCACGCCGAGGACACGCGGGAGGTGCCGCTGGTGGAGGGATTCGAGGGATTCGGCCGCGCCATCACGGACGGCGACGGCCGCTTCGACATCGTCACGGTCAAGCCGGGACGCGTGCCCGGGCCGGGTGAGACGGTGCAGGCGCCGCACATCTGCCTGTCCGTGTTCGCGCGGGGATTATTGAAGCAACTGGTGACGCGGATCTACTTCGCCGACGAAACCGCCGCCAACGACCAGGACCCGGTCCTGCGTTCCATCGCAGAGCCCGGCCGGCGCGACACCCTGCTGGCGGTCCCGCGCGCATCCGGCGGCGCGCCGCCGGTCTACGACTTCGAGATCCGCCTGCAGGGTCCGCGCGAAACCGTGTTCTTCGACGTGTAGGCCGTATGCGTCACTTCTTCTTGGTCATGTCCGAGCGCTGGTCGGCGCCGCTGTCGGCGTAGCCCGGTTCCACCAGGGCGTCGATGACGTAGCGCCCGCCCTTGGACACCACCTGGGCGCCGCGCTCCAGGGCGGCGGCCAGGTCCTCGGCGGTGGACACGGGCGCCTCGCCGTCGAAGCCCTGGGCGCGTCCCATGGCGATGAGGTCCACGGGCGGGTCGTCCAGCCGTTGTCCGATCCAGCGGTTCCGCACCGGCCGCTCGCGCATCACCGCCACCCGTTCCTGGTGCATCTCGTCGTTGTAGTAGGAGCGGTTGTCCGCGATGACGACGAGCAGGGGCAGGTCCATGTGCGTGGCGGTCCAGAGCGCGTTGCAGCCCATCAGGTAGTCACCGTCGCCCAGGACGCCCACCACCAGCCGGCCCTTGCCCTGAAGTGCAAGCGCGGTGCCCACGGCATGTCCGGGCCCGCTGCCCACGCCGCCGCCGCCGTCGTTGCCCATGAAACACAACGGGCTGGTGAACTCCGCGGCCTCGCCGGGCCAGCCGATGGGCAGTCGCGCGAAGCTCACGGGCCGGCTGCGGGCGAACTCGCGCACCGTGAGCGCCATGTCCATCAGCGTCATGGGGGCGCCCTCCTTGGGCCGCGCCCTGCCGACGGGCGTGCGCGTCCAGTGGCTGATGGTCTTCAAGCCGGCCGCGGCGGGCCGCTTGCGGCCGAAACCGTCCAGCATCTGTTCCACGAAGGTGTCCGGGCAGGCCGCCACGGGGATGTCGGCGGCGGGCAGCGCCTGGTGGTCCATGCTCCAGCCGTTGGTGCGATAGGTGTCCATGGAGCAGTGGATGATGGTCTTGTCCGCGGGCGTCTGCGTCTGCGACGCTCCCAGGCAGCCGCGCAGATACCCTGCCAGGTCCAGCCAGTCGAGACTCAATATGACGTCCGCCCTCTTCACCAGCGCCATGGCCTGCCTGGACGGACGCAGTGCCGGCGGGGCGAGGTGCAGCGGATGGGTGGTGGGAAAGGACGAAGGGTCGTTGGAGCTCGTGAGCACCGGAGCGTTCAGGGCCTCGGCCAGCTTGACGCGGCGGTCCCAGTCCGCTTGGCCGCGGGACGTCCTGCCCATGAGGATGACCGGGAACTTGGCCTTCTTGAGAACCTCCCGCGCCTGCTTGACCACCGCCGAGGGCGCGAACGGCGGCTCCGGCGCCGCATAGCGCGAGGCGTCCGGGATGCGCACCTCCTCTTGCAACGCCTCCTCTTGCAGACCCACGTCGAGGCAGACGTAGACCGGTCCGAAGGGGGCGGTACGGGCGATCTGGTTGGCCCGCAGCACCGACTCCACGGCGGCGATGGGCGACGACGGTTGATCGTCCCACTTCGTGTAGTGGCGGATGAGCGCGCCCTGGTCCTTGGCCGTGTGTATCCAGTCGATCCAGGGACGCCGCTTGTTCGCGTCCACCGGGCCCGTGGCGCCGAAGATCACCATGGGGGTCCGGTCGCACCAGGCATTGAAGATGGTCATGGTGGCATGCATCAGCCCCACGTTCGAGTGCAGCGCCACCGCCATGGGTTCATCCGTGGCCTTGCCGTAGCCGTCCGCGATGGAGACCGCGTGTTCCTCGTGCAGGCACGTGACCATCTGCGGGTTCTCGTTGCCCAGGTAGTTCACCAGGCTGTCGTGGAAGCCGCGATAACTCGCCCCCGGAACCAGCGCGATGTACTTGAAGTCGAGTTCGCGCGCCACGGCCGCGACGACGTCGCTGCCCCAGCGCATCTCGGGAGCGCCCAGGTCCTCCGGACGGTGCTTCAATGCGGTGCTTGTGCTGCGTCTTGCCACTGTGTGTCCCTCCTTGAAGTGCGGTTGCGGCGTCTCGTGGTACCGACACCACCTTTTGGCGCGCGTGGGTGGTATTGTCAAGGCGATTGTTGGCTGACTGGAACGCAACCGTACGTAAACGTGTGCAATCTTACCGCAACGTGTCTCGCCGCTCCATCCTGTCCATCACGTCCGGGCCCACGCCCTCGTCCCGAAGAAGGTTCTTCTGCACCTTCGAGCTCGGCGTCTTGGGAAGTTCCGCCCGGTAGTGGAGATAGCGCGGTATCTTGAAGGCCGCGAGGTGCTCGGCGCAGAATCGCCAGAGCCGTTCCGGCGGCAGGTCCGCGGGGGAAGCGCCGGCGGCCAGCACGATGCACGCCTTCACTTCCTCCTGGCGAATGAAGTCCGGCACCGCCACCGCCGCGGACTCGGCGATGAGCGGGTGCGAGTTGAGGACGCGTTCCACCTCGGCCGAGGCGATGTTCTCGCCGCCGCGCTTGATGATGTCCTTCTTGCGGTCGACGAAGTACAGGAAACCGTCCTCGTCCAGGTAGCCCAGGTCCCCGGTGTGGAGCCAGCCGTCCCGGAGGGCGGCGGCGGTGGCGTCCGGGTTCTTGTAGTAGCCCATCATCACCGCCGGGCTCTGCTTGACGATCTCCCCGAATTCGCCGGGCGCGCGGCTCTCCCCCTCCTCGTCCACGATGCGCACCCGGTGCTTGTCCGGCGCGATGGGCACGCCGCAACTGCCGAGCTTCCGGCGCGACACGTCCAGGGGGCCGAGGACGCTCAACAGGTCCTCGGTGAGGCTGTAGGTGGGGATGGCGGTGACGCCGAAACGCCTCTCGAACTCCAGGTGCACGTCGGGCGGCAAGAGCGCCATCACCTGGCGCAACGGCGTGTCCGCGTCCGCCGGGTCCGGCGGCAGGTTCAGCAGTATACGCGGAATCGTCTGCATGATGCTCGAGGTGGTGACGCCGTGGCGCTTCACGTCCTGCCAGAAACGCGATGCGCTGAACCGTTCCTTGAGCACCACCCCGCCGCCCACGGACAACATCGCGAGGGTCATGTGGCACAGCGCGTTCACGTGGAACAGCGGCATCACCACCAGCACCCGGTCGTCGGCGGTCCAGCCCAGCGCCCGGGCGCGGTTGCTCGGAGCGAAGGCGAAGGCGGAGTGCTTGAGCATGACGCCCTTGGGCCGGTCGGTGGTGCCGGAGGTGTAGATGATGGCAGCCATATCGTCGGGCGAGACTTCCGCAAGCGCCGGGCGTCGCTCGGCGCCGTGGATGAAAACGTCCCAGCCCAGGGCGCCGTTCCCGCCGCGGGCATCGAGCGCGATCACACGTTCCAGGCCGGGACAGTCGCCGCGGATTCCCTGGATCAGGGGCAGAAAGGCGTCGTTGGTCAGCAGGTAGCGCGCTTCGGAGTGGGCCAGGAGGTACTGGAGCTCCTCGGCGGTCTGCGCCGTGTTGAGGGGCACGAACACCCCGCCGGTGCGGGCCATGGCGAACACCGTGCAGAGGAACTCCGCACGGTTGGGAAGCAGGATGGCGACGCGGTCGCCGGGCCGAAGCCCAAGTGTCACGAATGCACGCGCCACCCGCTCCACTTCCGCGGCGAGCTCGGCGTAGCTCCACTGCCGATCGTCGTGAATCAGGCAGGTATGGTCCGGCCGCTCCGCGACCTGATGCGACAACAGTTCGTGTATGGTGGCGCGGGCGGTCATGGAACACTTGACATAGATGACGGACCCGCCGGTTTCAATTGTCCATTCCCGCCTTCTTTCCGTCATAGATATGAAAATAAAATCTTGTTCAATGATTTCTGGTAGTTACGGAATCCCGCTACACCCCAACGAGTCATTCCCGCGGAAGCGGGAATCCAGGCGCGGTGGGGCCGCGCAACGAGGCCGCCACACCCCCCACCCCTGGATTCCCGCTTTCGCGGGAATGACGACTCGTGGGGCGCTGCCTCATGAATATCGACATACCCTGTTTCCCGGGAATGACCACACACTTGACACCCCGCTCCGCAGGCGGTTTACACCTGTGCAGACGCCAACCGCCGAGGCACGCGGACCGAAAGGACGACCATGGACGAATCGCTACAGACACTCAGGCGCAAGGTCGCGCTGGGGACCCGGATCCTCGCCAGCCAGGGCTGCCTGGGCGACATACTCGGGCACTTGTCGGTGCGCGTTCCCGACTCCGACGAGATGTTCCTCCGCTGCCTCGGCGGCGACGAGACCGCGCCGGAAAAGGGGCTGCTGTACACCGACGTGCACCACGTGCGCCGGGTCGGTTTCGACCGCACCGTGGAGCAGGTGGACGGATACCGGCTGCCCATCGAGCTGCCGATCCACGGCGAGCTGTACAAGGCGCGCCCCGAGGCCCGGGCCGTGCTGCACGCCCATCCGTACCACTGCCTTGTCGCCACCATCGCCGGGCTCGAGCTGCGGCCCATCTACGGCTGCTACGACCCCTTGAGCCTGAGCGCCGCGATCCGGGGGGTCCCGCTCTACCCCCGGTCGGTGCTCATCGACAGCCCCGAGCTCGCGGCCGACCTCATCGCCACCATGGGCGAGCGGGACTGCTGCCTCATGCGCGGCCATGGCCTCACGGTCATCGGCCCTACCGTGGAAGCCGTTACCCTGCTGGGCATCCGCCTCGAAACGCTGGCCAGGGTCACCCTGGACGCCGCCCGGGCCATGGGAGGGGCTCGCCCGGCCACGCTCTCCCAAGCGGACCTCGACGCCTTCGCCTTCGTGGTGGAAGGAGGCCTTCAGGCCGCCGTGTCGAAGGTCTACGAGTGGACCTGGAACCACTACGCGCAACGGGTGGCGGATACGGTGGGGTTGCCGGCGGAAGATTAGGGCAGGTCCTCGCCCATGACCGTGCGCCCCGGCTGGGGCTTGGGCCGGCCGGGGCCCGGGAGCGTCACCCGGAGCGCGTCCATGGCTTCCCGATCGCCCTCCATGCTCACGACTTCGCCGTATCTTCGAGGAGCAGCAGTCCCATGCCCGTCAGCATGGGCGCGTAGTAGTTCTGGTGCACCAGCCTCACCTCGGGGGACATGGCGCCCCGCATGCCCAGCCACATGATCATCTCCACCGCCTCGGCACCCCCCTGCACCATGTAGTCGTGGTGCGACAGCTCCACCAGCTCCTCGGGCCGGCTCACGATGCGCGCCATGAAGCGCCGGTCCCACTCCTCGTTGCGGAAGCCGAAGCGCTCGCCGTGAAGCTGGTGCGACAGCCCGCCGGTGCCGAGGACCGCCACGCGGATGTCCTCCGGGTAGCTCTCCACCGCCTTGCGCAGGGCCTGCCCGAGCTTCCACAGGCGGCGCGCGGTGGGCAGCGGGTGCTGCACCACGTTGACCGCCACCGGCACCACCTTGATGTCCCATTCGGGCTGGTGCGACCAGAGCAGAGGCAGGGGCATGAGCAGGCCGTGGTCCACCGACAGCTCCTGGCACACGGTCATGTCGAACTCGCTCTCCCGGATCAGCGATTCGGCCACGTGCCAGGAGAACCCGGGGTCCCCCGGAACCGGATCCAGCGGGCGCGGGCCCCAGCCCTCGTCCGCCGGCGGGTAGCTCTCGGCCACGCCCATGGCGAAGGTCGGGTACTTGTCGAAGAAGAATTCCGAGCCGTGGTCGTTGTAGATGAAGATGGCCACGTCGATGCGGGCCTCCCGCAGCCAGTCCATGGCCGGCCGGTAGCCGTCGAACAGCGGCTTCCACTCCGGAGCGTCCTGCTTGCCCTGGTCGAAGGCGGCGCCCGCCGCGGGCACGTGCGACGACCCGATCCCTGCAACGATCCTGCCCATGCTACCTTGCTCCCTGGACCTTGCGCGTGCTCAGGAACTCCTCCAGCGTCTCGCCGCGGAACGCGGCGCCGATGTGCTGCAGGCTGTCGCCCGTCACCGAGCCCATCTTGTACATGAAGTAGATGTTGGCGCCGCCCTCCCGCGCCAGCGCGAGCCAGTCCTTCTCGCGCAGCTTCCGCTTCTCCCAGTCCGTGAGCTCGAAGCGTTCCATCAACGCCTCGGGGGCCTCCTTGTAGGCCGCGCGGTTCTCGGCGCGGTTGAGGGAGAAGAAGAACTTGTTGAGACGGTATCCCTTGCTGGACTGGGCGCCGTCGAAGACGTAGGTGCCCTCGATTTTCTCCGGTTCTTCCCGGGACTGACTCATGGACGCATCCTCCGGCAAACAGGCTGTTTCGCAGGCTGATTCGCGCCAGCGAAACGCCGAGCATAAAGGGATTGGGAAACCCGGTCAACTCGACTCATCCAGCCGCAGGGGCGCAAGCCGAGGGATTACCCATCCAGCCCACCATTGATTGACACACCGGCGACCCGGTTGTTAGTTTGCGGGCTGGCCCGCGCTTGGCGGCCGTCCCAACCCAACGGAGAACCCGAACATGCCGGCACCCGAATTCGAAGACGTGACGGTGGCCAACGGCGCCGAAGCCTTCCTGGCGCAGCTCAACGCCAATCCCGACGTGGACTACATCTTCGCCAACACCGGGACGGACCACGGGCCGATCCTGGAGGCGCTGGCCAAGATGCACCGCAGCGAATCCAAGGGCGCGGAGATCGTCGTGGTGCCCCACGAGCAGGCGGCGGTGTCCATGGCCCACGGCTACTACTGCGCCTCGGGCAAGCCGCAGGTGGTGCTGGTGCACACCCTGCCCGGCACCGCCAACGGCCTGGGCGGGCTCATGAACGCCAAGGCGTGCCAGGTGCCGATGCTGTTCGTGGCCGGGCGCACGCCGGTCACGGAGGGCGAGGTGGCGGGCGGCAAGAGCCGCCACATCCACTGGCGCCAGGAGTCCCGCGACCAGGGCAGCATCGTGCGCGAGTTCGTCAAGTGGGACTTCGAGAACCGCGCCAACGAGCAACTCGGCGCCATCGTCCCGCGCGCCTTCAAGATCGCCATGGCCGAGCCCCGCGGACCGGTGTACCTGTCGCTGCCGCGGGAGTGGCTGTACGAGTCCATGGAGTCCACGCGCGTGTCCCCGGACGCGTTCAAACCCCCGAGCAAGATCCAGACCCCCATCGACGACCTGCGGCAGGCCGCGGAGATACTCCTGAACGCGGCCGAACCGGTGATCGTGACCCGCTACCTGGGGAAGACCCCGGGCGCGGTGGCGCCGCTGGTAGAGCTGGCCGAACTGCTGGCCATACCGGTGGTGCAGCATCCGCAGTCGCCCTACATGAACTTCCCGTCGAGCCACCCGTGCCACGCCGGCCATGACATCGCCGCTCAGGTGAAGGGCGCGGACGCGGTCTTCCTCGTGGATGTCGACGTGCCGTGGACGCCGGCGACGCGCGAACCACTGCACCCCGACGCCACGGTGCTGCAACTGGAGGTGGACCCGCTGTTCTCCTCCATTCCGGTTTGGGGCTTCCCTGTGGACCACGCCATGACCGGCTCCTCGGACGTGACGCTGCCGGTGTTGAACGGCCTGATCCGTGAAGGGCTGGACGGCTCGGAGGCGCGGCAAAAGAGCGTGGAGGCGCGTCGGAGCCGCATCCTGGCCGCCCACGACACGAACCGGGCGGAGATCGCCGCCCGCATCGAGAAGGTCAAGGACGAGCGTCCCATCCATCCCCTGTGGGTGTCCCGCTGCATCGCCGACGTGATGGACGAGAAGACCATCGTCATGGGCGAAGCCGTCACCTCGCCCCTGGGACCGGTGCTGGGGCTGGAACGGCCCGGATCGTTCTTCGACCAGGCGCCCGCCGGCCACCTGGGATGGGGCATGGGCGCCGCCATCGGCGCCAAGCTGGCGGCGCCGGACCACACGGTCATCGCCTGCGAGGGGGACGGCTCCTACATGTTCTGCGTCCCCACCGCGTGCCACTTCACCGCGCAGAAGTACCAGGTGCCGTTCCTGACGGTCATCTACAACAACCAGGCCTGGAACGCGACGCTCAGCACGGTGCGCGAGCTGTACCCGGACGGCGTCGCCCACCAGACGAAGAACTTCCCGGGCACGGACCTGTCGCCGTCGCCGCAGTTCGAGCTCACCGCCCAGGCGTGCGGTGCCTACGCGGAACGCGTGGACGACCCCGCGGACCTGCCGGCGGCGCTGGAGCGCGGCCTCAAGGCCGTCAAGGAAGAAGGCCGCCAGGCGCTGCTCAACGTCATTTGCCGCAATCCGGCCGGCTGACCGGCCGGTTCCGCAGGAGGAAACATGGTTTGCAGGATTTTCTGGGGCAAGCTCCGACTCGGAAAGTGGGCCGAGTACGAACGCTACTACAACGAGGTGGTGGTTCCGGCCACGGCCAACATGCAGGGCTTTCGCGGACGCCAACTGCTGCGCAGTTCCGAGAATCCCGATGAAGGGATCTCCCTCACCTTCTGGGAGACGCAAGAGGACATGCAGCGCTACGTCGCGAGCGAGGCCCGGGCCGACATCGCCAAGGGAGCCTCGAACATGTACACCGGCGAGTACTGGGTCAAGGACTTCGAGGTAAAGTCCCTCTCGCTTCTGTCATTGGGCAACGTGTAGGCCGCGGGGACCGGTCGCCCGACGAGTGGGCGGCGGCGGCCTTGCGAACGGGGAGAGGCGCATGAAACGCATCGGCCTGATATCGCCGAACATGAGCGAAGAGGTGCTCACGGACGTCTACCGGATCCTGCCGCCGGACATCGAGGTGGAAGGGCGCGGGCTCCGGGTGCGCGAGTTCACCGACGAGGAGTTCGCCCGGGCCGAGAGCGAGTTCTTCGGCCTGGTACGGGAGTTGACCGAATACTCCCTCGACTTCCTCATGGTCACCGGCGAGCTGTTCCTCTCCTACAAGGGACCCGGCTCGGACCGCCAGCTCCTGGCCGCCGTGGGCGAGGTCACTCCGGTTCCCGCGTCCACGGTGCTGACATCGGTGGTGGACGCCTGCCGGGAACTGGGAATGAAACGGGTGGTGATGGCCTCGCCCTTCCCCGAGGACCAGGACGCCCGGCTGGTCCGCTTCCTCGAACACGACGACATCCACGTCGCCGCCTACCGGGGCCTCGCGTACGAAAACTCCAGGGTCATCTGGGCACTGCCACCGGAGTCGGGCCTGGAAGTCGCGCGTTCGTTGCTGCGCGACCACCCGGACGTGGACGGCCTCTACATGCCCTGCAACAAGTGGCGCATCACGCCCATCATCGACCCGTTGGAGCAGGAGTTCGGCAAGCCCGTGGTCACCAACACCCAGGCCTGGATCTGGACCGCCCTCAAGGCCATGGAGCTGAACGAGCCGGTGGAAGGGTACGGGAGGCTGCTGGCGCGGCTGTAGCCACGGCGGCCCGCCCTGCGTCCGGCGAGCGCGCCCAGGTGCCGTTGCGGCCGATTGACATGCGTAACGGCATATGCTTTTGACATATGCACACGGAGGCAACCATGATCCCGGAACGGCATGTCAAGCTATTCAGGAACGGGCGGAACCAGGCCGTACGAATTCCTCGCGAGTTCGAGCTTCCCGGTAACGAGGCCGTCATGCGGAGGGAGGGAGCACGGCTGATCATCGAGCCTGTCGAGCCGAAGTCCTTGCTGGCTGTGCTCGCAACGCTTCAACCCATTGACGAGGAATTCCCGCCGATCCCCGAGTTGCCCGTCGAACCCGTCGAACTTTGATGCGTTACCTGCTCGATACCAACATCGTCTCGAACTTGGTACGCAATCCGGAAGGCCGAGTTACACAACGTATTCGCAAAGTCGGTGAAGCGCAGGTCTGTACCAGCATCATCGTCGCCGCGGAACTCCGCTATGGGGCAGCGAAGCGGGGATCGGTTCGGTTGTCGTCACAAGTTGACACGATACTGCGCAGCCTTGAGGTTCTGCCCTTCGAAGCGCCCGCGGACAGCACTTACGCCCAGCTACGCGCACGCCTGGAAAGCGCCGGTCAAGTGATAGGCGGCAATGACCTGCTGATAGCCGCTCATGGGATGGCTTTGGGCCACACAATCGTCACGGCCAACGAACGCGAGTATCGTCGTATCGAGGGTCTGCCGGTCGAGAACTGGCTGGCGGGTTAGCCATCGACGCCGCCACTAACGACCGGTCCGCCTCTCTGTCCGATGCGCTTTCAAGAGCGCCCCTCCCCCGACTCGTTCCCCTTCGGGGCATGGATTACGGCACAGGCGCCTATGCAACATGCTCCTTCAGCCAGCCGTCCAGCGCGTCGATCATGAACGCCTCGCAGCCGGCGTAGAAGTGGTCGGCGCCGGGGACGATGATGCAGGTGCAGTTGTCGGGGCCGGCCGAGTCGGCCAGTTCGCGGGCGAGATCGCGGAAATAGGCGGCCTCGATCTCGCCCGCGGTGACAAGCAGCGGGCAGCCCAGCTTCGCGGCGTGCGGGCGCACGTCGTTGGTCTCGTGGCGGCCGTACTTACTGACGTAGGTCCTGTAGGTGAACATTCCCAGGGCGCCGCTGGCCGGCGCCCACAGGTAGTCCTCCCCTTCTCCTCTTGCCACCCGGCCCTCGGCGTCGGCCAGGCGTGCCTCGAACTCCGGGTCCTCCTCGCGACGGGCGGAGTAGAATTGCCTGGGGGCGGAGCAGGAGATCACCCCGACGATGTCATCGCGTTGGCGGATGCCCTGGTAATAGATGGACTTGACCGAGCCCAGGCTGTGTCCCACCAGCACGAAGCGCGCGTAGCCCGCCTGCTTCATGCGGTCGATGGCGGCATCGATGTCCGGCACGCAGTCCTCGAAGTTCTCGTAGGTGGCGCCCCGGAAGGCCGTGAGGTCGCCGCCCCGGGAGATCCAGTCGTGGCCGCGGCAGTTGATGGAGACGGCATGGTGGCCGCGTCCGGCCAGGGCCTCGGCGAACACGGGGAGCGGGCCGGTGTAGAAGCTCATGGCGACCCCGTGGATCATGATCAGCGCGAGATCGGGACGCGGCGACGCGTCGGGGCGGAACAGGAGCCCATGCAGGGTCTCGCCGTCGGCGGTCGTGAACGAAAGAAGCTCTGCGTTTCCCGACATGAATGCTCTCCCTCTTCCTTTGGGCCCGCCTCTCCCCTTCAAGCCGAGCCACGCCCCGGCGGGACCCGGCCGCGCTCGAATCAAGCCGGCGGGCGGTAGGCGTCCAGCCACCTGGCGATGGCGTCGCCGTCGCGCTCGAGCCACAACGCGTTGGAGCGGATTCGTTCCAGGGACTGGCGTATCGTGCGCGTGGCGGCCGGCGCGGGATGCGACTCGAAGAACGCCTCCACCTCGGCGGCCTTCTCCAGGGTGGTGAAGTCTTCCGTGGTGAGGGACACGATACGCGCGATGATGAAGCCGCCCTGCCCGTAACGGGCGTCGAACTCACCCCATTTCTCCCGCAGGAAATCCCA
Organism: uncultured Syntrophobacterales bacterium; assembly: GCA_964519455.1. Lineage (GTDB taxonomy): Bacteria > Desulfobacterota > Binatia > UBA9968 > JAJDTQ01 > JAJDTQ01. Next base: position 62,585 of record CAZFIU010000013.1, read on the forward strand.
GGCCAGATCCCGTCCCAGGGGATTCGTGGCCACGCCGGCGACGGCCAGCGGAGTGTCCTGCCCGCGCACCTGGTCCGACAGCGAGAACTCCAGCGTGCGCCGCAGCAGGTCCCTGTCGGTGCTGCAGCCCAACGCCCGCAGGCAGCGGTTCTTCTCTTCGTGAAGCTCGGCTTCGCGGTAGACCCGCAGCACCGTCTCGTACCCCTCGACGCCCCGGCTCTCCACCACCAACCCGTAGACCGCCCCGCGCACGTCCGGCGCCACCGGCGTCCCGGCACGCGTCCCCTCGTCGAACCGGCGCAGGGCTTCGGCGGCCACCCCCGGGTCGGCATAGCGAGCCAGGATGCCGATCACCAAGGGCCGTAGCAGCCGCGTCAAGTGACTCTCGCCGGGCCGGACGTCCCACCCCAGACTTCCGTAGATGGTCTGGTACAGGCTGCGCGCGAAAGAACGGAACGAGTCATGACACCGCTGGTCCGAGAGGAGCACGTCGTAGGCCCGGAGATTCTCCGACAGGTCGGCCCACACCGTATAGTCCGTCTCGTTGCGATAGGCCGGCGCCAGCGCCAGGGGCCGGGACGCGTCCAGGTAGCCGGCCCGCGCCAATGCGAAGGCGTCGTTCTCAAGGCCCAGGCGGTCCCTGGCCGACGAAAGCTCGCCCGCCTGTACCGCCGCGCCCAGCCGGTCCCACAACCCCGCGCTGTAGTTGCTGCGATAGAAACCGGTCTGGTCCGGGTTGACCTTGAGCCAGCCGCCGCGGCCGCCGCTCACCGCGATGTTCGCCCGCTCGCCTTCGAAGACCTGGAAGGTGTCCCCGGCCCCCTCGGCGCGGATTCCCACCGGAACCGACCACCGGCTGGAGTCGCTTCGATCCGGCATGCCGCTCAGGAAAAATCGCGTCTGCCGCAGCCCCACCTCTCCCCCGCCGGCGTCCACGGACAGCAGCGGATATCCGGTCTGCTTGGTCCAGGTGTCCATGATCCGCTTCACCGGTTGCCCGGATTCCTCGGCCAGGGCCTGCCACAGGTCCTCGGTGGTGGCGTTGCCGTACTGGTGTCTTTCGAGGTAGCGCTGGAGCCCGCGCCGGAAGGTCTCAGCGCCGAGGAAGGCCTCAAGCATGCGGATTACCGAGGCCCCCTTGCTGTAGCTGATGCCGTCGAAGATCTCGCTGATCTGCTTGGGGCTCCGCACCTCTATCTCGATGGGATGCGAGCTTTTGAGCCCGTCCAGGGACAGGGCGCGGCCGAAGTCGGTGTAGACGAACTGCGTCCACATGTCCCACTCGGGGAACAGGTGGTCCACGGCCATGAACTCGATCCACGAGGCGAACCCCTCGTTGAGCCACAGGTGGGTCCACCACTCCATGGTGACCAGGTTGCCGAACCACTGGTGCGCCAGCTCGTGGGCGACGATGATGGCCACCCGCTGGCGCGTCCCGGCCGACGATTCCTCGGGGTCCACGAGGATCGCGGTCTCGCGATAGGTCACCGCGCCCCAGTTCTCCATGGCTCCTGCGGCGAAGTCCGGGATGGCCAGCAGGTCCATCTTGGGCAGCGGATAGGCGATGCCGAAGTAGTCGTGGAAGAAGGACAGCGTCCGGGCGGCCACGTCCAGGGCGAACCGCCCCTGCTCCTGCCGGCCCAGGGGCGTGTAAACCCGCACGGTGACGCCTTCGGGGGTCTCGGTCTCGACGTAATCGAACTCGCCGACCACGAAGGCCAGCAGGTACGTGGACATCACCGGGGTCTCGGCGAAGCACACGGTCTTGAGACCGTCGTCGCCGGTCTCCACGTGGCTCGGGGGCATGTTCGACACCGCCACCCGGTCTTCCGGCACCACCAGCGTCACCGCGAACACGGCCTTGCGCGCGGGCTCGTCCCAGCACGGGAACGCCCGCCGGGCGTCCGTGGCCTCGAACTGGGTCACGGCCATGGTCCGCTTCTCGCCGTCCACGTGGTAGACGCCGCGGTAGAACCCGTGCATCTTGTCGTTGAGCTGTCCCGTGAACTCGATGCGCAGCCGGCCCGGTCCCGGCTCCACGAGGTCGGCGAAGACGAACGCGACCGTCTCTTCTTCCTCGTCGGTCTCGATGCGCTCGGGGGCGCGCGACGCCCCGTCCCGCTCCAGCGCCACCGAGTGCAACTCCAGCTCGGTGGCGTGCAGCACGATCCGGCGGGTGGCCGATCGCACGTCGATGTCGACGGCCTCGCTGCCGCCGAAGGTGAAAGTTTCGAGGTCGGGCCTGAGGATAATGTCGTAACGCTCGGGACAAACGTCGCCGGGCAGCAGCACCCGTTCCAGTTCAGCCATGCACAAACGCTCCTGTTCTATTGCCCATCGTAACTCATGACGCAAAGACCCCCCGAAACGTCATTCCCGCGAAAGCGGGAATCCAGGGGCGGTGGCGTGGGGAATACGGCCGTTTACCCCCTCCCAACCCCTGGATTCCCGCTTTCGCGGGAATGACGTTTCGGGGCGTTGGTACGAATTCTCATCCAAGTCCAGTTTCGACACAACCTGGGAAGCGGGAATCCAGGGGTGGGGCTGGGCTGATTCACACCGGCCAACCGTGCCGCGACAGGTCGATCAGATTGCCGTCGGGGTCCTGCACCCGGTATTCCGCTTCGCGATTGGGCGGTCTCTTCCTCACGTCGTCGGCGGCTCCCATCCGGTCCGACACCGACTTCAGGGCCTGGACGTCGTCCACCTCGAAGCCGATGTGGTTGAGGCCGCTGTCCAGGGCGCGTCCCTCCACCCGCTCCTCCGGGCCCTTGGGAATGATCGCGAGGTTCACGTGCCCGTCCGAAAGGTAGGTGGCCGTGCCCACGCCCTTGACCACCTTGAGCCCGAATACGCCGGTGTAATACTCCACCAGCTTCTCCTTGTCGTCCGTAAGAATGGCGATGTGACGGATGCGCGCCATGTCGATTTCCTCCCCGTGGCTAGCGTGGCGTCCGGTTGATCCGCACACTAGAGGTGCTTCTGGAAGAACTCCATGGTCCGCTTCCAGGCGGTCTCGGCCGCCGCCTTGTCGTAGTTGCGGCTGTCGGCATTGGCGAAGGCATGTCCCGCGTTGGGGTAGATAAACACCATGTGGTCGCCCTTCAAGGTCTTGAGCTTGGCCTGGAATTCGCGGACGTTGTCCACCTTGATGCCCCGGTCCGTCTCGCCGAAGTGTCCGAGGATGGTGGCGCGCATGCGGCTCAGGTCGTCCGCCGGGTTGAAGCGGCCGTAGTAGATCACCGATGCCTTGACCCCAAGATCGTTCTTGGCCATCTGGTAGGACCAGCCGCCGCCGAAGCACCAGCCCACCGAGGCGATGCGCGCCGGGTCCACTTCTCCCTTGAGGCCGGTCAGGTAGTTCACGGCCTGCTTCAGGTTGGCGAACGCCGCCTCCGTGTTCTTGCGCACGGCTCCGGCCAGCTTGCGCGCACCGTCCGGCTTCGTGGCCACATCGCCGCTGTAGAGGTCCACCGCCAGGGCCACGTAGCCCAGCTCGGCGAACGCGCGCGCGTTCTCGCGGATGTTGTCGTTCAGGCCCCACCACTCGTGGATCAGGATCAGGCCGGGACGCGCCTTCTTGTCGGCGGGCTTGGCCAGGTAACCCTTGACCTTGGCGTTGCCCTTGTCATAGGCCACCTCCGCGGTGGTGATCTTCATGGCCTGCGCGTGAACGGCGGCGGCCGCGAAGAGGATCGCGAAAACGACGGATACCGTGCAGAGGAACCTTTTCTGAAGTTTCATGTCTCTTCTCCCTTGCGGCGGGCGGAGAACCCGGCCCACGATTCTGGTGAAGTTACCGTAACCCGCCGAACGAGATGGCTATGCTGCCGTTCACGATGACGCCTTCCACCTGCGTCGCCGCGTCGAACGGCGGGCCCGACAGCACCACCACGTCCGCGTCCTTGCCTGCCTCCAGGCTTCCCACCCGTTCCTCGATGCCCATGAGCCGGGCGGAATTGAGCGTCAGCGCCTTCAGCGCCTCGTCGGGGCTCACGCCGTAATCCACCGCCGTCATGCCCTGCATCCGGTGGTTCTGGATGGGAATCACCGGGTGGTCGGTGGAAAAGGCGGTGAGCACGCCGCTCTCGATCAGCATGCGCGGCGAGTGCGGGCTGCGTCCCGACTGCTCGAGGTTGCCGCGGGTCTTGAGCCACGGGCCGTGGACCACCCCGACTCCGGCCTCCGACAACTCCGCGGCCACCTTGTACCCGTCGGTGCCGTGCTCGATGATCAGGTCGAGGTCGAACTCCTGGGCGATGCGGATGGCCGTGATGATGTCATCCGCACGGTGCGCGTGGGCGCGCAACGGGATCTGCCTGCGCACCACCGGGACCATGGCTTCCTGCCGGAGGTCCCGCGAACCGCTCCCGTTGGCGGCGTAGTGCTGTGCCCGGACCAGCCCCTCGCGCAGGATGGCGGCGATGCCCATGCGCGTCATGGGGCTCTTCTTGAGGCCGCCGTAGACCTGCTTGGGGCGTTCCCCGAAGGCGATCTTCATGCCCACCGGGGCGCGCACCAGCATCTCCTCCACCGTGCGCCCCACCACCTTCACGGCGGCCGGCTGCCCGCAGATGACGTTGTAGCTGCCGGGCATCACGCCCACCGTGGTGACGCCGCCCTTGAGGGCATCCTTGAACGCGATGTCCTCGGGGTTGATGGCGTCCAGCGCGCGCAGGTGCGGCACCACCGGGTCCCCCACCTCGTCCTCGTCGCTCTGGTTGGCCCCTACCCCGTCCTGGCACAGCCCCAGGTGGGTGTGGGCGTCGATCATGCCGGGTATGAGGACCTTGCCGCTCACGTCCCGGACCTCGGTGCCCTCGGGTATGCGAACGTCGGCGCCGATGGCCGCGATGGTCCGCCCGTCGATCAGCAGGGTGCCCTCGTCGATCACCCCGTTGGACGCCGTCATGATGCGGGCGCCCGCCAATGCCAGCCCCATGATTCCCTCCTGTCCTCGTCCCGGTGGGCCACCTCACCCCTGTCTCAGCGCGAACCGCCGGCGCCCTGAGCCCTCTAAGAGCCCGCGTCCGCCGGCCGTTCGAACACGAGACGGCCGTCCACGTAGGTCCGGTCCACCATGATGTCCCGGATCGCCGTCGGAGCCACGCCGAGAATGTCCTCCGAGAGCACCGCCAAGTCCGCCCGCTTCCCTTCTTCCAGGGAACCCGTGCGGGCCTCGTCGAACGACGTGTAGGCGCAGTTGTAGGTGTAGATGCGGATCGCCTGCAGCACGCTCACGCCCTCGTCCGCGTTGAGCACTTCGCCGCCTTCCTCGGGTCCGAAGCGGTGGTTCACCAGGATGTCGATGCCCTGCAACGGATTGTACATGCCCACGGGCCAGTCGGAGCCGCCGGAGATGATCACGCCCCGGTCGGTCAGGGACTTGAACGGAAACGCGTAGCGCGCGCGGTCGCCCCACTGGCCGTGGATGCCCTCGCTGCCGATGCTCTCCAGGATCGGCGGCTGCGTGTTCCAGATGACCCCCAGCTCCGCCATGCGGTCCATGACCCGCGGGTTCCACAGGTAGGCGTGCTCCAGCCGGTGGCGCAGGTCGTGCGCCGCCACCTTCTCGCGGCCGTTGGCGATGGCCTCCAGCGACCGGTGGATGCCGTGGTCGCCGTGGCAGATGAGCCCGGCCTGCCAATCGTTGGACTGACACTGCGCCATGACGTCGTCGGCCACCTCCTGGGTGAGCCGGAAGCTGCCGAGCTTCTTCCCGGTGAAGTCGTTGCTGTAGGGCTCGAACAGCGCGGCGGTCTGGCCGATGACGCCGCCGTCGATGCCCACCTGAAGCGCCCCCAGCTTGAGCCACTCGGTGCCGAAGTTGGTGGCGAGCCCGGTCTCGTAGATCTTCCCCGCGGTGCCTTCGAGGTCCCAACCCGTCCCGTGCACCGGGTACGGGCCCATGACCACCTGCAGGCTCGGCGGCGCCTGGCGGTGCAGCCGCTGCCACCCGACGGGTTCCATGCGGTTGCGGATGGCCGCCTCGAACGCCGTGGTGACGCCGTAGCGGTTCAGCTCGCCGGCCATCCAGCGGTAGCCGTCCATCAGCTCGTTCAGGTCCCACTTGGGGAGGGTGGGCATGATGAACACGGTGCGGGTGTTGTCCCACATGGGGCCCAGGGGGCGGCCCTGGTCGTCCCGTTCCATGGGGCCGCCGGGCGGGTCCGGGGTGTCGTCCTGGACGCCCATGCGCCGCAGGCCCATGGTGTTGAACGTCCACCCCATGGATTCCCGGTTGGAGATGCCCACCGGGTGGTCGGGCGACACCGGATCGAGGTCGAAACGGTTGGGGTTGCGACGGTCTGTGAGGCGCGTCGCCTGGAAGCCTCGGCCCAGGATCCAGTCGCCCGGCCTGGCCTGCGCGGCCCGTTCCTTGATCCTTTCAACGATGTCGGCGATGGAGGGGCAGGCGGCGTAGGTGCAGTCCACCCAGTGGCGCTGGGGGCCGTTGGTCATGTGGATGTGGTTGTCGATGAAGCCCGGGGTCACGGCGCGCCCCTTGAGGTCCACCACCTCGGTGTCGCGCCCGACGGTCTGCTCGACGTAGGCGCGCTCCCCTACCCGCAGGATGCGGCCGCCGCGAACCGCCAGCGCCTCGGCCACCTCGTCCCGGGAGTTGACTGTCACGACGGGGCCACCGACAAACACGACGTCGGCGGTGGCAACCGCTGTCGACACGTTCGAGTCCGCCATGGAACACCTCCCTGGAAACGCCCGAGGAACCCGGGCCAAGCTTGATGGACAATAACCGCTCCCCCGTGGATGCGCAAGCCGCAACCAGGAAGCGAGATCGTCTTTCCCACGGAACCCGCGGTGTCGACACTCCACTCGGACGAGACTCGGTGCCGACACCTCGAATCGTCATTCCCGCGGAACAGGCTGTGTCAAGACTGTGCTTCCTGGCGACTGAACCCCAGTCCGTCATTCCCGCGCAAGCGGGAATCCAGGGGTGGTGGCGGGGCGCTACAGCGGCGTTTCGCCGCTCCACCCCTCCTGGATTCCCGCTTGCGCGGGAATGACGGACTGGGGGTTGTTGCCTCTCTTGAATGGTGTTTTGACACAGCCCGGGAAGCGGGATTGACACGATGGACACTTGGCAGGCGACCGTGGCCTACCGGCGCGTGGGATCGAAGAAGTCGCGCAGGCCATCGCCCAGTATGTTGAATCCCAGGATGAGGAGCGTGATGGCCATGCCGGGGAAGAAGGCGGCCCAGGGGGCGCGCTCGACGTAGCCGTAGGCGCCGGTCAGCATGGCGCCCCAGGAGGGCGCCGGCGGCGGGTGGCCCACGCCGAGGAAGCTCAGGGACGATTCCGCCAGGATGGCGTAGGAGAAGGACAGGGCGAACTGCACCAGCAGCGGCGCCACCACGTTGGGGGCGATGTGGCTGCGGATGATGCGCGGGTGGGAGCCGCCCAGCACCTGGGCCGCCTCCACGAACGGCTGCGCCTTGATCGCCATGGTGGCTCCGCGCGCGACGCGCGCGAAGTGCGGCGCCTGCACCACGCAGAGCGCGATGATGACCGGCACGGCCGGCGGCAACCCCCCGCCCGTGAGGAACGCCGCCACCGCGATGGCCAGCAGGATCGTCGGGAACGCGAAGATGAGGTCGATGAGCATGGTCACGCCACGGTCCAGCAACCCGCCGAAATAGCCGCCGAGCACGCCGATCAGCATGCCCACGACAGCGGCCCCGGTGGCCGAGAGCACTCCCACGACGAAGGCGATCCGGGCACCGTAGATCACCCGGCTGAGGACGTCGCGCCCGTACTCGTCGGTGCCGAACCAGTGGGCGGCGTCCGGTCCGGAGAGCCGCGAGCCGGCGCCCATGTCAAGCGGGTCGTAGGGGGCCAGGACGTCCGCCAGCAGCGCCGCCAGCAGGTAGGTGAGAATCACCACCGCCCCCACCAAGGCGGGCTTGTGGCGCGCGAACCGCCGCCACGCCCGTCCCGGCCCCTCCCGGCGGGGGGCGACCGGCTGCCGTGCATCGGTGGTGTTGATGGGTTCCGCCACGGGTCAATCACCGTTAGGGGCTAATCGTACCGCACGCGCGGATCGAGCAGCCCGTAGCCGAGGTCGGCCAGCGTGTTGATGATCACGTAGCTGCCGGCGATGACGATCATGGTGGCCTGGAGCACCGGGTAGTCGCGGCTGAGCACGGCTTCCACGGCGTACTGGCCGATGCCCGGGATGGCGAAGATCTGCTCGATGATGAGCGAGCCGCCGAGCAGCTTGCCGGTTTCCGTGCCGATCAGCGTCAGCACGGGGATGAACGCGTTCTTGAGGGCGTGGCTGGAATACACGCGGCGTTCGCGTACTCCCTTGGCGCGGGCCGTGCGGATGTAGTCATGGGCGAGCACGTCCAGCATGGCCGAACGGGACATGCGCATCACCGCCGCCGCCATGGTGGTGCCCAGGGCAAGGGATGGAAGCATCAGCGAGAGCGTGCTCTCGACGGGGTCTTCGAGAAACGGGATGTAGCCGACGGAAGGAAGGATGTTGAGATAAACGGCGAACACCAGCACCAGCAACGTGGCCAGCCAGAAGTGCGGCATGGCCAGCCCGAGGATGCCGGTGGTGGTGACGATGCCGTCGATCTTGCCGTTGGGGTAGCGCGAGGCGATGACGCCCAGGGTCACGCCGAAGATGACGCTCCACGTCCCCGCCATGAACGACAGGTGCAGCGTCACCGGAAGCCGCGCGAAGATCTCGTCCGCGATGGGGTAGCCGGAGACGATGGAACGGCCGAAATCGAGTTGCAGCACGCGCCCGATCCATTCCAGGTACTGGACCACGATCGGACGGTCCAGACCCCACAGCGCGCGGATCTCCTCGATGCGCCCGGAGCTCATGTACAGGCCGTAGATGAAGTCCACGGCGTCGCCCGGCACCAGGCGGATCATGTAGAACACCACCAGCGAGATGCCGAACTGCACCAGCACCAGGGAGACCAGCTTCTGCGCGATGTATCGACTCACCGGAAACCCGTCAGGTCCACGCGTTCATGCGAGGTGCGGCCTGGAGCTGTGACCGTCCCTTTTGAAACACCCGGCGGCCGACCCCCGACGACTCCTTGCGTCGGGAATCGGCCGCCCGCCTGACCTGCCTGCCTACTTGTCGAGCCAGACCTCGCGGAACGAGTACTGGCTGGCGTTGGGGAACGCCGTGTAACCCTTGACGTAGTCGCGCATGGCCTGAAAACGGTCGAAGGCCACGAGGAAGACCCACGGCTGCTGTTCCGCCAGCCGTTTCATGGCAACTTGGTACGCCTTCTTGCGTTCCGGGATGCTGGTGGCGACCACCCCCTTGGCCAAGAGCTTGTCGAACTCGGGATCGCAGAACCGGCTGTTGTTGTAGCTGCCCTTGCAGGTGAACAACGGCGACAGGGCGCCATCCGGATCAACGAAGTCAGAGCCCCACCAGCGGATCGGATACATCTGGAAGTTGCCGGAGCGCCAGTCTCGCTGCGCGGTGGCGCTGTCGGACGCCTTGATCTCGACGCGGATGCCGACCTTCTTGAGCTCGGACTGCACCACCGCGGCGAAAGCCGCGTGATACGAGGTCGTGCCGATGCGCAGCACGATGTCCACGCCGTTGGGGTAGCCGGCCTCGGCCAAGAGCTTCTTTGCCTTGTCGCGGTCGAGGTTGTAATACTTGTCGTCATTCCCCGCCCAGTACGGCGGTATCAGCGGCGGCCCCCAGAGCGGCTGCGCGAAACCGTCGAAGCCCTTCTCCACCATCTCCTGGCGATCGATGGCGTAGGCCATGGCCTGGCGCACGCGCACGTCGTCCAGCGGCTTCTTGCTCACGTTGAGCGAGATGTTGACGAAGCTGATGTTGGGTCCCCCGGTGACGTTGATCCTGCGGTCGCGCTTGAGGGCGTTCACGTCCTTGGGCGGCACCGGCTCGATGTAGTCCACCTGCCCCGCCCGCAGCGCATTGGTGCGTGCCGTCTGGTCCTTCAGGGGAATGAAGTGCAACTCGTCCAGCAACGGCACGGACTTGTCGTAGTAGTTGGGGTTCTTGACCAGCACCAGCCGCTGGCCCTTGATCTGCTCCTTGAACATGTAGGGCCCGGTCCCCATCATCCCGTCCTTCAGGCCCACCGGCATCGGCTTCACCGCCTCCTCGGCCACCATGGCCATGGCGGGCAGGGACAGGTTCGTCACGATGGCCGCGTCGGGCCGCTTCAGATTCAGGACCAGCTTGTACTTGGACGGTGTCTCGATGGAGTCGATGGACGCGATGGTGCTCGCGTAACCCGCGGGCACGTTCGGGTCGAGAATCCGCTGTAGCGAGTACTTGGCGTCCGCCGAGGTGAACGCCCGTCCGTTGTGGAACTTCACCCCCTCTCGCAAGGTGAACTCGAGCCGCGTGGGCGACGTGAACTTCCAGCTCGTCGCCAGGTCCGGCCTGGGCTGAATGTCGGTGCCGGCACGCACCAGCCCCGAGTAGACGTTCTGCATGATGTTGATGTCCCAGCCCACGCGCGTGGTGTGCGGATCGAGATCGTTCACGTCACGCTCGCCTCCGAGACGCAGGATGCCGCCGGACTTCTGCGCGGACGCCTGCGTCGCGAAAATGCAGGCAATGACAAAAACCGCGGCGATGGCGAGTCCCAGAGCCCACCCCGATCTTCTCATCAGGTTCGTCCTACTCATCGTGATTTCCTCCTCGGCGGCGTCTCCACGACGACAGCGTGCGCACAGGGTGAAAACACCGCCCATTGCGTCGGTGCCACCAGTGCGGCACCGTCCCGAACAGACCGTCACAGTCTTCCAAGCCCTGCTCCGGGCGCGATACTCGCACAGGATTTCTCGGGGTGTCAAGGTTGCACAGGGCGGGCCAATGATTGTATGGGCGGGTTGTCTCGTGCTTTTCCTCGTGCGTTTTTCGAGGGAGTGAGACACCACGCTGGCGGCAGCCGCCTGTCGGAAGGAGGAAGCTCATGGCAAGCAACGCATGGCGCGACGCGGATCTGGCGTTCGTCAATGGACGCGTGATCACGGTGAACCGGCAGGACGAGGTGGCCGAGGCGGTGGCGGTGGCGGGCAACCGCATCGTCCGCGTGGGCTCCAACGAATCCGTGGAGCGACTGGTCGGCAACGACACCCGCGTGGTGAACCTGGCGGGGCGCGCGTTGACTCCCGGGTTCGTGGAAAACCACATGCACATCATCAACGCGGTGGAGGACCGCAAGTGGATCGACTGCGGGCCGGAGGTCGCTTCCTCCATCGACGACATCGCCGCGGCCGTGAAGCAACGCGTGGACCAGGCCCCGGCCGGCGAGTTGATCGTGGGCTGGGGCTTCGACCACCACCGGCTGCGGGAGCGGCGCTATCCCACGCGCCGGGACCTGGACCCGGTTTCTCCCAACCACCCGGTGCTGCTGCGCCAGCGCGAGTCCATGAGCTGGACCGCCAACACCGCGGCGCTGCGCCGCATGGGCATCGAGGACGACACCCCGGATCCTCCCGGCGGGCCGATGCTCCGGGACGAGCAGGGCGCGCCCCTGGGGCCCATGTGGGACAACTGCCGGGTCGTGTACATCTTTCCCACCATCACGCCGCCGTCGCTGGAAGAGCTGGCGGAGGGCTACGGGTGGGCGTGCCAATACCTCAACCGGCTCGGGGTCACCAGCGTGGACGAGGCGTCAATCCGCAACGAGCATGAGACCCACGCGTGGCAGCTCCTGCGCGCCCGCGGCGGCCTGACGGCGCGCATCTACCTCAACATCTATCCGGTCTATGGCACCAAGTGGGACGACGAGACGGCCGCCTACCGGATCTTCCGGTCAGGCATGCGCACCGGCTTCGGCGATGACTGGCTCCGCCTCGGCCCCGCCGTCATCGGCATCGACGGCGGCGTGCAGGGACAGACGGCGGCGCTCTTCGAGCCCTACTCCAACGACCCGGACGGGAAGTTTCGCGGGAGCTTCCGCTGTTCCCAGGAAATGGCGGACGAGTTCTGCCTGGAGGCGCACAGGGCCGGCATCCAGATCGCCGCCATCCCCCACGGCGACCACGGCATCACGGTCACGCTCGACGCCATCGAGAAGGCCCAGAAGGCCTTCCCGCGCCCGGATGCGCGCCACCGCCTGGAGCACGCCTACCTGTGGAACGCCGAGCTGCTCGACCGCGCCGCCGGCCTTGGCGTCGTGTACAACGCCCAGCCGCCGATCCTGGAGGTGCTGGGCGAAGCCTGCACGTTGGAGCCCTGGGGCGCGGAGCGTTCGAAGTACGCCTTCCCCATGAAGTCGCTGCTGGACCGCGGCGTGATCTCGTCCGGCGGCTCGGACATGCCCATCGTCACAGCCAACCCCATGGTCGGCATCGACTGCCTGGTCAGCCGGCGCCTCGACCCGAGTCCAGGCGCGGTTGTGCTGAACCCCGAAGAGCGCCTCACCGTCATGGAGGCGCTGCGGATCTACACCTACAACGGCGCCTACGCGCACTTCGAGGAACAGAGCAAGGGTTCCATCGAGGAAGGCAAGCTGGCCGACCTGGCCGTGCTCTCCAGGGACATCCTGACCGCGCCGGCGGAGGAGATCCGGGAAATCACCGTGGACATGACCGTGGTGGACGGCAAGGTGGTGCACGAGACCGGGTAGGAGTCTGTCGGTACTCGTTGGACAAGGAAGTTCGAAACCGTCATTCCCGCGGAAGCGGGAATCCAGGGGTGGAGAGGGGGCTAAACGGCGTATTTCCCCGCCCTACCCCGCCTGGATTCCCGCTTTCGCGGGAATGACGTTTCGAGGGGTCTCTGCCTCATGAGTTTTGACACAGCCTGTTCCGTGGGAATGACAGTATGGGATGTCGGTGCTATTCCCGATCCAAGTGGACTTTTAACACGGCCTGGGAAGCGGGAATCCAGGGGCGGAGAGGATCAGGACGGACGGCAGCGATAAGGGACAAGACATGGATGATCTTCAAGAACAGGTATTGGCCGAAATCCGCGAGGACGAACTGGTGACCATGGCGATGGACTTGGTGAGCATCTCCAGCCCGCCGGGCGCGGAGGCACCCGCCGGCGACTACCTCGCCGGACGCCTGGCCGAACTGGGAATGCGCGTGCAGCTCCAGGAGGTGGAACCCGGCCGCAACAACGTGGTGGGCCGCCTGCCCGGCCGCAGGGGCTCCCCCACGCTGCTCTTCAGCGGCCACTTCGACACCAGCACCACCGGACGCGAGGCCGAGGCGTGGGGCAGCCGCTACACGCCCGAAGTCGTGGGCGGCGGCGTGGCCCGGGCCACCACCGCCGACGGGTGGATCCACGGCCTCGGCGCCAGCAACATGAAGGGCGCCTTCGCCGCCTACTGGGGCGCGGTGCGGGCACTCCAGCGGGCGGGCGTGGAGCTGGCCGGCGACATCCTCATTACCGGCGTGGTGGGCGAGACCGAGAAGGCGCCCGTGGACCAGTACCAGGGGGCGGAGTTCCGCGGCGGCAAGGTGGGCTCGCGCTTCCTGGTGACCCACGGCGTCACCGCCGACTACGCCGTCATCGGCGAGCCCACCGGCATGCGCCTGCAGATCGGCGAGACCGGCTACTGCTTCGTCAAGGTAACGGTCTACGGCAGGTCCCAGCACACCTGGTCCAAGGAGCACGGCATCGACCCCATCGAGAAGATGATGCGCGTGTTCGCCGCCCTCCAGGCCTGGGAGCCCGCGTTCCGGGAACGCCACCCACACCCCTTCATGGAGGCGCGCATCGGCATCGGCGCCATCCAGGGCGGGCACCCCTACAAGCCGTCCAAGTGTCCGGCGCCCTTCTGCAACCTTTACGTGGACGTGCGCACGGTGCCGGGCCAGAGCTTCATGAAGGTGAAGCAGGAGATCGAGGCGGTGCTCGACGGGCTCAAGGCCGACGATCCCGAATTGGAAACCGAGGTGGAGCTGTTCCTCACCGGCAACGGCTTCGAGCTCGAGCGCGACGAACCGCTGGTGCAGGCCATGGAGCGGGCCCACGAGAACGTCTACGGCGAGCCCGTTCCTTTTGCCGCGTCCAACCGCTACGCCGTGTCGAGCGATGCCGGCCCCATGTTCGAGTACGGTATCCGCGGCCTCACCTACGGCCCCGGAGGCATCTCCACCGGCGGACAATTCGCCAACTACGACCCGGCCCACCAGCACAGCGAGGTGCTCAAGATCGAGCACCTCGTGAAGGCCGCCGGCGTGTACGCCCTTGCCGCGCTGGAGCTGTGCGGCCCGGCGTCGTAGCGGACCGCCACGACCGGCGTCGGAGGAACGGACCATGGAACCTCTCATCGGCTACTCGCCCCTGATCGAACGCGCTCCCCTGCGCTGGCCGGACGGCGCCCGGGTGGCGCTGTGGGTACAGATGAACCTGGAGCACTTCGAGATCGACGCCCCGGGCATGACCCTGCCGCCGAGCCGCTCTCCCGGCCCGATCCCCGATCCCAAGAACGCCGGCTGGCGCGACTACGGCGCGCGGGTGGGCATCTGGCGCCTCATGGAGATGCTGGACCGCCACCGCCTGCGCGCCTCCGCGCCCACCAACGACCAGGTGTGCGACTACTATCCCGAGATCATCCGCGAAGCGGTGCAGCGCGGCTGGGAGCTCATGGGCCACGGATTCAACAACTCGCACACCCTGGGAGGCCTCTCACGCGAGGACGAGCGCGCGGTCATCCGGGCCAGCGTGGCGAAGCTGAGCGCGGCCGCCGGGCGCCCCACCAAGGGATGGCTCGGCCCCGGCCTGGTGGAGACCTTCAACACCCTGGAACTCCTGGCCGAGGCCGGTGTCGAGTACGTCTCCGACTGGTGCAACGACGACCAGCCCTATCCCATCGAAGTCGGCAGCGGCCGGCTCATCGGCGTGCCCTACTGCATGGAAGTCAACGACATCTACGCCTTCGTGGGCGCCGGCATGGACGGCGAGAGCTTCTACCGGATGATGTGCGACCAGTTCGACGTGCTGAACGCCGAAGGCGCCGCGACGGGCCGCATCCTCGGCCTGTGCCTGCACCCCTTCATCGGCGGGCAGGCGCACCGCGCCAAGTGGATCGACAAGGGCCTGGAGTACATCCTCGGCCACGACGGCGTGTGGGCCGCCACCGCCGAGGAGATCTCGGACTGGTACTATGAGCACCACTACGAGGACGCGCTGGCGCGACTGCGAGCGCGGGAGCGGACCGCGCCCGGCGATTCGGGCGCACCGGATCGATGATCGGGCCAATCAACGGATCGACGTAGCCGAAAGGGAGGGATGCCGTGGCACTTCGCGAACTCAATTCCATTCCGGTCCCCGCGGGCCAGGGAGCCGCTTGCACGGTGCAGGCCGGCCAGTACGTGCGGGTCGTCGACGTCGAAGGCGGTCAGGTGGCCGACTTCAACGCCTGGACGCTGCCCGACTACAAGGAGCAGTTCTGGTCCGGGCGCACCCGGATCGTGGAGGGAGCGCACCTCTCCACCGGCAACCGCTTGTTTTCCTCGCCCAACATGGAGGTGTTGTTCACCATCACCGACGACACCGTGAAGCACGTCGACTCGCCCCTCGGCGCCGTTTCCCACGATCTCATCTACGCACGCTGCAGCGCGGGACTGTGGAAGCTCCGCGGCGTCGACAACGCCCCCAACTGCCAGGACAACCTCGTGCGCGCCATCGCGTCCTACGGGCTCACCGCGCACAACGTCCACGACGCCTTCAACATCTTCATGAAGACCGGCATCAACAAGGACGACCGCCTGTTCGAGGAACCCGCCGAATCGGTGGCCGGCGACTACCTGGAGTTGCGCGCGGAGAAGGACTGCCTGGTGGCCGTGTCGTCATGCCCCGGGCGCGGCAACCGCTTTCCGGAATGGCGGAACCGGCCGCTGCGGATCGACGTGCTGGAGGAGGAGTGAAGGCCGGCCGGACTATCCTCAAGGTAGCGGCCCGAGCGCCCGCGTGGTTGGTCTATAGCGCCAGCGCCTTTTCGTTATCCTGATGGACGAAAGCCGAAGCCATGCGCTCGATCTCTCGTGAATGGATGTTCAATCGAGCGGCCGCGTCGCGCCATTGGGACACCGCCTTCGCGACATCGCCGGCAATCATTCTCGCGTCCGATACATTGATTCCGTAGTAGGGTGCTGTCTGCATTGCGAGATCGAGCGACGCGGTCGCGTCGTCGATCTCGATCGCCGTGGCAAGCACGCGTGGCCGCACATCCGCGGGCGTGGGATTGAGATCATAAGCGGGGGCAAGGCGCCACCCGCTATTGTCACCGTCAAGCAGGAAGCCGTGATTCCGCAAGTGGTCATCGGTGTTGGAGATCATTACGTTGAACACGACACGCCGCCAGAGCTGCGCCAAGTCCTCCCTCGCCGCCGCGCTGTACTGGCGCAAGGCGTCGGCTATTTCAAGGTAGGACCGGACCTCATTGTCGTGTGCCCCCAACATGCTCATGGCTGACAGGAACGGGATGCGCTGCCCGTCTACCCTGTCGAAGCGGCGAATGAGGGCCACCGGCTTGCCGGCCACCTCTTCGATGCGCCACTGTGGAACCGTGACGCCGGCGCTGGAAGCCAGCGATAGCGCGACTCCTTCCCACAGGACTGTGCCATAACCGTCGCGCTGGTCCGGAAACTTGGCAAGTGCCAGATGACCGTCTCGATCACGGACCGATGCCTTCGGCCGGGCGCCGCCCAGCGAAGAGCCCGGTCCAATCAGGATACGGAGGTCCTCATCGTCCTCCTCCTCGTTCGTTACGCGAGTTGCCGCGGAGAGCAGTCGCGGCAACTCCACAAAAGGAGGGATCCGCCAGCCACTCGGCTCGGCCAGGAAAGGTCCACCCGGTACTTCTGCGAAACGCAACGCCCCCTGCCGCGCTTCGTCATCCACCAACAGCAGATAGTCGGCTTCACCAAGCGTCCGAGTAGCCTGTCCTGCCTTCTCGGCCCTTCTCCGCTCGGCACGCCGCATCAGCACCCGCCCCCACCTGTCGGGAGCGGTGTCATCCATGGCGCCGAAGAGAGCCCGATCCGCCGGGGTGTGGAATGGCCCTGGTGTCAGCGGAAGAGCCGGTTCCAGCGCAAACCTCCCGGGATGCGTCAACCAACTCGCGTCATACTCGAATGTGGCGCTCTCCCGCGCCCCACGCGTACGTGACCAAAGACGCCCGACCTGTATAGGCTCGGCATACAGGTCTACGTAGACGCGACACTCGCCATCCATCAGGCGTCACCTTTACGCTCCACCCTGCGAACCGGGCGGATTCGGATACGTTGCGGGAGCCTCTCCTCGTCCAAGCTCAATCCAACAGGGTCGTGCCTCGGGTCAGCCAACTCTGCCAAACGGTCCGTCAACCCGAGGACGAAAAGCACGGTGGCGTAGATCCCCACGGCGACGCCCGGATCGCCCTTCTCCACCCGGTTGAGGGTCGTGCGACTGATAAACGCCCGCTCCGCCATGACCGCCGTGGGAATACGGCGACGGCGGCGCGCATCCCGGATGTCAGCACCCAGTTTCCTCAGGGCACGGCGCACGGGGATGGGCAATGCCGCCTGTGATTTGGTAGCCATAACGTCCTAAATAGTATACGCTAAGGGTTATAACGTAGCGCATTCGAGACGTTATGGCAAACAGCGGCAACTTGGGATCGCAAAGAGCGATGGCGATTGAAGAGTTCCGCAACGATGGAAGGTGGCGCGCCCGAAGGGAGTCGAACCCCTAACCTCCAGATCCGTAGTCTGGCGCTCTATCCAGTTGAGCTACGGGCGCAAAACATTGGGGGAGGAAAAAACAATTAACCATAGCACCCGGAAAACCGCAATGCCCTAACAGTCCAAGGCTTATCTTGAAATGCCTGCGCAGTTGCAATATCACCTGATCCAGTACCAAGCAGACAATCCTCTTGGCCAAATGATGAACCAACCAAAGGGTGGCCTGCATCCGAGTTGCCGACTTCGATGCCACGTTCGGTACGCAGAGAGATTCGCGCTTGGCAGGGCTTACGAGTAGACAGATCCGTATCAGGAACGCGCTCTCCAGCGACTCTTACCACCTTAGTCCACGGAGCTACTGTCAAATCTGGTGTATGGCGGGGCTGAATCAGGCGGCTTTCCTAGGTGTTTCCCTTTCGTCGATGCCATCGACGAACTTCACTTTGGCGACGAGGTCAGCGAGTTGACCGAACCCCCGAAGGCGTCGCCAGCGCTTCTGGGCGCTCATGGCGAGTTGGTGCACGAGGCTCAGGGCGGTGGTGACGCTGAGGCAGTTTCGGGTCTTCACGGTTCGTAGCCGGATGGTAGCGAAGGTGGACTCGATGGGGTTGGTGGTGCGCAGATGCTGCCAGTGGGCCGCGGGGAAGTCGTAGAAGGTGAGCAAGGTATCGCGGTCGCGGCTCAGGCAGTCGGTAGCCTTGGGGTACTTGGCTTCGTAGGTGCCACAGAAGCGCTCCAGGGCCTGCTCGGCGCTCTTGCGGGTATCGGCCATCCAGATGTCGTGGATCATCGACTTGGTTTCGGGCTGGATGCGCTTGGGCAGCTTGTCCAGGACATTGGCGGTCTTGTGCACCCAGCAGCGCTGGGCGCGGGTTTCAGGATAGACCTCGGCCAAGGCCGTCCAGAACCCCAGCGCTCCGTCCCCCACGGCCAACGTCGGCGCCCGGACGCCGCGATCCCGCAGGCTCAAAAGCAGCGCCTTCCAACTCTCCGCCGACTCCCGGAACCCTGCATCCAGGGACAGGAAGTGCTTGCGCCCGTGGATGTCGCAGCCCACCACCACCAGGATGCATCGCCGCTCCTCCTGCCGGATGTTCACGTAGATCCCGTCCGCCCACACGTACACGAACTCGTGCCCGTGCCATTCCCGCCTCTGCCACTCCTCATACTGCTCCTCCCAAACTCGCTTCATCCGC
>CAZFIU010000014.1:0-78306 GCA_964519455.1 uncultured Syntrophobacterales bacterium
CGGGGTCGAGGGCAAGCTTTCGCGGGAATGACTCATTGGGGTGTAGCGGGATTCCGTAACTAACTGAAGTCATTGGACAAGATTTTGGAACGCAACATCAGCATGACGGTCAACGGGCAGCAGCGGGACTTGGCGGTCAACGACGCCGACACCCTGCTGGAGGTCCTGCGCGACGGGCTCAAACTCTGGAGCGTGCGGGAGTCCTGCGGCGTGGGCGCGTGCGGAAGCTGCACGGTGCTGCTGGACGGCCGGCCGGTGAGTGCGTGCTTCCTCTTGGCCGCGCGGCTGGACGGCCGCTCGGTGGAGACGGTCGAGGGGCTGGATGGCGACGGCGCGCTTCATCCCATCCAGCAGGCGTTCCTCGAAAACGACGCCGCCCAGTGTGGCTACTGCACCCCGGGCTTCATCATGGCAACCAAGGCGTTGCTGGAAGAGCACGGCGACCCCACCGACGACCAGATCCGCAACCACCTCTCCGGCAACCTGTGTCGCTGCGGCGGCTACCCCAACATCATGCGCGCGGTGCGCGCGGCCGCAGGGCGAATGGGCGGTAGTTGAATGGCCGCGACCGTCATTCCCGCGGAACGCGGTGTGTCAAAACTCCCGAGACCGAGGCCGCCCCGGATCGTTATTGACACCTCAATGAGTCATTCCCGCGGAAGCTTGCCCTCGATCGGGGTCGAGGGCAAGCTTTCGCGGGAATGACTCATTGGGGTGTTGAGGGATGATGATGGATTCCGCTCCGAACTCCGACAACCTCGCGGCGTTGCTGAAGCCCCGCAACATCGCGCTCATTGGGGCGTCGGAGCGCGCGCCCCACGCGGCGGCGCTCATGCGCAACCTGTTCCGGTTCGGGTTCCCGAAGGACCGCATCTACCCGGTCAACCCGCGTTACGAGCAGCTCTTCGATCTGCCGTGCTACCCCTCGGTGGGCGCGGTGCCGGGTGACGTGGACCTGGCGGTCATCGCGATCCCGCGCGACGGCACCGTGCGGGTCATGGAAGAATGCGCGGCCAAGGGCGTGCGCGCCGCGCTCACCGTGGCCACGGGCTTCGGCGAGTTCGACGAGACCGGCCGGGGCTATCAGGCGGAGCTGGCGCGCATTGTGCGCGAGAGCGGCATGGCGCTGGCCGGACCCAACACCCTGGGCTATCTGGCCCTCGAATGCGGCGCCGCGCTGTGGTCGTCGCCGCTCCCGGAGCGCCTTACCACCGGACCCGTGAGCGCGGTGTTCAGCAGCGCCGGCCTGCTCAACCTCTTCCTCAACACCGCCGCCGACCGTTGCCTGGGCTTTCGCTACGCCATCGCTC
Organism: uncultured Syntrophobacterales bacterium; assembly: GCA_964519455.1. Taxonomy (GTDB): domain Bacteria; phylum Desulfobacterota; class Binatia; order UBA9968; family JAJDTQ01; genus JAJDTQ01. The sequence goes on from CAZFIU010000014.1 coordinate 1,311, forward strand.
CCGGCAATCAGGTGGGCGCGGGCTTCACCGATTACCTGCGCGCCGCCGTGGACGACGACGGCACCCGGGTCATCGTCGCCGTCATCGAATCCATGAGCCGTCCGGAGGAGATGGCGGGACTGCTGGACCTGGCGCGGGAACGTGAGAAGGCGGTCATCGCGCTGAGGCTCGGGCGCTCCCGAAAGGGCGGCCGCGCGGTCGCCTCGCACTCGGGCAACATGGCCACCTCGGGTGCGGTGTGGGACGGGCTCTTCCGGCAGAAGGGCGTCATGCCGGTGGACAACCTCGACCAGATGCTGGAGGTCACCGCCCTGGCCGTGGGGACACCGGAGCCCTACCGTCTGCCCGGCTCCGGCGGCGTCGGCATCGTCACCATCTCCGGGGGCGATTGCAGCTTCCTGGCCGATATCTGCGAGCGCAACGACCTGGACCTGCCCGAGCCCTCCGGCGCCACCTACGAGGCGTTGCGCAGGTACTTCGACAAGGAGAGCTTCAACGGCAACCCCCTGGACATCGAGGAACTGCACTGGGCGAACCGGTCCGGGTACCTCGAATGCCTGGAAACCTTCATGGGCGACGACAACTTCGCGGTGGTCTGTTGCCGCCTGAACCTGCCCAAGAACCCCAGCGACCGCCTGACGCAGCTCTACCGGGAATCGGCCGATGCGCTCCGGCGCGGCGGCAAGCCGTTCGTATTCCTCTCCCGTGCCAGCGAGCAGCTCGACCGCTCCTGGTTCGAGTTCTTCACCGAGCTGAACGTCCCCTTGCTGCTGGAGTACGAGAAATCGTTGCGCGCGGTGCGCGACGTCCTCGCATTGTCGCGGCAAGGTACGGCCGGCCCTTCCGGCGAACCCGCGTTGACCGTCGTGGACCCCGCGGAGACCGAGGCGCTGCGCCTGCTCATGGCCGGGGGCGACCATTCCCACGCCACGGTGCGGCGGCTGCTTCGGGCCTACGGCATCCCGACCGCCGCCGAGCACCTGGTTCGTTCCCGCGAGGAGGCGGTCCGGGCCGCGGCCGACACGGGCTTCCCGGTGGCCCTGAAGGTCGAGTCCCCGGACCTGCCCCACAAGACCGAGGCCGGCGGCGTGCGCCTCAACCTGGCGAGCGCCGAGGAGGTGGCGAAGGCCTACGACCGTCTGCTGGAGGAAGTGGGCAGGAAGGCCCCGGATGCCCGCATCGACGGGGTCCTGGTGCAACGGATGGTCGAGGGGGTCGCCGAGGTCATCATCGGCACCTCGCGCACGCTGGACCTGGGCATCTGCCTCGCGTTCGGCCTGGGCGGCATCTACACCGAGGTGCTGAAGGACGTGTCCTTCCGGTTGCCGCCGCTGGGATTGCCGGAAGCCCACGACATGATCCGGGAGATCCGCACCTACCCGCTGCTCACCGGCGCGCGCGGCCGGCCCAAGGCCGACGTCTCCGCCCTGGCGGAAGTCCTCGTCGCCCTGTCCCGGCTGGCTCTGGACTTCCGCGAGGAAGTGGACGAAATCGAATTCAATCCCCTCATGGTCCTGCCCGAGGGCCAGGGGGTGCTGGCCGTGGATACGTTGATCCGGCGAGGGGGCGCGCAAGGCCAGTAGCGGGCGCCAACGGGCCGAGACTTGTACTGGTGGGGTTCGCCAACCATCACAGGGGAGAAGGACGGAGGCATGAAATGGACCGAATCGCTGGACCGAATCGCTGTTGATCCAAGAGTTCACTTCGGTAAGCCATGCGTCGCAGGCACGCGGGTTGCGGTTCAGGATGTTCTGGAACTTGTTGACGAGGACATCCCCTTCAACCAGATCGTTCGCGACTACTATCCCGACCTGACCGTGGAGGATGTCCATGCATGCATTCGGTACGCGATCGCCCTGGTTGGCGCCGAGGACATTCGCCTGCGCCCGGCGACCGGATAGATGCGGTTTCTGCTCGACCAGGACCCATGGCTGCAGATCGGGAAAGCAAGCCGTTATGGAGCACGATCCAGGCCTGGAAGGCGCCGAACCGAACCCGAATGGTGCCCGTTGATTTGAACGATGTGTCCGTCATTTGGATTCCTTCCACGATGCCTGTTGGGGCGGGCGAGCCTGGGGTGTCGTTTGCGGTGAATATGGCATTTATGATAGATGGGCAAGTATCGCAGTTGTCGACACGGAGGCGGTGCAATGGGAAATCGAGCCATGAAGGACGGAGAGACTCGGTTTGCGAGCGGCCGGGACGCAGTTCTTGCCGACCAGATCGGCAGGAAACTGGCAGAGTTGCCGGATGGGACCGAGCCGGTTCCGGTTCGATTCGGCGCGGCAGGCGAGGAGACGGTAGAGATTCCTGTCCACGCGCTGCGGCTTCTGCGAGAAATTCTGGACCAGATGGCACGTGGCAATACAGTTGCGTTGACACCGGTTCAGGCCGAGTTGACCACACGGCAAGCGGCCGATCTCTTGCAGGTTTCGAGGACGTTCCTGGTACGGTTGCTCGACGAAGGACGAATTCCATGCCGTAAGGTCGGCTCACATCGGCGTGTGCGGTCCGAAGACATTCTCGCCTATCGTCGGGCTACGGAGTCTCGTCGCCGAGATGCGCTGGACGAGTTGACTGCCCAGGATCAAAAGCTCGGCTTGCAATAGCCGATGAACCGATTGACGGCGTTGCTCGACGCCAACGTCCTGTATCCCGCTGGCCTTCGAGACTTTCTTCTGCGGCTGGCGGATCAGTACTTGTACCAACCGCTTTGGAGCTTGGCGATTCATGAAGAATGGATCGCCAACCTTCTCGCCGACCGGCCCGATGTGACAGTCGACAGGCTGGAACGCACCCGTACGATCATGGACGAGCACTTTCCCGAGGCGGTCGTTTCTGGTTACGAAGCTCTCATCCCGGAACTCGACCTCCCTGACGTCCACGACCGCCATGTTCTGGCGGCCGCGATCCACGGTCGTGCCAGCGTAATCGTGACCTTCAACCTGCGGGATTTTCCCGCGGACCGGCTGGCGCCGCATGCGTTGGAAGCACAACGTCCCGATGACTTCATTGGCGGTCTTCTTGAATCTCAGCCCGAAGCGGTTCTTGCTGCCGTCCGCGGCCATCGTGCCGCATTGAAGGATCCTCCGCGGTCATCCGTAGAACATCTAGCCGCGCTTGAGAGACTGGGGCTCCCTCGAACGGCCTCAGTTCTCTGGAATCACAAGGATGTCATCTAGCGTTCGATCAGCGGACGGGGATGCACACGTTTCCTGCGTCTTGGACATCTACCCCGAGGATACGTTGGAATACCTCGAAGAGGCTGTTTCTGCCAGACATCGTTTCTCGTATGCGATTCCCTACGTTGCGGGCCAAACGATCAGGAAGCAACTCTGCTTGATTCAGGTGATCGGGCACGAATACATCGATCGCCAAGTGTGGGGCTCACTTTATGCTTGTATCGCCGATTCGGGGCGCAAAGTTACAACGGCTCAACGCCATCTCGCGCTGACCAACTTCGTTCGGGTCTCGGACGTTTCCTACCAGCAGTTAATGGAAAATATTCCGGAGAGTTCTGCTGAACATCTTCTTCGCGACTTCGGGGTTGATTTCCGAACACTTCCGGCACGAACGGGTCAACAGGTATGGCGTGCTCTCAAAGACCTCAGCGGGAAAAGGGCTGAATTGGAGGAACTCGAAGCTCACACCCGCGGAGTCAATCTTAATCCAACCTCGGACCGGGCAGGAACGTTGGCGGCCGAGAAGGATGCCACGGGCCTTAGTCTAGAAATAGCCGGATTCAAGAGGAGAGATATACTCAGGAGTTGGGCACCTCAAGCCGGCAGGATTGGGGGTTCTTTTCTTCGTGGATTGCCACAGTACCGGACCTATGAGGACAGCGCCATTGCACGCGACCAATATGCCTTTCCGGGATGGGAACTCATCGAGAACAGCGTTACGGGTATTGCCGAATTCAGAAATGACCAAAACAAGGAACTGACCATTATCAATGCTAACCGTAACCCCCTCGAAAAGGCACTCGGTGTCGACCTCATATATTTTCATCGTGGATTTGAGGCATTCACCTTTGTTCAGTACAAGATGATGGAGCAAAAAACCAAAGACGGCCAACCTTACCACAACCTACGGTCACGCCAGGATTACAGAGAGCTCCAGAGAATGCGTCGCCTGTGGCACGGCGTCAGAAAGTCCAACGTCGGTGATCCGGAGCAGGACTATCGTCTTGGCCTTTGTCCGATCTTTTTCAAACTCTGTAAGCGAATTGTCCTTGAGCCTTACGAAGGAGGGATCATCAGCGGGGCATATGTTCCGTTGGATCAGTGGCAAAAACTGGTGATTTCGCCGAAGACCAAAGGCCCGCACGGTGGGCGTCGTCTCGGGCATTTCAATCTGGAAGGCCGGTACCTGACAACGACGGCATTCGTCGAACTCGTGCAACGGGGCTTGGTCGGTACAAAGACTCAAGACACCCACTTTGTAGCGGACATCGTGGAGAGGCTGGTTGCCGAGAACCACTCTGTGATTTACGCAGTAGAACAACTAAGGAGCAGAGCCACGCCACGAAGTTGAGGTGTCAACTAGCGCAGAGGCGGCGCGGATTCTGCGCGTCAAATCCCGAACTGTGGTGGTTAACCTGCGCCCCAATTTGCCGTGAAACAGATCCCTCGACAAGGCGAACGAATACCGAACGACTTGGCGGTTCCAAAGCCGCTGGGTACGCCGTGCCGACACGACGGGAACGAGCGCGTAGGCTTCCCCGATGTGGCCCGAAGCTGTCCCGTGGGGCCGGTAGCGCAGGGTAAAGAATGCCACGCAAACAACGACCAATGAAAGTCCAGTTGTTTCATACCACGGGGTGGCCTGCCGCAGACCATGAGCGTTTGTGTCCAGCAAGAACATGTCTCCCGCCTCAATCGAATCGGCGGGGCTCGGCCACGGGGCGGCGGTGGGGACCTCGCCCGAGTCGAGCTGATTTCTCCTTACGTCACGGTGTGTTAGGGTGAGGAAGTCTGGTTTGGAGGCATTGTCCCTGCAAACCACAAAGTTTCAAACCCGCCCGTACACGCGCATCCAAGGAGCACATCATGAAGATCACGGACGTGCAGCTCGAGGCCCTGGAACTGCCTTACAAGAAGCCTCTCATCACCGCCACCAACCAGTTCTATTCGTCCAACGGATACCTTGTGAGCGTGGAGTCGGACTCGGGGCACACGGGCTACGGCTACATCGACGTGTTTCCCAGGACCGGCGAGACTCCCGCCTCGGTGCGGTGCGCCATCGAGGAGATCATGCGGCCGCTGCTGGTGGGGCAGCCCGTGGAGGAGCTGAACCGGTTGAACCGGCTCATCAACTTCCGGATGGTGGACAACCGGCGCGCCAAGGGCGGCCTGGACATGGCGCTGTACGACCTGCTGGGCAAGTGCTACGGAGCGCCCCTCTACGTTCTGTTGGGCGGGTTGGCGCGCAAGGAGATCACGGTCATCAAGATGGTGAGCGTGGGGTCGCCGATGGAGATGGCGCGGGAGTGCCGCGAGCTGGTGGGCGAGGGGTATCGCGCGCTGAAACTGAAGGTCAAGGGCGAGGTGGGGCTGGATCTGGCGCGGGTCACCGCGGTGCGCGACGCGGTGGGACCGGACATCTATATCAAGGTGGACGCCAACGAAGCGTTCGACGCCAAGTCCGCCATCCGCATGGCCGCGGGCATGGCCGAGCTGGGGGTGGCGGTGTTCGAGCAGCCGCTGTCACGGCACCATGACGTGGCGCTGGCCGAGGTGAAGGCCCGGTCGAGCATCAAGATCGAAGCCGACCAGTCGGCGGGCTCGGTGCACGAAGCCTTCAGGCTCATCCGCGACAACGCCTGCGACTCCATCAACACGGGTATCCTCAAGGCCGGCGGCGTGCAGCAGGTGCGCCAGATCACCGACATGTGCGCCTTGACCGGAACCGAGTGCGGCCTCAGCAACATCGCCGCCTGCATGGTGGGCGACGCCGCCCTCTTGCACGTGGCCCTCAGCTCTCCCGGCGTGTCGGATTTCTGCGAGATCGGCGAGTGCGAGGCCCTAACCGGCGACCCGTTCAGCGGTATCAAAGTGGTGGACGGAAAGCTCGGGGTCCCGGAAGGCCCGGGGCTGGGCGTCACAAGGTGTTGATCCTGCTGTCCCGAAGGCCATCGTCGCGGCAAGCGGCAAGACATGTTAGACACGACACTAGCGGCATGACGTATGGCGGCCCTGTTCGCGAAACTCGATAAAGTGAAACCGGAGTATGCCGGCGAAACGACCGCTTGCGAAGCACCGTTCTATCTGACAGGTGGTACCGCGCTTCATAGGCATTTCTTCGGATTCCGGTATTCCGACGACCTCGATCTGTTCGTGACAGGAAATGACCGCAAAGCATGGCAAGCGAGAAGGCTGAATATCGCCTTGCACCGAAGGCCCGGCAAGACATGGAGGCTGTTTGGAGAGTTCGGTGACGGGGTTGAGCCGACGTTCCGATGAAGGTCCGATGCCTTGGGTCGATCCGGGGCACGCAGATTTCACGCCCCGTTTCCCGTGGCTGGGCGGTGACCTCCAGACCCTCCGGTACTACTTCTTTCCCTGCAGCGAGGATTTGTCCGCCTGGCCAGGTGAGCGCCTGAGGTTCCCGGTGCCGGACGGCGGCGGCGATGCGCTCCTCGCCATGCTGCATCGGCCGCGCCACGCCACCGACCGGCCGCTGGTCATCCTCGTGCACGGTCTTACCGGGTGCGAGGGCAGTTCCTACATGTTCGAGACCACGCGCTCGTTCCTGAGGCTCGGATATCCGGTCATGCGCCTAAACCTCCGGGGCGCCGGCCCGTCGCGGGCCACTTGCCGCGGAAGCTACTGCGGTGGCTCCGGAGACAACGTCGCCGCGGTGCTGTCGGCCCTTGACATCGAGGAAGCCCGCCGCGGAGTCGTGCTGATCGGCTTCTCCCTCGGCGGCACCGTCATGCTCCACTGCCTGGCGCGACACGCGTGCGCGGTTGCGCCCATCTGCGCGGTCACGGTGTCCACGCCCCTCGACCTCGGGGCCGTCATCCGCAGGCTGATGCGCCCTCGCAACGTGCTCTATCATCGCTGGCTGCTGGCGCGCATGAAGGGCGCGGTCGTGGGCGGCGCCTCGGAAATTTCTCCACGGCAACAGAAGGCCGTCCTGGCCGCCCGCAGCATCCGCGAGTTCGACAACGCCTTCACCGCCCCGCATCACGGCTTCGCGGACTGCGACGACTACTACACGCGCTGCTCGGTCACCGGATTGCTGGACCGCATCGACACGCCGCTGCTGCTGCTCCACGCCAGGAACGATCCCTGGATACCGGCCGGTCCCTACGAGGACATCGGCCGCGGCACCCCGCCCAACGTGACTCTGGTGCTCACCGACAACGGCGGCCACGTGGGGTTCCACGGCCGCCGCGGCGCCACCCCCTGGTACAACACCGTCATCCAGGCATACCTGGAACGGCGGCTCCGCCACACGGACTGAAACGAGTTCGCGGACCAGCGTCGTCCGCAAACGTCGTTCCCGCGCAACAGGCTGTGCCACAGCCCCGGTTCCAAAGTTCCAAACGCCGCAAGACCCGTCTGTCATACACTCCAATGAGTCATTCCCGCGGAAGCGGGAATCCAGGCGGGGCGGGGCCGGGCAATGAGGTCGCCACACCCCCACCCCTGGATTCCCGCTTCCGCGGGAATGACTCGTTGGGGGGCGACAATGACTCATTGGGGGGCCGACGCCCCATTTCCATTGCCCTTTGTGTCGGCTGCAAGGCGACATGGACGATTCCCGCGAAAGCCTGCCTTCGACCCTGATCGGGGGCGGGAATCCAGGGGGGGGGCGCGCCATGTCGCCGTTACCGGCTCAGGATAATCGAGATCGTCCCCGTCATGACCGCGAAGGTGCCGGTGACGGTGCGGGCGTTGATGCGCTCGATGCCGCGCAGGAACACCACGGTGAGGATCAGGGTCCACAGAGGAGTGGAGGCGACGATGGGAGACACCACCACGACCCGGCCGAGGCTCACGGCGATCAGGGACAGCAGTGAGGCGGCCGACTCGAAGAAGCCCGACAGGATGAACGGGGGCACGGCCCGGCGGTTGAGCACGAACGACTCGTTGCGGAGACGGACGCCCACGTACGGACCCAGCGAGACGAAGGACACGACGGCAAGGACGGCGGCGAAGTAGAGCGGCTCGTTGGAGATGTCGAAGGCGATGCGCCTGATCGGGAACGCGATGCCGGCGAACAAGGCCGCCAGGAGCGAGAAGATCCCCTCCCACCAGCGATAGCGCAGGCCTGATTCCTCCGGTTGCCAGGAGATCAGCGCGATGCCGCCCACTACGAGAAGGGTCCCGGCGATGATGCCCGGACTGGCCTGCTCCCCCAGAAAGACGATGGCGATGACGGCGCTCCACAGCGGGTAAGTGTTGCGCAGCGGCTCGGCCCGGGACACGCCAAGGCGGTGGATGCCGGTCAACTGGAGCAGGCTTGTGGCGGTCTGCAGCACTCCCAATCCGACGAACAGCAGCAGCGGCAGCCACTCGACGTGGGGAATCCCACCCATCACGACCACGCCGATCCAGAACACGACGGCACGCAGGAAGAGCAGCACGCAGGCCGCGGTCAACGGGGAGGAGTGGCGCATCCCCATGCGCGCGGTGATGGAGCCGCCGGAGTAGAGGATGGCGGCGGCGAGGGCTACGAATTCGGGTCGCATGGGGTTGAAGTTGCCGATCGGGGTTCCGGCGCGCGCCGGCCCGATCCAACGTCCTTTTTGAACCTTGTAAGGGCGGGATTCAAACTCGCCCGCACGCGCGGGGGTCTACAGCAGCGGCAGGATGGCGCCGAACAGCACCCCCTCGAACAGCGTGCGTTGCAGCACCAGCTCCAGGCTCACGTACACCAGCGCCCATACCGTCACGGCCGCGACCGCGCACCGCTGCCAGGAGAGCCGGGCGAAGCTGCGCAGGAACAGCACCATGTAGATGGGGATGGTGGGCTGGAAGCCGATGAGGAGCACCAGGACGCAGAACACTCCCAGCCACGCAACGACGGGGGCGGCCTTGGCCCAGGGCGCCACCTCCACGGTGTCGTCGGGTGCCGCGCTCGGGGAGAGCAGCTCGCGTGCGAGGCAGAACAGGATGAACGCCAGGGTCGGGATTCCCAGCACCAGCGGCACGAGCCCGCCCTGTCCCTCGAAGCCGAAGGACGGGATGACCACTACCAGCACCACCGCCAGGTAGAAGAGGTTGACCATCACGTAGCTGTAGTTCACGCGCTTCATGGTGTCGTCGTCGAGCGGGTGCGGAGCCGCGTGATCACCGGGACCGCCACCATGGTCAGGATGAGGATCCAGGAGATCACGCTGTTGAAGAAGCCGAAATAGCTGCCGTCGTGGATCCTGAGCGTCAGCAGGAACGACTTCTCCGCCAGGTTGCCCAGCACGAAGCCGATGACCAGCGGCAGCACCGGTACGCCCGCGCGCCGCATGCCGAAGCCGAGGATACCCAGCAGCACCACCAACACCACGTCCCAGATGTTCTCCCGCAGGATGTAGGTCCCCGCCAGGGCCACCACCGCGATGATGGCGGACAGATAGTGCACCGGCACCCGGGTGATGATGGCGAGGTAGCGGGCGGCCAGCAGGCCGAAGATGCTGGCGAAGGCGTTGGAGACCACGTAGCCGTTCAGCAGGGTCCAGATGAAGATGGGTTGGTCCAGGATCAACTGCGGCCCGGGCGAGATCCCGTGCATGATGAAGATGCTCAGCAAGAGCGCCATGGCCAGACTTCCGGGAATGCCGAAGCTCAGGGTGGTCAGCAGCGCGCCGCCGTCCTTGGAGTCGTTGGCCGCCTCGCTGGCGATGACGCCCTCGGGGCTGCCCGTGCCGAAGGAGGTCGGGTCCCTGGATGACTGCACGGCCACGGTGTAGGCGATGAGGTTGGCGGTCTCGCCGCCCACCCCGGGGATGATCCCCACCAGCGTGCCGATGGACGAGCTGCGCAGCAGGCAGACGGCGTAGCGGAAGTTCTCCATCACCCCCTGCCACGCGCCCCGGATGCTGGCCTGGATGTTGTCCCGGGCGATGGTGCCGCCCTGGGCCGAGTAGTTGATCAGCTCGCCGACGGCGAAGAGCCCCACGAAGAACGGGATCAGGGGAATGCCGTCCCACAGGTACTCGCTGCCCATGGTGTAGCGGATGAGCCCGGTGGGCTCGTTGAGACCCACCAGGGACAGCAGGATGCCGACGCCCCCGGCGATGAGCCCGTTCAGCAGCGAGCCCTGGCTCACCGTGGCGGTGGTGACCAGCCCAAACACCACCAGCCAGAAGATCTCCGGATGGCCGAAGGCGATCACCAGCGGGCGCATGACCTGGATCAGCAGCGCCAGGATCAGGAGCCCGAAGAGCGCGCCGAGGAGACACGCTCCGGCCGAGAGCCCCAGCGCCCGCGCCGCCTCGCCGCGCTTGGCCATGGGGTATCCGTCGAAGCAGGTGGCGGCGTTCACCGGGGTGCCCGGGGTGTTGAGCAGGATGGCGCTGATGGAGCCGCCGAAGGAGCTGGCCCCCATGATGCCCGAGAACAGGTAGACCGCGGTGATGGCGTCCCAGGTGAAGGTGAACGGCAACAGCATCGACATGGCGAGGATGCCGCCGAGTCCCGGCACCGCGCCGAAGATCAGCCCGATGACGCTGCCGAAGAACAGCGTCAGAAGGACGTGCGGCTCCGAGATGGTGACCAGGGCGCCGCCGAAACCCTCAAACATGAACGTGGGTGTCCTGTGTCACGGGAGTGCCCGAGGTCGGGACGAGAACGGCGCGACACGGTCGGTCAACCCGGGACCGGGTCGCGCCGCCATGGGCAAGGATCACTTGATGTACTTCTTGAGCAGCGGGGTGTTGTCCCCCACCAGGGCGATCATGTCACCGATGAGCTTGGTGGTGTTTTCCCTGCTCAACGGCGCCACGATGTTGCCGTTGGCCTCGATCCTTTCCTTCAGGGCCGCGTCGTTGTTGACCTTCACCAGGGCCGCTTCTATGACGGACGCGATGTTGGCGGGGGTCTTGGGCGGCAGCGCGTAGAGGTTCTGCCCCACCAGAGAAGCCGATCCCAGTGCCGGGAACCCCTGTTCCACGCCGGTGGGGATGTCGGGGAACTTGGGATGCCGCTCCGGCAGGTAGACGGCGATGGCCTTGGCCTCGCCGGACTGAACCGCCGTGGTCCAGCGCTTGGTCAAGGGCAGGTTCGTGATGGTGATGTCGCCGCGGATGATGCCCGTGATCAACTCGGGTCCCTTGAAGCCGGCGATGAACTCCACCGGGAAGCCCACCAGGTTGGCGGTGATGACGGAGATGGGGAACGTGTTCCCGCCGGTTCCGGTGATGCCGGCCTTGATGGGTTTCTTGGCCGTCTTCATCTGCTTGAAGTTCGTCCACTGATCCTTGCCCTCCTTGGTGGTGGCCTGGAGGAAGTACGGGTTGGACACCTGGCGTCCGATCCACGTGAAGGTCCGCAGGTCGGGTTTCATTCCCCGCGCGACCTGGTTGACGGCCTGTCCGGGCAGGTTGATGGCGGCCATGGTGTAGCCGTCGGGCTTGGCCCGGTTCAGGATGGTCACGGAGTTCCGGCCCCCGGCGCCCGGCACGTTGCGGATGAGCACGGGGACCCCCAGCAGCTTCGACATGACCTCGCCCTGTAGCCGCGCGGCGGTGTCCATGGCGCCGCCCACCGCGAAGCCCACGAGAATGGTGATGGGCTTGCTGGGCTTCCAGTCGGCGGCCGATGCCGGCGCCGCGGCCAGCGCCAGCGACAGGGCGACGAGCGCCACGAGGAGGGTTTTAAGCAACGATCTCGGAATTCGCATCACGGGCTCCTTTCGGTTTGACGAAGACTACTTCAGGAGAACACCTTCCGGACGATGGCCATGGTGAACGCGAGGTTGAAGCCGATCATCCACTTTGACAGAAGCAATTGCCCTTCGATCCGCTGGGTGTCCGCCCTGGTAGCCAATTGCGTTTCGATGGCTTCCGCGAACGCCTCTTTCTGCGCTTCCGCGAAGGCGACGGCCTGCTTGTGTTCAAGTCCGGCCTCTTCAAGACGTTGCGCGAATTTCAACGTATCGAATGTCGTGAGGCTCATGGCGTTCTGCGGCGGTGCAGCTCCAACGCGCGTGGAAAGTTTCGCACTCCTTCAATCCCCGGTCAAGGTCTTCGGCGATCGCAGCAGCGACGGGTCGAAGGCCTGCAACAGCCCTTCCAGCCGCACTTCCCGCACCCTGTCCTGGGGCGGCCGGGCGCGCTGCGGGTACTGTACCGGCGGCGCCGGCTTGGTGGCGTCCATTATCATCACCGCGCCCATGACCGGCTCGTGAGTGCCGTCCACGGTGTAGTTCCAGTTGGACGGGAGCAGGTCGCCCGGCCCGTTCCAGTCCGGGATCGTGAGCACGTCCTTGTCCGGGCGCATGCGCGTGCCGATGGCCCAGGTCACCTCCGGCTCGTGGAACACGTTGATGTCGTCGTCCACCACCACCACGCAGCGGAGGTTCTCGGGCTCGGTGGCGATGGCCGCCAGCGCCGCGCGCTTGACCTCCGAGTCGCGGTTCTTGCGGATGGAGATGTAGCAGTGGGTGCGCGCGTGGGCCGGCACGTTGACGTTGACCACACCGGGGACGGCTTCCCGCACGCGCCGGTAGATGGTGCCCATGCGCGGCAGGCTGCCCAGCACCAGGTGCTCCTGGCCGGCGGGGAAGACGTCGTAGTAGATGGGCTTCCGGCGCATGGTCATGGCCGACACGTGCATCACCGGCTGGGCGCCCACGCTCACGTAGTAGCCGGTCCACTCGCCGAAGGGGCCTTCTAGACGGGTCTCGTCCGGCAGGAGCCGCCCCTCGATGACGATCTCCGCGTGGGCCGGCACCAGGAGGTCCACGGTCTCGGCCCGGACCAGCTCGATGGGCTCCTGCAACAGCGCGCCGGCCTCGGCGAACTCGCCGCCGATGCCCGGCAGCCGCGACACCGCCCCGAGCATGAACGTGGGATAGTGCCCCACCACCAGGGCGAACTCGGTGGGCTCGCCGCGCTCCGAGTTGCGCCGGTAGATGTAGCCGCCGTGGTGGCTGCCCTGGATGTAGACGCCGAGGGTGCGGGCGTCGTGCACCTGGTGGCGGTAGAGCCCGGCGTTCTGGGCGCCGGTATCCGGGTCCTTGAGGATCATGACCCCGCCGGTGATGTAGGGGCCGGCGTCCAACTCGTTGTGGCAGGGGATGGGCAGGGCCGACAGGTCGGCCGCGTCGCCCTTGAGCACTACCTCCTTCACCGGCCCGTCGGACACGGTCTCCGCCTGGATCGGCCGGGCCTGCCGCTCGCCGTAGACCCGCACCATGTCGTGGACGTCGGTGCCCAGGGCCAGCGCGAGCCGCTCGTAGGTGGCCGTGAGGTTGATCACCAGCGGCATGGAGGCGCCTTCCACATCGGTGAAGACCAGGGCCGGAAACCGCCCGTCCTCCCCCAACCGCTCGGCGATGGAGGTGATGTCGAACCCGCGGTCCACCCGCCGCGTGACCATGTGTATCTGGTCCGGCGCCGATGCCGCCAGTTGCTCGATGAATGCGCGCAGGTCCTTGGCCATGGATTCGTCCTTCCGGTCCCGTTGGACACGGTACCGTATCCCATCCATGGGCCGCTCACAACTTCACGTTCGCCGCTCACGCGACCCCGGGTACTGCCCCCTCTTTGGAGTTGACAAATGAAAACTATTGAGGATTCTCTTTGGCAAGATCAAGAAGAAGTGCCGTTTGAACAGTCGCTCGAAAAGCAACTGCAATTCGATCTAGCTCGGTTGCTAGATATGGCTTCTGTGTACGGGAATTCTGAAGCAATCGCTCGAATGACAGAAGAAGAGCATCCGGGGTTTGGACCTGCGGCAGGTCAAGTTTCTCGGAGGATGGAAGAACTTCTGCGAACAGAGTGCCAACTATGGCAAAGAACTCGGCAGGGTCAAGTCCGAGAAGTGCTGGATAATTCGGTAGGGGGCGCATTGGTTGAGGCGGTAGGGTTGAGGCCGTTGTGGCCCTCATATTCGTGATCGAGATCCTCTCTGAGGGCGCGCATCTGGCGGCGCTCGAGATCAGAGACCTTGATGGCCCTCCAGCGCTCGGCAGCGCGGATCATGGCGCCGAACATGAGCTTGAGAACGGGCTTTTCACCGAAGGCGTTGGGGATGATCTTGAGCCGCCGGCGTTCCTCGACAAACAGCCGCTCCAGGAGGTTGGTGGTACGGATGGCACGGCGATGGGTGATGGGCATGCGCAAGTGCGCGATGCAGGCCTCGAAGTCATCCATGAAGCAGGCGGTTGAACCGCCCCGGGTTTCCCGGAGACTCTATTTTTTGAGAGGATGGGGTCATGAAGAAGTCAACGAGGGACTCCCCGGAGGTACGAGAGAGGGCGGTCCGGATGGTGCTGGAGCACCAGGCGGGATACGATTCGCAGTGGGCGGCGATGGTCTCGGTGGCGTCGAAGCTTGGGTGCACAGCGGAGACGTTGCGCAAGTGGGTGCGCGGCGCTGAGCGCGATGCGGGTGTTTGGTCGGGGCCGAAGAGCGAAGAGGATGGGCGGCTCAAGGCGCTGGAACGAGAGAACCGAGAGCTTCGTCGGGCGAACGAGATCTTGCGTAAGGCGGCGGCTTTTTTCGCCCAGGCGGAGCTCGACCGCCGCGGGACGTAATGGTGTCATTCATCGACGCGCATCGGGAGGCGTACGGGGTCGAGCCGATCTGCAAGGAGCTGCCGATCGCCCCGTCGACCTACTACGAGTCCAAGGCGCGCGAGGCCGGTCGTGCTTCTGTGCCGGCCCGGACGCGGCGTGACGCGGAGTTGCGGGCGGAGATCAGGCGGGTGTGGGAGGAGAACTTCGGGGTGTACGGGGTGCGCAAGGTATGGCGTGCCCTCAACCGGGAGGGCCTTGCGGTGCCCCGATGCACGGTGGCCCCGGCTGATGGGAGTGATGGGGCTTCGTGGCGTGGTTCGGGGTCGGAGGGCGAAGACGACCCTGGCAGCGAAAGAGCCCGCACGGCCCGCGGACCGGGTGAACCGGGTGTTCGAGACCAACCGGCCGAATGCCCTGTGGGTGGCGGATCTGACCTACGTAGCGACCTGGCGTGGCTTCGTCTACGTTGCCTTTGTCATCGACGCCTATGCGCGGCGTATCGTGGGTCTCGGACTCGTTGCACACCGAGCTTGCCCTGGACGCCCTCGAGCAGGCGCTCTATGACCGCGCGGTGGGCCCTGAGGTCGCTCTGGTGCACCACAGCGACCGTGGCGCCCAGTACCTGTCGATCCGCTACACCGAGCGCCTGGGTGAGGCTGGGATTGAGCCATCGGTGGGCCGCGTCGGAGACTCCTACGACAATGCCTTGGCCGAGTCCATCATCGGCTTGTACAAGACCGAGGTGATTCGTCAACGCGGCCCCTGGCGCCACCTCGAAGCGGTCGAGTTCGCCACCCTCGAATGGGTCGACTGGTTCAATCACCGCCGGCTCCTGGAAGGAATCGGCTATGTGCCGCCGGCTGAATTCGAAGAGGCCTACGATCAGCAGTACCGGGAGTCAGCCCTGGTGGCCTGACTCAAACTATTCCGTCTCCGGGAAACCCGGCGCGGTTCAGTCCTCAACCAAGGATGCACCCCCTTCCTTTTTCCAGCAAGTTTAGGACTTCACCTGCGGGATTTTTTGTCGTCGGCAAGGCGCGATGACGAGCAGTGGCGGGTACCACGCGAGGAAGAGCAACGCAGCCGACGGCGAAAAAGACCCGCAGATTATGCTGCGAATTAACCAGACACCACACTAGCAGAACCGGGCGAGCAAGTGCCGGTAGGGAGGGCACCGTGAACTCACTCATTTCCTTTGCGCCGGCGCATGAAACGTACAGGTGCACCATACTCCGGGCCGTTTACATCGTTGACGCTCTTGTGTTCGATATCTTCCTTGTTGCCGAGCTTACTGGTCCACCGCCCGTTGTCCAATTGTCTGGCTGCATGCGTAGGAACCAAATCGGGCCCTGCGTATAGTGCCACCTTCTCGTACCCGGCTTCCAAATCACCATCCTTGCATTCTTCGTACCCGCGTGTGCCGAACGCTTCCAGAAACGCAGGGATCGTGGTCTCCCGAGGAACGCCTGGTGGCCAATAGACCGGGTCGTCATATCGGCCAGGCCACCACCAATTATTGGTGTCGTCGACCGCCCACGCGATGCAGTTGTAGATGGGGTTCTGGCAACTGGTGACTACATGATTGTCAGGAAGAAGATTAGGAAGACGAGAATACCGAACACTACCAGATGCCATTCTTATCTGCCCAGTTAAGCCAAGCCTGAGCCATGAGAACGGCGTTGCCGCGGGATTCTTCCGGTATTGGGTCTTCGCCCGTAATAGCCTTGAGCGCGACAAACCAATGGTCAGGTCTCCGTCCCTCTCTCTGTAGCTGGAAAATGATGAGAGGTACTGCCCTTGGCCCCATCCCTATGATGCGAAGGTAGGAGGGACACGACATCATCTTCGAGAAAGAAGACGTGATACCCCTCTCTTCGTGCCACTTTTCAATGAGGCGCAAAAACTCACGCAAGTAGTACGAGTCATCCCATCTGAGCGCAGGGCTAGCCTCTGATTCTTGGTTGGTTTCCGGACGGATCTCTTCGTTCAGGGGAGGCGTGGGAATCGCCCATGCCAATGGGGGCCGGATAAAGTCTTCATGGGTTTCGCATTCCATCACTGCACTCCCTTCTTCAGGCTCGGTGGACAAGATTTGATGGAAATAAGGGTCCCACTTCTCACGTTGTAGACAGGATTCCCTTCTTGGTCCCACTTATCGTCGAGCTTGAGGACTTCCGCAACATGTATTTGAAGTCGTAGGACTACACCGTCATTGAGTGTCAGATCGGTATATCGAGAGGTCGTTTCAAGTACCTCTACCACCTCTCCGGACACTTCAGTCCCTTGTGCATCCTTGATGGTCTTTCTTTCTGGCATGTGGCCCCTCTCTCTCTCAGGATCACGTACCAATTACCATGGCTTCAATTGTATCTGAAGCGCTTTCTGTTGACAAAACGGTCCCGTTGGGAATCCGGTTCGTCCTGTGCTACACCGGAGCTATGCGACGGTGTAAGCACGGAATCGCGCAAGAAAAAAGTTGAGTTGAGGCTGTGTCCCATCGGCTCTTTCCCGACATCACCTGAATCTGAGCGCCGCCTGCCACCCCTGACGTGGTTGAGGATCTTCTTGTCGCGGAGGCCGATGTAGCGGCCTTCATTCCATAGGCTCTCGCCGTTGGGAATGTCCTTGAGCCAGAGATCGCCTTGGCCGTCGACGACGCCAAGGATTTCGGTGTGCTGGGGCTCGCGGTAGTACAGGGTGTTGCCGCGAATCGGGATCCTGGGCATGAGTGGGTCCTCCTTTCCCGCCCATGTTGGCGGCAGGATGGGACCCGGTGAATTCGAACTGAGGCAGTACCCGACCCCGCCGGTCCTTGAAATCCCCCCGTCTATGTCATACACGGTAGGTTTTTCGAGAGACCTGCCCCATGGGAACCTATCTGCTCCGCCGCCTGATCGGGACGATCCCGGTCATGGTGCTCATCAGCCTGCTGGTCTTCCTGTTGATCCAGGCGGCTCCCGGCGATCCGACGCTCATGCTGCTGGGCGAGGACACGACCCAGGAAGACATCGACCAGGCCCGCGAGCGCTGGGGCCTCGACCAGCCCATCTACGTCCAGTACCTCAAGTTCTTCACGTCCGCGGCCAAGGGGGACTTCGGGCGCTCGTTCAAGTACGACGAGCCGGTGATGGACGTGATCGTCAACCGGATTCCGGCGACCCTGGAGCTCGCCACCGCTTCGGTCATCATCGCGGTCATATTCGCCATACCCCTTGGGGTGTGGGCCGCGGCCAGACCCAACTCCTGGGTGGACAACACAGGCACCACCTTCGGCCTCTTCGGCATCAGCATGCCCAGTTTCTGGTTCGGCATCATGTTGATCCTGCTGTTCGCCGGGATACTCAACATATTGCCATCGGCCGGAAGGGACACTTACGGCATCGCCGGCCCCCGCATCACCGGCTTCTACATACTGGACAGCGCTCTCCAGGGGAACTGGGCCGGCGTGCGCGACGGTGTGGAGCACGTCTTCCTGCCGGCCCTGGCCCTGGGCTCCAACATGCTGGGGATACTCATGCGCGTGACCCGGTCGTCGGTGCTGGAGGTCATGCACGAGGAGTACGTGACCACGGCGCGGGCGAAGGGCCTGGTGGAGCGCAAGGTGCTGTGGCGCCACGTGGTGAGCAACGCGCTCATTCCGGTGATCACCGTGGTAGGGCTCGAGCTGGGCACGCTCCTGAGCGGCTCGATCATCGTGGAGACGGTTTTTTCGTGGCCCGGTAGCGGCAGCCTGCTGGTCATCGCGCTCAACGCGCGCGACCATCCGCTGGTGACCGGGCTGGTGCTGGTGTACACGGTGGCATTCGTCGCCATCAACTTCCTGATCGACGTGCTCTATGCAGTCATCGACCCAAGAATACGGTATTGACACCGGCACGCCGGACTCCGGGCGCGCGCGGCCCCGCAGCCAGTGGTGGCGTCCGTGGATGCGCACCAAGGTCTACGTGGGCGGCTCCATCGTGCTGGTCTTCATCATCGCGGGCGCCCTGGGGCCGCTGGTGGCGCCGTTCGATCCCAACCAGCAGAGCCTGGAGACCATGCTGAACGCGCCCCAGTGGTTCGGGGGCCCCCACTTCCTCGGCACCGACAACCTCGGCCGCGACATCCTGAGCCGTATCGTCTTCGGCGCCCGGGTCTCCCTGCTGATCGCCTTCGCGGTGGTGTTCATCTCCGGCTTCGTCGGCGTGATCCTGGGAGCCACCTCGGGCTACTTCGGCGGCAACGTGGACTTCACCATCCAGAAGTTCGTGGAAGTGGTATGGGCCTTCCCGCCGCTGCTGCTGGCCCTGACCATCATGGCGTTCCTGGGGCAGGGCCTGTTCAACCTGATCCTCGCCCTGGTGGCGCAGCGCTGGATCCAGTACTGCCGGGTGACGCGGGGACAGAGCCTGTCCCTCAAGGCGCGCGAGTTCGTCATCTCGGCCAAGTCGCTGGGCGCCAGCGACGTCCAGATCATCACGCGCCACATCATCCCCAACCTGATCCAGGTGTCGCTGGTCATCGGCACCTTCGCCATGGCCTCGTCCATCATCTCCGAGGCCAGCCTGAGCTTCCTGGGCCTGGGCGTGCCGCCGGAGATCCCCACCTGGGGCACCATGCTCGCCGACGGCCGCATCTACATCAGCACGGCGTGGTGGCTGGCACTCTTCCCCGGCCTGTCCATCTTCATCACGGTGCTGGGCATCAACCTCCTGGGCGACGCCCTCCGCGACGTGCTGGACCCGAGGCTCAAGCGGGCGGGAACGGGCATCTAGTGTCCCCGCCGGTCAATCCACATGATGACCCGCGCTTCCCAGGGTGTGACGCCGCTCGGTTGATAAACCGTACAACGCCCGGAAAGGTCATTCCCGCGGAACAGGCTGTGTCGAAACTCATGAGGCAGAGACCCCCCGAACCGTCATTCCCGCGGAAGCGGGAATCCAGGGGCGGGGCGGGGCTGAAACGGGCCTGCGCTCCCGCCTCACCCCGCCTGGATTCCCGCTTCCGCGGGAATGACGGTTCGGGGGGCGGCTCTGTTTTTTGGTAAGCACCAAACGCGGGCTTCTCCATGTCACGACTCGGAATGGTCCTCTATCACGGCATCGACACCGGCGATGAGTTGCGGAACTACGCCCGCGTCGCGGAGGAGGCCGGCTTCGATTCCCTGTGGGTCACGGAGCGCTACTTCCACGAGGAAACCTTCTCGCTGCTGGGGTTCCTGGCGGCCGCCACGACACACATCCGGCTCGGCCTGGGCGTCACCAACCCGTACACGCGCAACCCGGCGCTGTTGGGCATGTCCGCGGCGACCCTGGACCGCATCTCCGGCGGGCGCTTCCTCCTGGGGTTGGGGCGGAGCGACAAGTGGATGATCGAGGGGCGCATGGGGATGCCCTACGAGCGGCCGCTCGACCACATGAAGCAGACGGTGGCCGAGCTCCGGCAACTCCTGGCGGGCGAGCGCGTGAGCGGCGCGGGGGTCTACTGGGACCTCAAGGGCGTTCGGCTCGCGGTGAAGCCGGCGCAGGAACGCCTGCCCATCTACCTGGCCGCCATCGGCCCCAAGGCGCTCCGGCTCGCCGGCGCGGTGGCCGACGGGGTCTTGCTCAACGCCTACGTTCCCACCGCGTACGTGCGCTACGCGGTCCAGGAGATCGCGGCCGCGGCCCGGGAGGCGGGGCGCGACCCGACCGCCATCGACATCGCCTGCATGCTGATCGTCCGTCTCACAGACGACCCCGCGCGGATGATGCCCTCCCTCAAGGAGCGCATGGTGCGGCTCCTGGCGGAGCCTTTCGTGGGGGAGGTGCTGCTGGAGCGCGGCGGTTTCGACCCGGGCATCCTCCCCGAGCTTCGCGCTACCGCGGAGAGCCGCGGCGAGAAGGCCGCCGTGGGGCTCATCACCGAGGCGATGGTGGAGGCCTTCTACCTGTTGGGCGACGCCGCGACGTGCCGCCGGCGCATCGCCGAATACCGCGAGGCCGGTGTCGATCACGCGCTGCTGCTGCCGCGGCTGGAAGACTACGAGAGCGCCGCCGAGACGTTGGGGCCGCGCGGGTAGGGCCGGCATCATGGAGATGATCGGCGGTACAACACGCGCAAGGCCCGCATCATGGTGATGATCGCCGGGACGAATGAACTTGGCCATGGCCTCGAGAGCACGCGGGGTTCGACCCGCCTGTGTCCCGGTCACGGGAGAAACGGCGCGGTTCATCGATGAACACCACACCCGACATGGCGAATGCGCGGCGCCGCAATCCGCTCAACGTTCGGTTCTTCTACGGCTGGGTCGTCGTGGCGACGACCTTCACCGCGTCGCTTCTGGCCGCGGGTATCCGGGCCGCACCGCAGACCTTCGTGCGCCCGCTGGAAGCCGACTTCGGCTGGAGCCGCGGGGCGATCAACGCCGCCGTCTCCATCAACCTGGTGCTCTATGGCGCCATCGGCCCCTTCGCCGGGCGCTTCCAGGACCGCCGGGGGCCGCGGCTGGTGATGCTCGCGGCGCTGACACTGTTGGCGGTGGGGGCGGGACTGACCGCGTTCATCAACGAACTATGGCAGTTCCTGGTGGTGTGGGGCCTGATCGTCGGCACCGGCGCGGGCGGCATTTCGTCGGTGCTGGCGGCCAGCGTCGCCCACCGCTGGTTCGTGCGCCATCGCGGCGTGGTGCTGGGCCTGCTCAACAGCGCCGGCTCCACCGGGCAGCTCATCTTCATTCCGGTGGTGCTGAGCCTGATCGTGGCCTGGGGCTGGCGCGTGGCGGCCATGGTACTTTCCGGCGTGGCGGTGGTGGCCTTCCTGCTGGTGTGGTGGCTCATGCGCAACGATCCCGCCGAGGTGGGGGAGGAGGCGCTGGGTGAGTCGGAGGCCAACGCGGCCGCGGCGGCCAAACCCGGCGGCGCGGCGCCGGTGACCAGCACCACGGTGCGGGACGCGCTCCGGACGCGCACTTTCTGGCTCCTGGCCGGCGCCTACGCCATCTGCGGCGGCACCTCCAACGGGCTCATCGGGGCGAACATGATCCCGCACGCCCTGGACATCGGCATCAGCCACCAGGTGGCCAGCATCACGGTCGGGATCATGGCCGGCCTGAACTTCGTCGGTACCATGGGGGCCGGGTGGCTGTGCGACCGCATGGACCCGCGCAAGGTCTTGGCCTGGATCTACGCGTTGCGGGCGGTCTCGCTGTTCATCCTGCCGTCGGTGACCGGCCCCGCCGGCATGTTCGTCTTCGCGGTGATCTACGGCCTGGACTGGTTCGCGACGGTGCCGCCGGTGGTGGCCATCGCCGGCAACACCTTCGGCAAGAACTCGGTGGGCAGCATCTACGGCCTGATCTTCCTGGCGCACCAACTGGGCGGCGCCGCCATGGCCCAGGGCAGCGGCATCGCGTTCGATGTGTTCGGCGATTACGTGCCGTCCTTCCTCACCGGCGCGGTGCTGGCCGTGCTGGCCGCGCTCATGTCGCTGGCCATCGACAAGGACCCGCCGGTGCGGTTGGCGCCGCCCCAGCCCGGCCTGGCCGCCACGTAGCCTCGATGCCGCCAAAGCTGTAAGCATGAAGAGGCCGGGAGGCAAGGCGGCATGGGTTTGGAAGGACGAAGGGAGATTGTTGAGGAATGTCACCGTAGGTGAGGTTAGTCGGGCGGCGGAGTAGAATCTTATGAAACGTCATTCCCGCGAAAGCGGGAATCCAGGCAGGGTGGAATGGGGGCTGCTGCGACGCACGCCGCACCCCTCCACCCCTGGATTCCCGCTTTCGCGGGAATGACGATTCTGGGGGTTATTGCCTCGCCAAGATGGTGTTTTGACACAGCCTGTTTCGCGGGAATGACGATTCGTAGGGAGTGCTCCGATCGGTCTTCACAGACTCTTTTGCGACACTCGAGTTAGAACCACTTGAACGAGAACCAACGGAGACGACCCATGGCTTGTGACCCCAACTACCTGAGCTTTTCCGACGCGGAGTACGAACGCCGCCACGCGGCGGTCAAGGCACGCATGGACCGCATGGGTCTCGACGCCGTGGTCTTCTACGGCAGCCGCGCGGCGCCGGACATCCACTACCTGTGCAACTGGCTCACCACCAGCGAGGCCTACTTCATCTACCCGCGCACCGGCGAGCCCACGCTGTTCGTGCAGTTGTCCAACCACCTGCCCAACGCCAGGCGCATGGCCGTCATCGACGACGTGCGCTTCGGCGGCTCGAGCCCCACGGGCTCGGTGGACTCGGTGCCGCGGGTGCTGGAGAACCTGAAGGACCGGGGGCTCGAAAAGGGCTCGGTGGGCCTGTGCGGCAGCGTGCCCTACCGCCACTACCTGCGGCTGGTGGAGGCGTTGCCGAGCGTGAAGTGGTCGGACTTCAGCGCCGAGATGCGCGACCAGCGCCAGGTCAAGAGCGACGAGGAGATCGAGCGCCTGCGCCGGGCCTCGGCCATGAGCGACGACTCGGTGGCGGCCCTGGCCGAGCACGCGCGCCCCGGCATCCCGGAGCACGAGCTGGCCCGCATCGTCGAGGACGTCTACCTGGGGAAGGGCGGCATCAACGGCATCCACTTCATGATCACCACCTCCATGCACGACCCCAAGGGCGGGGTGCCGCAGCAGCACCTGTCCAACCGCATCCTGCAAAAGGGCGACGTGCTCGTGACGGAGATCAGCACCAACTACGCCGGCTACACCGGACAGGTGCTGCGCACCTTCACCATCGGCGAGGACCCCACGCCCGAATACCAACGCCTCCACGACGCGGCCATGGAGGCCTTCGACCGCATCGCCGGCGTCATCAAGGCGGGCGCCGGCACCGAAGAGGTGCTCAAGGCGGCGGACGTGGTCCACGAACGCGGCTTCACGGTCTACGACGACGTGGTCCACGGCGCCAGCCAGTTGCCGCCGATCCTGCGCACGCACAAGACCCATCGCGGCGCGCCCCCGGACTTCCGCTTCGAGACGAACATGTGCCTCGTCATCCAGCCCAACGTCGTCACCGAGGACGGGTTGCGCGGCGTCCAGTTCGGCGAGATGATGCGGGTGACGGACACAGGGCTGGAGAACATGCACGATTGCCCGAGGCAGCTCTTCGTGTGCCGCAACGGTTAACCTCGATGTTGCAGAAGCTGGAAGCAAGGAGAGGCCGCGAGACAAGCGGGCTGGGGTTTGGGAGGGCGGAGGGGGATTGTTGGGGAATGACGATTCGTAGGGCGCCAGCCCGATCAACCGGAGTTCTCTCCAGGTGCAAAGGGAGGGTCTTCCATCCATGCGCGACGGTCAACACCCTGCGACATCCGCGCTCGTCGGTTTGACGTTGGTGCTGTGCGCGTGGGCGTCTGGGGCCGGCGCCGCGGACGACCCGGTGGCGCGGGGCGCGTACCTCGTGCGCGCCGGGCTGTGCATCGCCTGCCACACCGATTTCAAGAACAAGGGCGCCGAGCTTGCCGGGGGCTACGCCATCGAGGTCCCCTTCGGCACCATCTACAGCACCAACATCACGCCGGACCCGGAGACCGGCATCGGCGGCTGGAGCGACGAAGAGTTCCTGAGGGCCATGCGCCAAGGCATCGGCCGCGGGGGCGAGCACCTCTTCCCGGCCTTCCCCTACACCTCCTTCACGCACATGTCCGACGAGGACATCCTCGCCATCAAGGCCTACCTGTCCACGGTCAAGCCCGTGCGCAAGGAGAACCGCGCGCCCGAGCTGACCACGCCCTTCGGCTGGCGTTTCCTGCTGGCCGGGTGGAAGTGGCGCTATTTCGAGGAGGGCCCGTGGACCGCCGATCCGAGCAGGCCGGCCCAGTGGAACCGCGGCGCCTATCTGGTCAACGCCGTCGTCCACTGCGGCGAGTGCCACACGCCGCGGGACTGGGCCGGGGGGCTCGACCGGGAGCTGTTCATGGCCGGCAGCGCCGACGGTCCCGAGGGCGAGACCGCGGCCAACATCACCCCCCACAAGGAGACCGGGGCGGGCGACTGGTCCGTGGAGGACATGGTGGATCTCCTGAAGAGCAGCTACAAGCCCGACGGCGACAACGTCCAGGGCCTCATGGAGCGGGTCATCATCCACGGCTACGAACACATGACCGACGAGGACCTCACCGCCATCGCCGTCTACCTGCGTTCGCTGCCGCCCATCGAGAACCGCATCGAGTGAAGCCGGGAGCTCGTTGGCGTAAACCGGAAGTCAGGGTCCCGTGGGCCTTCCTTGCTTACGCTGTTCACCTTCCCATTGCAGCGCGGCCTCCCGTGTTGTGCGCAGACCGACCTGCGAGATGTGCCCTCTTGCCCAACCGCTCTTTTGCTTGTGTTCGGCTTCCCGTCGCTCCAGGTCGTACGTGACGCCGGTATGAACGATCTTGTTGCCGATCTTGAAGTGGTACTTGTACGTGTCTCGCTTGGTAGGCATTCAATGTTCCTCCAGGAACCGTTCGGCTATCCGAAAACAACGCGAAAGTCTCGAAGTCCAATTCGCATCGTGACGCCTTGTACCGCTTTGATGCAATCGTACGGATGGTGATTGTACCTTCGTAGTGCCGCAACGGTGACTCGCCTGCCCGGCCGCTCGACTCGTCAGGGAGAGGGTCGTAAGGGATAGGGTAGGCTATGATTTCGTTGGCGTGGATGATCTTGTCGCATGCTTTTCTGAAGGTCAGTGTTTCCTTGGTCCCATCGGGGAAGTCATTCCAGAGAATGCCACAAGCCTGCTCCTCATCTGCATGGTCGATCTCGATCAACTGTCTGACCGCTATGGCAATCCATATCAATAGCCGGTTCACTTCCCATTCGTGGATGGCCGCGGCGGCTTCCTGGAACAACGGGCGGTCGCTGATCTTCTCGTCGGCAAGCAACATACAAACCAGGCGATAGATGTCCTCGCGCAGGGAGGCAACGTTGATGTTAGGGATGTCGCCGTTCGACACTGTGATCGGGCCTTCTGGTCGGGGTAAACGGTCGGTGACGCGCTCTTCAGCATTAGAAGTATAACTATCAGTCAGAAAAAGGGGCAACTCGCCGCCTTTGCTTTAAGGTGTTGTGTCCGAATTCAGGCCTAGCAGCCGCGCCGCGTTCCCTCCGCGAACCGCGGAGGACTCGCCCAGCCCCGCTCGTTCCAGCAGTCCCAGCGGATCCGTCTCCCCCATGTCGTAGGGATAGTCGGTGCCCAGCAGCAGCCGCTCCTCGCCGGCAAGCTGGTGCAGGAACATGAGCATGCGCGGGTCGTGCAGGATGGTGTCGAAGTAGAAGCGGCGGAAATACGTTTCCGGGCTGCCCGGCACCGCGCGCGCCGCGGCCACCGCGCCGTGGCCGTGGATCACGCGGCCCAGGAGGTAGGGGAGGGCGCCGCCGCCGTGCACCAGGCAGATGTTGAGGGAAGGGTAGCGCTCCATGACGCCGCCGAGGATCAGTGACGCCGCGGCGATGGCGGTGTCCATGGGATTTCCCACCAGGTTGTTCATGTAGTACCGGCCCAGCCGTTCCGCCGCGGCCACGCGGTGCGGATGCAGTTGCACCAGGATGCCCAGGTCGGCGGCGCACTCGAAGAAGGGCTGGAACGCGTCGTCGTCCAGGTTGACCCCGTTGACGTGGGTGCCGATCTCCACCATGCGCATCCCCAGCACGTCCACCGCGTAGCGGAGCTCCTCCACCGCGGCCCGGCTCGACTGCATGGGAATCGTGGCCACCGGGATCAACCCCGGCTCGCCGCGCGCCGCCTCGGCGTTGGTCTCGTTGAAGAGCCGCGACACCGCCTGCCCGTGCACGCCCTCCAACTGGTACGTCACGATGGTCATGGGCGGGGACAGCACTTGCCGGTCCAGCCCCCGCGCCCGCATGGCGTTCACCCGCGCCGGCAGGTCCGAGAGGAACGACTGCAGCGCCGCGGGCCGGCCGTCCCCGACGCGCAGGGACAATCGCCCCGCGTCGTCCTCCTCGATGTGGCAGCCGTGGCCGGCCCCGGCCCGGCGCATGCCCTCGATCCATGCGGGCGGGGTGAAGTGGGCGTGGACGTCGATGACTACCCGCGACATGGTTCCTCCGGTTGCCGCACCGGTCGCCTACTCCTTCTTCGCCATCACGTCGGCGGCGGCCAGATCCTCGCCGACCCGGTGGAAGGGGCGGCCCGAGTCGCTGACGGCGAGGACCACGACGATCTCGTCGGCCCGCGGGGCGTCGGGCACCGAGACCTGCATGGAGTCGAAGTGGCTGAACTTCCACACGTCGTCCTTGTGGTGCAGCGGGCAATCGATGGCGGTGCCGGGACCGCCGATCTTGGTGGTGGAGGGCATCACGGAGCGCGCGGGTCCGACGATCTCGCGCACCGGCCGGCCGAGGCGCGGGTGCATCACCGCGGCGGCGTGCTCCCGCTCGCCGTTCTGGCCGACGATCGCCGCCTTGCCGTAGCTGTGGACCGCGGCGCCGTCTATCCCAAGCGCACCGGTGGCGCGCTGTACGAGGAGGCCGCCGAGTTCGGCCCCCGCCGCCTGCAGCTCTTCGAGTCCTTCGTCGTAGACTCCGGCGTAGGGGTTGGCGATGACGGCGATGGCCGCGGCCTGACGCGATGCGGGCTCCACCGGCCGGCCGATCTCGCGGCGGGTTTCCTCGACTATGGTGACGATCTTTCGGATTTCCATCCGGCTTCCTCCTGGTGTGGGGTATCCGCGAATCGGCGCACGAGTTGGCGGACACGGCAGTCGTGTGCTGGGTCACAAATACGCTCAAAAGCTCGTGTTTGACAACACGTCACCCGATGGTGTTTCTTAGAACACCCCGAAAAATCGGGCAGATTCGGCCGCAAAGCACAGGAGGACCGGCATGAAGAGGTGGATAGCTATCGCGGTGTTGTCGACTCTGGCGGCGTTCGCACAGTCGGCCACCGTGGCGGCGGCAGACTTCCCCAAGAAGAACATCATCATCATCGTGGCGGGCTCGCCCGGCGGGGGATTCGACCGGTTGGCCCGGGCCATCGGCCGCACCATGCGGAAGCACCTGCCCAAGGGCGTCCACATCGTCGTCAAGAACATCACCGGCGGGGGACTGGTCATCGGCACGGTAGCGATGTACAGGGCCAAGCCCGACGGCTACACGCTGGGCCACCTGTTCACCGACGGCATGCTCGGCAAGCAGTTGATCAGCGGCGTGGAGAAGACCGGATACGACGTCACCAAGTTCGTCAACATCGCACGGGTCGGGGCCGAGCCCTACAGCCTGATCGTGGGCAAGAACTCCAAGTTTCACACCCTGGAGGACCTTCGTAAGGCGAAGCGTGTGAAGTGGGGCGTGGAAGGCATCGGCGTGTCCCGCTGGATCCCGACTTTCGTGGCGGCCAAGGAACTCGGCATCCAGATGGACGTGGTGTCCGGTTACCGTGGCACGAGCGAAGGCATACCGGCCATGATCCGGAACGACTTCGACGTCTACCTGCAACCCATCGACCACCCCACCACCGCTTCCTACATCGCGTCGGGCGACGTGAGGCCGGTGCTCCACCTGCACAGCGAGAGGCCGGTGAACGCTCCGGACACGCCGACCGCCCAGGAGAAGGGGGTCGACCTGCGCCTCTACGTCGGCCGCAGCATCGTGGCGCCGCCGGGTCTGCCCGACGACCGGAAGAAGATCCTGGAGGATCTGTTCATGAAGGCCATGACCGATCCGGAATACAAGGAGTTCCTGGCCAAGTCCAAGAGCCCCATCGTCCCGGGCGACTCCAAGGTGGCGCAGGCCGACCTGGACAACTACGTGAAGACCTACAGCAAGTACACCCAGGCCATGCGCGACGCGTTGCCGAAGTGACGGCAGTCGTCTAGCAGCGAACAGGGAACGGGGACCCGTCTTCGGAGGGGTCCCCGTTCCGTAGCTCCCACGGAAAGCGAGATCGGATGAACCATCCTGCGAGCCCGCAGTCCAAGCCGCGTCCGCCCGTACCGTTGCCTTTCCACTACGCTTGGCTCATCGTCGCCGTCACCTTCTTCGCCAGCTTCAACGGGGCCGGCATCCGGGTGGTTCCCACCGTGCTGATCCATCCGCTCGAGGCGGACTTCGGCTGGGCTCGCTCGGCCATCACCTTCGGGATTTCCCTCAATCTCCTGCTCTACGGAGCGGTCGCGCCGGTGGCGGGCTGGTTCCTGGACAAAGTCGGGCCGCGCCGGGTCATGCTGACATCGCTGACGATGCTCTGCACCGGCTTGGTGGCGACGACCTTCGTGACCCAGCTTTGGCAGTTCTGGTTGACGTGGGGTGTGCTGGTGGGGTTGGGCGCGGGAGGCATGTCCGGTGTCCTGTCCGCTTCGGTGGCGCATCGCTGGTTCAACGCCCGGCGCGGACTGGCAGTGGGCATACTCAGCAGCGGCAGCTCCACGGGACAGATCGTCTTCATCCCGTTCATGCTGTTCATCGTTGCCTATGTCGGCTGGCGCATGGGTTCCTACGTGCTCGTTGGGTGCACGGCCGCGGCGGTGGCCTTGGTCTGGCTGCTGATGCGGGACAAGCCCGAGGACATCGGCATCGAGGCCTATAACGAGGGCCCCGGAGCGCAAACAGCGCCCGTGGCCGACAAGCCGGCGGGCGAGTCGGAGGGAGCCAAGCCCGCGACGCCGGTCATGGGCATCAAGGACGCCGTCAAGACGCCGACCTTCTGGCTCCTGTGCGGCGTGTTCTCCATCTGTGGCGGCACGGCCAACGGACTCATCGGGACCCACCTGCTTCCCCATGCCCTGGAGAACGGGTTCGACAAGCTGACCGTGGCCAGCGCCATCGGACTCATGGGAACGATGAACATCGTCGGAACCCTGTTCTCCGGTTGGCTGGCCGACCGCGTCGATCCCCGGAAACTGATCGCCGTGGTGTTCACGTTCAGGGGGTTGTCGCTTTTCTACCTGTTGTGGGTGGACACGACCCTTGGGCTTCTCGCTTTCACCATCGTGTACGGGCTCGACTGGTTCGCGACGGTTCCACCGGTGGTGATGATCGCGGGCCAGACCTTCGGCAAGCAGTCCATCGGCCGGATCTACGGCTGGATCTTCCTGTCGCACCAGATAGGCGGGTTCGCCATGGCCAACGCCGGCGGCCTGCTGTACGACTACGTCGGCAACTACGAGATGGCGTTCTTCGCCGGCGGCTGGATGGGCCTCATGGCCGCGGCCTTCGGGCTCAGCATCCGCCCGAAGAAGCCCGTTCCGCCGCTGGGACCGACGCCCGCCGGCGCGCCCGCCTGAACCGGCACGCAACGTTACGAATACGTCATTCCCGCGAAACAGGCTGTAACGAAATCCCATCCGAGAGAGGCAACAACCCCCCGAATCGTCATTCCCGCGAAAGCGGGAATCCAGGCAGGGTGGAGTGGGGGCTGCTGCGATGCACGCCGCACCCCTCCACCCCTGGATTCCCGCTTTCGCGGGAATGACGATTCGAGCTGTAGCGGGCTTCTGTAACTAACCGAATTCATTGAACAAGATTATATTGTCATATCAATGACGATCCGGGGTAGTGTGCCGATTCCAGCGTGATGGGGGTCGTAGAACAGGCGCCCGTTACGACGACTTGTCCTTGCCGGTATTGGCGCCGCCGCCGGTGTCGTAGACGTACTGCCAAGGCACCGAGCAGTGGGCCCAGACGAGGGGTTCGAACTTTTCCCACCAGTCCAGGTCGCGGCCTTCCATGCTCAGGAACCGCACCATGCGCACCATGTCCTGGATCTCGTACTTCTCCAGGGCGGGCTCGAAGGCGGGCATGATGCCCTTGCCCTTCTTGATGACGCGGCGGATGTCGAAGATGTCCAGGTTGTTCACGGTGTCGCGGAAATCGGGGACCTCGGCGGAGAGCGCCTTGGCGATGGGGCCGTCTCCCCGCCCGCCGGGGCCGTGGCAGCTCGCGCAGCGCTGGGCGTAGACGAGCTTCATTTCCTCCTCCCGGATGCAGCCGGAGAGGGCCATCACGCCCAGCAGTGCCAGACCCAGGTAGAGGCAGGAGCGCCGGTGGTAGTTCGTCACCATTACCTTTCGTCCTAACATTTTCGATCCGCGAAAAAAACGATTCCGAACGATCGTCGGGACCGTGGCGGCGGTTGGCTTCTCTCCTCGAACCCGATACGTTTGTTGCCATCGTTGTTACGGGTCAGGATCTCTCGACATGGCCATCCGAATCACGCGCGTGTACACGCGAACCGGGGACGACGGCACCACCGGCCTGGTGGGCGGGAAACGGGTCCCCAAGGACTCCGAGCGGGTGGAGGCCTACGGCGCCATCGACGAGCTGAACGCGGTGGTGGGGCTCGTGCGCGCCTGGAACGAGCAGGGAAGGGGAGAGCGCGAGCTGCACACTAAGCTCGACGGCTGGCTCCAACAGGTCCAGCAGGAGTTGTTCGACCTCGGCAGCGAGCTGGCGACCCCAGGAGACGTCACCTATGACGGCATGCACCGGGTGGGCGCGGAAGAGGTCACCCGGCTGGAGCGGCTCATCAATGAGTGCCAGAAGGACCTGAAACCGCTCAAGTCGTTCACCCTGCCCGGCGGCGGACCCATCAGCGCGCAGCTTCACCAGTGCCGCACGGTGTGCCGGCGGGCCGAGCGGGATATCCTCCGGCTGTCGCGAACGGAGGACGTCGGCGAGTGGCCCATCAAGTACGTCAACCGCTTGAGCGACTTCTTCTACGTCGTCGGGCGCTGGGTGGGCAAGAACCTGGGGGAGACGGAGTACCTCTGGCAGAGAGGGCTGGCCAAGGGGCCTGAGTAGCGGCGGGCCACTGAGCGGGACGGCGAGCGCCGCGAGTGCGCCGCCGCGAATGCACGGAGTCGGACATGGCGGGAATCCTTGCGGGAAAGAAGGCGCTGATCTTCGGCGTGGCCAATGAGCGCAGCATCGCCTGGGCGGTGGCCCGGGAGCTGCACGCCCAGGGAGCGGAGCTGGCCTTCACCTATGCCGGCGAGGTGCTGGAGAAGCGCGTCCGCCCCCTGGCCGAGGGCATCGGCTCGAGCCTGGTCCTGCCGTGCGACGTCAGCCGCGACGACGAGATCGAGGCCGTCTTCGAGGAAGTAGAACGCGCGTGGGGCGGCCTCGACATCCTCATCCACGCCATCGCCTTCGCCAACAAGGAGGACCTGGCGCAACCCTACGTCGAGACGGGGCGGGCCGGGTTCCACACGGCGCTGGACATCAGCGCCTACTCGCTGGTGGTGCTGACGCGCCACGCCGCCCGGCTCATGAAGGGGCGCGACGGCGCGGTGGTGACCTTGACCTACATGGGCTCCGAGAAGGTCGTGCCCAACTACAACGTCATGGGCGTGGCCAAGGCGGCGCTGGAGGCCAGCGTGCGTTACCTGGCGTACGACCTCGGGGCGGACGGCATCCGGGTGAACGCCATCTCCGCCGGGCCGGTGAAGACGCTGGCGGCGGCCGGCATCGCCGGGTTCCGGGACATGCTCCGCCTCGCGGCCGAGCGCGCGCCGCTCAAGCGCAACGTGGACGCCGCCGAGATCGGCCGCACCGCCGTCTACCTGGTGTCCGAGCTGGGCAGCGGCGTCACCGGCGAGACGCTTCACGTGGACGCCGGCTACAACGTGATGGGGATGTAGGGGCGGCGCCCGCATGGGCGCGGCGCCGCGCGTGCCACCCACGCCGGCCGCATCGATGAATCGCCGCCGCCCGCCTGAGCGCGGAGCCGCGACCCGACACGACCAGGAGGGACCGTGAAGGAAATTTCGCCGCAGGAAGCCTACGACACGCTACGGCAGGACGCCGGTGCCGTGTACATCGACGTGCGCACGGTGGAAGAGTTCGCCGAGGGGCACCCGGAGGGTGCGGTGAACATTCCCATCGCGTTCCACGATCCGGCCCAAGGCATGGTCTACAACCACGAGTTCGTCGAGGTAGTGGAGCGCCACTACGCCAAGGACCGGAAGCTGCTGCTGGGCTGCAAGGCGGGGCCGCGCTCCACCAGCGCGGCCAACCTGCTGGAGCAGACGGGCTACCAGGACGTCGCCAGCGTCATGGGCGGCTTCGGCGGCATGCGCGATCCCTACGGCGAGGTGGTGGTGGAGGGCTGGGCCGGCCTGGGCCTTCCGGTGAGCCGGGAGAACGGCGAGGGGACGAGCTACGAATCGCTGGCGAACGAGCGGTGACGCGGCCACGTGGCCGTCCGATGCTTGACACGCTTTGCCATTTCAGTGATAAAGGCACGTTTGATTACGTACTTGCTCCCAACACAACTCCAGTATCTGCCATCTGCCGCAAACGGCCCTTGATCCGGTACGAACGGTAAGGGCTCTCCCTGTCGCGGATCGCGTTTTCGCCGTTCAGAGGCCATCGCAGAGACCATCGTATGGACACCTTCAACTCATTCTTCATCGGCTTGGCCAACATTCTGCCGTTCAGCGAGGCGGGACAGGATCCGTTCCTGTTCATGCTCATCGGCATCGCCATCGGTTTCGTGGTGGGCATCCTGCCCGGCCTGGGCGGCGCCACGACGCTGGCGCTCATGCTCCCGTTCATCTACAACATGGACCCCACCACCGCGTTCGCGTTCCTGCTGGGCTCCAACGCGGTCACCGCCACCACCGGGGACATCACCTCGATCCTCTTCGGCGTACCGGGCGAGGGCATCACGGCCGCCACCATCGTAGACGGCCACCCCATGGCCAAGAAGGGCGAGGCCGGGCGCGCCCTCGGGGCCGCGCTCATGAGCTCGCTGGTGGGCGCGGTGTTCGGCGCGTTCGCCCTGGCGCTGGCCATCCCCATCGTGCAGCCGCTGGTGCTCTCCATCGGCTCCTCGGAATTCTTCATGCTGGCCCTTCTGGGCATCACGTTCGTCGCCTCCCTGAGCGGCGGCAACATGCTCAAGGGACTGTGCACGGGCGCCTTCGGACTCATCCTCGCCACCATCGGCCTGGACCCCATCGAGAGCGTGCCGCGCTTCACCCTGGATCCGCTCATCGGCGAGGATGCGGCGCTGTTCCTGTGGGACGGCCTCTCGCTGGTCTCGGTCACAGTGGGCCTGTTCGCCATCCCCGAGATCATCGAGCTGTCGGTGCAGGGATCGAGCATCGCGCGCCAGTCCACCGGCAAGCTGGGCGGGGTCATGCAGGGGATCGTCGACACCTTCCGGCACTGGAAGCTGGTGCTGGGGTGCAGCGCCATCGGCTCCTACATCGGCCTCATCCCCGGCCTGGGGGGCGGTCCGGCCCAGTGGGTGGCCTACGCCCACGCGGTGCAAAGCTCCGGCGGGGACAAGGACCGCTTCGGCAAGGGCGCCATCGAGGGCGTGCTGGGACCGGGCGCGGCCAACAACTCCAAGGAGGGCGGCGCGCTGGTGCCGACCATCGCCTTCGGCGTGCCCGGCAGCGTCTCCATGGCGATCCTGCTGGGCGCGTTCATCATTCAGGGGATCGTGCCCGGACCGGACCTGCTGGATCCGGAAAAGCACCTGGACCTCACGTTTTCCTTCGTCTGGATCATCGTCGTCTCGAACATCATTACGGTAGCCGTCTGCCTGCTGTTCCTGAACCAGCTCGCCAGGATCACGTTCGTCAAGGGCACCTACCTGATCCCGTTCCTCCTGCTGCTCATCTATCTGGGCGGCTTCGCGGTCAACAACGCCTTCGGCGACATGCTGCTGGTGCTGCTGTTCGGCGCGGTGGGGTGGCTCATGGTGCGGTTCGACTGGCAGCGGCCGCCGTTGCTGCTGGGGCTCGTCCTGGGCGGCATCGCCGAGAACAACCTGTTCATCGCCACCAAGGTCTACGGCGCCGGTTTCCTCCTGCGGCCGGGCGTGCTCGTCATCGCGCTCCTCATCCTGGCCGGCGCGCTCTATCCCCTCTACCAGTCCTGGCGGGAACGCAAGCGGGCCGAGAGCCACGAGGACAGGTTCGAGGTCCCCGGCGTCACCAAGACGGTGGAGCCGGTGTCGCGCAACGACCGCATCGCGTGCGGCGTGTTCGCGCTGTGCTTCGTCGCGCTGTTCGCCTACGTGATGCGCGAGGTCTTCTTCGGCTTCGGCGCCTACGAGGAACGGGCCGCGCTGTTCCCGTTCATCATCGGCCTTCCCGCCCTGGTCATCAGCGGGGTGGTCTTCGTGAAGGAGATCACCACCACCACCCGAGTGGTCGTGCACGGGGAGGAAGGCGTCGAGGAGGTGGAAGAGATATCGCCGGAAGAGACGCGCCGCCGCACCTTGGCGATCAGCGCCTGGGTGGTGGGATTCTTCATCTCCATCTGGCTCATCGGCTTCGTGTGGTCATCGATGGTGGCGACCTTCCTCTACCTCAAGCTCGGGGCGCGGGAGAGCTGGCTCATGTCCGTCATCCTGACGGCGGTGGCTTACGCGTTCTTCGCCGGCATTTTCGACATGGCCCTCCATCTGCCGTTCCCGCCCGGCGAGCTGTTCGTCTGGCTCGGCCTGGATTGACCTTGCCGGGAACCGGGTGTCCCGCGTCACGGCGTCACGATGCGGCGCGGGGCACCACGCTGGTTTGACCCGCCGGAGGGCGTCCTATAGATTCCAACGTATGCGGAGAGCCCTCCACTTCTGGGCCGTGGTGCTGTTGGTTGTGTGCCACGCGACGGCGCCGCTCCGCATGCCGACCGCCCACGCGCTTTCCCAGGACGAGGAAATCCGCATCAGCCGCCAGTTCCGGCGCGAGGCCCGGCACCGGCTCAAGTTCATCGAAGACCCAGAGGTCGAGCTCTATGCCGACCGCATCGGCCGCCGTGTTCTCGAAGCCGTCGGCAACATTCGGTACCCGTACCGCTTCTATGTGATCGAGGACTCGTCGCTGAACGCGTTCGCGGTTCCCGGCGGCAGCATCTTCCTGCACTCCGGGCTCATCCAGCGGGTGGAGAGCACCGACGAGCTGGCTTCGGTCATCGCCCACGAGATCGTCCACGTGAACGCGCGGCACTTCCACGTTCTCGCTTCCTCCACGGACGTCGCCATGCTCGTGGGAATGCTCGGGGTGTTCCTGGCGCCGGTCCTCGGCCCCGCCGCCCTGGCCGGTCCCGCCGTCGCCATGAGCCGGCAACTGGAGTTCAGCCGGCAGATGGAGGAGCAGGCGGACAACCTGGGCGTGGGCTACCTCGCGCGCGCCGGTTACGACCCCCAGGCGGCGGTCACCTTCATGCGCAGGATGTACCGCGAGCGGCTGCTCAATCCCGTCGGGAGGCCGGCATACCTTTTGACGCACCCGTTGACGGACAAACGGATCGGCAACCTGTCGGCATCGATACGCGCCCAGGGGCTTTCGGCGCCCCGGTTCAGGGACGCGGACGACATCCAGCGCGTCAAGTTGTTGATCGAGTTGCGGGACAAGCCCGACGCGGTGGTGGAGCGGCTGAGGAAGGACCACGAACGCCGTCCCGCCGCGGCCGTGCCGGCGTACTCGCTCGGGCTGGCGTATGCCGCCACCGGCCGGTGGGTGCAGGCTCGGGACCTGCTGGAACGGGCGGCGCGGTCCAACCCCGCAGTCCCCAACCTGTACCGCGATCTCGGACGCGTGTATCTGCACACGGAGGAAATCTCCAGGGCGCATGCCGCCCTCGATCGCATGCTGGAACGTCAGCCCGAAGATCCCATCAGCCACCTGTACCAGGGCCGGCTCCTGGAGAAGGAATCGCGTTTCCGGGAGGCCGCGCGCGCCTACCTGAAGGCGCGTCAGTTCGCGCCGTTCTGGCCCGAGGCGGCCCGCCGGCTCGGGTACGCCTACCGCAAGCTGAACCAGCCCGGCAAGGCCCACTACTACCTGGCCCAGTCGTACCTGCTGCGGGATGAAACCGGCAAGGCCATTGACGCGTTGGAGCGCGCCGCCCAGCAGTACGCGCCGGACTCGCCCAGGCTGGAGGTGATCCGGGACGAGATCGCCGCCATTCGGGCCGGGGGCTGAGGCCCCGCGAGTCTCTCCCGCGCGCCCCGGCGGGGGTCCTCAACCCATGAGTGCGTTGTAGAGGCGCTTGCGGGCCTGCACGTAGATCTGACAGATCCTCGCTTCCGTCACCCCGAGCCCCTCGCCGATCTCGCGGAACTTGAGTTCATGATAGTGGCGTAACGTCACCACCACCCGTTCCCGCTCCGGGAGCGCGGCCACCGCCTGTTTCAGCTTGTCCACCAGGTCGACGCGTTCGGCGTGCCGGCACGGGTCCGGATAGAGTTCCGGGCCGTCGGCGTTGCGGTCCATGATAAGGTCGAGCTCGCTGCACGACGGGTCGTCGAGGCTCATGCAGCCGTTCTCCCCCACCTGGGTGTTGAGCCTGTGGTACCGTTCCAGAGGCAGTTCCAGCTCCCGCGCCATCTCCTCGGACGTGGCCTCGCGGCAGAGCTGCTCGGTGAGCCGCGCGCGTGCGGTGGCGAAGCGGCGCCCCCAGGCCCGGATCGAGCGGCTCACCCAGTCGAGGGATCGCAGGCACTGGATCATTTCGCCGTAGACGCGGTGCCTGGCGTAGGCGGGGAACGAGACTCCGCGTTCCGGGTCGTAGCGGTCCAGTGCTTCCAGCAGGCCCACCACGCCGGAGTTGATCAAGGCGTCGACGTCCACGGTCGGCGGCAGCCGGCGGTGAAGCTGACGGGCCATGGCTTCCACCAGGGGCAGGTGCGCCGCGACGCATCGGTCCCGGCAGTCGTCTTCCGCGGGCGCATCCGCATCCGGGGTTTCCGGCTCCGCTCCGCACGGGGGCTCCTTCATGCCGCAACATGAGGGCAACCGCCGTGCCAGCGGGGTGAGAGAGCCGTGAAGCCAACGGCCACGAGCACTTAGCGTGGGTTGGCGGGCGGGAGTCGCGGGCCAGGAGTGTCAACGGAAGGAGACCGGCGTCACGTCCTTGCCGGTGAGGGTGCCGGGCTCAGCGATAGAGTTCCACCAGCTCCACCAGTCCCAGGGCGCGCATTTCACCGAACAGGTGACGCTTGATCTGGTCCACCGTGTCCATACGGAGGGCGGTGTTGGCGATGGCTTGTGCCCGTTCGTAGCTCACCGTCCGTATGAGCTTGCGGACGACGGGTATGGACAGGGACTCCATGCTGAATTCTTCGAGGCCCAGCCCCATCAGCAACACCGTCGAGAGCGGGTCGCCGGCCATCTCGCCGCACATGGCCGCCCCCTTGCCGCGATCCTGGGCGGCGCGGATGACCTGGCTCAGCGCGGACAGGACCGCGGGGTGGAACGGTTCGTACAGGGGCGCGACCTTGCGGTTGCCGCGGTCCACGGCCAGCAGGTACTGGATGAGGTCGTTGGTGCCGATGCTCACGAAGTCCACTTCCTCCACCAGGCGATGGGCCATCTGCACCGCCGACGGCACCTCGACCATGATTCCCAGTTCCATGTTGGCGTCGAAGGGGACGCGGCGGCGGGCAAGTTCGGTCTTGATCTCGCGGACAAGGACCTTCACCCGGAGGATCTCCTCCAGGCTCGATACCATGGGGATCAACATGCGCACCGGTCCCAACGCGCTGGCCCGCAGAATGGCGCGGAGCTGCATCCGGAACGTGTCGGACGCTTCCAGCGACACCCGAATGGAACGCCATCCGAGAAAGGGGTTGGGCTCGGAACGGGCGAGGCCGACGTAGGGAGGGTACTTGTCGGCGCCGATGTCGAGGGTGCGGATGGTGACGGGCTTGCCGGCCATCCCCTCCACCACTTTCTGATAGAGGGCGAACTGCTGCGCCTCGGTGGGGAAGTCATGATAGGCGAGGAACGGGATCTCGGTGCGGTAGAGGCCGATGCCCTCGGCGCCGTGGGCATGGGCGAAGCGGATGTCCGTGAGCAGTCCCATGTTGGCGAGCAGGCGCACCCGGTGCCCGTCGGTGGTCTCGGCCGGCAGATCGCGCATCTCGTCGAGCTCGCGATTGACCGCCAGGTAGTGGCGCTCCAGCCGGTCGTATTCGCCGATGATCTCCTTGTTGGGGTTGACGAACACCACTCCCGAGTTCCCGTCGACGATCAACGAGTCCTCCTTGCGCACGCTCTCGAGCAGGCCCTCCGCCGCCACCACGGTGGGGATCTCGAACGACTTGGCGAGCAGCGACGCGTGGGACGTGACGCCGCCCGTGGCCAGCACGATGCCCTGGAAGCGATCGCCCTCGATGACCGCGAGGTCCGCCGGCGAAAGGTCTTCGGCCACCAGGATGGCGCCGCCGTCCGGCACCGTCTGCTGGCGGTCTCCGGCACCGGACAGGTTGTCCAGCAAGCGCTCGGCGACGTCGCGGATGTCGGCGGTGCGTTCCTTGAGGTAGCTGTCGCCGACCTCGCTCACGGTCTGCATGTGCTTGCGGAAGGTGCTGGCGACGGCGTAGTAGGCGGTCAGTCCCCGCTCGCGTATCCGTTTCTCGATCTCGTCCTGGAGTACGGGGTCGCTGAGCACCAGCCGGTGCACGTCGAAGATCGCCCCGGCCTCGTCGGAGATGAGGGCGATCATGCGGGTCTTGATCTCCGCCACCTGGATCACGGCGCGCTGCACCGCCGCGCGAAAGC
Organism: uncultured Syntrophobacterales bacterium; assembly: GCA_964519455.1. GTDB lineage: Bacteria > Desulfobacterota > Binatia > UBA9968 > JAJDTQ01 > JAJDTQ01. Next base: position 40,409 of record CAZFIU010000014.1, read on the forward strand.
GCTCGACCTCGCCCCGGGGGTCGCCGGTATGGGACCGGGTGATGGCGCCCAGGTCCAGGCGCCGCTGCATGATGTGTGCCGTGCCGATGGCGACGCCGGGACAGGCGGTCAGCCCGGTGAGACGGCTGCGGAACTTGCGCGGCGCCTCGCCGGTACGCTGCTTGCCCCGTCCCTCGGACGACCGGAGGCGCCGCATCGCGCTGACCATGCGCCGGCGCGACTGCTTGCGCTCGCGCTCCTTGTCCTTGACCGAGTCCATCAGCCGCGCGTGCACGATGATGGTGGAGACCTGGGCGGATATCGCCTTGAGCAGACGGACCTCGTCCTGCGTGAACTCGCGCGGGCGGGAGGTCTGCACCACCAGCACGCCGATGGGTTTCTTGCGCGCGTTGACCGGGACGCCGAAGAAGGAGTGGTACCGTTCTTCGCCGGTTTCCGGGAAGTACAGGAACCGGGGATGCGACGGAGCGTCCATCACCATCACGGGCTCACCGGTCTCCACCACCAGTCCCGCCAGCCCCTCGCCGACGTTCATGGCCACGCGCCCCACGGCCACCGGATCCAGCCCCTGGGTAGCGCTCAGCGTCAGCCGGCCCAGGTCCGTGTCGAGGAGGTAGACCGAGCACACCTCGGTCTGCATGCGCTTCGCCACGATGCCGGCGATGCTGTTGAGACAGCCCTGCAAGTCCGCGGCTTCGTCCACGAACCGCCCGATTTCCTCCAGGGTTACCAGATGGGAAGCGTCTTCCTCGGGGGCGCTTTCGGTTACGTTGATCATGGGCCCTTTATAGCGCAATTCGCGTGACAGGGCACTGTGCATTGCCACGGTTCGGACGGCGGGGCCACGCGGGCCGGCCCGATTTGACCCGGTTTTGGGCAGATGTTACGTTGCCTCGATGTCCGTTCAAAGACTCTCTCACGGCCAGGAACCGCGGTCGGATTCCATCGCCGACCATGTTCGCGCCATCCTCTCCACGCTCGGGGAAGACCCTGAACGGGAGGGCCTCCAGAAGACCCCGGAACGAGTCGCCGCCGCGCTTTCCTTCCTGACGAGCGGGTACGAGCAGGATCCGGAAGCCATCATCAACGGAGCCCTGTTCACCGAAGACTACCAGGAGATGATCCTGGAGAAGGACATCGATTTCTTCTCCTTGTGCGAGCATCACCTGCTGCCGTTCCACGGCAAGGCCCACGTGGCCTACATTCCGCGCCGCCACATCGTCGGTGTCTCCAAGCTGGCGCGGCTGGTGGATGCCTACGCCCGGCGCCTGCAGGTGCAGGAGCGGCTGACCAACCAGATCGCCCAGACCGTCATGGAGCGCATCAAGCCGCTGGGGGTCGCGGTGGTGATGGAAGCCGAGCACATGTGCATGCGCATGCGCGGCGTGCAGAAGCAGAACTCCACCATCATCACCAGCGCCTTGCTGGGCGCCTTCCGCACGCAGGAAAAGACGCGAGCGGAATTCATGAACCTGATTCGCGACCGGCACGGCTGACTCATGCCATGGAAATCAAGCTGAGGGAGATCACCCCGGCGCGGGTCCGGAGCGCGCTGCTGGCGGTTCCGGTTACGGACAAGGGGCTGGAGGACCGCTCGGTACGGACTCTCGACCGCGGTCTCCAGGGTCGTCTCGCCGCGCTCGTCAAGAAGAGCGGTTTCAAGGCCAAGAGCGGCGGCTCGCTCCTGGTGGCGACGCACGGCGCCATGCCCGCCGGGCACCTGCTGCTGGTGGGACTCGGAAAGCACGAAGAGAACCGGATCCATGACTGGCGCGTGGCCGGGGCCGTGACCGCAAGAGAGGCCGCGCGGCTCTGGGCCGACGAGGCGACCTTCATGCTGCCCCAGGATCGGCAGGTGGATGCCGTGGTGAGCGCCGTCGCCGAGGGCGCCCTCCTCAACAGCTACCGCTTCACCAAGTACCGTTCCAACGGCAACGCCGCGGCAGGGCTCCGTACCCTCGTCCTGGGACGTACCGCGGGCACCCGGAGCGCGGCCCTGGCCCGGGCCGTCAAGCGCGCGCGGCTGTCGGCGTCGGCCGTCGCGCTGGCGCGGGACCTGGTGAACGAGCCGCCGTCCACGGCCACCGCGGCCTACCTGGCGGAGCAGGCGCTGGCCTCTTGCCAGGGCCAGGGGCTCGAAGTCCAGGTGTGGGGCAAGCGCAAGATCCAGCAGATGAAGCTCGCCGGACTCCTGGCGGTCAACCAGGGAAGCCGCGAGGAGCCGCGTTTCATACACATCCGCTACCGGCCCGAGAAGCCGGCGCGCAAGAAGGTGGCCCTCATCGGCAAGGGCATCACCTTCGACTCCGGCGGACTCTCCCTCAAGCCGGCACGCTCCATGGAGACCATGAAGCTCGACATGGCGGGGGGCGCGGCGGTCATCGGGGTCATGAGCGTGTTGCCGGAGCTGGCGCCCGAGGTCGAGGTGCTGGGCCTGGTGCCCGCCACGGACAACCTGCCGGACGGCGGCGCCCAGAAGCCCGGAGACGTCATCCGCTACCGCGGCGGCAAGACCGTGGAGGTCATGAATACCGACGCCGAGGGCCGGCTGATCCTCGCGGACGCGCTGACCCTGGCGGCGGCGGAGAAGCCCGACTGCATGATCAACCTCGCCACCCTGACCGGGGCCTGCATCGTGGCGCTGGGCAACGAGTTGGCGGGCCTGTTCAGCAACGACGATGAGCTCGCGGACCGTCTGGCGGCGTGCGGCCGGGATGCCGGCGAGGGGCTGTGGCGGCTGCCCCTGGCCGCCGAGTACCGCGAGGACATCAAGAGCAACGTCGCCGACATCAAGAACGTGGGCGGCGGCTCCGCCGGCGCCATCACGGCGGCGTTGTTCCTTCAGGAATTCGTCGGGGAGGTCCCTTGGGCGCACCTGGACATCGCCGGACCCGCCTTCGCGAGCAAGGAGCACCTCACGCATCCGAAAGGGGGAACGGGGTTCGGCGTCCGCACTCTGTTGAACCTCCTTTCGGAGACATGAGCCGGGGCGCAGCACACGAGAAAGGGAGACACGTTTCCATGGAGATATCCCATGTCGCGGACAACGAGTTCGAAGCGCAGGTGATCGGCGCGTCCTTGCCGGTGCTGGTGGATTTCTGGGCTCCCTGGTGCGGTCCGTGCAAGGCCATCGCGCCCGTGCTGGAAGAGCTGGCGCGTGAGTACGACGGGCGTCTCAAGGTGGTGAAGATCAACGTCGACGAGAACCCCGAGACCCCCAGCCGCTACGGCGTGCGCGGCATTCCCAACCTGATGATCTTCCGCGAGGGAGCGCTCTCGGGCCAGATCGTCGGCGCCGCCCCGAAGGCCAGACTGGTAAGCGAGATCGACAAGGCCCTGGGCTAGCCGTAGGGGCGACCCGCGGTCGCCCCAGTGGCTTATTTGCGGGACGCCACACTAGCGCGTGTTGCGCCTCATGCTCACGTTGATGAGGAGCCCGAGGGCCAGCATGGTGGTCACCAGCGAGGACCCGCCGTAGCTGATGAGGGGCAAGGGGATGCCCACCACCGGCAGGAGTCCGCTGACCATGCCGATGTTGATGGTGAACTGCCAGAACAGCATGGCCGCGATCCCCGCGGCCAGAAGCACCCCGAAACGGTCTTGAGCCCGCCGCACCACCCGTAACGCCAGCAGGATCAGCAGCGTGTACGCGGCCAACAGCAACACGCACCCGGAAAAGCCCCACTCCTCCGCGAACACCGCGAAGATGAAATCCGTATGCTGCTCGGGCAGGAACTCCAGGCGGTTCTGGCTGCCCTGGAGATACCCCGTGCCCCACAGGCGTCCGGAGCCGATGGCGATCTTGGACTGCACGACGTGGTAGCCGGCTCCGAGCGGATCCGACTCGGGGTTCATGAAGGTCCAGATGCGGGTCTTCTGATACGGTTTGAGGAACTGCCATCCGACGGGCAAGGCGGCGATGGCCGCGACGGTGAAATACAACAGCGAACGCACCCGCAGCCCCGACATCACCACGACCGCCATGGCGATGAGAAAGATCAACACTGCCGTGCCCAGGTCCGGTTGCAGGAGCACGAGCAACAGCACCGGCGCGCACAGCATGAGCGGTACGCCCAGCGCGGTCAGCGAGTAGCCGGGCTCGTAGTAGCACAGGGTCTTGGCGAGCACGAGCACAAGCACGATCTTGGCCAGTTCGGAGGGCTGCACGGCGAAGAACCGCAGGTCCAGCCAACGCTGGGAGCCGCCGCTGCTCAAGCCGATGAGCAGCACGAGGCCGAGCAGGATGACGACGGCGCCGTAGATGGGATACGCCCAGCGGTTCAGGCGCTGGTAGTCCACCGCGAAGGCCACCACCATGCAGGACAGGCCGATGACGAGCCAGTAGGACTGCTTGGTGGCGAGGTAGCGCGAGCACTCTTCGTTGGCGCTGCAGGTGGCGCTGTAGATCGTGACGATCCCCAGAAGCGCCAGCCCGACGCTGAGGATGAACAGGGGCCAGTCGAAGCCGGCCACGAGGCGACGGTCAATTTGCATGGCGCGGGCGCCCGGCGAACAACGCGTTCAACTGCGCGTCGGTCATTTCCACGTCCTCGGACTCGTTGTCGCCCGAGAGGAACCAGGCCTCGACCACCTTGCGGGCGATGGGCGCGGCGGTGGCCCCGCCGCCGCCGCCGTGCTCCACGAGAGTGGCGACGGCGATCTCGGGCTTGTCCGTCGGGGCGTAGGCCACGAACCACGCGTGGTCGCGGATCTCGTATGGCAGGTCCTTGCTCTTGACCGCTTCTCCGCGCATCTCCGCCACCTGCGCGGTGCCGGTCTTGCCGGCGATGTCCACCAGGTCCGAGCGCGCGCGCCGGGCCGTGCCGCGCCGCCCGTGGACCACGTCGAACAGTGCCCGGCGCACGATCTCCAGACTGCCCTTCTTGAGCTTCACCGTGGCGGCGCGCACGGGGCCGTATTCTTCCATCACCTCTCCGTCCGGGGAAACCACCCGCTGGACGAACCACGGGCGATAGACGGTTCCGCCGTTGGCGACGGCGGCCACCATGCTGGCCATTTGCAGCGGCGTCGTCCCGACGAAACCCTGACCGATGCCCACCAGCGGGGTCTCGCCGGGGTACCAGGGGGTGCCGAAACGGCGCCTCTTCCATGCGCGGTCCGGGACCAGGCCGGCGCTTTCGCCCTCGAGGGCGATGCCGGTGGGCGCCCCCAGCCCGAAGCGGCGCGCCCACTTGGCCATCTTGTCGACCCCCAGGCGCTGCGCCACCTGGTAGAAGTACACGTCGCACGACTCCACCAAGGCCCTGTGCATGTCGACGTGGCCGTGCCCATCCTTCTTCCAGTCCCGCAGCACGCGGTTGCCCACCTTGTACGTGCCGCTACAGAAAAGCCGCCTGCCCGGTGAGATGACCCCTTCCTGCAGCGCGGCCAGGGCCGTCACGATCTTGAAGGTCGAGCCCGGCGGGAAGTGCCCTTGCAGAGTCCTGTTGTGCAGCGGGGTTTCGCTGTCGTCGGTCAGCCGGCGCCACTCGCGGGGCGTGAGCCCGCGGGCGAACGCGTTGGGATCGAAGGCGGGGGTGCTCACCAGGCCCAGCACGGCGCCGCTGTTCACGTCGAGCACGACGACGGCGCCTTCCCTGCCCCTCAGCGCGTCGTAGGCCGCCTGTTGCACGTCCATGTCCAGCGTCAACACGACGTTGTGGCCCGGCGTCGCCTTGAGCCGGTCGATGACCCGGATCTTCTGGCCCGTGGCGTCCACCTCCACCCGTTCGCCGCCGCTGCGTCCGGCGAGGTGCGGCTCCCAGAGCTTCTCGATGCCGGCCTGTCCGATCTCGTCGCCGCGGCGGTAGCCCTTTCGGTGCAGCCCCTGCAACTGATCGGCGTTGATCTCTCCGAGGTAGCCGAGCAGGTGCGCGGTCATGTCGTCGGTCAGGTAGCTGCGCCGCGCCTTGACGCTCACGTGGATGCCCGGGAGGTCCATCTTGTGCGTCTCCACCGCCACCACCGTGGGCCAATCCACGTCCCGGAGGAGCGTCACCGCCTTCGACCCGTTGGTGTGGCGCGCCGTCTCCAGGAACTCCCCGGCGTCGGCGTCCAGCAGGCGCGCGAGGTGCCGCAGCGGAGTGACCCGGTCGCCCTCTTCGCCCGGCGTGTAGCGCAGGTCGAAGGACGGGCGGCTGTTGATCAACAGGCGCCGGTGGCGGTCGAACACCAGGCCGCGCACCGCGGGGATGCGTTCCAGCCGGATACGGTTGCTCTCGGACAGCACCGCATACCGGTGGCCTTGCAGGATCTGGAGCATCCACAGGCGGTAGGTGAGCAACGCGAAGGCGAGCAGGATCAGGAGCGCGAAGAAGCGGACGCGTCCACGGAACTCGGGCAGCGTACGGGAGCCTGGCCTACGAGGAAGCATTGGCGAGAGAAGAGGGCTTCTTCACGGTTTCCATGCGGTTCTGGATGGAGCGCAGCATCCAGAAGAGCGGCGGCGCGATGCACGCGGAGAACAGGGCCTCCCGCAGGACGGCGTCCCCGACCACCATCCAGTTGCCCGTGGACAACTCGAACAGCGGCGAAATGGCGATCAGCGCGCCCACCTTGAGCCACACGGCGATGAACACGGTGACGGCGCTGATCAGAGGGCCCTTGGTCCAGACGTAGCGGAACCCCAGGTAGACCACGAGGAAGACCGCGGAGAAGGCCAGGGCGTTGACGCCGGGCTGCGGGCTCGACAGGATGTCGATGGCGTATCCCAGAAGGAAGGTCGCCCAGACGGCATCCACCCGCGGGCGGTTGAGCGCCCAGTACACGCACAGGATCAGGGTCAGGTCGGGGATGATGGGCGTCCAGCTCGCGAGGTGCAGGACCGTTGCCTGAAGGACGACGAAGATCAGACCGATGCCGAAGAAGACCAGCGACAGGTTCATGGCGTGGCGGACGGTGTTGCCCGCGAGTTCCGAGGGGGCGTCGAGGAGTACGCCGGCCGCGGCTTGTCGGAAATGAAGAGCACCTCTTCCATCACCAACGGGTCCACCGCCAGGGAGACCCGGACGCGCCGGAAGAGCCCGGGGCCGTCGTCGCCGATGCCCACGATGGTGCCCACCAGGAGCCCCTTGGGGAAGGTCCGGTCCAGCCCGGACGTGATGAGCCTGTCGCCGGGGCGGATGTCCTCGTTGCGCCCCATGTACTTGACGACGGGCTCTCCATCCACCGAGCCCGAGACGATGCCGCGGACCCGCGTCCGCTGGGTAATGATGTCGATGCCGCTCTTGTGGTCCGTGAGCAGCAGGACCTTGGCGTTGTCGTCCGTTACCGAGACGACCCGGCCCACCACCCCCCTCGGCGTGATGACCGCCATCCCTCGACGGATGCCGGAGCCGGCGCCCTTGTCCACCGTGATGGTGCGAAACCAATTGCTGGCGCTGTTGCTGATGACCGTGGCCGCCACCGACTCCCGCAGGATGCGCGTGCGGATCTCGAGCAGCTCGGTCAGGCGGTCATTGGCCAGCTTGGCCTCGAAGAGCCGGTTGCGCTCGGCCTCCAGGGCCGCGATCTGTTCCTTCAGGGTCTGGTTCTCGTTCCACAGGTCCTTGAAGGCCACGTAGTTGATCTGAACGTTGCGGATCGTCGAACCCAGGGCATGGAGCGACTTCTGAAGGGGCTTGACCGAGTGGGCCAGGATGCGTGTGACCGGATCGCCCTTCTCGGGCGCGGCGGACGAGACCGTGACGACGTAGAATGCCAGGGCCAGGGCGCACATGGAGTGGATCGGCATCCGGTACCGGCGCAATAGGGCCAGGGCCCGAAACCAGGCTTCTCTGAAACGAGCGTCGGACTGGCGGGTTTGGCCCGGTTGCGGCGATGAACGGGGCGAGTCCGCAGTTTTCCCTGTCCTGGCTGCGGCCACGTGTGTCCTCGGTCCTTTCAGTTGATGGTCACGTCCTTGAGCAACTCGAGCTCATCCAGTGCCCTGCCCGCGCCCAGGACCACCGACGTCAAGGGATCCTGCGCGAGACTCACCGGAAGCCCGGTTTCTTCACTGATCAGCGAGTCCAGGTTCCTGAGCAGCGAGCCGCCCCCCGCCAGCACGATGCCCCGGTCGACGATGTCCGACGCCAGTTCCGGCGGCGTCCGTTCCAGCGACACGCGCACGGCGTCCAGGATCTGGTTGATGGGCTCCAGCAGGCAGTCGCGGATCTCTTCGTCCGAGATCAGCACCGTCTTGGGCACGCCCGCCACGAGGTCGCGTCCCTTGATCTCCATGGTGCGGATCTCGTCACCGGGGAAGGCCGAGCCGATGGTGATCTTGATGAGTTCCGCGGTCCGTTCCCCGATCATCAGGTTGTGGCGCCGCTTGATGAACTGGACGATGGCCTCGTCCTGCTTGTCGCCCCCCACGCGGATCGACTTCGAGTAGACGATGCCGGCCAGGGAGATCACCGCCACCTCGGTGGTGCCGCCGCCGATGTCCACGATCATGTTGCCGGTGGGCTCGGTGATGGGCAGGCCGGAACCGATGGCCGCGGCCATGGGTTGTTCGATCAGGTAGACTTCCCGGGCTCCCGCGGATTCGGCGGACTCCCGGACCGCGCGCTTCTCGACCTCGGTGATGCCGAAGGGGACCCCGATGATGACCCGGGGACGGACCAGCGAGCGCCGGTGGTGCACTTGCTTGATGAAGTACTCCAACATCGCTTCGGTGGTCTCGAAATCGGCGATCACGCCGTCCCGCAAGGGCCGGATCGCCACGATGCTCCCCGGCGTGCGACCCAGCATCTTCTTCGCGGCGGTTCCCACCGAGAGGATGCGTTTCTCGCCGCGGCCGTTCTTCTGGACGGCTACCACGGAGGGTTCGTTGCAGACGACGCCTTCGTGCTTGATATAGATCAGCGTGTTCGCCGTACCGAGATCGATGGCCAAGTCGTTGGAGACAAGGCCATAGATCTTGTCGAGAAACCTCATGCGACCCCTCAGTGCTTCGATGACAGGCTGGAAACCGAGTCAAAGATTATCAGAACTCCACTTATGGTACAACATAACAGGAAGTACCGCCGGCGCATGAAAGCGCTCGGCGGGCGCATCCCTCCATCCGCTTCACATCCCGATGGCGGCTACCTATAATGACACGGTTTCGCCCGCGTCCGGATGCCCGTGGGAACGGGTTCGGGCGACGGGGATGACCACATCGAAGTATCGCGAGGAGCTTTGCGGAAATGCTTGACGTGTTGCGGAAACGGAAGCGGTCGTGGCTGGTGCTGCTCTTGCTCGGGGTCGGGGTGCTGGCGTTCGTCATGGTCGGCGTGGGTCCCCAGGGAGGGCAACAGCAGGTGGTGACCATCGCCCAGGTGAACGGAGACGAGATCACCTACACCGAGCTCGAGAGCCAGTACTATCGAATGCTCCAGACCTACCGGCAACTGGCCGGCGGGCGGCTGTCGCCCGCGGACATCGAGGCGCTCAACCTCCGCGGCCAGTTGCTGGAGGAACTGATCCAGCAGCGCCTGCTGTTGCAGGCCGCCCACGACCTGGGCCTCGCGGTCACGGACAGCGAGCTGGCCGACGGCATCGCGCGCCATCCGGCCTTCCAGGCGGGAGGCCGGTTCGACCGGAACGCCTACCGCCTGGCCCTGCGCGGACAGGGTCTGACCCCGGCGGAGTTCGAGACCCAGCAGCGCGAGGCCCTGGCGATCCAGAAGCTCCGCAGCCTCATCGGGGATTCCATACCCGTGACCGCGGCGGAAGTCGAGGAGCGCTACCGCGTCGAGAACGAGGAGATCGCGCTGGAGTTCGTCCGTTTCGACACGGACGGTTCCGTGGAGGGAGTCGAGGTGACGGACGCGGAGATGAAGGCCTACTACGACGGCAACGGGTCGCTCCTGCGGGAGCCCCTCAAGGTCAAGACGCGCTACCTGGAGTACCGCGTGGAGCGCTTCGCCGAGGACGTCGATGTGTCGGATGCGGACGTCCGGGCCTACTACGACGTTTACCGGGAACGGCGGTTCCGCCAGCCGGAGGCCGTGAAGTTCAGTCAGATCTTGATCCCGATCGCCGAAGGCGCTTCTCCCGAAGACAAGACGGCGGCGCGCGAGCAACTGGAAGCCATCCTGAAGCAGGCCCGCGAAGGGGCCGATTTCGCCGAGCTGGCGAAGCAGCACTCCCAGGACGAGAGCGCCGCCGAAGGGGGCGACATGGGCTTCGTCGTCCGCGGACAGCTCGTGTCCCCGCTGGACGAGGCGCTCTTTGCCCTGGAGGCGGGCGCGGTCAGCGACGTGCTCGAAAGCCTCCTGGGCCTGCACCTGCTGAAGGCCGTCGAGCGGCGGGAAGACAAGATCCGTGAGCTGGAGGAGGTGCACGACGAGATCGTCGCAGTGCTCAAGCGGGAGCGTGGCGGAGCGCGTGCGGCCCGCGCCGTGGAGGAGGACCGGGAAAGGGCGCTGGACGGCGTGCCGCTGACACAGGTGGCCGGGGACCGCGGCATCGAATTGGGCGCGACACGCTTGTTCAGCGCCGGCGAGACGCTGGACGCCATCGGCGACGTGGAGGAGTTCTATGGTGCCGCCCTGGCGCTCCGGCCGGACCAGACAGGTCCCATCGCCACGTCGCCGGACGCGCTGTACCTTCTCCAGGGGGCCGAGCGCGTCGAGCCGGCCGTGCCGCCGCTTGACGACGTGAAGGAACGGATCCGTGAGACGCTCACGCGCAGGAAGGCGCGCGAGCAGGCCCGGGTGAAGGCGGAGGCATTCCTGGCCGAGGTCAAGGACGGGGCGGATCTGCGCGAGGCCGCGGCGGCGCGGGGCCTCGCGGTGAAGGACACCGGCCTCTTCCCGCGCAAGCAGGCGAACATTCCCGAGGTCGGGATACTGCCCCTGCCGCTGGGCCGGCTTACGGCATCCGAGGCGAATCCGGTGGTGGATACGGCCTACGCCCAGGGCGACTCGTTCTATGTGATGGTGCTGAGAACCGCCGTCGAAGCCGACCTCGCGGGTTTGGCGAAGGAGAAGGAAGACCTCACGCGGCAGATACGCGAGGAGAAAGGGCAGCGCGCCTTCAGCCGCTTGATCGAGAACCTCAAGGCCAACGCCAAGATCGAGGTCCATCCGGAATTCATCTGACGCGCGCACCTTCCCATGCAGATCTTCCTGCTACGCCACGGCGAGACCCGCTGGAACCACGAGGGGCGGTGCCAGGGGAGCTCGGACATCGAGCTGAACCGGACCGGCCGGCGTCAGGCAAGCGAGGTGGCCGCCCATCTTGGCCGCGGGCGCATCGACGCGGTGTACTCCAGCGATCTGCGGCGCGCCCGGGAGACCGCGGAGATCGTCGGCGGACCCCACGAGGTCACGGTGAGGATCGAGCCGGACCTGCGCGAGCTCGACCACGGCGAGATGGAGGGGCTCACGTTCGTCGAGGTCCGCGAGCGGTTCGGAGGGTTGATCGAGCAATGGCGCACGCGCCCCGTGGGGGTGGAGCTTCCCGGGGGCGAGCGGCTGCTCGACGTCGACCGCCGGGTGTGGTCCGCGCTCAACCGCATCGTCGAAGGCCACGACGACGGCGACACCATCGTCGTGGTGAGCCACAGCTTCCCGATCCTTTCGGCCCTGTGCCGCATCAGCGGGACGCCGCTCGACCAGTATCGCACGTTCCATCTCAAGCCCTGTGAACTGAGCCACGTGAGCTTCACGCGGTCCGAGGGCTGGGCCATCCGGGAGGCGGTGGCGGATCCGGTGCGGGTGTGCGGGTGAACCGGACGGCGCCCGGCCGGCAGGGTCCGCGCCCGGCAACGCAGGAAAGGAGAATGCCATGAGAATCGTCCACACCATGATCCGGGTCAAGCACCTGGACGAGAGCCTGAAGTTCTATTGTGACGGATTGGGCATGAAGGTCCTGAAGCAAAAGGACTACGAGTCCGGCCGCTTCACCAACACCTTCGTCGGTTACGGCTCCGAAGAAGACAGCGCCGTCATCGAGCTGACCTACAACTGGGACACCCATGAGTACGATGTCGGCGACGGTTTCGGCCACATCGCCATCGGCGTGCCCGACGTGTACGCCACCTGCGACGACCTGCGCGAGAAGGGGGTCAAGATCACCCGGGATGCCGGTCCCATGAAGCACGGCGGCGGGGTCATCGCGTTCGTCGAGGATCCCAACGGCTACAAGATCGAGCTCACCACCCGGAAGGAGTAGGGGGCTCTACCCCGCCCGCGACGAAGGCGGGACGCCCTCGCTCCGATGAAGCCCTGGTGTCGCGTCCCGCAAGTAAGTGGCATGAGTTGCGCAGGACTTTTCGTCGTCGGCAAGGCGCGATGACGAGCCACTATAGCCGCAGCATCGCGCGCGAGGTCCGCTCCGTGCGCGCGCGGATCTCCGAGGCGTTCTCCTGCTCGTCCACCACGTTCAACGCCTTCTTGAGCGGCCCCAGCCCGCCACAGTAGTCCGAGCCGAACACGACCCCTTCGGACCCCATCACGTCGGCGAGGAAGGGCAGCGCCTTGGGCCGGACGCTCGCCGTGTCGATGGAGAAGTGTTCCAGGAAGATGTCGGAGTAGCGCTTCTCGCCCTCCGGCCCCTTGTGCTTCCAGAACATCCTCTGGACCAGCAGGGGGATGCCGCCGCCGCCGCTGCGTATGACGACCCGGAGCTTCGGGTAGCGGTCGAAGAGGCCGCCGGCGATCATGCGCATGACGCATTCGTTCACGCTCGCGTCCGAGAGCACGCTGTAGGCCACCCCGGCGCCGCCGTCCTCCAGCCGCTGGAGCGTGGGGTCCTTGGCGCCGCCGCTGCCGTGGAGGAAGAGCGGCAGGCCCAGCTCCGACACCTTGGCGAACACCGGATCGAGGTCCGGCAGGTCCACCTTCATCTCCCCGTCCACCCGCGGGTAGATGAGCACCGCCCTGAAGCCGCGGGCGGCCATGCGCTCGATCTCCTCCACCGATTCCTCGACGTTCTTGAGCGACAGCGCCGTGATGCCGCCGAAGCGGTCCGTGTGGCCGCCGATGCGCTCCGCCAGCACGTCGTTGGACAGGCGCGCCATGGCCATGGCGTCCGCCCCGTCGAGCTGGTCGGCGTCCTCGCTGGCCCCTTGGCAGACGAGCTGGAAGTCGATGCCCGCCTCGTCCAGCTCGGCGAGCCGCTTGTCGAAGTCCGTCGAGTCGTAGGCGTCCACCTTGGGCGACTTGCCGGCCTTCTGCTTGAACGCGTCCACGACTTCCGGGGCGGTGTGGTGTGAATGCCAGTCGATCAACATTTCAGGGTTCCTCCAATCGCCGGATCATGAAGCGCGAATTATAGGGCCTGAGGTTCAACCGGGTCAATGCCGATCCCTTCCGCGGGATTGACGGAACGGCCCACCGTTAATTTGACTGGCCCGGACGCTTGGGCTAATCGTGGGGAAACATCATCCAGGCTTTGCCAATGCGCGGCGCGCGCATATTGGGCGCCGTTCGGGAGGAACCGCATGTCGACTGCTGTCATCGACGGTATCGAGGTCTACTACGAAATCTACGGCTCCGGGCCGCCCCTGCTGATGCTGGCGCCGGGGGGATTCGATTCCACCATCGAGAAGTGGCGCGTCTCCATGGCGTGGAAGGGCCTCGACGCGCTCGAGGAGCTCGCCACCGAACACCAGGTCATCGCCTACGACCGGCGCGAGTCCGGGCAGTCGGGCGGGCGCGTGGAGCGCATCACCTGGACCACCTACGCCACCCAGGGCAAGCAGCTCCTGGACCACCTCGGCATCGACTCGGCGTTCGTCATGGGCGGCTGCATGGGTTGCTCGGTGGCGCTGTCCTTCGGCGTCAACTTTCCCGAGCGCACACGGGGGCTGGTCCTCCATTGGCCGGTGGGAGGATACCGCTGGAAGGCCGCGTGCCAGGCGCGCTGGGCCAACCACCTGAGCTTCGTGAAGGAGAACGGCCTCGACGGCGTCGTCGAACGGGCGTCCAAGGGGACGACGTTCTGGGGCGATCCCGAGTCCGGCCCGTGGGCCTCGGTCATCGCCCGGGACAGCGCCTTCGCCGAGAGCTTCGCCGCCGAGGACCCGGACCGCTACATGGGGATCATCGCCACCAGCGGTCCGGACCTGTTCGACCGCGACACCGCCACCGGCGCCACCGCCGAGGAGGTCATGGGCATCAAGGCGCCGGCCGTGATCATGCCCGGCGACGACCCGTCCCACGCCACCTCCGGAGCGCACTACCTGCGCGAGTGTCTTCCCAACGGCGAGTTCTGGGACATCATGCCGCCCGACCAGACCACCGAGAACGTGTGCGACCGCACGTTGGAGTTCACCCGGGCGCACCGCTGACGCCTGCCTTCCGGCGGCCTGGAGCGCGGGAAGGGCGCGAGCATGGCGCTGTTCATCAAGGCGGAGGAGCTCAAGGGGCTCATCTCCATCACCGAGGCGGTCGACGCGGTGGAGCAGGGGTTCGCCTCGCAGGAGGACCACCCCCTCTTCAGCCTGCCGCGCCAGCGCATGCTGGCGGACGACCGGCGCATCAGCGTGCACTCGGGCGGGTGCGTGCCGCTGAGCGTGGCCGGGACCTTCGTGCACTACGAGCGCCACAGCTACACGGCCGACGACCAGAGCTACGCGGCGGTGGGGACGCGGGTCTACGTCTGCTACGACAGCGAGACCGGCGCGCTCCTGGCCGTCATCGCCGGCTGTCCGCCGTTCTACCGGCGCGAGGCGCCGGGGGACGAGTTCGCCACAGAGACCGCCATCACCAGCGCCGTCGGCACCCGCAGGCTGGCGCGGGCGGACGCCCGGGTGCTGGGCCTTCTCGGCACCGGCCGGCAGGCGCGGCGCCATCTGGAAGCCATGTGCGCCATCCGGCCCATCACCGAGGTGCGGGTCCACAGCCGCGGCGCGGACAATCGCCGCGCGTTCTGCGAGACCATGCAGCCCTGCGTGGACGCGGAGTTGAGGCCGGTGGAACGACCCGAGGAGGCCGCCCGGAACGTCGATATCATCGTGTGCGCCACCGGCAGCAACGTGCCGGTGGTGTTCGGACGCTGGCTGGAGGAAGGGGTCCACGTCACCTCCATCGTGGGGAGCAACAAGGAGCTCTTGATGGAGGGGCTGGTGAGCCGCCCGCGCCGGGAGCTGGACGACGAGGTGCTGGCACGCGCGGACGTCATCGTGGCGACGCTGGTGCAACAGGGCGTCCAGGACGAGCAGGGCGACCTGCTGGAGCCGGTACGGAACGGAGTCATCGCCTGGGACGACGTCAAGGACCTGAGCGCCCTGGTCACCGGCAAGACCGCCGGCCGCCGCAGCGACCGCGAGATCACCCTGTTCAAGCAGAACAGCGACCAGGGTGTCGGCTACATGGCGCTGGCGCGGCTGGCCCACGACAAGGCCCGGGCCGCCGGCATCGGCACCGAGTTCTGACAAGGCCGCGGATTCCGTTTTTCCTGCCCGTCTCGCGTGGTATCCTGAAAACGCACGTCAAGTCGTGCCGGTGGTCCGCGGTAGAGGGTGGCCGCGGCCCGGACCGTGTGCCGCACGCGACTCATTGCACACCGGAGGAAGAGAGGCATTCAATGAAGAGGACTCTGGTAGCGCTTGCCGTCTTGTCCCTCTTCTCCCTGTCGTCGGCGGTTGCGTTCGGCCAGGAGACGACCGCGAAGGAGCTGGGCGTCCGAGTGAACAAGGCCCGCGTGACGTTCGAGGAGTTCCAGCAGGATTCCCGGATGACATGGTTCCAGAAAAATGTCCGGTACGCCAAGGGGCTCCTCATCATGCCTCACTTCGTCAAGGGCGGGTTCATTCTCGGCGGCGCGGTCGGGAAGGGCGTGCTCGTGGCGCAGGACAAGAACGGCGGGTGGAGCCATCCCGCCTTCTACGACGTATTGTCGGGTTCCCTGGGCTTTCAGTTCGGTGTCGAGGCCGGGGAAGTCATCCTCATGATCATGACGGACACAGGCCTGAGACGCTTTCTGCGCGACAAGTTCCAGCTTGGCGCCGACGCCAGCATCGGCTTGGGCCCGGAGGGCATCGGCGCCAAGGCCGAGATCTTCGACATCTTCTCGTTCGCCCGCGTCAAGGGGCTGTTCGCGGGCGTGTCGGTGGAAGGCGGCGGCGTGGTGGTCAACCGGGACGACAACCGCACCTACTACGGGCGCACGGACATCACGCCCCGGGACATCCTGCTCCGAAGAAACGTCAGCAACGAGCAGGCCAAACCTCTCATCGAGGTGCTCACCAAGGGGACGCGCTAGCGCGCGCACCCGCGCGGGCGGCTCAGCCCGCGGGCCTGAACTTGTAGAGGGTCACGTCTTCCGTGACGTCCTCGAACACGACCTCCACGGGCTGGTCGCATTCGAGCTTCTCGGGCGATTCGTCCACCACGTTGCTCACGAGCCGGGGCCCTTCGTCCAGTTGAACGACCGCGAACACGTAGGGGACCTCGCCCTCGAACCCGGGGTGGTACACCCGGTGGTAGACGCCGAACGAGTGGATCCTGCCGCGGCCGGACGCCTTGGTCCAGTCCCACTCCGTGCTCCAGCAACGCGGGCAGGTGGAACCGGGCGGGAACCAGTATCCGGCACACGCGCGGCACCGGGGCAACAGCAGCTCGTGGCGCCTGCAGCCCTCCCAGAAGGGCTCCGACTCCACCGTGGGGTACGGCAACGGCTTGGCGTACTCGCTCATGATGCTTCCCTCGCCAGGATCATGGCCGACTGGCACGCCGTGTTGCCGCCATGGCCGCTCACCAGCGCCACCTCGGCGTCCTTCACCTGCCGGTCGGGGCCGTGCTCGTGGCGGACCTGCCGGACGCCTTCCACGATCTGCAGCATGCCCTCGGTATGCCCCTCGGAGAGCTGCCCGCCCGACGTGTTGGTGGGCAGTCGCCCGCCCAGCCCGAGGGCGCCGGACGCGGCGAACGGGCCGCCCTCGCCCTTCCGGCAGAAGCCGTAGTCCTCGAGCTGCAAGAGCACCATCTGCGTGAAGCAGTCGTAGAGCTGGGCCGTGTCCACGTCCTCGGGGCCGATGCCGGCCATGCGGTAGGCCCCCTCGCCCGCCTCCTTGGCGCCGGTGGTGAGCATGTTGCTCTCCTCGAACCAGCCGCTGAGGCGGTTGCCGAAGCCGAAGCCCATGACGTACGCCGGCGGTTGCTTCAGGTCGCGGGCGCGTTCCGCGGAGGTCACCACCACCGCGGCGGCGCCGTCGATGTAGACGCTGCAATCGTAGAGGCACAGCGGATCGACGATCATGCGTGCATTCAGGTACTCCTCGATGGTGACCGGCTTCTGGAAGAACGCGTTGGGGTTGCGGCTGGCGTGCTCGCGGAACGCCACCGCGATGTGCCCCAGTTGCTCCTTGGTGGTGCCGTAGAGCTTCATGTGGCGCCGCGCCGACACCGCGTAGTTGGACGGCGCGCCGAACCAGCCGAACTCCGGGCCGAACTCACCCTGGTTCTGGATGCCGATGTTGACCCGCTTGCGGGCGGTCTCGGTGCGGTGCGTCCGGGACCACGTGTCCCGCCCGAAGCCCACCACCGCCGTGCCGCAAAGCCCCGCGTCGATGGCCATGCACGCCATCGCCACCCCCAGCACCTGGCTCGCGCCGCCGTTGTCCGTCGACGTGCTGTAGGTCACGTCGAGCCCCAGCGCCGCTCCCACCCGCTGGTGGTGGCAGTACACGTCGTCCGGCCCCCGGGTGATCAGCCCGTCCACGTCCGCCTTGGTCAACCCCGCGTCCGCGATGGCGTTCCGCGCCGCCACCGCGAACATCCCGATGGGCCCCATCTCCGGCACCTTGCCGAGCTTGCTGTGCCCGACGCCCACGATGGCGTACTTGCCGCGCAGGTTGTTCATGGGGTTCCTCCTGGTGGTTCTCTCGATGGTCTTCGACCGGTCCCTCGATCCGACGGCCACGATACACGAAACGGAGGGGTTCGGCGAGGGGGGCAGTGAACTGCGCCACGTTCGCGTTGTTGACTTTAGCGTTTCATACACTGATAATATTGAAACAAGGGAGTCATGCATGCGGAGATGGGGCCATCCGGCACACCGACCGTGCGGAGTCGAGTATGCAACAAGCAAGGAAGACGGGAAAACCGGTCGTGCGGTTCATCGAACGGTTGCAGCAAACCGGTGGCTTGAAGGGGACCGACATCGCAAATTTCGCCGGGGTTTCCAAGGCGACGGTATCCCGATGGGGGAGTGGCCAGAAGTCGCCTCATCCGAAAACGCAACTGATCATGTCGGACCTGTCCTACGTGGTGATGCGGCTCAGCGACTATTACGACCAGGAGGAGGTACGCGCCTGGCTCTATGCACGGCACCCGCAGTTGGACGGTGAGCGGGCCATCGACCTTATCCATGGCGAGCGCACCGAGGAAGTGATCGCTGTCCTGGATCGTTTGGATGCGGACGCGTATCTCTGACCATGTCGCAAGGGGATCGCTTCCAAACCGGCTCCCGGATACGGGATCGGCGTTTGCTCGATGCGTTGGAACGCATCGAGCAATCTCCCTACTCGGGGACGGTGTGGCGGTCGGTGCGAGAGGGCTCTGATCCGCTCGTGTGCGCACGGGCCGGAGGACGTTGGGACGACGGTACGTTGGACGTGCTCTACACGTCGGAAACACGCGAGGCCGCCATAGCGGAGCGACGTTTCCATCTGTATCAGGGCCAGCCCCTTCCGCCTTCGAGAGTACGCTATGAACTGTTCGAATTGGCCGTATCTCTGGAGGCAGTCATGCGCTTCCCCGGCCTTGAAGCACTCTCCTCCATCGGGTTCGATGCGGCGGGTTACGGGCATTTGAGCTACCTTGAACGGAAGAGAGAATACCCGCGTTCCCAGGAGATCGCCGAGGCATGCGCCTTCCTGGGCGCGGACGGTTTGTTGGTCCCCAGCGCTCGTGATCCGGCGTCGAACAACTTGATTGTATTCTGCGAACAGGAGACGCGGATCGTCAAGAGGGTTGTTCGCAGCCATGGCATCGTCGATTTCGGTTGAGCTGTTCACCATCGGCCATTCAACGCACGGGTTGGAGACCTTCGTCGGGCTCTACTCGGACGATACGAGGTCGCGGAGCTGGCGGACATCCGTTCGACGCCATACAGCCGCTTCAATCCGCAGTACAACCGTGAGTCACTAACGGCGCAACGAAAAAAAGCCGTCCTTTGACGGCTGTCTGAATTGGGGTTGGTGGAGCCGATGGGGATCGAACCCACGACCTCTAGATTGCGAACCTAGCGCTCTCCCAGCTGAGCTACGGCCCCACACCTGCTGCAGGATTTACAGAATAGCACCCCTCCAGGCGCATGTAAATGCGCCTCGATCCACAGGTGCTTGACACGCCACCCGCGAGTTTCGTACGCCTGCCATCACTATGAGGACCGCGTACTTCGACCTGGTCTCCGGCATCAGCGGGGACATGACGGTGGCGGCATTGCTGGACCTGGGGCTGCCGCGCAGGCGGCTTCAGGAGGAGCTCGGCAAGCTGGCGGGCGTCGATTTCCGCATCCGCGTGGGCAGGAAGACGGTCAACGGTATCCGCGCGGTCCGGTTCCAGGTACTCCCGGGCAAGGGGCAGCCGAGGCGAAGCTGGCGTGACATCCGCGGGCTGATCGAGGCGAGCGGGCTGTCGGAGGAGGTGAAGGCCCGCGGGCTGGCCATCTTCTCGAAGCTCGCCGAGGCGGAGGGGAAGATCCACGGGGTCACGCCGGAGGAGGTCCACTTCCACGAGGTGGGAGCCGTGGACTCCATTGTGGACATCGTCGCGGCCGCCATCGGCACATGTTTCCTGGGAATCGATGACTTCGCGTGTTCCACCGTGCCCTTGGGCCGGGGGCTGACGCGATCGCTGCACGGGGTGCTGCCGGTGCCGGCGCCGGCGACGTTGGAGCTGTTGAAGGGCTTTCCGGTACAGGGCGCGGACATCGGGGCGGAGAACGTCACCCCCACCGGGGCCGCTATCCTTTCGGCCCTCGTGACACGGAAGGGCGGGGCTCCGGCCATGCGCGTGGAGGGGACGGGCTACGGCGCGGGCACGCTGGAGTTCGCCGACCGGCCCAACGTCCTGCGCATCGTGTTGGGAGAGAGCGCGTCGGCCCTGGGACATGAGCGCATGCTGGTGATGGAGACCCACATCGACGACATGAACCCGGAGCTCTACGACTACGTGCTGGAGCGCCTCTTCGCCGCGGGTGCTCGCGACGTGACGCTCTCGCCCGTCCAGATGAAGAAGAACCGGCCGGGTACGTTGTTGCGCGTGGTGGCCGAGCCGGAACAGCGGGATGAACTGGCGCGGATCGTGCTGGGGGAAACCTCGACCCTCGGGGTGCGCTGCTACCCGGTGGACCGGTTGGTGTTGCCGCGGAAGACGCTCAAGCTCAAGACACGGTTCGGCGCCCTCACGGTCAAGGTCGCCGAAGAGCCCGGCGGGGGGAAGAGGGCGACGCCGGAGTACGACGAGGCGCGGAAGATCGCGGCGTCCAGGAAGGTGCCGTTGAAGGCGGTCTACGACGAGGTGACGCGCTGTTTCATGGGCGGGCTGTGAGGGTTTCTTGGTAGAGAAGGGCGCCTGCACTTGCAAACGGGATTCCGTAACGACCAGAAATCATTGAACGAGTTTTTATTTTCATATCAATGACAGTTGCCAGTGCAGGCGCCATCACAGGCTCTGCGCCAGGTAATCGAATTCGATGTACCGCTGGAACAGGGCGCTCAGGTCGGGGCGCGTCTCTTGCGGCGTGCCCGGCCTCGGTCCCGATGCTCGCAGGAAAGGGACTCTCCCGACGCACGGCACGCGCGTCATCTCGGCGAGGGTCTCCGCGTTGGTGTCGGTGGCCGGCGTCCTTTCGCTTTCCATGTCGTTCAGGATGTAGCCGGACACCTTCAGGTTGAGGCACGCGGCGTGTTCCAGCGTGAGCAGCGCGTGGTTGATGGCGCCGAGGCGGTTGCCCACCACCACGAGGACCGCGAGGCCGATCTCGCGGGCGAGGTCCGCGTAGGTGTAGCTGGGGCGCAGGGGGACGAGCAGACCGCCTGCGCCTTCCACCAGCATGAGGTCGTGGACGGCGCTCATGTCGCGGTACAGGCGCACCAGGAAGTCCGGCCGTATCTGCACGCTGGCGTGGGCCGCGGCCACGCTCGGAGCCACGGGGACGCCCAGCCGGTAGGGACAGATGCGCTCGATGGGCTGGCTGCTGCCGGCCGCGGCCTTGAGGAAGGTGGCGTCCTGGGGCACCAGGTGCCCCTTCTCGTTCCGGCAGCCGGACTCGGCGGGCTTCATCACGCCGACCTTGAACCCGGCTTCCGTGAACGCGGCGGCCAGGCCGCACGCCACCAGGGTCTTGCCCACGCCGGTGTCCGTGCCGGTGATGAAGAAGCCGCCGCTCATGAGGCTTCCGTGACGTGGCGGATGGAGTCGCGCACCACGTCCACCAGGGTCGCCAGCTCGGCGTCGCCGATGGTGAGCGGCGGGAGCATGATGAGCGTGTCCCCCAGCGGGCGGACGATGATGCCGCGACGGCGGGCTTCCAGCACCACCTGGTTGGCGATCCGGAGGCCGGGGTCGTAGCGCTCCCCGCGCGCCTTGTCCTTCACCAGTTCCATCCCCGTCATGAAGCCGCGCTGGCGTATCTCGCGCACGTGAGGGAGGGTGAGGACGTCCGCCCGGAGCGTTTGTTCGAGCCACGCCATCCTGGCCGGCACCTTCTCCATGAGCGCGTCGCGCTCGAAGATGTCCAGGCCGGCCAGCGCCACCGCGCAGGCCAGGGGGTTGCCGGTGTAGGTGTGGCCGTGGAAGAAGCTCTTGAACTCGCCGTACTCGCCCAGGAACGCGGCGAAGACTTCCTCGGTGGCGAAGGTCGCCGCCAGCGGCAGGTAGCCGCCGGTGATGCCCTTGCCGACGCACAGGAGGTCCGGGGTCACGCCGTCGTGTTCGCACGCCCACATGCGCCCGGTGTGGCCGAAGCCCGTGGCCACCTCGTCGGCGATGAACAGAATGCCGTTGTCGGCGCAGATGTCCCGGATGGCCCGGACGTAGCCGGCGGGCTGGGGCCACATGCCCGCGGCCCCCTGCATGACCGGTTCCATGATGAACGCCGCCAGGCGGTCTTTCTCGCGGCCCACGGTGGCACGGGCCTCGGCCACGGACCGTTCCATGGCCTCGGCTTCGCCAAGCCCCTGTTCCCGCTGATAGGCGTAGGGCGGCTTCACCGACAGCGTGGGGAACAGCATGGTGCGGTGGTAGTGGTGGAACAGCTCGCTGTAGCCCACGCTCATGGCCCCCACCGTGTCGCCGTGGTAGGACTCCTCCAGCCGCGCGAACCGGGTCCTCTCGGTCTGTCCCAGGAGCTGCCAGTACTGCACCGCCAGCTTGAGCGCCACCTCCACGGCGGTGGCGCCGCTGTCCGAATAGAACACGCGGGTGAGGCCCGCCGGCACGATGGCGTTGAGCCGGGCGGCCAGCTCGATGCCGGGCACGTGGCTGAGGCCCAGGAAGGTGGAGTGCGCGATGCGGTCGGTCTGCGCCTTGAGGGCCTCGTCCAGCTCCGGGCGGCGGTGCCCGAACAGGTTGCACCACAGCGACGAGACCCCGTCGAGATAGCGGTTCCCGTTGACGTCGATGAGGTAGCTGCCTTCCCCCTCCGCGATGATGCAGGGGTCCTCGCCCATCCACTCCTGCATCTGCGTGAACGGGTGCCACAGGTGCGTGTGGTCCATGCGTTTGAGGGTCTCGTATCTGTCGCTGCTGCTCATGGCTCTCCGTTTGTTCGGCGTTCGTCGGTCGAATGATGCCGCATTACGCTTCGGCTAACCGACCTGCGTCCTCGTCGTGGCGGAGGTTGGCGGTGGGTCGGCGTTGGCCTGGCCGGGAAGATTCTCGCCGGCTCGCGCGAAGGCGTCGAGGGCACGGTCCAACTGTTCGTTCGTATGCGTCGCCATGGTGGTGACCCGCAGCCGCGACGTGCCCGGAGGCACCGTGGGCGGGCGGATGCCCTGCACGTAGAAGCCGGAGTCCAGGAGCCGCGCCGCAAGCTCCATGCACCGTTGTTCCTCTCCCCCCATGACGGGGATGATCTGGGTGCTGCCGCCCACCGTGTAGCCGAGCGGCCCGAGGCCGTTCCGCAGCCGCTCGGTGTTGCGCCGCAGGGCGCATTGGCGCTCGGGCTCCCTCTCCACCAGGTCCACCGCCGCGCCCGCCATGGCCAGCACCACCGGCGGCAGCGAGGTGGTGAAGATGAAGCTGCGCGCGCGGTTGATGAGCAGCTCCTTCAGTCTGGCGCTGCCCGCGACGTAGGCGCCGAACGCGCCCAGGGCCTTGCCCAGGGTGCCCATCTGCACGAGGACGCGGTCGCCGAGCCCCATCTCCGCCACCACGCCGGCGCCGTTGGGTCCGCGAACGCCGGTGGCGTGGGCCTCGTCCACCATCACCACGGCCCCGTGACGCTCCGCCAGCTCCACCAGCTCCCGGAGGGGAGCGACGTCCCCGTCCATGCTGAACACGGACTCGGTGGCGATGAGCTTGCGCGCCCGGGCCGGCGCCGCCTTCAGCAGGCTCTCAAGGTGGTCCATGTCACAGTGGCGGTACACGGACACCGCCGCGCGTGAGACGCGGCAGCCGTCGATGATGCTGGCGTGGTTCAACTGGTCGCTCAGCACCACGTCGTCCTTTTCCACGAGCGTGGCGATGATGCCCACGTTGGCCTGGTAGCCGCTGTTGAACACCAGTGCGGCCTCGGTGCCCTTGAAGCGCGCGAGGCGTTGCTCCAGCTCTTCGTGGACGGTCATGTTGCCGGAAATGAGCCGCGAGGCGCCCGAGCCGCAGCCGTAGCGGTCCAGCGCCTCCCGGGCGGCCTCCTTCAGGGCGGGATGGTTGGCCAACCCCAGGTAGTTGTTGGAGGAGAGGTTCACCACCTCGCGGCCGTCGAGCACGACGGTGGCGTCCTGCTCACCGTCGACGAGCTTCAACTGGCGGTAGAGGTTTCGGCTCCGGATCTCCTCCAGCCTCTGTTCGATGAAATCGGCCATGCCTCGGTGGGTAGATATCAGAAATACGACAGCCGAACCATTGCCGCGGAAACGCCGGCCACGTTGACTTTGGCGAATCCGTACCTAGATTTTCTGTGGACGGTCGGGGAACCGGAGGAACTCATGGACATCAATCGCTTGACCGAGAAATCGCAGGAAGCGTTGCGCCAGGCCCAGACGCTGGCCTCGCGGCGCAATCATCAGGGGGTGGACGTCGAGCACCTCCTGGCGGCCCTGTTGGAGCCCGCGGACGGCGTCGTCACGGCGCTGCTGACCCAGATCGGCGTTTCCGTGCCGGCGGTGAAGAAGGGGCTGGAGACGGAGCTCGACCGCATCCCGCGGGTGACGGGCGCGGGTGCCGCGGCCGGTCCGGAGCAGGTCTACGTCACGCAGCGGTTGTCGCGCCTGTTCGCCCGGGCGGAGGACGAGGCCGGCAAGCTCAAGGACGAGTACATCAGCGTCGAGCACCTGCTGCTGGCGATTGTCGAGGACGGTGGCAAGGCGAGCCAGGTGCTGCGCGCCCACGGGATCGGCCGCGATACGCTGCTGGAGGCGCTCCAGAAGGTGCGCGGCCATCAGCGCGTCACGAGCCAGAACCCGGAGGGTACGTACCAGGCGCTGGAACGCTACGGCCGGGACCTCACCCAGCTCGCGTCCCAAGGCAAGCTCGATCCGGTCATCGGCCGGGACGAGGAGATCCGCCGGGTGGTGCAGGTGCTGTCGCGCCGCACCAAGAACAACCCCGTGCTCATCGGCGATCCGGGCGTGGGCAAGACCGCCATCGTGGAGGGGCTGGCGCTCCGCATCGTGGCCGGCGACGTGCCCGAGGGGCTCAAGCGCAAGCGCATCGTGGTGCTGGACATGGGACTGCTCATCGCCGGCGCCAAGTACCGGGGCGAGTTCGAGGAACGGCTCAAGGCCGTGCTCAAGGAGGTGCAGGAGTCCTCGGGCGAGGTGATCCTGTTCATCGACGAGCTGCACACCGTGGTGGGGGCGGGCGCCGCCGAAGGCGCCATGGACGCCAGCAACCTGCTGAAGCCCATGCTCGCCCGGGGCGAGCTGCACTGCATCGGCGCCACCACCCTGGACGAGTACCGCAAGTACGTGGAGAAGGACCGGGCGCTGGAGCGGCGCTTCCAGCCCGTGACCGTGGACCAGCCCACGGTGGAGGACACCGTCTCCATCCTGCGCGGACTGCGCGAGCGCTACGAGCTGCACCACGGCGTGCGCATCAAGGACGGCGCGCTGGTGACCGCGGCGGTGCTCTCGCACCGCTACATCAGCGACCGCTTCCTGCCGGACAAGGCCATCGACCTGGTGGACGAGGCCGCCTCCAAGCTGCGCACCGAGATCGACTCCATGCCCACGGAGCTGGACCAGGCCTCGCGGCAGGTCATGCAGCTCGAGATCGAGCGCGAGGCCCTGCGCAAGGAGAGCGACGACGCCTCGCGAGAGCGTCTGGCCAAGCTCGAAAACGAGCTCGCCAACCTCAAGGAAGAGGCCAACAAGCTCAGTGCGCGCTGGGAAATGGAGAAGGGCGCCATCGCCAGGCTGCGCCGGCTCAAGGAGGAGATCGACGAGACCCGCCGGGCCATGGAGCAGGCGGAGCGCGAGTACGACTTGAACCGCGTGGCCGAGCTCAAGTACGGCAAGCTGAGCGAGCTGGAAAACGAACTGGTTAGGCAGCAGGACAGCCTCAAGACCGAGGACGGCGGCGTGCTGCTCAAGGAGGAGGTGGACGAGGACGACATCGCCGAGGTGGTGTCGCGCTGGACCGGCGTGCCCGTGTCGAAGCTCCTGGAGGGCGAGCGCGAGAAGCTGTTGCGCTTGGCCGAACACCTGCACAAGCGCCTCATCGGCCAGGACGAGGCGGTGTCGGCGGTGGCCGACGCGGTGGTGCGCGCGCGCTCGGGGCTCAAGGACCCGCACCGGCCCATCGGCTCGTTCATCTTCCTGGGTCCCACGGGCGTGGGCAAGACCGAGCTGGGGCGGGCGCTGGCCGAGTTCCTGTTCGACGACGAGGCCAACATGGTGCGCCTCGACATGTCCGAGTACATGGAGAAGCACACCGTGGCGCGACTGCTGGGCGCCCCGCCCGGATACGTGGGCTACGACGAGGGCGGGCAGCTCACCGAGGCGGTGCGCCGCCATCCCTACTCGGTGATCCTGTTCGACGAGGTGGAGAAGGCCCATCCCGACGTGTTCAACGTCATGCTGCAGGTCCTCGACGACGGCCGCCTCACCGACGGTCACGGCCGCACCGTGGACTTCAAGAACACAGTCGTGATCATGACCTCCAACATGGGCAGCCAGCTCATCCTGAACTACAGCGGCCGCGCCGACGACAGCGGCTACGAGGCCATGAAGCGGGAAGTGCTGGAGGTCCTCCGGCGGGAGTTCCGGCCGGAGTTCCTGAACCGCGTGGACGACATCGTGGTGTTCCACGGCCTTACCCGGGAAGACCTCCGCGAGATCGTCGAGATCCAGCTCGGCCACCTGCGGGAGCGCCTGGCCGAGCGCCACATCCGCCTGGAGTTGACCGCGAAGGCCAAGGATCACTTCGCGGACACGGGATACGACCCCGCCTACGGCGCCCGGCCCCTCAAGCGGCTGATCCAGAAGGAACTGGAGACGGCCCTGGCGCGAAAGCTCCTGGCCGGCGAGGTCAAGGACCACAGCCACGTGGTGGTGGACCACGACGGCAGCGAGCTGACCGTGTCGGCGTCGGAGGTGGCGGCCGCGGCGTAGGGGCGGGAGGTTCGTCCGGGCTTCGAGAGGCGGCGATTTGGAATGATCGATTCATTATGGATAAGCCCTTCGCCGGCTGATATGATGACCGAACGATTATGGGCACGCCTGCGTTCGATACACACAAAGCCGTCAAGGCGCTCAAGGGTGCCGGCTTCGACGATACCCAAGCGGAAGCCGTCGTTGCCACCGTGGGCGATGCCATCGGCGGTGACGTGGCCACCAAGCGCGACATTGACGAACTCAAGACCGATTTCTCCGAGTTCAAGGCCGAGGTCAAGGCCGACATCGCCGAGTTCAAGGCGGAGATTTATCGGCATCTTTGGCTCATGGCGGCCGGGATTGTCGGCCTCACGGTCACCTTGGTGAAGTTGATCCCCTGACCTCCCGTCTTTGACGCCGACAGCGGCCCAGAGTCATTTGCAAAGCCCGCAAGGGCTGGCTAGAATCTCCGGGATGCAGTCCATCCTCAGAAAAAACATCGAAGATCTGGAGGGTTACACGCCCGGAGAGCAGCCCAAGCAGCCCGACCTGATCAAGCTCAACACCAACGAGAACCCCTATCCGCCATCCCCCAAGGTGCTGGCCGCGGTGCGCCGCGAGATCTCGTCATCGCTGCGCCTCTATCCCGATCCCGTGGCCCTGGAACTGCGCAAGCGCGCGGCCGCCCTCTACAACGTCGGGCCGGAGAACGTCATGGCGGGCAACGGCTCGGACGAGCTGCTGTCCATCCTCATGCGCTGCTACGTGGGCGAGGGCGACAGCGTCGCCTACCCCGTGCCCACCTACTCTCTGTACGAGACGCTCGTCGCCATCCAGGGCGGCGAGAGCGTGACGGTACCCTACGCCGACAACTTCACGATCCCGGCGCCGCTCTACTTCCAGTCGAGCAAGGTGACCATCCTGTGCAATCCCAACGCCCCCTCGGGCACGCTGGAGCCGGTGAGCGAGATCGCCCGGCTGGCGCGCTCGGTGGCCGGTCTGCTGGTGGTGGACGAGGCCTACATCGACTTCGCCGACAGCGACGAGAGCGCCATCGCGCTGGTCAAGCGCTTTCCCAACCTGGTGGTGCTGCGCACCTTCTCCAAGGCGTATTCGCTGGCCGGCATGCGCGTGGGCCTGGTCTTCGGCAGCGCCGACATCGTGCGCAGCCTGATGAAGGTGAAGGACTCCTACAACCTGTGCCGCCTGAGCCTGGCGGCCGCCGTGGCGGCCCTGGAGGACGTGGAGTGGATGCAGCGGAACGTAGCCCGCATCCAGCGCACCCGCAGGACGCTGGTGCGCGGACTGCGCCGGCTGGGCTTCGACGTGCACGCGTCTCACGCCAACTTCGTCATGGCCCGGCTGGGCGAGGAGAGCATCCGCTGGCTGCATGAAGGGCTCCGCCGGAAGGGCATCCTGGTGCGCTACTTCGACACGCCGGAGCTGTGCAACATGATGCGAGTGACAGTGGGAAAGCCCGCGGAGATCCAGGCGCTGCTTCGGGAGACGGAGGCCCTTTTGCAAGGCCGGGGTGTCACGCAGCGGGCGTCATAGCGGCGGACACCGGCAGCTTGCCCCTGCCCGCATTCATGTTCGAGAGAGGGAACCGAGTGCCTATGGGTAGTTCACGGCTCGCTGAGCATGCTCCCGAAGCACGCGGTTGATCTCGGTCTGGTAGCCGCGTCCTCCTGGGGCGTTTGCCCTGAACCATGCCAACACGTCGGCATCCAATCTCAGGGTGATCTGTTGTTTCACCGGCCGGTAGAGCATGCCGCGCCTGGCACCGGACCAGTCGAGAATCTCGGGTATGTCGGTTGTGTCGATCTTCTCCTCCGGAAGGTTCGCAAGTGCCTTGATCTCCGCCTTCTGCTCCTTTTCAGGTGCTCTGGAAGTCGCCTTCTTCATAGGCTCCCCTTTCGTGGGCCGTAGCCTTCCGGGCACTGATGATGCGACCCACTTCGATGCCGGTCCGACGCTCCGCCCTGGGCCATGTGTGCGCCACGATCACGACCACGTTGCCTACCATGCCGATGGTGTGCCAGCGTTCCTCGTCTGTGTTCGGGTCCGGCCGGTGGGCTGCCAAAGGATCTTCGAAAACCAACATGGCAGTGTCGAAGCCGAGCCCGTGCTTTCGCTTGTTGGCTTGGCTCTTGTCTTCGTCCCATGTCCAGTGCAATGATCAGGTCCAGAATGTAACTACAGTATGATAGCTACAATCAAGCTTCTCGTCAACCGGTACTGGCGTCGGTGGTTGGCGAACTTCGAACCTGATCCGTCGCCTCCTCGATCCGCTTGCGCACCCGCTGGCTCTGACATCGACGAGTTGGCGATAGTATTCGGTGTTTCACCGTACGTGATCTGGCACCAGATCAAGGATCACCGAATCGCTTACGTCGCGACTGCGGTCGACCCGCCGACCTGAGCGAAACCTCACTCCCGTCCACCGTTTGAGCGTCCAACGCAGTAAGCACGCCCAACCACGGTTCTTACTCTGCCGGAATCTTCGATTTCGAGGGCCGGGGGAGATTCGGGACACCAGAACCAACTACAGATCCCGCATCCGCTTGCAACGGGCGACAATGCGAAGGGAACGGGTCGCTGTTTTTGATCACGCGGAGAAAAGGACATTTCCTTCGGAGACTGTGGCCGTCATGAAAGGAGTGTCTCCTATGCCAGAAGTCCTCACTTTTGCCACCGGTGATCGCTGCGGTCGCCGACGCTCCGAAATGCTGATCGAGGAGTTCCGTCGCCCTGCCGGACCCTGCGGCACCGACCATAAGGCGGAGATCGATATGGAAATGGAGAAATATTTGGCCGATGTACTGACCGCCATCATGCCATCTCGGCTTGTCGGTGAGGAAACGGGCATCAGGCCGGGGACGGATCGATTAACTAACCTCAATGTTGCAGAAGCCGGAAGTATGGAGAGGCCGGAGAGACAAGCGGGATGGGGTTTGGAAGGGCGGAGAGGTATTGTTGGGGAATGTCACTGTAGGTGAGGAGTAGGGTTATCGGGAATCTTACGAATCGTCATTCCCGCGAAAGCGGGAATCCAGGCGGCGTGTGGGCGGGGAGGCGTGCAGCTTCCAAGTAGCCATCAAGCGTCACGCGATGAATTTCGCGTCGAAGTCGTTCCTCCAGTGAATCTGCCAGTGACCGATCAGCAAGGCATTCAGCGACCTCGCGTACTTTCAAGATGCCCGTCGTGAGAGCTCGCTCCTTCGACTTCGGCGTAGAAGATACGCTGGCTTTTTCGAAAGCCCTCTCGGCCACGCGCCCCGCTTCCTCAAGAACCAACTGTGTACGGAGGCCACGGTATTCCTCCAGGATGGCTGACGGAGGGGGGCCATTCCAAGACTCCTTGCCTAGAATTTGCGGGACAGCAGTGAATATTAATATACTCGGCCGCGACTGCCGATATAGGGAACCAGATCCTTGGGCGCCAGCTCGTTCTTCTCCATGTGGTAGCGGATGGCGGCGACCGGATCGGGAAGGTCGAGTGGGTAGTGCTTGGCTTCCCATGCCTCAACCAAGGTCACCAGTACGTCGAGGCGATCACCGTCCAGCGTGTTACGCTTTGCCGTCATCAGACCCTCGATTTCCTTCAGTGTCCGATGGTAGTCCCGCTTGGTCTTGATCGGTGAAATATCCATGGCTCAACCCTCAAATAGTCTGCGCATCGATGGTGTCGTAGGCGCGATGGCTGCCGATGAACCGGATGTACACGACGCGGTAGGGATAGTTGATCCACACCACGATACGGTACTTGTTGCCGGCGACGTTGAACACCGCCCGGCCGTCCCTGAGGATACTTGTGCTGCGAAACTCACGCTTGACGTCCGCTGCGCTACCCGGCTACCCTAGTCGGTAGCCTTGACCTGACGATACCACGCCAACACCGGCTGGCGGGCTACACCACCCCCCCGTTCGCCCGTCTGTTCTCCTCCACCCGGATCTTGATGATGCGCCGGCCTTCCATGTCGGCGATGGTGAGGCGGTGGCCGTCGGTCTCGATCTTTTCGCCGCCGCGGGGGATGCGTTTCAGCTTGGCGAGCACGAAGCCGGCGAGGGTGTGGTAGTCCACGGACTCCTCGAAGGGCAGTTCGTAGTCGGACTGCAGGTCCTTGAGGAGGGCGGAGCCGGAGACTACCAGCGAGCCGTCGGGGAGGCGCTCCACCGGGCCGCGCTCCTCGGCGTCGTATTCGTCGCGGATTTCGCCGACGATCTCCTCGATGATGTCCTCCAGGCTCGCCAGCCCTTCCACCTCGCCGTATTCGTTCACCACCAGGGCGAGCGCCATGCGCCGGCGCTGGAGGTCTTTCAGGAGCTGGCTGATGGGCAGCGAGCTGGGCACGAAGAAGGGCGGGTGCACCATGTTGCGCAGGTCGATGGGCTCGTTGGCCTGCATGGCGCGCAGGATGTCCTTGTTGTAGGCGATGCCCAGGATCTGGTCCAGCTCGTTCTCGTACACGGGCAGGCGCGAAAAGCCGCTCTCGACGAAGTTCCGCAGGACGTCGTCCGGCTCGGACTCGACGTCGATGGCGTGGATCTCGGTGCGCGGCACCATCACGGCCCGGACCGGGGTGTCCACGAAGTCGAACACGCTGTGGATCAGCTCCTTCTCGGTCTCGTCGAAGATCCCCTTGGCGGTGCCTTCGCGGATGAGCGACTTGACCTCCTCCTCGGAAATGAAGCTCGCGGAACCGGTCTCCTTGCCGCCGAACAGCCGCAGGACCACGTTGCTCGAGCGGGTCAGGAGCGCCACGAGGAACGACGTGCACCTGGAGATGGCGTCGATGGGAAGGGCCACGAAGAACGCGATGCGCTCCGAGAAGCGCAGCGCCAGGGACTTGGGGACCAACTCGCCCAGCACCAGGGTCAGGTAGGCGATGGGCAGGACCACGATGAGGATGGCCGCGTAGTTGCCCCAGCTCTCGGCGTAGGGGAGCGGCAGCGACTGGATCTGCGGCCGGAGGAGTTGGATCGCGCCGGCGCCGCCGATGGCGGAGGCCAGGGTGCCG
Source organism: uncultured Syntrophobacterales bacterium (assembly GCA_964519455.1). GTDB lineage: Bacteria > Desulfobacterota > Binatia > UBA9968 > JAJDTQ01 > JAJDTQ01. The sequence continues at coordinate 72,110 of CAZFIU010000014.1, forward strand.
ACGAAGGTGATGCCGATCTGGACCGTGGCCAGGAACCGGTCGGGCTCGTCCTTGAGGCGGCCCAGGGCCGCGGCGGCGCGCGTGCCCTTGCCTTGCCCTTGGTCGACACGCGTCCTGCGCGTGGCGATCACGGCGATCTCCGCGGCGGCGAAAAAGCCGTTGGCCAGGATCAACAGGAGGATGACCGTGGCGCCCAACCATAAACTCTCGAACATCGAAACTTCTCCCATCCGGAATGCCGGGACGTAAAGGGGCACTAAGGAACTCCGCTCCGGAACGAGCCGGACGCGGGCGTTCCCCACAGACGCGCGGTCGGTCTAGGGGTGCATTTGTCCCGATGGGGCAATCAAGAGTTTGAGGAAGCAGGGGAGGGCGATGGAAGCCTTCAGCGTGGAAATGCGCGACGGCGGTATACTGTCGTCTTGTGGGTCGTCGGACATTGATGGAACTCCTTGTCTCCCGCGCTGGGAGACGGCCGATATTCTGTTGGAAATCTCCTTCATCCGTGACGAAAAAGCAAGCCCTTTGCATACCTCGAAAGCCGGAAGGGAACCAAGAGTCCGCCCCGCGAAAGGGAAGCCTTGCGCGTTCTTCCGGCGTACCGTCCCGACCGGATCCTGGTTGACCTGCATCCCCTTATCCGTTATGCAAACCACTTTGAGCGTTTGGCAATGACGACTCGCCAAGTCCCACGACTGCTGCAGGAATGTCTCGATGGCGGTTCCTTGGCGCCGGGCGACGCCCTCCTGCTTTCCAGTGTCGAGGGAGATGAGTTCACGGCGCTGCTTCGAGCGGCCGCCGAGTTGCGCGACCGCCACAAGGGCCGCACGGTCACCTTCTCCCCCAAGGTCTTCATCCCGCTGACCAACCTGTGTCGCGACTTCTGCGGCTACTGCACGTTTCGCAAGGCGCCCGGGGAAGACGGCGCCAGGACCCTGTCGCTGGACGAGGTGCTGGAGGCGGTGCGGCGGGCCAAGGTCATGGGCTGCACCGAGGTGCTGTTCAGCCTGGGCGACAAGCCTGAGGCCATCTACCCGGAGATGCGCGAGTTCCTCCGCCGGGCGGGTTACCGTCGGACGCTGGAGTACCTGTACGAAGCCTGCCGCGTGGTGCTGGAGGAAACCGGGCTCTTGCCTCACGCCAACCCCGGGCTCATGGCGCGCGCCGACCTGGAGCGACTCCGGCGGGTGAACGCGAGCATGGGGCTCATGCTGGAAAGCGTCAGTGACCGGCTCATGGAGCCGGGCGGCGCGCATGCCGACGCGCCGGACAAGAAGCCGTCGGCCCGGCTCCGGACGCTGGCGGAGGCCGGCCGGCTGGGCATCCCGTTCACCACGGGCATCCTCATCGGCATCGGCGAGACCTGGGAGGAGCGCATCGCTTCGCTCTACGCCATCCGGGAACTGCATGAACGCTACGGCCACATCCAGGAAGTGATCGTGCAGAACTTCCGCGTGAAGCCCGGGATACCCATGCACGATCAGCCGCACGCGGATTACGACGACGAGGCCGGGACCATCGCCCTGGCGCGGCTGATCCTGGGAGGCGACATGAACATCCAGGCGCCGCCCAACCTGACGCCGGAGTGTTACGAGTGGTACCTGAACGCGGGCATCAACGACTGGGGCGGCGTATCCCCCGTGACCCGTGACTTCATTAACCCGGAGGCCCCCTGGCCCGAGCTGGTGGAGCTGGCGGAACGCACCGCGGACGCGGGTTTCGTGCTGCGGCCCCGGCTGCCCATCTACCCGGAATACATCGCGCGGGCGGAGCGTTTCATCGCGCCCGAGCTGATACCCTACATCGAGAGGTTGTGCGGCGAGGACGGCCTCGTCGCAGCCGGAGGACACCATGAGCCACATCGAAGCGATGTTCGACCATGACGACGGAGTGGAACGGCTGTACGAGCTGCTGCCCCGCATCGAGACGCGCGTCGCACGGATCCTGGAGGACGCGCTGGCGGGCCGCGAGGTCACGCGGGAAGAAGGGCTGGTGCTGTCGGAGGTGAGCGGCGACGAACTGGCCGCCCTGTCCGTGACCGCCGACCTCATGCGCCGGGCCAAGGTGGGCGACCGCGTCACCTACGTGGTGTGCCGCAACATCAACTTCACCAACGTCTGCTACGTCGGCTGCAAGTTCTGCGCGTTCCACACCGGCCCCAACAAGCCCGGGAGCTGGGACCACTCGCTGGAAGACGTGGCGGACAAGGCCGAGGAGGCATGGAACCGCGGCGCCACCGAGATCTGCATGCAGGGCGGCCTGCCGCGCGGCATGACGCCGTTCTACTACCGCGACCTGCTCCACGCCATCCGTTCGCGCGTTCCCGGCATCCACATCCACGCCTACTCGCCCATGGAGATCACCTATGGGGTGGAGCTCACCGGCATGCCGCTGGCCGACTACCTGCGCATGTTGCGCGACGCCGGCCTCGACAGCGTGCCCGGCACGGCCGCGGAGATCCTCGACGACGAGGTGCGCATGGTGCTGTCGAAGAACAAGGTCAGCACCGAGCAGTGGATGCGGGTCATCCGCACCGCCCACGAGGTGGGCATCTTCACCACCTCCACCATGATGTACGGCCACCGGGAGAACGGCAGCCACTGGGTCAACCACATGCTCCTGCTGCGCGACATCCAGAAGGAGACCGGCGGCTTCACCGAGTTCGTGCCGCTGGGGTTCGTGCACGAGAACACCGCGCTCTTCCAGCAGGGTCTGGCGCGGCCCGGCCCCACGGAAGAGGAGGACATCCGCGTGCACGCGTTGGCGCGGGTGCTGCTCAACGACACCATCCCCAACGTGCAGGTCTCCTGGGTGAAGATGGGCCGGCGCATGTCGCAGCTCTGCCTCCGCTCCGGCGCCAACGACTTCGGCGGCACGCTCATGGAGGAGAGCATCTCGCGGCTGGCGGGCTCCACGGAAGGGCAGATGATCTGGCCCCACGAGTTCCGCTCGCTGATTCGCGAGATCGGTCGCATCCCCGCCGAGCGTTCCACCGGCTACGAGGTCCTGCGCACCTGGGAGGAACAGCCCGAGCTCCTCGCGAGCGATTTCGCGCCCGCCGCCGGCGCGGCGGACCAGACGGTAGCGGGCTTGTAGAGACCGCCGGAATTGTCCACGAAACCCAGCGCCGGAACACACGTGCTCCTTACCGGAGGCACGGGCGGGGCGAAGCTCGTGCTGGGTTTTCACGAGGAGGCGGCCGCCGAAGACCTGGTGGTGGTGTGCAATACCGGGGATGACTCGGTGGTGCACGGCCTCCACGTATCCCCCGACGTCGATACCATCGTCTACACCCTCGCCGGCCTCATCGACCCGGCCAAGGGGTGGGGCGTCCGGGACGACACCTTCACCGTGCTGGACCAGCTCCAGCGGCTCGGCAACGAGACCTGGTTCCGCTTGGGCGACCGGGACATCGCTACCCACCTGACCCGCACGCGCCTGCTGGCGGAGGGACGGCCGCTGTCGCGAGTCACCGCCGCCCTGTGCCGCGCGCTGGGAGTGCGGTCCACCGTGCTGCCCATGACCGACCAGCGGGTGGAGACGCGCCTGGCCACGCCGGAAGGGGAGATCTCGTTCCAGGAGTACTTCGTCAAGGCGCGCTGGCAGCCGGAGGTACTGAGCCTGCGCTACCGAGGGATCGAGGAAAGCCGACCCGCCCCCGGCATGCTCGAAGCCATCGCCGCCGCCGCCTTGGTGGTGGTGTGCCCCAGCAACCCCGCCACCAGCATCGGCCCCATCCTGGCGGTGCCCGGGGTGCGCCGCGCCCTGCGCGAGACGCCCGCCAGGGTGGTGGCCGTGAGTCCCGTGGTGCAGGGACGTTCTTTCAGCGGTCCGGCCCACAAGCTCATGGCGACGCTGGGGGTAGAGGCCTCCGCCGCCGGGCTCGCCGAGGCCTACCGGGGTTTCGTCGACGTGCTGGTCATCGACACGGAAGACCGGCACCTGCGGTCCGCCATTGAGCGACTCGGGGTAAGGGTTCTGGCCACCTCCATCCGCATGGATACGCTGGAAGACAAGAAGCGGCTGGCGCGGGAGTTGTCAGCCGTGTGACCCAGCGGTCAGCCGTGTGACTCAGCGCGTTGCACAACGTCATTTCCGCCCCCTTCTCGTCATTCCCCGCCTTCCCGATACGTCATTTCCTGCCCCCTTCTCGTCATTCCTCGCCTTCCCGATACGTCATTTCCCGCCTCTCCTTCCCAATACGTCATTCCTGCCTTCCCAATACGTCATTCCCGCGAAAGCGGGAATCCAGGGGTGGTGGTATGGCGGTCCCATTGCCCCAGGCCCACCCCGCCTGGATTCCCGCTTTCGCGGGAATGACGTATTGGAAGGAGAGGCGGGAATGACGTACTGGGAAGGGAAGGCAGGAATGACGTACTGGGGACAGGAATGACGGAAGCGGGTGGGAAGGGGATGAATGCGCATTCGGGTCGGCGGCAGGTTTCAAAATTCGTCGGGCAGGTGCTAAGCACTTCTATTCCATGATGAAGTTCGGCGCGCTCATTCCCGTCAAGGCGTTCCAGGGAGCCAAGCAGCGGCTTTCCCCGCGGCTCGGTCCGTCCGAGCGCTCGGAGTTGATGAGGGCCATGGTCCACGACGTGCTGACCGAGGTCACCCGGGCCGAGGGCATCCACCGGACCTTCGTGGTGACGGGATCGGACGAGGTGGCGCGCTGGGTTTCGGCCTTCAACGTGACGGTGATCCGGGAACAGGACGAGACGGGCGAGACCGACGCGGTCCACTTCGCCCTGGACGTCATGAAGGAGGCGGGCGTGGACGCCGCCCTGGTGATGCCGGGCGACATCCCGCTGGTGCGCGCCGGCGACGTGGAGTCGGTGGTGCGCGCGGCGCCGGCCGATCCGGACGTTCCGTTCGCCGTCCTGGTCCCCTCCCACGACCGCATGGGCACCAACGCGCTGTTGCTGGCGCCGCCCGACATCCTGCGGCTCCGCTTCGGTCACGACAGCTTCCGTTACCACCTGAACGAGGCGGACGCCCGGGGCGCGTCCGTCCAGGTTGTCGAGAACCCGCGCATCGCGCTGGACATCGACGAACCCGCCGATCTGCGGAAGCTCATCCCCTGCCTGGAGCGCGGACGCACCCGCGACCGCCTTGCCGCCATGCGCGACAAAGGCAGCGGTTTCTTCGCGCAGGCCAGTTGACCCCCGTGACTCATGGAGCGCTTGTAGCGGAAGCGTGATGCGCCGCCTGGAAATCATCGCCGTGGAGGGGCTGGGCGAGGTCAGGCCCGGCGATCCCCTGGGGCGGCTGTTGGCGGAGGCGTGCGCGCACCGGGGTCTCACCCCGCGCGCCGGCGACGTGCTGGTGGTGGCGCAGAAGATCGTTTCCAAGTCGGAAGGGCGTGCGGTGGACCTGCACACGGTGACGCCATCGGCGGAGGCCCTGCGGCTTTCCGCCGAGCTCGACGGCAAGGACCCGCGCCTGCTGGAGCTGATCCTGGGAGAGAGCCGCCGCATCGTCGCCAAGGGACGCAGCACCATCGTGGTCGAGACCCATCACGGCTTCGTGTGCGCCAACGCGGGCATCGACCTGTCCAACGTGGGCGCCGGCCGTGCCCTGCTGCTTCCCAGGGATCCGGACGGCTCCGCGCGAGGCATCCGTGATGAAGTGCGGCGGCTCACCGGGAAGACCGTGGGTGTCGTCGTCACCGATACTTTCGGACGTCCCTGGCGCCTGGGCACCACCGATGTCGCCATCGGCGTGGCCGGGTTCGGCCCGCTGATCGACTACCGCGGCGGGACCGACCCGTACGGATACGAGCTCAAGGCATCGGTCACCGCCGTGGCCGACCAGATCGCCAGCGCGGCGGAACTGGTCATGGGAAAGACGAGCGGCGTGCCCGCGGCCATCGTCCGGGGCCTGGATTTGCCGTCCCACGAGGGCTCCGCGCGGGACCTGCTCCGGCCCGCGCAGGACGATCTGTTCCGGGGCGGCAGTTAGCGTCAATGTTGCAAAGAGTTCGTGAAGAGCGATCCGAAACACGCCCTACGAAACGTCATTCGTCATTCCCGCGAAAGCGGGAATCCAGGCGGCGCGTGGGCGGGGACGCCGCCTGGTTGCCCCTCTCCGCCCCTGGATTCCCGCTTTCGCGGGAATGACGTTTCGTAGGATTCTACTCCGCCGCTAGTGTCCTGTCCCGTATAAAACGTCATGAATCTGCTTGTCCTTTTCGCCGT
>CAZFIU010000015.1:0-77982 GCA_964519455.1 uncultured Syntrophobacterales bacterium
ACGACATGTTGCATAACCAATTGAATTTGTTCGATAATTTGACCGGACAATAGTGATACAGATGTTCCTTTTGGCACGGACCCGTTCGTAGCGTCCCAGTACCCGATCTTGTTCGGTGGGCCGGTACCGAGGGTCTGCTGCAGAGCGCAGGCCATCGGGGCGTGCTTTCGGTCGACACTTCGGGGTGCTCCAGGGAGATGGAAGAATGGAACACGGAGAACGAAGAGCCGGACTCGATCCGAATGCGGGCAGCGAAGGGGAAGAGAAGCGCCGCCAAGGCGGTTCGGACCGCTCGAGCGCGGGCGAGGCGCTGGACCGGGAGGTACTCGGTACCCCCTGGTGGGATGGCGGTCCGGGACCGGAGGAGACCGTCGAGGAGAAACCCGAAGCCGGCAAGGCGGCTCCCGCCGCTCCCGGCGTGCCCTTGGGAACCGGATACGTTTACAGGGGCGTAAGATACGGCACGCCCGTCCCACAGCCAGCGCCGGAGCCGAAACCCCAAGCCCCGGTGCAGGTCGATGATCCGGCGGACACCGGCGTCGCGGGCGTGCAGCCGGCAAACCCGGCCGCCGCTCCACCGGCCGCACGCGAAACACCGCCCGAGAGGAACTTTCCGCCCGAGAAGGGTTCGCCCGCGGAGGGGAGCTTCGCCGCTGCCTCGTGGTGGGAGAGCAATCCGACACCCGTCGGGGGCGGCGAGGCGGGGGGTGCCGTCCGGCAGGAATTCGAACCGAGAGATGCCGTCCACCAAACGCCCGAGGCGAAGACCGATGCCGGGAAGACGGCCCCCGGCGCGCCCGAGGTTCCCCCGGAGGCAGGGTACGTGCGCGAGGAAGGTGCACGAGGCGAGGAGCCCGTTGCCGAGACATACGCCGCCGAGACGAACGCTGCCGAGACAAGCCCCCGGGTGACGGAAGGAGCCGTCGACAGGCCCGCTACGGTTGCGACGGCCGCGCCGTCGGAGGAAACGCCGGCCGTCCCCGGGCCCCAGGAGGAAACACCCGCCCCTCCACCCCCGCAAGGAGAGACGGAGGGTCCGGCGGGTGCTCCCTGGTGGCGGCGCCGCGCCTTGCCCGAGGAATCATCCGAAGCGGGCACCGCGCCCCAAGAGCCCGGCCCTGGCGCGCCTCTGCTCTACAGAGGGACGGGTGACGCCTCGCCTGTCCCCCAACCAGCCTCCCACGAGCCGCGAAACGTCCGTGAACCGGCGGACCTGTCCGTGCCCGCCGCCCCGCCCGAGGAACCGCCCGCCTCTCCGATCTCACAGGTAGCCGCGGGCGACCCCGCCGCCTCTGCTTCCTGGTGGCGAGGCCATTCCTGGCCCGAGAACCTGGCCGAGGAACCACCGGCTGCGGAGGACACGACCGACGACCTCGCCCCCGGCGCGCCTCTCGTCCCAGCCGCCGCTCCTCCTTCTCGGGAAGAAACAAGACCATTCGCCGGTTCTTCTCCCTGGTGGAGGCGCCATTCCAGGCTCGAGGACCCGGCCGCCGAAGCGTCGGATGGGGAGGAAGCGACCGACGAACCCGCACCCGGCCCACCGCGCCTCTACAGGGGGACGGGTTACCTCGCGCCCGTTCCCGACCCACCCTCGCGTGAGCTCGAAATCGACGATGAGCCGGGGGACCCGTCCTTGCCGGCCGCCCCGCCGGACGAGCCGCGCGCCCTGGCTCCAGCCGAAGGAACGGAAGAGCGACCGGCGGAAGATCCGTCTGGGGACCCCGAAGAGACGATCCGCGAACCTGCTCCACCGGCGGACATGCCCGCCGAGGCGGCAGCGCTTCCCGACGGTCCGCCGGGCGAGTTGATTCAGTCGATCGTGGCCGAAGTGTGTCCCGGCGAACTGCTGCTGGTCGATACCGCCCAGGCCTCGTTGCCGGAGTGGGCCGGCGCGGCCGTGACCGCGGCGACCAACGACCTGGACCGGCGCCAGGCGGAGGGAGAGTCGATCGATTCGAGGGAGTATCTTCGACTGGCCATCGTGGAGAACGTCCTGGGCCTTCACGTGGAGGCTGAACACCACCTCAAGGAGGCACTGCCGCGGAGCGACCGGTTCGGTCCCGTCCTGAACGCGCTGGCCGTCATGAGCCTGGCGCGCGGAAAGCTCGGTCCCGCCATCGTCTACGGCAGGGAGGCCCTTCGCGAGACCGGCGGGGACGATTCCATTCGCGCGGCGGCATCATCCAACCTGGGCGATTTCTGCCGCCTTCAGGGAGACGCCGCCCAAGCCGTCGAAGCGTACGAGACAGCCATAGAGTGCCTTGGACCGGAAGGGGATGCTCGCTGGCTCTCGCGCCTGCACTTGCGCGCCGGCCGCCTCTACCGCCGTCTGGAAGACAGGGACAAGGCGCGGCTGCACCTTTCCGATTCGGTCCGCCTGTTCGAGGATTCCGGCGACGACGTCGAGCACGTCCGGGCACTCGCGGAGCTTGGCTCGGCCTTGAACGAGCTGCGCCTGCACGACGTCGCCATCAGGAACTTCGAAGGGGCGATCCGGATATGCCTGAGGACCGGGGACAAGCACGGCGCCGCGCTGGTGCAGGGCGAGATGGGGGTCGCGTACATGTGCCAGGACCAGTTCACTCGCGCCCTCACGTACTTCGACAGTGCGCTGTCCTTGTATCGCGAGTTGGGCGACCGCGAGGGTGAGGCGGCCACATTGAGCAACATGGGGAAAATCCATGATTCTCGGGGTGACGTCGACGAGGCGCAGAAGTTCCACCAAGCCGCCCTGGAGATCCACCGCGACCTGGGTCACGAAGCCGGCGATGAGGAGGGCGCAGCGGCTCGGCAACCGCGGCAGGAGGAAGATGGGGAGGCATGACCCTTGTCTTTTCCAATTGACGGAAGTGGGTAATCATCAATGACTCATTCTCTCGGTATTCGTTTCGGGGTGGCCGTGTTCCTTCTCGTGTGGATTCCGCTGCTCGCCCTGACCGGGTGGGGGGCGTACCGGCTGTGGCTGCGAGCGGAGGACCGGCCCTCCGCCGCTCTTCAGGCGCTTGCGTTGCGGGGCGACGCACTGAAGCTCACGGAGGCCGTTTCGGGCCTGGCCGAGTCGATCGACGAGTTCCTGCGCGACCGCCTCGTCGAGGTGCAGACCTGGGCGGCGTCCCCGGTGGTGATCGCGGCGGTGCGCGAGGTGCGCGCCGCCCACGCGAAACAGGGGCTGGACGAACTCTCCATCCAGGAGATCGAGGGGAGGTTCCGGGTCAGAAAGAGCATGGGACTGTCCCCGGCGGCACGCGCGTACCTGAGCGAGCAGATCCGGATGTCTCCTCATTTCGCCGAGGTCTTTTTCACGGACGACCAAGGCTTCAACGTGGCACTTTCGAACCCGACCTCGGATTTCGTGCAGTCCGACGAGACCTGGTGGCAACAGGCATGGTCGGCGGGTTTTCACGTAGGCGAAATCGAGTACGACCCCTCGGCCGGCGTGTGGTCCGTGGACCTCTCCGTGCGCATTCACGACAGAGGGACGGGGGACGCGATCGGGGTGATGAAGGCGGTTCTGTCGGCACGCTTCGTTCAGTTGCTCACCGACCGTTTCGCGCGTCGTCTTTCCACGCCCGGCCAGCTACTGCATACCCGGCTCTTCGATTCGGCCCCGAACCGCCGCGCACAGGCAGGGACTCCCGGAGCACGGTCCTCCGGCGGCCCGGAGGAGGCGCGGACGCAGTTCCTCGTCGTGACTCGCAACGGGTCGTTGATCGCCGAGACGCGCTCGGCGCACGCCCGCGGGCGAATCATGCAGCCGGATGTCAGCCTTCGCACGGATCAGTCCCTCGCACACCTGAACCGGTCCTATGAGGGCGACCGGAGCGGCGCTTTCATCGCCAGCCGGAGGGATTCCCAGAACACCCAGGACGGTCCGCTCCCGACCTACCTGGTGGCCTTCGCGCGTTCAGCGAGCACGGACTATTACGCGCCGGTCATCGAGAACTTCTCCGGTCTCGACTGGATGATCCTCGTTGAGACGCCGAACCTGAGCGGTCACACCGTCCTGCCGGAACTCGTCGGGTCGGAGTGGCAGGAGCAACAGGACTTGAGACTCGACATCGTATGGCTCGCCGCCGCGCTGTGGGCGGTGCTGCTGTTCTCTTCGGTCATGCTGTGCTGGCTCTTCGCCAAGTGGGTGCTTGAGCCCGTACGCGCACTGACCCGTGCCGCGCAACGCATGGAGCAGGGCCACATCAACAACGCGGTCGAGGTGTCGTCGAGAGGCGAGATCGCCGAGCTCGCGACCGCACTCGATCGGATACGCAACATGATCACCATGATGGCGGACCGGCTACGCCAACTGAGGACGCCGCAAACGCAGCCGAATCCACCCGAGTGATGCACAAATTCTCCTCGATCGCGCGCCTCGTGGCAGTGACGGCAGGGCTCACCTTGTCTCTTGGCGGCTGCGCCGGCTTGCCGGTGAAGGGAGAACCTCTCGGACGGGCGGAGCGGCGGCAGTTGGACAGCAGTCTTAACGTGGCCTCGGCGTCGGCGGAGGCCGGCCAGCGCGATGCCGCGGCGCGGTTGTACACGCAGATCTCCCGCCATTACCCAAGCGCGCCGGAGCCTCGACTCGGACTCGCCTACCTGGCGTTGGAAGCGGGTGACTTCACCCGGGCCGGCCAACTCTTCGCCGAAGCCGCTGAAAGGTCCGCGACCCCGGCGGCCAGAGCCGAGTCGCTGCTGGGGGCCGGGCGAGCGAGCCTCGGCACGGGAGACATCACGGACGCCAAGAACCACTTTCTCGCCGCTTCCAAGATTGCCGGGGGCACTCCGGCCGAGGCCTGGGTCGCCAACGGTATGGGCGTGGTGGCCGCCATCGAGGGCGATTATGCCCAGGCGCGGACGCATTACGACATGGCTGTCCGGTTGTCGTCGTCGCACCCGCGGATAACCGCGAACCTGGTGCGCGTGCTTGCTCAATCCGGGGCGGCAAGTGAGGCGCGGGAACTCTACTCCAGGTACCCTGATTCTCATTGGCTGGACGGCGACGGCGCTGCCCTCAAGCGGTTGCTCGGCGCCTCGGGAACCGGCGCGGCCACGGTTCCCCGGGCCAGGATGGAACTGGCGGCTTCGGGACCCAACGTGCGGATGACCGCTTCGGAACCCAAGGCGGAGCTGAAGGCTTCGGAAACCAAGGCGGAACCGAAGGCTTCGGGGGCCAAGGTGCAGCTTTACGCGGCCCGCTCGCGCGCGCGCGCGCTGGCGGCCTGGCGCCGGCTCGCCAAGGCGGAAGAGGACCTGCTCGGCGCGCTGACGCCACGCGTGGTGAAGGCCGACATTGCGAAGAGAGGCGTCTTTTACCGCCTCCGCGCCGGTCCCTTGCCGGACACCGCCGCCGCCCGGCGCCTGTGCCGCCTGCTGAAGCGTCGCGGCCTGGACTGCTTCGTTCCGGCCGGAGAATGGGCGGGAGGCAACACGACGGGCAAGCCGGACAGGCCCGGGATCGCCGGCGGGAACAGCGCTGCCCGGCCCGGCCGTATACCCGCGACCGGCCGCCGGCGAGCGGTTGCGGAACAGCCGCGGCCCGGGGCGGCCGGGGCTCCGGTCCAGGTCTACTCCGCGCGCACGCACGCCGGGGCCATGGCCGCCTGGCGTCGCCTCGTCGCCGCGGAAAAGGACCTGCTCGACTCACTCACTCCGCGCGTGGTGAAAGCCGACGTCCCGCAACGAGGCGTGTTTTACGGCCTGCGCGCGGGGCCTCTGAAAGACCGCGCGCAGGCCAGGCGGTTGTGCACGCTCCTCAAGGCGCGCGGACGGGACTGCTTCGTCCCGCCGGGCAGATTCCCGGCGAACCCGTGAATGGCGCCGGCAGGGAAAGTTGTCTCATGCGCGGGAAGGCGGCTCATGGCTGATTTGTTGCTGGTGCTGGCCGGTTGTTTGCTCTTGGGGGCCGCGGTCGTATTCGATCTTGTGCGCCGCGAGATCCCCAACGCGATTCCCGTCGCCCTGGTGGGCCTGTTCGCGGTCCACGCGGCGGTCGTCGACCAAAGAGTCGTGGCGCCGCTCTGGGCCCATGCCCTGACCGGCGCACTGCTGCTCGCGGTGGGCTTCGGACTGTTCATGATGGGCGCGTTCGGGGCCGGCGACGGCAAGCTCATGGGGGCGGCGGGGTTGTGGATCGGGCCGACCGGGATCGGCGGCTTCCTGGTCGGCGTGGGGGTGCTCGGCGTAGCTCTCGGCCTCTTCGCGCTGTTGCCGTTCGCCGCCACGCGCCGCCTGCGCGACAGTCTTCCTTTCGCGGCGGCCATCGCGCCGCCGGCCATCGCGCTCCTTGGACTGCGCGCCTTGCGCGCCGCCGGGAGCCTCTGAGGGTCCGCGATGCAAAGGGCTCGCCTCTTGCTTATCATCCTCCTGGTGGGCGTGGTCCCGCTGGCCGCCATCATCGGCGGCGCCTGGTGGTACTTGCGCCCGGCGCCCGAGCCGAAGACGGCGGCAAAGCCACGGACGCCGCCACCACCGCCTCCCAAGCCTCTGCCGGTGGTCCTCACCGCCACCAAGGACCTGGAGGTCGGCAACCTGATCACCGCCAACGACGTGATCTGGGCACCTCTCAAGAACGGCGCCGTCCTCTCGACCCACATGCTCAAGGGTCAGACCCGCCCCGCCGACGTCGTCGGAGCGGTGGTGCGCCGGGCGGTGTTCGAAACGATGCCGCTGACCTGGCCGGCGATCGTGCGCCCCGGCCAGTACGGTTTCCTGGCCGCCGCCCTCAAACCCGACCACCGCGCCGTCACCATCACGGTGAACCGGGCCACCAGCCAGGCCGGGTTGATCTATCCCGGCGACCGCGTGGACGTGATCCTCACCGTGAAGGTCGCCGACAAGGCGCGCCGCGAGCCCAACACCTTCACCGGCACCATTCTCGAGGATGTCCGCGTGGTGGCCGTCAACCGGCAGGTGGAGAGCAGCGCGGGCGCGCAGAAGCAGGACCGCAACTCGCGGAACCAGGTCAACACCGTGACCCTGGAGGTGTTGCCGCCCGAGGCCGAACGCCTGATCCTGGCCACCTCCAAGGGGAGCATCTCCCTCGCCATGCGCTCGCTCACGGACAGAGGACGGCTCGGAAGCCAGGCGCCCACGACCTTCGAGCACCTGCTGGCGTTGCCGTCCAACGAGTTGGAGGAGACGCCGCTCGCCCCCGAGCCCATTGCATCGTCCGCGGCCACGCCGGAGGCACCGGAGCCGTCTCCGACGCGGGTACAAATCTTTCGCGGCGACAAACGCCAGGAAATCCTGTTGAATCAATGAGGCGAGGCCGGGCCTACTACTAGTTGGCGCCGAATCCCTTCATCGCCTGCATCGCCATCATGAACGGCGGCCCCGCCAGGAGGACGAGAATGCCCGGCACCACCAGCATGAGCATCGGCAGGCTCATGATCACCGGCAGCCGCCCGGCCTGGGCCTCGATCCGGGCGCCCCGCTGCAGGCGCTCGTTTCGCGCGATGTTCTGCAGGGACTGGCCGATCGGGGTGCCGTAGCGCTCTCCCTGGACCACGGTCATGGCGAAATCGCGCAGTCCGTCGGCCTCGGTGCGCTTGTGGAGGTCCAGCATCACGTTCCGGCGGTCGGCGCCCAGGCGCAGTTCGGACTCGACCGCCGCCAACTCCGCGGCCAGGTCGGGAGCGAGGGGCTTCAGTTCCTGCGCCACCAGGGCGAGCGCCCGCTCGAAGGTATAGCCGGCGGCGACGCACAGCACCATGAGGTCGAGGGCGTCCGGAAGTGCGCGCGAGAGTCTTTGCAACCGGCGCGCGATGAGACGGCGCAACACCATTTCAGGCAGAAGCCCGCCGAACACCGCCCCGGCCACGCCGGCGAAGCCGACCAGGAAGAGGCTCTCACCGAACTTCTCCGTTCCGGCGATGGAGTAGCCGGCGAGCACGCCGACCGTCAACGCCACGAACATCTTGAGCGACAGGAAGACCGCCAGGGCGTCGCCTTGCAGGAAGCCCGCCTGGCGGATCATCTCGCCGATCTTCGCCCGCTCGGACGCCCCCACGGGCACCAGCATGGCGCCGACCCGGAGCAGCCCGGCCACCGCCAGGGACAGGTACGACAGGGCGTCCGCGGGATCTTCCGGTCGCTGCCCCGACTCCGCGAGGAAGAGGACCGCGCGCGCCCGTACGGCCTGCAGGCGCTTGTCGAGGGCCACCGCTCGGCGGCTCTCGCGGAACAGAGCGCGAACGGCGAACCCCACCGCCATCAGCACGGCAAGGGCGGCGCACGCCAGTATCCACGGAAGCCACGTCATCGGCCGAACCGGGACGCGATGGTGCGGGCGACCAGCAGCCCGGCGATGATGAGACCGACACCCCAACGCAGGAGCTTCCCGCCCGACTCGGTCTCGAGCAGCAAGTCGATGGCGTCCGGGTTGGTGAAGAACTGCGCCCCCAGTATGAACACCGGCACCGCCGCCAACACCCACAGCGTGATGCGCGTCTGTGCCGTCGCCGAGTTGGCTTTCATGGCCACCTCCAGCCGGGCGCGCAGGGTCGCGGAAAGGTTGCCCAGAGCGCCCGAGATGGCGCCGCCGGTGGAGCGTTGCAGGCACAGCGCCGCCGAGAACAGGGTGAACTCGGGAATGCGCAGGCGCGCCGCGGTTTCGCGCAGCACGACCTCCGCATCGAGGCCGGACGCCAGTTCGTCGGAGATCTGCCGCATGACCCCCCGGACCGGCTCCGGTGCTTCGCCGGCGACCGCGGCGATGGCTTCCACCGCGGGCAGCCCTGCCCGGGACAGCCGCACCAGGTGGTCCACGACCTCGGGAAACTGCTGGACGAAGGCAGTGCGCTGCATGGAATCGCGGATGGAGAGGCAAGCCCAGGTCCCGGCAAGCGCGCTCGCCGGCATCAACAGCGCGAGGTACGCGCCGGACCGCAGCACGAGCGCCGCGACGCTCACCACGACGACCGCCAGCAACCCCAGCATCACGGCCTTCGGGAACGTGCTGCGGGCGTCGATCATGGTGAACCGGCGTTCGAGCCGCTCATACAGCCGGGACTTGGCGCGCCGGCTGCGAAAGACGCTCGCCTCGGTTGCGCCCCCCGCGTCGCCCGAGCCGCGGAGCACCGCGGCGACCGCGCGCAACCGGCGCTCGAGGTCCGTGTCGGGCGGGCGGATGGCCAGCCACAACCCGATCCCCATGAGCACGGCCACCAGCACGCCGCCGACGACCAGCGCCAGCACCAGGCTCACCGGCGCGCCTCCGCGCCGCCCTGGCTCATCAGCAGCGCCTCCTGCAACTCGGCGCGCAATCCCGCCCGCTCCACCGACTCCATCCAGGAGGGCTGCCGGCCGGTGCCTTCGAAGGTCTCCTCTTGCGTGAAGCGCCACATCTCCTCGGTGGTGACGATCTCGTTCTCCATCCCGACGACGTCGGTGATGCTGGTCACGCATCGGCGACCGGAACGCAGGCGGGTGACCTGCACGACCAGGTCGACGGCCGAGGCCACCTGCTGGCGAATGGCCGACAGCGGCATGTTGACCGCGCCCATCAACAGCATGTTCTCGAGCCGGGTGAGCGCGTCGCGGGCGTTGTTGGCGTGGATCGTGCACATCGATCCCGGGTGACCGGTATTCATGGCCTGCAGCATCTCCATCGCCTCCGCGCCGCGCACCTCGCCGACGATGACGCGATCGGGGCGCATCCGCAGGGCGTTGATCAACAACGAGCGCATGGTGACCTCGCCGGTGCCTTCGGCGCTCATGGTGCGCGTTTCCAGGCGCACGACGTGAGGCTGCTGGAGCTGCAGCTCGGCCGCGTCCTCGATGGTCACCAGCCGCTCCCGTTGGCTGATCTCGCGGGACAGGGTGTTCATCAGCGTCGTCTTGCCCGCTCCGGTGCCGCCGGAGATGAGCACGTTGAGCCGCGCCTTGACCGCGACGCGGAGCAGCCCGGCCATGGCCGGCGAGAACATCCCGTTGGCGGCCAGGTCGTCGAGGGTGCCGCCGGTCATCAGGAACCGCCGGATGGAGATGCTGGGGCCGTCGATGGCAAGCGGCGGGATGATGATGTTGACCCGGCTGCCGTCCGGCAGCCGGAGGTCGACCATGGGGCTGGCCTCGTCCACGCGCCGTCCGACCCAGCCGGCGATGCGGTGCGCGATGCGCAGCAGGTGCTGGTTGTCGCGGAAGCGCACGTCCACGGGCTCGAGCCGGCCGCGGCGCTCCACGTAGACCGAGCGCATGCCGTTCACCAGGATGTCGGAAATGGTCGAGTCCTGGAACAGCGGCTCCAGGGGCCCCAGGCCCTTGATGTCGTTGATCAGGCAGACGACCACCCGCCGTCGGTCGAGAGGGGTCAGCTCCGGGACACCGGCCTCCTCGGTCTCGAGAAACGCCATCAGTTGCGCGGCCAGCGCTTCGGGGCTGAGTTTCGCCGCCTGGGACATGTCGAGCGCCTTGGCGACCACCGGATGCACCCGCGCCGCGACCTCGGCGATGACCGCATCGCCAGTCTGGGGACGTCCCGACGCCGCCGGCACCGCGGGGCTGGCGGGCGCCGCCGGGGCCGGCTCCGCCGGGACCGCGGGGCTGCCTTGCCCGTTGGCGTCCTCGAGCTTCTTCGGACGGCGTCCGAAAGACCTCACTGCCATCGCATCCCTTTCTTCTCCAGGCGGAAAGGTCTCATCCGGAGACCGGAAGGCCCTGTGCCGCCGCCCTTCGACTCCGCTCCGCGGCGCTCACGCTACGGCTCGAACGGGACCTCGGCCAGCGACACCACCGGCCGGGCGAGCCTCTCGACCAGGTGGTCGAGGCCCTTGCGGAACTTCTTTCCGAGCGATTCTCCGGGCTTGCCGCGATCCGCCGCCGCCGGCAGCCTGGGCTCGAACGGAAGGGCCAGGTCGGGCTGGCGTCCGGCCAGCGCGTCGCGCACCTGCTTGGGCGCAAGCGCGCTCTTGGGCGCACGCGTGTGGTTCTCCACGAGCATGACCTGACGCTCCTGGCCCAGCAGCGCCAGGGTGTGCGTCAGGTGGTTGAGACTCGCCAGGGTGGGCTCGTACACGAGCACCCGCTCGTCCGCGTTGCCGAGCACCGCGAACAGGGTATCGGCGTCCGACATCCCGTCCACCACCACCAGGTGGCAGCGGTTGGCGAGGTGCTCGGTCAGCCACTGGACCGCGGCGGGGCTGGGCGCGGGCGCCACCCCCTCCCCCGTCCGGTAACCGTAGACGGAGATTCGCGGCGCCGGGGCCACCCCCAGCGAGTCCACCATTTCCGCCGCCGACGCCTTCCCCTGCGCGATCACGCCGAACAACTCGTCGAGTCCCGCGGGGGGCTCGACGTCGAGCATCCACGGCAGCGCGCCGAACGTCCGCGCGAGGTCCAGCGCCGCCACGTAGCTGCCCTGTGCCGCCGCGGCCTGCACCGTCACCGCGGCCAGCGTGGTGGCGCCGCAACCGCCGCCGCAGCCCGCGAAGGCGATAACCCGGCCGGCGTGCAGGCGCGCGGCCGCGCCGTCGCCGGCCAACGCCGCCACCACCGCCTCGCGCACCTCGTGCATCGAGAAGGGCTTGGGCAGGTAATCGCTGACGCCGGTGGAGAGCAGCTCCCGGGCCAGGCGCGCGGTATCGTTGGAACCCACGGCGATCACGCAGGTGCCGAACTCGCACACGCCGGCCAGTTCGTGGATGCTGCCGGCGGGGAACCGGGTCCCGTCGAGGTCGACGATCACGACCCGCGGCGAGGACGACCCGGTGAGATGCTTGATGGCCGCCGCCATGTTGCCGCGATGCACCTTCGCCTCCGGGTGGCCGTCCAACGCCTCGCGCAGGACGCGCTCGGTATCGGCGTCCACGCCGAACGCGCAGACGTTCTGTTCCTCTTCGTTCATCGGCTGTACGCGGGACTATTGGGCCGTCGTGCTGCTCTTCGGCAACGGCCGCACTTCCCCCGCGCTCCACCGCCGGTAGGCCTCGTGATAGGAGCCGCCGGCGCTCGCCGGGACGGGTCCCGCGCCGGCCTCGACGTTGAGCACGCGGTAGGCCCGGCCGCGCTCGAGGGAGAGCCGCGCTTCGACCGCCGCCCGCGCCGCGGCCGCGGGCGCGGCACCGCGCCTCGCGTGCCCGGCATCGATGGCCGAACCCGAGCAACCGCACAGCACCAGCCAGGCCGCTGCCCCGAGCCGCCACACCCCGCGCCCCATTCGTGCACTCGCGCCCATGGCCCCGTCTCCCGTCACACTTCCGCTCAGTAATGGTAACCCTCGGCGCGGAGGCCCGTCAGGCCGCTCTTCCGGCGCTCCGCGCGCGCGCGCGTCGGCGCCACGAGACGCGCCGTGACCACGACGATCAACTCCGTCGACGACGAGCGGGCGGTGCGCTGGCCGAACAGCGCCCCCACCCCGGGGACGTCCTTGAGCACGGGCACCCCGCCCTCTATCGAATCGCCCTGGTTGCGGTAGAGTCCGGCGATGACGATGGATTCGCCGTTCCCCACCTCGATAGTCGTCTCCGCGCGCCGCACGTCGATGACCGGTATCTCCGTGCCGAGTATTCGGAGCGAGTCGGTGGCCACCCGCTGGGACACTTCCGGACGCACGCTCAGCGAGATCCGCCGGCTGTCGATCACCGTCGGCACGAAGTCGAGCAGCACGCCGTACTTCTTGAACGCGAAGGAGATGCGGTTCTCGTCGACGCCGACGGGCAAGGGATACTCGCCGCCGGAGAAAAAGCTCGCGGTCTCACCCGAGACCGCGGTCATGTTGGGCCGGGCCAGCACGGTGGCCAGCCCCGCGCTGGCGAGCGCGTCGATCAACCCCGAGACGGACCCTTTGGGGCGGCGCAGGGAGCCCGACAGCACCGCCGCCTGACCCTCGGGCAAGAGCGCCCCCGGGGGCCGGTCGCCCACGATCAGGCGTCCCACGCGAAATCCCAACACTCCTTCCGGACTGGTGCTGAACGCCTCCCAGTTGATGCCGAGGGACTCGCTCACGCTCCGTTGCACCTCGGCGATCTGCACCTCGAGGTTCACCTGCTGCGAGATGGACACCGACATCCGGTTCACCACCACCGCCTTCTCCGGAAGGGCCGCCTTCACCAACTGCAGCGCCCGGTCGGCCGCTTCCGACGACGCCACCGCGCCGCGTAGCTCCACCCCCTGGCGCCACGGACGCACCTCCAGGTCGCGGAACTCCGGGTCCTCCGACAGGGCCGAACGCACCGGCCCGACGTCCAGGGCCACGGTGACGCTCCAGCGCGCCACCAGGGCGCCGTCGCTTGCGAGGACCGCCAACGAGGTGCGGCCGGCGGCCTTGCCGAACACGAACAGCACCCGTGACGCCACCACCTGCACGTCGGCCGTCGCGGGATCGGCGACGAACACCGACACCACCGGCTTGTCGAGCCGGATCATCCGGCTCTGGCCCACGTGGAGGTTCAGCGCGGCGTCCGCGCGCGCCTCCCGGCCCTGGCCGCCCGCGTCAAGCGCGACGGCGACCACGCACGCCACGCTCAGGCGGTACAGGACGCGTCCGAAGCTGTCGGCGCGGAGCATGCCACACCTCCCGGCCACTATATCTCCCAACCAAGGCGGGCCGCCGGGAGAACGCAGCCGTGTCCTCCCGGCAAGCCTGGCGCCATCAGTTGTCGTCCTGCGCTTGCTCGATGGTATCGCGCATCCCATCTTCGCCGATGTCCGCCGTCACATCCTCGATGAGGTCCTGGATCTGCTCCTGAAACGCCACCACCGCCGCTCCGACCCCCACGACGACCACGCCGACGACGATGGCGTATTCCATGGCCGCCATGGCCCGCGTGCCCCGAAGATACCGCCACAGACAGCCCAACAACCGCTTGACCACTATCATGTCTCTTTCCTCCTTCTCTGGTTCCTCGAAAGGAACGGCCTGTATTGTACCCAATCGATAAAAACTGCCCGACACGAAGCGTGACCCACCGGACGGTGGTCTCGCCGGACCGCGTCCGCGTGGCTTCAAGACCCGGACACCACTTCCATCGTCCTGCGGAATCCCGCCACCATGCGGCCGATCTGGCGGAACGCGGTCTTCATGCCCTCCGGGTCGTTGTTTTCGACAAAGGCATGGTCCGCGGAAGTCGCACACGCGGTGAGCCGGTTGCTCAGCTCGGTCTCCCTGGGATGGCCCCGGGGCACGGCCGAAACGGTGAACACCGAAATCCCGTCCGCCTTCGCGAGATCACAGGCGGACGCCAGAACGGCATTCAGGACGTCGCGTTCATCGGCGTCGTTGGTCAGACCGCTGAGGCGGGTCCCCGTCCGATAGCCTTCCTCGACGGTGCCGGTGCCGGAGCGGCCGTATCCCGTGTACTGCGAGGTGTACTGAGTCCGGGAATAGCTCCCGTGACGGTAGTCTCCGGGATAAGTGCCGCGGTTGTCGTAGGCGTCGTTGACGCCGTCCGTCAGGAACACCAGCACCTTCTGCCTGCCCGACTCCGCCCGGTCCCGCGGCAGGCCCCAGGCGGTGCGCCACTCGGGCGCCAGGAGCCGCCGTCCCCAGACGACGCCGAGATGCGACATGGTGCCGCCGCCCCACCACGGCACCAAACCCGTCACGGCCTGCTCGACGGCGGTGCGGTCATTCGTAAGCGGTATGATCCGGTCCAGCGGGCAACCGTAGTGCGGACCGAAGGTGTAGTCCGCGTACGGGTCCTCTTCGACCTCATCCACCTCCGCGGTCTCCGTGGTCTCCGTGGCCGTCGTCTCCGTGACCTCTTCCGTGGTTTCCTCCGAGCCCTCCTCGGCGGCGGGCCAGTCGTTCTCGCCGACCACGTCCTCGCCGACCTCCGCGGCAATGGCATCGCGCTCCGCCTTGCGGAATTCCAGCGTGTTCGGGGCAAACCACGAGGTGAAGGGGCTCACGTCCGGGGTTACGAGCGACAGGTCCAGGTCGTTCGCCATGACGCGGTTCTCGATGCAGCCGCGCCAGGGGCCGAACCTCTCGGGGATGACCTTGTGCCCCTGCCCGAGGTCACTCACCCAGCCCAGCCGCTCCGGGCCCACGTTGACGGTGGTGTTGAACGGCACGAGCCCGATGGATACGTGTCCGGTCTCGCCTCCTCCCTGGTCGTACAGAGCCTCGATCAGGGTCAGCGCCGCGTTGCGGACGACGTTGATCCGCCGGTCCGCTTCGGACCCTTCCCCTCTGGCGTGGATGCTCGCGTTCATCGAGCCGGTGACGTCGATGGCCAGCACGAGATCGACCGGGATGACCACGCGCTCGGCACCGCTCTGGGCAACCGTCCGCTCGACGACCGCGCCCCACATGTGCCGGCCGAAAATCGCACCGCCGAGATCGGCGGATGCGGCGACGCCGACGAGACCGGCCTCACGGTCGGGCGTAAGGGTCAACACCAGCGTGGGTTCCGCCGACTCGCGAAGTCCTTCGGGCAGGTTGGCCAGAACATAGCGTTCCGCCATGGGCTCGAGTTGCGCGGTCAGCTCCGCCGCGGTCAGGTCGTCCGGCAGCTTGCCCATCTCGCGCGTCGTCGCAATGCTCGCGGCAGACGCGGCGGCCCTCAGAATGTCGCGCTGATGGAGCAGCACCATGTGGTCGCTGAGGAACGCGGTGCCCGTGACGCCCATCACGGTCAGCATGATGGAGGCGACTCCGACCGTCCCGGACGTGTCCCGGGCAAACCGCCTCGCGGCCGCGCGCACACGCTCGAGGCCATGCCGCGCCTTGGTCATGAGATCGGCCATCACGCGGGCTCCGGCGGCAGGCTCGCGCCGCGTACGGGGAGAACCTGATGCTGGTAGAAGCGGGTCGGGTACAGGTTCGCGGCGAAGAACCGGCCGCCCGTGAAGGACTCGGGCAAGAGCTCGACGCACACCTCGACCACGACCACCATCTCGCCGGGGGCCATCTCCAGGTCCTTCTGGACCGCCGCTTCCCCGTCCTCCAACAAGCCCAGCCGGCCGCAGCCCTCCCTCAGGTCCACCTCGGATGGGTCGACGTCTTCAGCCAGGACGGCCATGCGGCTCCACCGTACCAGGGCCGGAGGGTCCGGCTCCTCGTCGGTGACCGCGGCACGGCTCACCGCCGATACCACGAACACCGCATGCGCGGGCAGGGCGATCTCGTTGACATAGGAGAACCTGGACAGATCGTCGATGGCCGCGGCGGTCGGAGCCGTCTCCTGCGAGACGTAGTCCGCCACGGTGACGGCCGCCCGCAAGGTCGCCGACTGCGCCGCCGCGATCCGGTACAGGTCCAATCCGACGACGGTCGTCATGGCAATGACGGCCGTGCCAAGGACGAACTCGACGCCGGCCGAACCGCGCCGGTCCCGCACCCAGGACAGGAGCGCGGCGGGGAACCGGGCCGTCAGCTTGTTCGAGAAGGCTTTCGTCGCGTCCAGAAAGGTCTTCATTGCAGCCTGTTGGCCGTCAGGGGCCCAACCCCACCGTACGTTCGTTGCGTGCCACGGCGAGCACCTGGAAAGCGCCGCCGGAAATGAGCGCCTGTTGAATCCGGCCAAGCAGGGTGTCCGGGACGTAACCCAGGCGTACCACCACCATGTTGCCGGCGTCTCCGCCCAAGGCCGCGTTGGGGCCCTCCGACAACTCGTCGCGGAGCATCGTCGAGGGGTCGTCATAGACCGCGATGCGGATGCGGAGCAGTTGGGGATCCAACCGGTCCCCCACCTCGGCCCGGACGGCCGCCTGGGCGCGCGCGATCAACTGGGCCGGGGTGTCCGCCGGCGCGCCGCGCAACGCGTTGTCTCGCGCCACCGCGTAGGCCGCACGCTCGAGGATGTCCTTGACGAACACGGTGTTCACCACTTCGAACACGCCGCCCACGGTCATGGTCATGAAACCCAGGTAGAAGACGCTCTCCAAGGCGGCCATCGCGCGGGACGCGCGCCAGAAGCGGCTTAACGCTGTCGCGCCGTTGCGGCGCCACCCGCGCCATCCTGTCCCTGACATCCTGATCATGGACGGGACATGCTTCAAAGAAAACAGATTAGGCATGATCGGTCTCAAAACAGAAGCTTTTTACACGATCGGTAAAATATGTCAAGTACGCGAACCCGCCGGCGAACGTCCATTCGACATTTTCACGAGATTTCGCGCGAACCGCACCCCACATGCCGGAGGAGGAGAGGACATGAGGTTGAACGGAGAGGACATGGGATTGAAAAACGCCCACCGATTTGCGAACATTCCGCACGTCAGCAGAGGAGGCTCTCATGGAAGTGGTCAAGGTCGACTTCAAGGGTACCAAGGGGATTCCGCCGTCGGGTCTGTGCGTGGGCGTGCACCGGGCCGGGGCCGTGCACCAGAAGATGGTGGAGAAATACGGCGACGGCATCGCCGTGTGGTCCCTGAGACCCGAGAACGACTTCATCGCCTTCAAGTCGCTGGAGGACGAGGAAGGCATCCGCTCCACCAACGACATGGACTCCATCAAGGACGAGAAGCTCATCTACGGCGTGCGCGGCGCGCCGCCGGAGATCCGCAGGCAGGCGAAGGAGCAGGGCCTGGAGCTGCTGGCCGACGCCACCTGCCCGTTCGTGATCCAACAGGAGGAGGCCGAGCTGGAGCTGCTGGACCAGGGCTGCCACCTGGTGATCCTGAGCAGCCGCTCGCATCACGGCATCCCACGCCTCATGGGCATCGCCAGGGAGAAGGAGCGGGAGGTGTTCATCGTCGAGAAGGAGGAGGACGTCGCCGACATCCGCCTGACCCGCTTCGAGCCCGTGGGCGTCATCGTCCAGACCACCTTCTGGATGGAGAGCTACACCGGGATCATGAGCCGGATCCTCGAACGCTTCGCCAACGTGCGCATCCGCAACACGGCCTGCATCGACTCGCTGCAGCGGTTGCCCAAGGTGGAGGAGCTGGCGCGCGACGTGGAGGCGGTGGTCATCTTCGGCTGGACCGAGGGCATGACCAACCGCATGGAGGAGGTGGCGCGGGCGTTCAACGACAACGTCCACCGCATCGAGAAGGTCGACGACCTGGACCGTTCCTGGTTCACGGGCATGTCCCGCGTCGGCATCGTCGGCGCCAACGAGACCACGGACGACCTGGTGGACGAGGCAGTGGAACGCATCAAGTCCATGGCCGCCTGAGAAAACCACCTGTGAGGGAACCGTACATGTCCACGACCGAAACCATGGAAGCCCGACTCCCCTACCACGACCTCCGCGAATGGATGGCCCGGGCCGACGCCCTGGGCGAGCTGCGCACCGTGACCGGCGCGAGCTGGGAGGAGGACATCGGCTTGGCAGCCGACGCGGTGATCCGCGAGGACGACGGGCCGGCGGTGCTGTTCGACGACGTCCCCGGCTGTCCCAAGGGGTTCCGCGTCCTGATCAACGCCTTCGCCGGCAAGCGCCGGAACATGACGCTGGGCTTTCCCGACCACCTCACCAAGCAGGAGCTGAGCCAGGCCTTCTTCGACCACTACATCAAGGTGCAGCGGCGCCTGCCCCACGTGGTGGTGGACGACGGACCGGTGTTCGAGAACATCCTCACCGGCGACGACGTCGACGTGATGAAGTTCCCCACTCCCAAGTGGCACCGGGACGACGGCGGCCGCTACATCGGCACCGGCTGCTTCTGCGTCACCATCGACCCGGACGAGCGCTGGATCAACGTCGGCACCTACCGCGCCATGGTGCAGGACCCGAAGTCGGTGAGCCTGCTGTTCGTGCCGGGCAAGCACGCCTACATGCACCGCAAGAAGTACTTCGACAAGGGACAGCCCATGCCCGTGGCGCTGGTGGTGGGCAGCGACCCCATGTCGTTCTTCGTGGGGGGCACGGAGTTCCCCTACGGCGTGTGCGAGTTCGACGTGGTCGGCGGACTGCGCGGCACCCCCGTGGAGGTGGTGCGCGGCAAGGTCACGGGGCTGCCCATCCCGGCCAACGCGGAGATCGTGCTGGAAGGCTTCCTGACCCAGGACAAGCGCGCCGTGGAAGGCCCCTTCGGCGAATGGACCGGCTACTATGCCGGCGGCGCCAGCGAGCAGCCGACCCTCGACATCCGCGCCATCTACCACCGCAACGACCCCATCATCCTCGGCGTGCCGCCGCTGGGCGCCGGTTCCGACGAGATGGCCCGCTACCGCGCCATCATGCGCTCGGCCATGCTCAAGCACGAGCTGGCCAACGCCGGCGTCCCCGACGTCACCCAGGTGTGGTGCCACGAGGTCGGCGCCTCGCGCCTGCTGCACGGCATCGGCATCAAGCAGCGCTACCCGGGGCACGCGAGGCAGGCGGGCGTGCTGGCATCCTCCTGCGGCTCGGTGGTGTACGGCTGCAAGTTCGTCATCGTGGTGGACGACGACGTCGACGTGTCCAACCTCGACGAGTTGATCTGGGCCATGCTCACGCGCACCGACCCCGAGACCTCCATCGAGATCCTGCGGAAGATGCGCACCTCCCCCGCCGACCCGCGGGTGACGCCGGATCAGCGCAAGGTCCAGGACCTCACCAACTCCCGCGTGGTGGTGGACGCCTGCCGTCCCTTCGAGTGGTTCGACAAGTACCCCCCGGTGAACGCGCCCGCCCCGGACGTGGTCCGCAAGGCGCGCGAGAAGTTCGGCTACCTGCTGGACTGAGCCGCCGGCGCCGCGCGAGGCGGGGAAACACGCGCCTGCAAGCGCGCCGGCCGAACACGCCCCCTCAAGTACGGGCGACGGGAATGGACTCATGACCACCGGCGCCGGACGTTTCGCGCAAGCGTCGCTGATCGGCGACTCCGACGCCTCGTACGAAAACCTGGCGTTGGCCGAGCAGGCCGGCGAGATGCTCGCGCGGCGCGGCGTCACCCTGATCACCGGCGGTCGCGGCGGGGTCATGGAAGCCGCCTCCCGAGGAGCCGCGCGGGCCGGCGGCCTCACCGTCGGGATCATGCCCGGCACCGACGCACGCTCGGCCAACCCCTGGTGCGATGTCGTGATCCCCACCGGCCTGGGCCATGCGCGCAACGTGCTGACGGCCTTGGCCGGCGACTTCATCGTCGCCGTGGGCGGCGGGGCCGGCACCCTCTCGGAGCTTTGCTTCGGATGGATCCACGGCCGCCCCATCTACGTGCTCCAGGGATCGGAAGGATGGTCCGACCGCCTCGCTGGCGGCGCGCTGGACCACCGGGCGTCGTCGGTGATCGTTCCCTGTGACGACATCGAAGCGCTGGAACGCGAAGTGGCGCGTCTCTGTGCCGCCAAGGGGTGGCGGCTCCGGGACCCGGCCGCGGAGTGACCGGCATGGACGCTCGCTCACAAGCCCTGTCCTGGCTCCTGGTGCTGGCGATCGCGCTGCTGCTGGTCTGGCTCCTGAGCGCCATCCTCTTTCCCTTCGTTCTGGGCATCGCCCTCGCCTACGCCCTGGACCCGGCCGCCACCGCGCTGGCACGGCGCGGCTGCTCCCGCACCGCGTCCACCGTGCTCATCGGCGCCGGCTTCTTCGGCGTCGGACTGGTGCTGTTGCTGCTGCTGATCCCGCCGGTGGCGGGACAGGCCGCGGACCTGCTCCAGCGGCTTCCCGGCCTCGTGGCGCGCCTCGTCGACGCCGTCGGCCCGCTCCTGAACCGGGCGCTCAACGCCATCGGGGCCGACCAGCCCGAAGGCCTGCACCAGACCATGGCCGGGAACCTGCAGCGAATCACCGCCCTGGGACTGGCGCTGCTCAAGGGCGTTCTTGGAGGCGGGGCCGCGGTGGTCAACGTCGCCACCCTCTTGACCATCACCCCCCTCACCACCTTCTACGTGTTGCGGCAGTGGCCCGGCATCGTCCGGACCGTGGACGACTGGCTGCCCCGGGACCACGCCGACGCGGTGCGCGGGATCATGCGCGACATCGACGTGGTGCTGAAGGGATTCCTCCACGGCTCCGTCATCGTCTGCGCCGCGCTGGCCGCCTTCTACGGCATCGCCCTTTCATTGGCGGGGCTGGACTATGGGCTCACCATCGGACTGGCCACAGGGGCGCTGTCCTTCATCCCCTACGTGGGAACGCTCTTCGGGCTGCTATCGTCAATGGGGGTCGCCCTCCTGCAGTTCTGGCCGGAATGGATCCCCGTCGCCGTGGTCCTGGGGATCTTCCTCGCGGGTCAGCTCCTGGCCGACTACGTGCTGACCCCGCGGGTCATGGGCAACCGCATCGCCGTCCATCCGCTGTGGCTGGTCTTCGGCCTGCTCGCCGGCGGCACCCTGTTCGGCTTCGTCGGCATGCTGCTGTCGATACCCGCCACCGCCGCCGTCGGCGTACTCGCCCGCTTCTTCATCGGACGCTACAAGGAGTCATCGCTGTACCGCGGCGCCGGCGGCGCATGAGCTTGTTCAGTGATTCAGCCAGTTACAGAAGCCCGCTACAGCCCGCATCGTCATTGATATGAAAACAAAATCTTGTTCAATGACTTCTGGTAGTTACGGAATCCCGCCACACCCCAATGAGTCATTCCCGCGAAGGCGGGAATGACGACTTCGGGGAGTGGGTGCCATTGCGTGTCCGAGCGGAGTTTTGACTCAGCCTGTTTCGCGGGAATGACATTGCAAGAGGCCGCGGCCCGGATCGTCTTGATACAGCCCGCGTAACCGGGGTCCCGTCGACTTGGGTTTACATCGTCACTGGGTCAACCTGCGCCGCATCAGGCGGGTGGCGTAGGCCACCAGCGCGGTGGAGAGGCCCAGGATGTAGACCACGTCCCAGATGAGCGTGGCGGACGGCTGGCCGTGGAACGCGGCGCGGGCGAGCCTGACGGGGTGCAGTAGCGGCAGGCACTCGGCGACCCAGAGCCAGGACGCGGACAGGCGTTCCTCCAGGGGGAAGAAGACCGACGAGAAGAGAAACAGCGGCGTCAGGAACAGGGTGAAGTAGAAGCTGTAGAGTTCGATGGTGGCGATGCGCAGGGTGAAGGTCAGCCCGATGGCCGAGAAGAGGAGGCCCGTGAGGGGTATCACCGCCAGCACCCACAGAGCCTGCGGCAGCGGTGCGAGCCCGGCCACGGCCACTACGAGGGCGAAGCACAGCCCGTACATGCACGACCGGGTCATGGCCCACAGCAATTCGCCCGCCACCACGTCCACCGGCTGGATCGGGGTGGTGAGCATGGCGTCGTAGGCCTTCTCGATGTTCATGCGCACGTAGATGTTGTAGGTCACCTCGAAGCTCGCGCCGTTCATGGCGGCCACGCATACGAGCCCCGGCGCGAGGAACTGGATGTAGGAGGTGCCGCCCATGGTGGTGATGTAGGCGCCCAGGCCCACGCCGAGGGAGACGAGGTACAGCACCGGCTCGAAGAAGTTCGGCAGGATGTTCCATCTCCAGGTCCGGCGGTACATGGTGGCGTTGCGCCGCCACACCGACAGGGCGTGCCGCCAGGAGAGGGTCACCCGTCGTCCTCGAGGCGCGTGCCGGTGAGGGAGAGGAAGACGTCCTCCAGGTTCGTGGGACGCGCCACCATCGCGCGGTCCTCGAAACCCGCGCGCCGGCGGATGCGCTCCAGCAGCGGGCCGGCGTCGTCCGTGTAGAGCATGGTGCGGTTGCCGGCGCGGTAGCACGGCGGGCTCTCGTCGAGGCCGCGCAGGAGGGCGTATTCCTCCTCGGGGGTGGCGTCCAGCTCCACGGTCTCGCGCGCCAGGTAGCGCTCGATGAGCGCCTCCGGCGCGCCCTGGACGATGACGTCACCGGCGGACATGATGGCGACGACGTCGCACAGCCGCTGGGCCTCGTCCATGTAGTGGGTGGTCAGTAGCACGGTGGTGCCGCGCCGGCGCAATTCGCGCACCCGCGTCCACAGTGCCAGCCGCACCGCCGGGTCGAGTCCCGTGGTGGGCTCGTCGAGGATCAGCAGCTCCGGGCGGTTCATGAGCGACAGGGCCACGGCCAGCCGGCGCTGGTAGCCGCCGGACAGCTTGTTTACCGGCACGTCCGCGTGGGAGCGCAGTTCCAGGAAGTCGAGCAACTCGTCCACCCGGCGCGCCAGGGCGGCGCCGTCCATGAGGTGGTAGCGGCCGAAGACGGTGAGGTTGGCGCGCGGCGAGATGGTCTCGATGAGCACGTTCTGCTGGAGCGTCACGCCCAGCCGCCGCCGCACCGCGCGCACGTGGCGCACGGCGTCCATGCCGAAGACGCGCACCTCCCCCTGGGTGGGCAGGGTGACGCCGTAGATCATCCGGAGCGTCGTGGTCTTGCCCGCGCCGTTGGGACCCAGCAGGCCGAAGCAGACCCCCGCGGGGACGGTCAGGGTCAGCTCGTCCACCGCCACCCGCTCGCCGAAGCGCTTGGTGACGCGGGAAAGATGAACGATCTCGCGCCAGCCGCGGGCGAACGGCGGAGCCTCAGTCGAGGCCGTAGAAGCGGCGCGCGTTGTCTCCAAGGACGGCGACCTTGTCCCCTTCCGACAGCTCCGTGTGGCCCCGCGTCTCCTCGATCATCTTCCGGGCCGCGGGCAGGTCCACCTCGTGGGGATAGTCCGAGGAGTAGGCGAAGGGCTCGATGCCCACGCGCCGGGCCAGGTACGGCAGGCTCGCGTCGTTGCCCTCGCAGCCGATGAGGATCTGCCCGCTGGCGATGTACTCGGGCAGCGGCTTGCACGACAGCCCTTCCAGCTCCGCGTCCCGTTCCATGCGGTCGGCGATGCAGGTGAGCCAGGCGCACCCGCCCTCCAGGAACGCCACCTTGAGGGTCGGGTAGCGGTCGAACCAGCCGTGGTAGATGAACGACACCAGCGCGATCATCAGCGGCACCGGGTGATGCAACAGCCGGGAACCCAACCGGCTGCTGAACGAATCCAGGCCCACGCCGCGGTTGGAACCGCCGTGGATGCCCAGCGCGCAGCCCAGCTCCGCCGCCTCTTCGTAGACGGGCGCGTAGAACTCGTGGCCGAGATGCAGCCCCAGGCCCGTGGAGGGAAGCATGCCGCCCAGCAGTCCCAGCTCCTTCACGCACCGGCGCAGCTCCGCGGCCGCGGCCTTGGGGTCCTGCATGGGCAGCAGCGCGATGGGATGGAGCCGCTTGCTGATGCCGCGGTAGCGTTCCGTCACGTAGTCGTTGTAGGCGCGGCACACTTTCACCGCGTAGCTCGGCTGCTGGATGAAGCCCAGGGACAACCCCTCGGTGGCGTAGAGGACCGAGTCCGTGATCTCCGCCTTCTTGACGAACTCGAAGATGTCCTCGCCCGAGCCCGCGCGCTCGTCGCTGGCCCGCACCGGGTGGACGCGGCTCTCCGCGGTCATCTCCTCGGTCTCCGGGTAGTGCATCCCGTCGATGGACGGGAACACTCCGGCGCGGTTCCGCGGCGGATGCAGCGCGTATTCCCTGGCGTCCGCCACCATGTATTCGGCCATCTCGGGTATGGACTCGATCAGGTGGCCGTCTGCATCGACAACGGTAATCTCGCTCATGACAAACCTCCCGTGGGGTCTGGGTTACCCGTCACTGACGTGAGAAACTTAGTCACATGAACCGGCAGGTTACAAGTCTTGTGCGGGGTGGCTCCTCGCCTGCGATATCATTCGCGGCCCCCCGGTTCGTCGTTGCCGCCTCCCGGTTCGTCGTTGCCGCGCCCCGGTTCGTCGTTGCCGCGCCCCGGTTCGTCGTTGCGGCGCCCCGGTTCGTCGTTGCGGCGCCCCGGTTGTCGTTGCTGCGCCCCGGTTGTCGTTGCTGCGCCCCGGTTGTCGTTGCTGCCCCCCGGTTGTCACTCCCGGCCCCCCCGGTTCGTCATTCCCGCGAAAGCGGGAATCCATGGGTGGGGGTGTGGCGCCTCCTTGCCCCGCCCCACCCCGCCTGGATTCCCGCTTTCGCGGGAATGACGAACCGGGGCCGGGAATGACGAACCGCGAAGCCGGAAATGACGAACCGCGAAGCCGGAAATGACGAACCGCGAAGCCGGAAATGACGTCGCGTAGGACACTGTCGTTTCAATCCCTGCGCAGCCTCAGGGGAATGACCAGGCACGCGCCCACAAGCAGGCAGACGCCGGGGAAGAAGAAGGCCGCCATGATGCCGAAACGCTCGCTGAGGTATCCCGCCAGCGTGGGCGCCGGAACCACCAGGATGTGCGTGCCCAGGGACACCAGTCCGAAGGAGGATGCCTGGCTCTCCTTGTCCGCCACGTCGAGCGCGACCGTCGTGGTCACGTTGGCCACCGTGTAGAAGAGAAACCCCATGGCGAAGACGACGGCCCCAAGCGCCAGGCCCGGGGGCGCCCATCGCAGCAGGAAATAGGTGAGCCCAAGGGCCACCAGCGAAGGCGCCAGAACCACCTTGCGGCCCAGCCGGTCCGACAGCACGCCCATTATGGGCTGGGCGATGAGACCCGACACCGCCATCGGCGTCAGGTAGATTCCCATCTCGGTGTTGGACAGGCCCAGGTGCTCGACGATGTAGATGGGCAGGAAGGTAATCGCCACCTGCCGCGCCATTTGATTGAAGCTCCGCACCAGCGTCACCACCAGGATCGCCGGGTTCCGCGCGAGCACCTTGAGCTCCTGGAACGGCCTGGGCGTCTTGGTCGGCACCTCGTCGCCCTCGAACATGCGCGCGCCGTACAGCCACACCAGGCCGGCGCACGCCAGCGCCACCAGGAGCTGGCTTTCCGCCAGGGCCTGCCACGAGAAGCTGGCCAACAGGAAGCCCACGGTCAGGTAGGTGACGGTGTTGCCCAGGGTAGCGCCCATGCCGTAGAGCGCCACGGCCGTGCCCCGGCTCTCCGGGAACCGGTTGGACAGCGAGGCCACCGACGCGGGATGGAACAGGGTGGTCCCGGTGGCCAGCAGCGCCACGGCGAACAGCGCCCAGCCGTACCCGGGCAACGCCCCCAGCACCCAGTAGCAGAGACCCATGCACACCAGCGAGGAGGTCACGATGAGCCCGCGCAGGCGCACCCAGGTGTCGGCGATGATGCCGGACGGAACGTCCAGGGCGGCCTGGCCGAACATGCGCATGGAGGACAGGCCGCCCACCTGGACGTCGTTGAGCCCCATGCCCGCCTTGAGGGTGGGAAGGAGCATGGTGATGAGCTGCATGAACCAGTGGATGGCGAGGTGCGCCAGGGTGATGAACCCCAGGAACCGGAGGCGTTCCCGGCCCACTTGCGCGGTCAGGCCGCGGATCTGTTCCAGCGTTTTCATGAGGGTCCCTGGAGCGGCGTCCCGCCCGCCGTCACCGGTTGGCCACTCCGTTGTCGCCGCGGGCCTGGAGCACGAGCCGGGTCTTCATCTCGTGGAGGCGCTCCTCCAGCCCGACGGGATATTCGTGCGGATTGACCCGGCGCTTGATGCTGTTGTGGAAACGCGAAAGCTCCGCCCGGGTCTTCTCCCTGGCCGCGTGCACCGAGGGTACGTCGTACATCAGCTCGCCGCCGCGGAACACCGGCACCAGCAGGTCGTGGAACTCGGTGCCGGCGGCGACGTGTTTCCGGCGGGTCATGTTCATGGGGTCGACGACGGTGCAGCCGTCGGCGACGCTCAGGTTCTCGTCGTAGATGGCATCCGCCACGTACCGGTCGCCCTGGCGGAAACGCCGCGTCTGGAGGATGCCGGGCGTCGACACCTTGACCGCCTGTTCCGAGAGCTTCACCTTGTTGACCCACTCGTTGCCGTTGCCCGCGGAACGGACGCAGGACAGCTTGTAGACGCCGCCGAGGGCCGGCTGGTCGAAGGCGGTGGCGAGCCGGGTGCCCACGCCCCAGACGTTGATGCGCGCGCCCTCCTCCTTGAGGGACGCGATCAGGTGCTCGTCCAGGTCGTTGCTGCCGACGATCACCGCGTCCGGGAAACCGCCCTCGTCCAGGATGCGGCGCGCCTCGATGCTGAGGAACGCCAGGTCGCCCGAGTCCAGACGGATGCCGACCATCTCGTGGCCGCGTTCCCGCAGCCTGCGCCCTATTTCCACCGCCTTGCGCACCCCGTTCAGACTCTCGAACGTGTCCACCAGCAGGAGGCAGTTGTTGGGCATGGCGTCGGCGTAGGTCTCGAAGGCTTCCATCTCGTCGTTGAAAGACAGCACCCAACTGTGGGCGTGGGTGCCCTTGACGGGAATGTCGAAGAGCTTGCCGGCCAGGGCGTTGGAGGTGCCGGCGCAACCGCCCACGTAGGCCGCCCGGCTCGCCGCCAGGGCGCCGTCGAAACCCTGGGCTCGCCGGAGCCCGAACTCCAGCACGGGTTCCCCACGGGCCGACTGGCACACGCGCGCCGCCTTGGTGGCGATGAGGGTCTGAAAGCAGATGATGTTGAGCAGCACCGTCTCCAGGATCTGGCATTGCAGGATGGGGCCGCGCACCCGCACCAGCGGCTCGTGGGGGAACACGACCGTTCCCTCGGGCACCGCGTCCACGTCGCAGGCGAAGCGGGCCTCCCGCAGGTAATCGAGGAAGGCGTCCTCGAACATCCGCTCGCCGTCGTTGCCGCGCAACCGCGCCAGGTATTCGAGATCGCTGGCGTCGAAGCCGAAACGGGTGAGCACCCCCACCACGTGTCCCAGCCCGCAACCCACCGCGAAGCCTCCCTGGTACGGGTTCTCGCGGAAGGAGAGATGGAACACGGCTTCCTTCGAGTCGGTACCGGACTTCCAATAGGCGTACGCCATGGTGAGCTGGTAGAGGTCCGTGAGGAGCGCGAGCGAGTTGCTGTAGAGCTGTTCGAGCGTGTGCATGGATGAACCCTGGGTCGGCCTGAGCAGTGGCAGCCTTGTGCGCGCGCCGCGGGCGGGGGTCCTGCCCGATGCGTTTGCGCCGCGCGGCCGATTTGTTACAAATCACCTCCACGGCCCTGCGTCAACACATGAGCCGAGGCCGGCGACAAGGAGGCACACGTGGCGAAGCCCGAAGAAGCACGGTGGTACGATCGAGAAGCGGCGCGGCAGGCGCGGGTGGATCTCGCGGCCGCGTACCGGCTCGCGGTCCGGTACGGGTTTCACGAGGGGATCGACAACCACTTCAGCCTGCTCTTGCCCGGCCAGGACGAGCTGATGCTGCTGAACCCCTATCCGCTGCACTGGACGGAAGTGACGGCCGGAAACCTCCTGCTGGTGGATTTCGAAGGCAACCGCATCGAGGGCGCGCACGAAGTGGAGCCCACGGCGCTGCATATTCACGCGCCGCTGCACCAGGCCAACCCGCGGGGGTTCCGCTGCCTGCTGCACACCCACATGCCCTACGCCAGCGCCATCGCCTGCCGCCAGGGCGGACGCCTGGAGATGGTGCACCAGGTAAGCAGCCGGTTCGACGGCGACGTCGCCTACCTCGAAGACTACAACGGCCTGGTGCTCGACCGTACGGAAGGGAACCGCATCGCACGGGTGATGGGCGACAAGAACGTGCTCTTCATGGCCAATCACGGCGTGATCACCGCCGGCCGGACCGTCGCGGAGGCCTTCGACCGGCTCTACTTCCTGGAACGCGCCTGCAAGGTGCAGGTCCTGGCGGAAACGGGAGGACGGCCGCTCCAGCGCATCACGCGCGAGACCGCCGCGCTGCTGCAACGCCAACGGGGCGAAGGCGAGAACATGGCGGCCCTGCACCACTTCGCCGCCCTGAAACGCATTCTCGACCGGGAAGAGCCCGACTACGCGGACTGAGGCGGTCCGGGCGCGCCCGCGCCGTGCGGGCCCTACGGTTTGCGCCCGAACAGATACGCCACGCCGATGCTCAGGAGGTAGAGGCCGATGAGCGGCCCCGCCAGGAGCACCTGCGAGACCACGTCCGGCGGAGTCAGCACGGCCGCGAGCACGAACATCGCCAGAACGGCGTAGCGGAAATGATGCCACAGGAAGCGGTGGTTCCAGATGCCCGCCCGCGCCAGGAAGAACGAGAACACCGGCAGTTGGAAAGTCACGCCGAAGGCCATGACGATGCGGAAGAAGAAGGAGAAGTACTCGGAGACGCGGATCTCCGGGTTGACCTGCAGCGACCCGTACTGGTCGAGGAAGTACAGGAACGCCACCGGCAGCACGGTCTGGTAGCAGAAGACCGCGCCGGAAAGAAAGAAGACGGTGGTGGCGCCGACGAAGCCCGCCATGTAGCCGGTCTTGTCCTCGGCGCCGAACACGGGCGCCAGCAGGCGCCACGACTGGAGGAAGATCACCGGACTTCCGGCGAGCACTCCGGCCAGGAACGCTACCTTGATCTCGACGAAAAAGACCTCCGCCACGCCGGTGCCGATGAGGCTCTGCCCTGGATCAAGCCGGCTCTTGAGGGGTTCCACCAGGACCTCGAAGAGGTGCGGCGCGAGCAGGAAACCCACGACGAACGGGATCAGCACCGCCGCCAGCGACCATGCCAGGCACGAGCGGATCCGCTCCATCTGGTGGACGAACTTGGGCAGGATCGAGTCGTCGGTCATGCGTGGGCGTTTCAGGGACCCGCGTTCCGGAACGCGGAGTACACCGGGCGCCGGGTCCAGGTTCACTTGGGTGTATCAGATCCGCCGGCGCCACGCGACGAAAACGGAAGAAATCAACCCCCACCGACGTTTTACGGCCCGGAATTGAGAACAAACTGTTGAGTTTTTTGAAGAGACGAGCTAAGATACCGCGCAATCACGTCACCCTTAACGCGACGCCGACGAATTGGCGTCCCAGAAGGAGGCACCTGTGAAGCTTTCAACGAAATTCGCCAGTTTGGTCGGAAGATCCACGGTCGCATTGGCGGCCGTCGCGTTGCTCGGCACCGGCTGTATTCCCGAACACGAGCATCCGGACTACAAGGTGAACGTCCAGGCGGTGGAGAACGCAACCAAGAAGGCGGAGGCCGCGGGCTCGGGCGCGAACGCTGC
The DNA here is from genome assembly GCA_964519455.1 of uncultured Syntrophobacterales bacterium. Taxonomy (GTDB): domain Bacteria; phylum Desulfobacterota; class Binatia; order UBA9968; family JAJDTQ01; genus JAJDTQ01. Next base: position 29,705 of record CAZFIU010000015.1, read on the forward strand.
CGCCGACAAGGCCTCGGCCGCAGCCAAGCAGGCTGAAGCCGCCGCGGCGAAGGCCGGCGAGGCCGCCGCACAGGCCGCAGCCGCCGCGGAACGCGCCGAGCGCGCCGCCGCCAAGGCAGAGGCCGCGTTCGAAAAGTCCATGAAGAAGTAAGCGGACACGCTTACGCACCCACGTCACCTCACTTCTTCCCGTGGAGGATGGGGAGTCTCTCGATCAGGGAGATTCCCATCTTCCGGGCGAGCGGCCAGTCCGGACTGTGCAAGAGCTTCGCGGCCGCAGCGTACAGCATCACTCCGCCCGCAAGCAGCGCGACGCACCCCAGGATCTGCGCGAACAGCGTTGCCGATTCCAACGGCACGCGTGTCGCCAGCAGGGCAAGGGGCCCCGCCATGACCACCGCCGCGGCGAGATTGCGCCAGAAGGACGACCCGTAGTCGCCCCAGGCGAATCCCCCGAGCCGCCGCGTCATAAGCCACAAGAGCACCGCGAACTGGAAGGTCGCCGACAGCGAGTTGGCCAGGGCGAGGCCGGCGTAGGACAGGCTCAGCACCCCGATGCTTCCGCCGAGGGCCGCCACCACCGCCACGAACGCATTCCCCACCCCCGGCGTTTCCACCGGTCCCATCAGCGCCAGACTCAGAAGGAAGTTCAACACGAAGGTCCAGAACGCCACCCGCATCGGCGTCCTCGTGTCCTGCATGGCGTGGAACATGGGCACGAGGACGCGCGCGGCGGAGACGCCCCACAGGCCCAGGGCCAGGAAAATCAGCGCATGGGCGCAGGCCGCGACGTCGGCCGCCCCGAACGCACCCCGTTGAAACAGCAGGGACAACACCGGCACGGCGACCACCATCAGCCCCAGGGCGGACGGCAGCGAAATGAAGTTCACCATCCGCAGCGAGTAGCCGAGCGTCGTCCGCAACCCGTCGACGTCCTGACGCGCCGCCAGCGAGGCGAAGCTCGGCAACGCGGCCGTACCCAGGGCCACGGCGAACACCCCCAGGGGGAACTGCAGCAGACGGTCGGCATAGTACAGATAGGAAACGCTCCCAGGCTCCAGCAACGAGGCCAGGATCGTGCTCACCAATACGTTCAACTGGTAGACGGCGGCACCGATGACCGCCGGACCCATGAGCCGCAGAAACCTGGAGAGCGCGGGAGCGCGGAAGTTCAAGCTGGGCATCCAGGAGAAGCCGTGCCGCCGCAGGAAGGGGAGCTGGAGCGCGAGCTGCGCGGCGCCGCCCAGCAGGACGCCGTAGGCCAGGCTCATGACCGGCTGCGACAGCAGCGGGATCAGCAGAAACGCCGCCGCGATGATGGACAGGTTCTGCAGCACCGGCGCCAGCGACGGCGCCAGGAAGTGCCGGAACGTGTTCAGGTACCCCATGCACAGCGCCACGAGGCTCACGAAGAAGATGCTGGGGAACATGATGCGGACCAGCCGGACCGTGAGGGAGAACTTCTCGGGCGCCGCGGAGAAACCCGGCGCGAACAGCCAGGCCAACGGTGCCGGGAAGAGCACGCCGGCGGCGGTCACCCCCAGGAGGACGACCACCGCGAAGGTCACGATCACGCGGCTTGCCTCGATCGCCTCCCGGCGCCCCTGGGTGGCGAGGATCCGGGACAGGACCGGCACGAAGCCGGCGGACAGGGCGCCCTCCGCGGTCAACCGCCGCAACAGGTTGGGGATCCGGAAGGCCACGAAGAACGCGTCGGCGGCACTCCGCGCTCCCAGCAGGTACCCGATGACGATGTCCCTGGCAAGGCCCGAGAAACGGCTCAACAGGGTCATCGAACCCACGATGCCCGTGGCTTTCGCGACCCGGCCCAGCTCTCTCGCCGTTGACTCCTCACTCATGCGGTGCTACACAGACCAGTGTCCTGTCACACCAATAGCGTCGTGAAGATGCGAGGGCATTTTCGTCGTCGGCAAGGCGCGATGACGAGCAGTGGCGGGTACCACGCGAGGAAGACCACCGGGTCAAGCCCGGTGGTGACGTAACGCAGCCGACGGCGAAAAGGACCCGCAGATTCATGACGCTATTGGTGTGACAGGACACTGGCTCTAGGAGGTATATCTTGGCGAACCACAAGTCGGCCATCAAACGGCACAAGCAAAGCGTGCAACGCCATCTGCGCAACCAGGCGTTCCGTTCCCGGGTCAGGACCCTGGTCAAGAAGACCCGGGTGGCAATCGAGAGCAAGAACCGCGACGCCATCGCGGAGAAGATCAAGGAAGTGAACGGGCTGCTCGACAAGGCCGTGCTCAAGGGCGTGCTCAAGCGCAACACCGCCTCGCGCACGATGGCGCGGTTGGCGCGGGCGGCGCATCAGGCCGCTTCCTCGTAAACCGCCGCCGAGGCACCCGTCAGAACCCCTCCGCCATCCGCTGCCGGATGACACGAGCCAGCCGCAGCAGCAACCGTTCCCTCGCAGCCATCCGAGAACTCTCCGCGACCGCCGCGTCGCTCAGACGGCCCACGTCCGCGGCATCCATCGCGTCGCGCAGAAACTCGCCCGAACCGGGGACCACGGCCCCTCGGGCACCCGCGTAGACTTCCCGCAACCGCACCACCTGCCGCGGCCACAAGACTTCCCGCGACGACCGCCGCCGCAGGGTGACCTCCGCGTCGAGCCGGGCTTCCGACTGAAACACCCGGTCCGCTCCGTCCACCGAGAGGTTCCGGGTGCCGTAGTGGCGGATCACTCCCGAGAGGACCGCATCGGCGTCCTCGGCCCGCTTCACCAGCCGCGGCCGCTCCACGCCGGCAAGCTCCCGTCGCAACGCCAGCCCCACCCCGTGCTCCAGTCCGGTGACGTGGGTCTTGTTGAGGAAACGCTCGATGTAGACGGTTCGGACGTCGTCCGGCAATCCTGTGCCGGGACCCACGAACCGGTAGCCGCAGGCGCCCGCCAGGAGCGCCGCCGCCAGCGCCAACGCCAACCGCAAGGCGCGCCGGCCGTGCAAGCTCTCAGCCTCCGATCACGATGTTGACCAGGCGGCCGGGCACCTGGATGACCCGCTTGACGGAGCGGCCGTCCAGGAAGCCCGCCACCTTCGGGTCCGCCAGCGCGGCCGATTCGACGTCCTCCTCGGCGGCGCCGGCCGGCACCGATATCTTGCCGCGGAGCTTGCCGTTCACCTGGACGACGATGAGCCGGGTCTCCTGCACGAGGGCGGCCTCGGAGTGCTCGGGCCAAGCCACCTCCGCCAGGGACTCGCGATGCCCCAGGCGCTGCCACAGCTCGCTCGCCACGTGCGGGACGAACGGCGCCAGGAGCACCACCTCGGTCTCCAGTGCCGCCTTCGCCAGCGCCGCGTTGCCGTCCTGTCGAAGCTCTTCCGCGCTCAACGTGTTCACGGCGTTGTGAAGCTCCATGACGGCGGCGATGGCCGTGTTGAAGTGGAATCGCTCGACGTCGTCGGTGACCTTCTTGATGGTCCAATGGATGCGCCGGCGCAGTTCCTTGAGCCCGTCGGCGGCCGGCTCGGCGCCGGCATCGGCCGCGACCTCGGTCAGGCGCTCGCCGTGGCGCATGGCGAAGCGCCACACCCGGTTGAGGAAACGGTGCGCTCCTTCGACGCCCTGGTCGCTCCAGTCCAGGTCCTTTTCCGGCGGGGCCGCGAACAGGGTGAACAGGCGCGCGGTGTCCGCGCCGTAGCGCTGGATCAGCTCGTCCGGGTCCACCACGTTGTTCTTGGACTTGGACATCTTGGCGCCGTCCTTGATGACCATGCCCTGGGTCAGCAGGTTGCTGAAGGGCTCGTCCACGGCCAGCCAGCCCATGTCCCGCAGGACCCGGGTGAAGAAGCGCGCGTAGAGCAGGTGCAGCACCGCGTGCTCGACGCCGCCGACGTACTGGTCCACGGCCATCCAGTAGTTGGCCCGCGCCCGGTCCAGCGGTTGCCGGTCCTCGTCGGGGCAGGCGTAGCGCGCGAAGTACCACGACGATTCCACGAACGTGTCCATGGTATCGGTCTCGCGGCGGGCGGGCCGCTTGCACGAGGGACAGGCGGTCTCGTGGAACTCCGGGAGGCTCGCCAGCGGCGAGCCGCCGGCGCCGGTAAACTCCACGTTGGTGGGGAGCCTGACGGGCAACTCGTCCTCCGGCACCGGCACCATGCCGCAGCCGTCGCAATACACCACCGGGATGGGCGCGCCCCAGTAGCGTTGGCGGGAGATGCCCCAGTCCCGCAGCCGGTAGCGCACGGTGCCCTTGCCCCAACCCTTCTCCTCCAGGCAGGTGGCGATGCGGGCGCGGCCCTCGGCGCTGCCCAGTCCGTTGAAGGGGCCGCTGTCGGCCATCACCCCGTCGGCCACGAAGGCCTCGGTCATGGCGTCGGCCGCCAGGGTGGCCCCGGCCGGATGGATCACCGGGCGCACCGGCAAGTCGTACTTCCGGGCGAACTCGAAGTCCCGCTGGTCGTGGGCGGGGACCGCCATGACCGCGCCGGTGCCGTACTCCATCAGCACGAAGTTGGCCACGTAGATGGGGATCTTCTCCTCGGTGAACGGGTTGACGCAGTACGACCCGGTGAAGACGCCCTCCTTCTCCATGTCCGCGTCGTCGCGCCGGGAACGGCTCATGCGCTTCACCTGTGCGGCGAACTCCCGGACCGCCTGCTGTTGCGGCGTGCCCTGGGCGAGCTCCAGGGCCAGCGGATGCTCCGCCGCCAGCGAGACGAAGGTCGCGCCGTAGACGGTGTCCTGGCGGGTGGTGAAGACCGTGAGGTCGCCCTCCCGGTCCACCAGCGGGAAGCGGATCTCGGCGCCGATGGACTTCCCGATCCAGTTGCGCTGCATGGTGAGGACCTTGTCGGGCCACCCGCCCGCGAGATCGTCGCACGCCGCCAGCAGCTCATCGGCGTAGTCCGTGATGCGGAAGAACCACTGCGGCAGCTCGCGCATGACCACTTCCTGCTCGCAGCGCCAGCACACGCCGTCCACCACCTGCTCGTTGGCCAGGACGGTCTCGCAGCCGGTGCACCAGTTCACCGCCGAGCTGCGCTTGTAGGCGAGGCCGCGCTTGAGCATCTCCAGGAAGAACAACTGTTCCCAGCGGTAGTAGTCGGCGTCGCACGTGGCCAGCTCCCGGCGCCAGTCGTAGCTGAAGCCCATCTTCTTGAGCTGGGAGCGCATGTAGTCGATGTTCTCCACGGTCCAGCGGGCGGGATGCACCTTGTTGGCGATGGCCGCGTTCTCGGCGGGCAGCCCGAAAGCGTCCCAGCCCATGGGATGGAGCACGTTGAAACCGCGCATGCGCTTGTAGCGCGCGATGACGTCGCCGATGGAGTAGTTGCGCACGTGCCCCATGTGGATGCGCCCCGACGGATAGGGGAACATCTCCAGCAGGTAGTACTTGGGGCGAAGCGAGTCCTCGCCCACCACGAAGCTCTCCTCGCGCTCCCACTCGCTCTGCCACTTCTCTTCGATCTTCCAGAACTCGTACTTCTCGATCATTGTTCCGGCCGCTCGCTCTCCTTGATCTTCTCGATCTCCTTGAGCCCGTTGGCAAGGGCTACCTGGTCGAGCACTCCGTTGATGAAGGCGGGAGAATCGTCCGACCCGTAGCGGTTGCCGATCTCGATGGCTTCGTCGATGCTCACGTTCAGCGGGATGTCCGGACAGAAGAGCAACTCGTAGGTAGCGAGCCGCAGGATGATCAGGTCCACCTTCGACATGCGCTCGAGCTTCCAGTGATCGACGGCCTTCTCGATGAGCCCGTCGATCTCGTCACGGCGCGCGGCGCTGCCGGCGATCAGTCGCTGGGCGAAGTCCCGGGCCGCGGGACGCGACGGGAAATGCCCCCAAAAGCTCTCCGGACCGGTGGGAGCCGGTTCGCCGGTGATCTCCATCTGGTAGAGCACCTGCAACGCCAGCTCCCTGGCCTTGCGGCGAATGCCTGCCATCGACGAGGAACCGTGGTGCGGGGTCAGGCGAGCTGCCTGCCCAGGCTCGCCATCTCGATGGCCGTCACCGCGGCCTCGAACCCCTTGTTGCCCATCTTCGCGCCGGCGCGGTCCACCGCCTGCTCCACCGTGTTGGTGGTGAGCAGGCCGAAGGCGATGGGAATGCCGTGCTGGTTCATGGCGTTGCCAACCCCGCGGGAGGCTTCCCCGCAGATGTAGTCGAAGTGGGGGGTGTCGCCGCGGATCACCGCGCCGACGCAGATCAGCGCGTCGTACCGGCCGCTGGCCGCCATCTTGTGGGCGCAAAAGGAGATCTCGAAGGCACCGGGGACCCATGCGACGTCGACGTTCTCCTCCACGTCGGCGCCGTGACGCCTGAGCCCGTCCATGGCGCCTTGAAGAAGCCGCTCGGTAATGAAGCTGTTGAAGCGGCTGGCGATGATGCCGAAGCGCATCCCCGCGGCGTCCAGTTTCCCCTCGATCACTCGCATGGCCGGCCCCCTCGGGACACCGTGTTCATTCCCCCTCGATGTGGGGGAGGAGGTGTCCGAGCTTGTCGCGCTTGGTCCGCAGATAGCGGGCGTTGCCGTCGTTGGGCTGGATCTCCAGCGGCACGCGTTCGCTCACCGACAAGCCATAGCCCTCCAGGCTGACGATCTTGCGCGGGTTGTTGGTCAACAGGCGCATGCGTTGGATGCCGAGGTTCCGCAGGATCTCCGCCGCCACCCCGTAGTCGCGCAGGTCCACGTCGAACCCCAGCTCCAGGTTCGCCTCGGCGGTGTCGCGCCCCTGGTCCTGCAGCGCGTACGCCTTGATCTTGTTGGTCAGGCCGATGCCGCGCCCTTCCTGGTGCATGTACACGATGGCGCCGCACTCTTCCTCGTCGATGAGGCGGAGGGCCGCGCGCAACTGGTCGCCGCAGTCGCACCGTTCCGACGAGAACACGTCGCCGGTCAGGCACTCGGAATGCACCCGCACGAGGACGTTGCCGCGCCCGCTGACGTCGCCCTTGACCAGGGCCATGTGCTCGAAAGGATCGAGGTTCGTGCGGTAGAGAATCGCCTTGAAGGACCTGCCGTGGATGCTCGGGAAGTCTTCTTCCCACACCCTGCGAATGGTCGCTTCGTTGCGCAGGCGGTGCGCGATGAGATCCACGATGGACACCATCCGCAGGTCATGCGCGCGCGCGAACTCGCGGAGCCGAGGCCCGAGGGCCACGGCGCCGTCCTCGCCCAGCACCTGGCAGAACGCCGCCGCCGGCTGCAGGCCGGCCAGCGTTGCCAGATCCACCGAGGCCTCGGCCGCTCCCGCGCGGACCAGCACGCCCCCTTCTCCGGCCTGCACCGGCAACACGTTGCCCGGCATCACGAAGTCACGAGACCCCGCGTCGGGGCGGACGCACGCCCGAATGGTATGGGCCCGGCCGGCGGCGGACACCTCCAGACCCAGCGCCGAGTTGGCGCCCACGGGAGCGCCCACCGGGGCATGACCCGGCACCAGGTTGGCGGGCTCCTCGGCCCGGAACCCCAGGCGCACCATGTACGAGGGGTGTAGCGCCAGGTAGAGGACGCCGCGTGCATGGCGCAGCATGAAGTTGATGGACTCGGGCGTCACCTGTTCCGCGGGCATGCACACGAAGCCCACGCCGGCGTCGCTCGGCTCATCGACAAGCAGAACCGGACGGCCCTGACGGAGTTCTTCCGAGATATCCTCGATGGAAGTCAGAGACATGGGATTTCACTCCGCCGTTCGCATCACCGGGTCTCCGGCGCACGCGACGGAGTGGAACAGGCCTTCACGAACAGGGGTTCACGAATACGCTTTCACGAACTGCTGCACGTACTTGCCGATGATGTCGGCTTCGAGGTTGACTCTATCACCAACACCCCGGTCCTGCAAATTCGTGTGCGCCAGCGTGAAAGGTATGATTGCCACCGAAAAGGAGCGCGACGTGCACTCATTGACGGTCAGGCTGATGCCGTCCACCGCGATGGAGCCCTTGGGCACCAGCAAGCGGCCCACGGCTGCGGGCGCGCGGAAGCGGAAGGAGGTGAAGTCGCCGCTCGGCTCCACGCGGGTGATCTGTCCCACGGCATCCACATGCCCGGTGACCATGTGTCCCCCGAGCCGGTCGTTGAGTTGAAGCGGCCGCTCCAGGTTGATGCGCCCCCCCTCGCGCAGGTCCGCCAGGTTCGTGCGCTTGAGCGTCTCGGGAGAGACGTCCACCGTGAGCCGCCGGCCGGCCTTCTTGACCACCGTCAGGCAACAGCCGTTCACCGCGATGCTGTCCCCCAGCGCGATCTCCCGCCCCGGCAGCGCGGTCTCGAAGGTGAGCTCGCCGCCCTCGGCCCCGGCGCGCCAGCGGCGCACCCGGCCCACGTCCTCGATGAGTCCGGTAAACATGGTTGATTGGTCGGCCGGTCAGCGAACCGCGTTCCAGCGTCAGCTACGCTTACCAGATTCCGGGCTTGCGGTCGAATGAGGGGTGTGACATGAAACGTATGATCAAGTTTACAGGCAATAGCATGTCACCCTCCAATCGCCACGACTCGAAATCGAAGTCGTCACGGTTTCCGAGACACCCGCGCAAACCGGAAGAGAGTCACCCTGCCGGCGCGACGATTCGATCGACGGGAACGAAACCGAGGGATCGGTTTGCGCCGATCCTTATCAGCGGCGGCATGATTTCCGACACCGTGCTCAGGGACAGACGGTAGCCCTCGGAACCGTACAGGTTCACAGATACGCCGACATCAGGAAATCCTCGCCCAGCCGTCGGACCGCGACGCCGTCCAGTTTCGGGGTCCGGCGCATGCGCTCGATGCCGAGGTCGCCCACCATGGGGAGGCCCTCGGCGCCGATGAGCTTGGGGGCGTAGAAGCACAAGACCTTGTCCACGGCCTTTTCCGAGATGGCGCGGGCGGCGGTCACGGCACCGCCCTCCAGCAGGACGCTGAGCACACCCGCGCGGGCGAGCTTCCGGAGCACGCGCCGGAAGGAGATGCGGCCGCGGCTCACGGGGAAGTGCCACACCTGGACTCCGAGGTCCTCCAGGCGTTTCGCCCGGTCCGCGGGCGCGTCGTTGCCGGTGACCAGCACGGTCTTCTCGGGGTGCGGCTGGGTGACCAGCTTGGCGGTCGGGGGCGTGCGCAGCCGGCGGTCCAGGACGACGCGCAACGGGTCGCGCCCGCGCGGCAGGCGGCAGGTGAGCTGGGGATCGTCGGCGAGGACGGTGCCGGAGCCCACCATCACGGCATCCAGCTCGTTGCGCAGGCGGTGCACGTAGCGGCGCGCGGCCGGTCCGGTGACCCAGCGGGAGTCTCCGGTGGCGGTGGCGATGCGGCCGTCCAGGGAGGCGGCCAGCTTGAGGGTGACGAAGGGCAGCCCGCGGGTGACGTGCTTGACGAAGGCCTCGTTGAGCCGGCGGCACTCCTCTTCCCGCACCGGCCCGTCCACGCGGACGCCGGCGTCGCGCAGGGCCTGGACGCCGCGGCCCGCCACCGCGGGGTTGGGGTCGATCATGCCCACCACCACGCGCGCGACACCCGACTCGATGACGGCGCCGGCGCACGGAGGGGTGCGCCCGAAGTGGCCGCAGGGTTCCAGGTTGACGTAGAGCGTGGCGCCGCGCGCCGCCGCCCCGGCCTCGCGGAGGGCGGCTACCTCGGCGTGGTCCGCGCCGGCGCGGGCGTGATGGCCGCGCCCCACGACGCGGCGGTCGCGCACCACCACCGCTCCCACCATGGGATTCGGACTGGTCCTGCCCGCCGCCCGGTGCGCGAGCCTCAGGGCCATGCCCATGCAGCGCTGATCGCCGTGCTCGGAAACGTTCATTGCGGGGTCGGGAAAGCCCATGGCCGCGGGTGCGTGCCCGCTCCCTTCCCGAGGGGGTGCCTGGAGACCGCTCGACGGTGCTTCAATCGCCCGGAGACATCGGTTGCCCGGGGGTGCTCGACCGTCGCTCGCCTTGAAGCGCCTCTCATGCCGATTCGCTGCCGGAGGGAGGGGAGGTCGAAGGGTTGTCCGCGCGCGCGGACTTCCGCCGCGCCTTGCGCGGGGCTCCCGTCTTGCGGGGCGACTTGGGGGCGGCGCGGTTGCTCCGTTGGTTGAGGAGGTCCTCCAGCTCGGCCATGAACTCGTTGAGGTCCTTGAAGGAACGGTAGACCGAGGCGAAGCGGACATAGGCCACCGCATCGGTATCGTGCAGCTCGCGCATGGCGGCCTCGCCGATGATGGAGCCGGGGACCTCCTTGTCGCCGCGCTCCTGGATGCCACGCTCGATGCGGTCGGCCATGGCCTCGATGGCGTCCATGCTGACGGGACGCTTCTGGCACGCGCGCTTGAGTCCGTTGGTGATCTTGAGGCGGTCGAAGGCTTCCCGGCGTCCGTCCTTCTTCACCACCATGGGCATGGCCTCTTCCACGCGCTCGTAGGTGGTGAAGCGGCGCGAGCACACCATGCATTCCCGCCGCCGCCGGATCATCTCGCCATCCTTCCCGAGGCGGGAGTCGATGACGTGGCTATTGGACTGGCGGCAGAAGGGGCATTTCATGGGATGCCTGCCTGGTCGGCGCGCGACGGCCCGGAACCGGGCCTCGGTTACTCCTCCGTGTCCTGTCCCGCTTTCCCGCGGTACACGGGGAAGCGCTCGCACAGCGCCCTCACGTCGGCGGCCACCGTCGCCAGGCCCGCGTCGTCCCCGACGTGGGCAAGGCCGCGCTGAATCAACTCGGCGATGAGCCGCATCTCCGGCTCCTTCATGCCGCGGGTGGTGACGGCCGGGGTGCCGATGCGGACCCCGCTGGTGACGAACGGCGAACGGGTCTCGAAGGGCACGGTGTTGCGGTTGGCGGTGATTCCCGCCTGTTCCAGGGTCTCCTGCGCGAGCTTGCCCGTCAACTCGGAGTCCCGCAGGTCCATCAGCATCAGGTGATTGTCGGTGCCTCCGGAAACCAGCCGGAAGCCGCGCTCCATCAATGCGCCGGCCAGGGCCTTGGCGTTGGCGACGATCTGCCGCTGGTAGTCGGCGAACTCCGGGGTCGCGGCTTCCTTCAAGCCGACGGCCTTGGCCGCGATGACGTGCATGAGGGGGCCTCCCTGCATGCCCGGGAACACCCGGCTGTTGAGGGTCTTGGCGTGCTCCTCGCGGCACAGGATCATGCCCCCGCGCGCTCCCCGCAGGGTTTTGTGCGTGGTGGTGGTGACGAAGTCCGCGTAGGGCACCGGGCTCGGGTGGCAGCCGGCGGCCACGAGTCCGGCGATGTGCGCCATGTCCACCATCAGCAACGCTCCCACCTCGTCGGCGATCTCGCGGAACCTGGGGTAGTCCATGGTGCGCGGATAAGCGCTCGCCCCGGCCACGATGAGACGCGGGCGATGCTCGCGGGCCAGGTCCGCCAACGCGTCGTAGTCGATGGTCTCGGCTTCCTCCGAGACGCCGTAGGGCACCACGTTGTACAGCCGGCCGGAGAAGTTCACCGGACTCCCCATGGACAGGTGCCCGCCGTGGGACAGGTCCATGCCGAGGTAGGTGTCGCCGGGGTTCAACACCGCGAAGTAGACGGCCATGTTGGCCTGGGAACCCGAGTGCGGCTGGACATTGACGTGCTCGGCCCCGAACAGCGCCTTGGCCCGCTCCACCGCCAGGCGCTCCACCACGTCGACGTACTCGCAGCCGCCGTAGTAGCGCCGCCCCGGATAGCCCTCCGCGTACTTGTTGGTCATGAGCGAGCCCTGGGCCTCGAGCACGGCCTCGCTCACCACGTTCTCGGAAGCAATCAACTCCAGGTTGGACTCGAGGCGCTCGCTCTCGTCGGCGATCGCTTGAAACACCTCGGGATCGACTTGTGCCAGGCTGGCTGAAATCACTCTGTTCCTCGTCGTCGAGAGGCATGGCACGACCCCAGGGTCGCCATGTCCTCTCATGGGCATGGCACGTCCCGCCGGGCGGATCACAACCGCGGCGAAGGGACGTTCCGGACTCTACCGGTGGCTCTCGATGTAGTCGATGACGTCTTGCACCGTCTTGATCTTTTCGGCGTCCTCGTCCGAGATCTCCATCTCGTACTCTTCCTCCAACGCCATGACCAACTCGACGATGTCCAGGGAGTCCGCCCCCAGGTCCTCGATGAACGAGGCTTCGGGACTGACTTCTCCGTCGCTCACCCCCAGTTGCTCACAGATGATCTCCTTGACCCTCGTCTCGACCTCTGTCGCCATCTTGTACCCTCCTCTTCGCGTCCGTGTCGTGTTCGTGATGACGGATGCTCCCGCTCGCCGCGGGTGGTAAAGTCACATGTACAGGCCGCCGTTGACCGCGATGGTCTGTCCCGTGATGTACTCGCCCCCCGGCCCCGCAAGAAACGCCACGGTCCGCGCGACGTCGTCGCCGCCGCCGAACCGTCCCAGGGGAATCGCCTCGAGGTAACGGCCGCGGGTTTCCTCGTTCAGGCTCGCCGTCATCTCCGTTTCGATGAAGCCCGGGGCCACCGCGTTGACCGTAATGCCGCGCGGCGCGAGCTCTCGGGCCATGGACTTGGTGAACCCCTCGATGCCCGCCTTGGAAGCGGCATAAACCGACTGGCCGACGTTTCCCATTTGTCCGGCCACCGAGGTCAGGTTGACGATCCGGCCGTACCGTTGCCGGATCATCCTTCTCGCGGCCGCCTTGGTGCAGTGGAAAAGGCCCCTCAGATTGACGTCGATGATCCGATCCCAGTCCGGGGGCGCTTGGCGCAGCAACAAACCGTCGACGGTCACGCCCGCATTGTTGATTAAAATATCAAGTTTTTCGTGCCCGTCAATGATCCCCTTGACGGCCGCCTCCACCTCGTCGGCACGTCCCACGTCGAAGGGCGCCAGCTCGGCGCGGCCGTTCCCGTTCAGCACCTCTTCCAGCACCTCCCGGGCCGCCGCGTGGTTCTCCCGGTAGTTGATGACCACGCGCGCGCCCAGCCCCGCCAGGCACAGGACGACGGCCCGTCCGATGCCCCGGCTCCCGCCCGTGACCAGCGCGACTCTGTCCGCCAACGGTGCCGCCGTCATGGGCGTCGGGTCTCCATCTCCGTCAGAAGCTTGTCCACGTTCTCGGGCGCTTCCACGTGGAGGTTGTGTACGCTCCGGTCGATGCGCCGGATGAGTCCCGAGAGGACCCTGCCGGGACCGAGCTCCACGGCGCGCCCGCAGCCCAGCTCCACCAGCGCGCGGACCGACTCATCCCATCGGACCGGTGCCATCACCTGCTCCACCAGCAGGGGCTTCACCCGCGCCGCGTCCAGGTTCACCGCCGCCTCGACGTTGGTGACGACCGCCACCGACAGGGGGCGCACCTCCACCGTCTCCAGTACCTCGCGCAGACCCTCGGCCGCGGGCTTCATCAGCGCGCAGTGGAACGGCGCGCTCACCGCCAGCTCCACGACCTTGCGCGCGCCCGCTTCGCGCGCAAGCTGCGCGGCCCGCCGTACCGCCGCGCACGCGCCCGACACCACCACCTGTCCGCCGCCGTTCAGGTTGGCCGGGGCCACCACCTCGCCGTCCGCCGCCTCGACGCAGATGCCCTGCACGACGGCGGCCTCCAGTCCGAGTATGGCCGCCATGCCGCCTTCGCCTTCGGGCACGGCCCGCTGCATCAGCCGGCCCCGCTCCCGCACCACCCGCGCCGCGTCCGCCAGCCCGAGCGCGCCCGCGCACACCAGGGCGCTGTACTCGCCCAGGCTGTGGCCGGCCGCCCAGGCGGGCTTGAGGCCGCACCGGCTCTCCAGTACCCTAAGCGCGGCCACGGACGCCGTCAGGATCGCGGGCTGGGTGTTTTCCGTGCGGTTGAGGTCGGCCTCCGGACCGTGGAAGCAGAGCTCCCGCAACCCGAAACCCAAGGCATCCTCCGCCTCCTCGAAGACGGCCCTGGCCTCGGGGAACCCGTCGTGCAAGGCCTGGCCCATGCCCACGTACTGGGAGCCCTGTCCGGGAAAGACGAAAGCAGTCTGCGTCCGGTCCGTCACCCTTCTCCACCCAGCGCGCTCACGATGTCATGGTTGATGTCCTGCGACGCGGCCTCGGCCGCGACCCGCACGGCGTTCTTGATGGCCGTGGCGGAGGAGCCTCCGTGCGCGACGATGGCGATGCCGTTCAAGCCGATCAGGGGCGCGCCGCCGTAGTGCGCGTAGTCGAGACGGTCGTAGGCGCGTCTCATGGCGCCGCGGCTCAACAGGTACCCCAACCGGCTCGACAGGCTGCCGCGGAACGCCTCCTTGAGGACCGTGGAAACGAACTGTCCGAGTCCCTCCATGGTCTTGAGCGCGACGTTGCCGGTGAAGCCGTCGCAGACCACCACCTGGACCCGGCCGTTGGTAATGTCGCGGCCTTCCACGTAACCCACGAAGTTCAGTTCCGAACCCCGCAACTCGCCGAGCGCCTCGCGCGTGAGGTCATTGCCCTTGCTTTCCTCCTCGCCGTTGCTCAGGACACCGACGCGCGGGCGGGCGATGCCGAGGATCTTCTCCGCGTAAATGGCTCCCATGTGCGCGAACTGCACCAGTTGCCGGGCTTTGCAGTCGGTATTGGCGCCCCCGTCCACCAGCACGGTGCCGCCGGACAGCGACGGGCTCACCGCCAGGATCGCCGGCCGGTCCACGCCGGGCAACCGGCCCAGCACGAACATGCCGATGGCCAGCATGGCCCCGGAATTCCCCGCGCTCACCACGGCGTCCCCCTCCCCGGCCTTCAGCCGGTCGAAGGCCGCCCTCATGGAGGAGCCCTTCTGTTTCAGGGCGCGGCTGGGGGAGTCGCGCATGTCGATGAAGGTGGCGGCGGACACCACGCGTACGGCCGAGGGGTCGTACTTGCGGTTCGACAGCTCCGATTCCACGGCGTCCCCCTGGCTGACCAGGGTCACCCCTACCCCATACTCCTCCGCGGCCTCCAGAGCTCCGGTCACGACGACGCCCGGGCCGTGGTCACCGCCCATCGCGTCAACGATGATCCGCCGCATCACGCACCGGGGGCAAGCGCACTACGGAGCACCCTAGGTGTCTTCGCCGGGCGTGACCGGCCGCGCCTTGTAGTAGCCGCAGTCGGCGCAGACCCGGTGCCTCAGCATCGCCGCGCCGCAACGAGAGCAGGTGACCCACTGCGGGGCGGCGATGGCGTCGTGGGAGCGGCGCTTGTTGCGCTTGCTGTTGGAGGTTCTTCTCTTGGGTACGGGCATCTCTTTATCCTGCCTGTGGTTGCCGACCCGCCGGCGCTACGGCCGGTCCAGTCGGATGTTGCGGAAAACGGCCATGCGGGGGTCCCCCGGCGACGTGCACCCACACGTGGTCCGGTTCAACTCGGCGCCGCAGTCGGGGCACAGGCCGCGGCAATTCTCATTGCACAGGGGCCGGAGGGGCAGGGCGAGCAACGTCTGCTCACGGACGAAGGGCGAGAGGTCGATGTCCTCCCCGGTGTAGAAGCTCACGCCCATTTCGTCCGCCGTCAGTTCCATGTTCTTATTAGTCGGAAGGGGGTCCGGGGTCAATACGAAGTCGAAGGATTTTTCGATGACGAAGCCGCAGTCCTCCAGGCAGCGGCTGCACTCGGCTTCCGCCTCTCCCTTGAGGCTTCCGTGGAAGAATATCTCCCGCCCCGACCGATAGTAGGTGACGTCGACCTGGATCGGCCACGGCAAACGGACCGCCGCCGAAGCTCCTTCCCGAACGATGTCGGGGTTTTCGGCGAAGCGGGTCTCCCTGGGTACGGTATCGATTCGGCTAAGGGGAATCTTCAAGGCGGCTCCAGTTAAACGATCTTCATAGCTTGCGGGCGTGAGGGCTGTCAATCTCCAGCCCTCGCCCACGGGCGCGCCTTGTGCACCGGAATGGTTTCTGTTAACGCATGACTCCGTGAGATTTGCCCCGCAACTCCGCAACCGCCGGCCTGAAGGCCGCGTCCGCTCGCGCACGGGAGGCGCCGCGTGAACGCCCGCCTCGGACTCGTGCACGCCGTGCTGCTGGCCACCGCGGACCTCAACACCACGGTGCCGGCACACCATCCATCGGCGCGGAACCTCGGCACCGAGCGCATGGGGTCGGGAACCATCGTCGACCCGGCCGGCGTCATCCTCACGGTCAACTATGTCGTCAACGGCGCCGACTCCATCACCGTGACGCTCGCGGACGGGAAGCAATACCCGGGACAGCTCATCGCTCAGGACTTCGACTCCGGCATCGCCCTGGTCAAGATCGACGCCACCGACCTGCCTTTCCTGCGCCCGGCGGAAACCGTGACCGTGGGGCAGCCCGCCTTCATGATCGCCAGCAGCGGACAGCACAACCGGCGCGTCAGCGACGGCAACGTGACCTCGCTGGAAGGCTACGACGGGCAGTGGGAGTACATGCTGGAGAAGTCCATCCGCGTGAGCGCATTCAACCCGGGTTTCGGCGGCGGCACTCTGGCGGACACCCGCGGGCGGCTGCTGGGAGTCGTGTCGCTGAACCTCAACGATATCGCGAAATTCACCATGGCCATCCCGGTGGAGTACTACCTCCGGGACGCGGACGAGCTGCGCAACTCGGGACGCGTGCGGAGCCGCCCCGCGCGCCCCTGGCTCGGGCTCTACTCGCAGGCCATGGGCGGCCACGTGCTGGTCACCGGCGTGACGCCCTCCGGACCCGCGGAACAAGCGGGGCTCAAGCAGGGCGACATCATCCTCGCCGTGGAGCACCAGGAAGTGCAGACCCGGCCCCAGCTCTACCGGGAGATGTGGAAGAAACAGGCCGGCGACGTCATCACCTTCCGCGTGATCCGGGGCGACGGTTCCATGGACGTCCAGGTCCCCAGCATCGATCGCTGGGACCGCAACCGGAACAACCCGCCAGAGGGCCAGGCCGGCGCCTGACCGGCGCCCCCGTCTCCCGTCCGGCGTGCAGGCCGCCCTTCAGAGACCACGCGCCCCGTGAAGAACATCACCGCCTACCGGGTAATCTACGGCGACACGGACCAGATGGGTGTCGCCTATTACGCCAACTATCTCCGCTGGTTCGAGATCGGCAGGACCGAGTTCATGCGCCAGGCGGGCATTCCATACGACCGGGCGGAACGCGAGGGAATCTTCTTCCCGGTGACCGAAGTGCAATGCCGCTACCGCAAACCGGCCCTGTACGACAACCTGCTCCGGATCGAGACCACCATCGAATCCCTCAGTCCCGTGGCTGTGCGGTTCCATTACCGCATCGGCCTGGAGGGGGACCGCACCGCGCTGGCGTCCGGCTGGACGAAGCACGCGTGCCTCGGCGCTGAACGCAGGCTGACGCCCCTGCCCGAAGCCTACGCGCGACTGCTCGGGCTGACAGGGCACTAGTGTCGCGACCGCAGGGCAACCGTTCCGGGAAGAGTCAGCGTACCGGTTCCGCCGCGGCGTGGACACCGGCGGCGGTGTCGAGTCCCGGGACGCCGTGGGTCTCCGCGACGCGCCGCAAGAGCGCGATATTGTCCGCGTGGCCCGTCATCCGCGCGCGTACCCGGCCCCGAATGGGGCGGCCCATGAGCGAGAAGTCGCCGACGATGTCCAGTATCTTGTGACGCACGAACTCATCCTCGAAGCGCAGGGAGGTGTTGATCACCCGCTCGTCGTCGATGAGGATGCAGTTCCCGAGGCGCCCGCCCTTGATCAAGCCCATCCGTTCGAGCTTCTCGAAGTCGCGCAGGAAGCCGAAGGTCCGCGCCGGCGCGATCTCGTCCCGAAACGACTCCGCGCCCCCGTGGACATAGGTGTACTCCTGTGTCCCCACGGGACTCGGATAGCGCAGGTGGTAATCCACCGCGAAGCCGTCGGCCGGTTCGATGACGATCTCCTCCGGCCCGTCCCCGCCCACGCGCAGGGTCCGGTCGATGACGATCTCGGGGCACGCGGCCTCCTGCTCTTCCACCCCGGCCTCCTCGATCAGGCGGCAGAACTCGATGGCCGAGCCGTCCATGATGGGAATCTCGCCATACATCTTGATCAGCAGGTTGGTGATGCCGTAGGCGTGCAGGGCCGCCATCAGGTGCTCCACGGTGCCCACCACGACGCCGCCGCGGCGCAACGACGTGGCGAAATCGGTGGAGCGCACGAAGTCCAGGTGCGCTGGAACCGTGGCGTCGCCGGAGATGCCGCCGAAGTGAATGCCGCTGTTCTCCGACAGCGGGTGCAGGATGACGCCGGTGCTGACCCCCGAATGCAGGCCCAGGCCGTATGCCACGACGCTTTTCTTGAGGGTCCTCTGACGCATGCCGCCGTTCGCGGGAACAGGCATGGACGACGGCGCCGCCGCCCGCCGCAGCCGCAACCGCTCCTCGGCCGCCGGCCCCTCGCGCCGGGCGTCGCCGCAGGCGCGCTTGATGGTGGCCAGCAGCCCGTCGAGGGAGAGCGGCTTCTCGATGAAGTCGAAGGCGCCGAGCTTGGTGGCGGTCACCGCCGTGTGGATGCTGCCGTGGCCCGAGATCATGATGACGCGGGCGTCCGGGTGCACGCTCTTGATCTGCTTGAGCAGCACGATGCCGTCCATCTCGGGCATCCAGATGTCCAGCAGGATCACGTCCGGGGCCTCCCGCGCCACAAGCTGCAGGACCTCGGTGCCCTCGGTCGCCGCGATCACGCGATAGCCCTCGTCGGCGAGTATCTCGCGCACGGTCTCGCGGATGACGTCCTCGTCGTCCACCACCAGCACGGTTCGTTGCGCTGCCTGCATCGTCTGTGAATCCTCCACGTCATGCGCGCGGCGCCGCATCCCCGGCTGCCGCGCTCCGGTACCCCGCGTCAGGACGCCTCGCTCGCGCGGACGTCGAGCGGCTCGGCCTGCGCGGCCGCCGGCAACTCGATGATGAAGCGCGTGCCGCGGGGCTGGTTCTGGCGCACGCGGACGTATCCCCGATGGTCGGCCACGATGGTGCCGACGATCGACAGCCCCAGTCCCGTGCCGTCCTCCTTGGTCGAATAGTACGGCTCGAAGATCCGTCCCCGGTCCTCCCGGGCGATGCCCTCGCCCTCGTCCGCCACCTCCAGCCGCACCATGCCGAAGGCTTCG
Source organism: uncultured Syntrophobacterales bacterium (assembly GCA_964519455.1). Lineage (GTDB taxonomy): Bacteria > Desulfobacterota > Binatia > UBA9968 > JAJDTQ01 > JAJDTQ01. The sequence continues at coordinate 48,654 of CAZFIU010000015.1, forward strand.
TCGAAGCGCGTGGCGATCTCGATGCGTCCGCCGCCGTTGAGGGACGCCACCGCGTTGTCCAGCAGGTTGAACAACGCGCGCTTGATCTGCTCCCGGTCCAGCTCCACCAGCGGGATGGGACCCTGCTCCGAGAGATCGAACTCCACCTCCCGGTGCCCCTCCTTGAAAAGGAACAGCGCCTCCCGCACCACGTCGTTCAGATCATCGGGACCCAGCTTCGCCGTGGGCAGCCGCGCGAAGTTCGAGAACTCGTTCACCAGGGTCTTGAGCTCTTCCACCTGCCGGATGATGGTGGAGGTGCACTTGTCCAGCACCGCGCCGTCGCCGTCCAGGACGTTCTCGTAGCGCTTGCGCAGGCGCTGCGCCGAGAGCTGGATCGGCGTCAACGGGTTCTTGATCTCGTGGGCGATGCGGCGCGCCACCTCGCGCCACGCCTCCACCCTCTGCACGCTCTGGATCTCGGTGAGGTCTTCCATGAACACCATCACCCCGAGCGTGCGGCCCTCGTCGTCGCGCAGGTCGGCGGCCACGGTCATGAGCATCCGGGCGCGCTCGGCGCCGCCGACGCGCACCCCGCACTCCACCGCGACGCCGTCCTTCACCTGCTCGATGACGTCGAGCAGGGGCTGCAGCTCCGGTGCTCCCAGCGCCTCCTCGTAGCGCCGGTGCAGGATGTCCGCGGCGCGGAGATCGAGGATCTGCTCCGCGGCCTTGTTGACGATGGTCACCTTCCCGGACCGGTCCACCGAGATCACTCCGGCGGTGATGTTGGCGAGCAGCGTCTCCATGTATTGCCGGCGCTGCTCCAGCTCCGAGTGAGTGTGCTTGAGGTCCTCGGTCATCTGGTTGAACGAGGCCACCAGGGTGCCGATCTCGTCGTCGCCGCCGCTCTCGATGCGGTAGTCCAGGTTGCCGTGGGCCACTTCGTGCGTACCTTCGGCCAACTGCTGGATCGGTACCGTGATCCCCTTGGCCAGCGCAAAACCGAACCACGAAGCCGCGAAGATCATGACCAGCGTGATGAGCAGCAGCGTCAGCATGTACGCGTTCTTCACCGGCTTGTTGAGGATGGCCATGTGCTTGTACTCTTCGTATGATCGGGAGATCGCCCGCGCCTTCTTGCTGACGCTCACGGGCACGAAGAAGTCCACCACCACCGCTCCGATAATGCGCCGGCCCTCGCCGTAGACCGGCACCGCGCCGCGCAGCACGTCGCCGTCGCCCAACGCCTCGCTCCGGGTCACCTCGAGGCCGCGCAATGCGCTGTCGAGAAAATCCGCCCGGGGCCGGACCGTCACTCCGGTGGGCACCTGGTCGTTGAACGCCTTCACCAGCGCGGTCCCGTCGGGCTTGTAGACCTCCACCGTGCCGAGGTTGTATTCCCGCTGCTTCTCCTCCACCAGGCGCTTCAAGCCGTCGAGGTTCTTGGACTCGAAGAGTTGCGCGTCGCCAAGGCGGTGGCTCAGCTCGCGCGCGAAGAAAAGCGCGTTGTCGGCCGAGTTCTGGTAGTAGGTGGAGCTGATGTCGAGGGAGCCCCTGAGCGCGTTGACCACCTGGGCGTCGAACCACTTGTCCACCGACCGGGTCACCAGGCTTCCGGCGGTCAGGAACAGCAGGACGGTGGGCACCAGCGAGAGACCGATGAACGCGAACACCAGGCGGGCCTGGAGGCGGGAGCCCAGGATGCGCCGGCGCCGATCCAGCACCAGCTTCAGGAGGTTCCGCACCACCAGGAACACCAGCAGCGCCAGCAGGATGATGTTGAGGTTGACCAGCAGGAAGAACGCGATGTTGCTGACGAGGGTGTAGTCGGCGGAAACGTCCGGAAGGATGTCTTCGAAGAACGCGAACAGCAGGATCAACAGGGCGGCGATGAGGATCAGCCCCCCCTCGCGCCGGCGCCGCCTGCGTTCCGCGGCCTGCAGCGCCTGCGCCCGTTCTTCGTCGGCCTTGGCGGTGCTGCTCATGGGAGTAGCCATACCGGTCCCCTCCGGCACGGAATACGAATGCACGGAATCACACTAACGTTTCCACCAATAAAGCACAAAGGGAAATGACCGTCCTGGAAAGTACCGGCTCGTGAGCGCAAGCGCCTCGCGCGACGCCTACAGCAGCCGCTTCTGGCGCTTCTCCCGATCCACGCGCGACGCCGACTGCGACCGTCCCAGGTGCCGGTAGGCCACCGGCGTGGCCACCCGGCCCTGGGGACGCCGCTCCAGGAAGCCCGCCTGGATGAGGTAGGGCTCGTAGGCGTCCTCCACGGTGCCGCGTTCCTCGCCGATGGCGGCGGCGAGGGTGTCCAGACCCACGGGGCCGCCGTCGAACTTGTCGATGATGGTGGCGAGGATCATCGTGTCCATCTTGTCGCACCCCTGCTCATCCACCTCCAGCATCTCCAGCGCGCGGCACGCCACCGGCCGGGTGACCCTGCCCTCGCCGTGGACCTCGGCGTAGTCCCGCACCCGGCGCAACAGCCGGTTGGCGATGCGCGGCGTGCCGCGGGAACGGCGCGCGATCTCCATGAAACCCGCGTCGTCGCCGCCCACGCCCAGCAGCGACGCGGAGCGCGCCAGCAACCGGGCCAGTACCTCGGGCTCGTAGAAGTCGAGACGGAACACCGCGCCGAAGCGGTTGCGCAAGGCCGGGGTCAAGAGCCCGGAGCGGGTGGTGGCGCCGATGAGCGTGAAGCGCTTGAGGTCGAGCTTGATGGACTTGGCCCCCGGACCCTGACCGATCATCACGTCCACCTGGAAGTCTTCCATGGCGGGGTAGAGCACCTCCTCCACCACGTGGTTGAGGCGATGGATCTCGTCGATGAACAGGATGTCGCCGGCGTCGAGGTTGGTGAGCAGGGCGGCCAAGTCCCCGGGGCGCTCGATCACCGGACCCGAGGTGGGGCGGATGTCCACGCCCATCTCGTGCGAGATGAGGTGCGCCAGGGAGGTCTTGCCGAGCCCGGGAGGGCCGTGGAAGAGCAGGTGGTCGAGGACGTCGCCGCGCTGCCTGGCGGCGGTGATGGCGATGGCGAGGTTGGCCTTGACCTTGTCCTGACCGACGTATTCGCTGAAGCGCCGCGGCCGCAGGCTCGAGTCGTAGACGACGTCGTCTTCCGTGCCCGTGGGCGAGATGGTCCTGTTTTCCATGAACGCGGTTCGGCGCGCGCCCGGCCGCTAGGCTAGAGGCTGAGCTGGCGCAGGGATTCCTTGAGCACGGTCTCCAGATCGGCGGCGCCCTTGTCCAGCAACCGCCGCACCACCCGGTCCGCGTCCGCGCGGCGGTAGCCCAGGTTCACGAGCGCCGACACCGCGTCGCCACGGATTCCCGGGTCCACGGCCGCCGACTCCGACTCCGGAGCGCTTACCGGCAACCCGGCTATTTTATCACGCAGTTCCACGATCATGCGATCCGCCATGCGCTTGCCGATCCCGGGGATCGACACCAGGCGGGCCACGTCGCCGTCCCGCAGGGCGGCCAGCAACTCACCCGCGGCAAGGCCGGACAGGATGTTGAGCGCCAGCCGCGGGCCGATGCCCGAAACCCCGGTGAGCAGCGTGAACGCCTGCTTCTCCGCCGGATCGAAGAAGCCGAACAACTGGATGGCGTCTTCGCGGACGTGGGTGTAGACGAGCAGGCTCACCGGCTCTCCCACCTCCGGCAGCCGGTAGAACACGCTCAACGCCGTGAAGAGCTGGTAGCCGACGCCGCCCACGTCGACGACGACCTCGCCCGGCGCCTTGTGGTCCAGTGTGCCGCGAACCTTGGCGATCACGATGAGACTCCAAGTGGTTCGGCGCGCCGTCGTCCGGTCCGGCCGTGGAGAACCCGCGGTCCGGACGGCGTCCTTCGACTTCGCGGCGCTACGCTCGGGACGAACGGTCGGATGTACCTCACTGCTTGCCGCCGGGAAGGGCTTCGACCGGCCAGCGCAGCCCGCGGGAGCTTCTCCCGCCGCGGCCCGCCGCGGCGGTGACGCCGGCACCGAACGCTTGCAGATGGCCGTGGCATATGGCCGCCGCCAGCGCGTCGGCGGCGTCCTCCTGCGGTTCCGCCGAGAGCTCCAGGAGGGCGGTGACCATCTGCTGTATCTGGGCCTTGCTCGCGTGCCCGTAGCCCGTCACCGCTTTCTTCACCCGGACCGAGTTGTACTCGGCCACCGGCACGCCGCCTTCCGCGGCGGCCAGCAGGGCCACGCCACGCACCTGCCCGAGCTTCAGCGCGCTCTGGACGTTGCGCGCGAGAAAGACCTTCTCCAGGCTGACGTGGGTGGGCTGGTGTTCCCGGACGACGCCGGCCAGCTCCGTGTAGATGCGCTGGAGGCGCCGGTCCTGGGCCAGGGTCGCGGCGGCTCGCACCGTCCCATGGGCGACGTGCCGGAGCCGGCTTCCGTCGACGCGGATCACGCCCCAGCCGGTCTTGATGGTTCCGGGGTCTATGCCCAGGATCGTTTCGATAGGACCTTCTCCGATCCCGCCGGCATCAACCGGTCCTGTCGAGCATCTCGTCCGGTATGTCGAAGTTCGCCGCGACGCTCTGGACGTCGTCGTGGTCCTCGAGCTCCTCGGTGAGGCTGAGGGTGCGCTCGGCCTCCTTCCCGCCGAGGGTCGTGGTGTTCTTCGGGATCATGGCGACCTCGGCCGAGACCACCGCGACCTTGGCGTTGTCGAGGCTTTCCCGGACCGCGTTGAAGTCCTCCGGCGCGGTGACGATCTCGAACACGTCGTCGCTCTCGGTGACGTCCTCGGCGCCGGCCTCGAGAGTCAGTCCGATCAACTCTTCCTCGTCCACCGCGTCCTTGGAGACCACGATGAGCCCCTTGCTGTCGAACATCCATGCCACGCAGCCGGTCTCGCCGAGGCTGCCGCCGTGCTTGTTGAAAAGGTGCCGGATGTCGGACACCGTGCGCTTGCGGTTGTCCGTCAGCACCTGCACCAGGAAGGCGGCGCCTCCCGGGCCGTAACCCTCGTAGCTGACCTCCTCGTAGGCCACCCCTTCGAGCTCGCCCGTCCCCTTCTTGATGGCGCGCTCGATGTTGTCGTTGGGCATGCTGTTGTCACGCGCGGTCTGCACCGCCGTGCGCAGGCGCGGATTCGCCGCCATATCCCCGCCGCCCATGCGCGCCGCCGCCGTGATCTCCTTGATGCACTTGGTGAACACCTTGCCGCGCCTGGCGTCCTTGGCCGCCTTCTTGTGCTTGATGGTGCTCCACTTCGAATGTCCGGACATGGTGTCCCTCTCTCCTCGAACAAGATCGCCCGACTCCCGACCCACCGGCGCCGCGACGCTTGGCGAGCCGTCACCGTGACACCGGAACGACTCGCGGAAGAAAAAGGTACCACAATTCGCGCCGGCCCGTAAACGTCGCCGGGACAAGGGGAGCTGCTCGATTTGACCGGGGGCGGCCGGCCTTTCGACCCAAGGAGAAGCAGTTGAACCGATTGTTCCAGGAAAGTATGTTCAGGTACACGTGAGGTTGCCTTCGGTACCGGGATTAGGGCAAGGGGTGAGACATGGAGATCGTCGAGGGAAGGATGAGCCGACTGGAAGAACGCTTGGCCGGGATAGAGGCCGTCCTTCCCCACTTGGCCACCAAGGAAGACATTGCGGACGTCAAGCGGATCATCATCGAGCGCGAGGCGGTGATGTTGAAGTGGCTGATCGGCATTACCATGACCGCCGCCGTGGGACTCTTCACCGCCCTCGCGCGACTCTTCCTTCCAGTGTAGCGCGAAACAACGCGCGTCCCTTCCTCGCGCCCTGCCTGCGTCCGCGCGGCGCTTCCATGCCGCGGGCATTCCGGTATAATCAAGAAGCGATGGTTGCCCTACCCCTCAGGTGGCCGCGCGCCGGCGTCTGGCCTTGGGCCGTCGCATCCCTCTTCGCGCTGTCCGCGTGCGCGCCTTCGACCCCGGACCCGGCCAAGCAGGCTCCATCCGAACCCGCCGTATCACGGCCCTCGGACGGTCCGTCGCCCGTGCCCACGCCGCCCACGGTGCCGCTCTCCCAGGAAGGCATCGCCTCGTGGTACGGCCCCGGCTTCCACGGGAAGAAGACCACCAGCGGCACCGTCTACGACCAGCATGGCATGACCGCCGCGCACCAGACCCTGCCGCTGGGCTCCAGCGTGGAGGTCACCAATCTCACCAACGGCAAGTCCGTGACGGTGCTGATCAACGACCGTGGCCCCTTCGTCAAGAACCGGGTCATCGACCTCTCCTACGCCGCCGCCCGCGCCGTGGACATGATCCGCCCGGGGACGGCACCGGTCCGGGTAGACGTCGTGGACACCGGCGGGCATGACCTGACCGCCATCCCCGAACGGCTCGACTACACGTTGCAGGTAGGCGCGTTCACCGAGCGGAAAAAGGCGGAGGATCTGAAGGGGCAACTCGAAGACCGTTACGACAGGCCGGTCGTCATAGAAGCCCACGACCACTATTACCGCGTCCGCCTCGGCACCTTCACCGACTATGCCGCCGCCAAGGATTACGGCGCTCGACTATATCGGGACGGTCTGCCCGCGGTCGTGGTGGAGAAGTGGCCGGCGACCCGGTAAGGGACGCGGGGGGCGCCGGGCAATGAGGCCGCCACACCCCCCCACCCCTGGATTCCCGCTTTCGCGGGAATGACTCATTGGGGGCCGGCGCCCCATTTTCATCCCCCTTTGTGTCGATGGCAAGCCGACATGGTTGATTCCCGCGAAACAGGCTGTGGCAAAACGTCGCCGGGGCAAGAATTGGCGCCAAACCCCCGAGTCGTCATTCCCGCGGAAGCGGGAATCCAGGGGCGGTAGTGGGGCGTGGCTCAGGCCAGGTAGTACCGCTCGCCTTCCAGGTACACCCGTTCCTCGCTCACGAGCTTCAACAGGTGGGCCTCCACCGAAGAGTGCGCCACGCGCATGAGGGCCGCCGGGTAGTCGACGTAGATGACCGCCACCAGGTCGCCGATGGAATGGCGCCCTTCGCGCAGGCCCTGGAGGATCTGTTCCTCGCGCATGAGCCGGTGGTCGATGTATTCCCGGATCTTGGCCATGGGCTCGGTGACGAACGGGCCGTGGCCCGGCAACAGCAGGTCGATGTCCAGCGACAGGAGCTTCTCCAGGGACGCCATGTAGTGGGCCATGTTGCCCTCGCCGGCCGGCACTACCGTCGTGCCCTTGCCCAGGATGTGGTCGCCGGAAAAGAGGATCTTCTTCTCGCGTTCGTAGAAGCAGCAATGGCCGGCCTCGTGCCCCGGCGTGAACACCACCTCCAGCTCCCCGCCGTCATAGGCGATGCGGTCGCCCTCGTCGTAGGTGAAGTCCTCGCCTCCCAGGTGCCCCGCGCGCACCCGTGAAATCCCGACCTCCGCGCCCGTCCGCTCCTTCAGCGCCAGCGCGCCGCCGCAGTGGTCCATGTGGATGTGGGTGAGCAGGATGCGGGAGATGCGGCTCCCGCCCAGCGCCTCCATCTCGGCCAGGAGCCCGTCGACGTTCTCGCCCGAACCCAGGGCCACGTCGATGACCGTGATTTCGTCGCGGCCCATCAGGTACTGGTTCGTGCCCCGAAGCGTCATGTAACCGGGGTTGGTGGCGGTGAGGCAGCGGATGTTGTCGGCGTTCTCTACCTTGGGCATGGCATGCGGTTCCTCGTACCCGGTCCGGCCAGCGTGCTGTCCGGTCCTTCGCAGTGAATTTCGCTCCGTTCGTCCCGAACACTTCAACCGAGCTCGGCGCAGGCTTCGAAAGGCCTGCCGGGCGAAGTCGAAGAAGGGCGGTTCTCACCCGACGCCCGGAACCGGATCGAAGGCGGCGCGCGGCGTGCGCCCGTCACCCTCCACTCAGGGTGCGCGCCATCTCCAGCGTGCGGCGCGCCCGCTCGATGATGGGGCGGTCGATGAGCTGGCCGCCGAAGGCCACCGAGCCGTCGCCGCGGGCGGCGGCCTCCTCGTAGGCCTCGATGACCCGCCGCGCGTAGTCGATTTCCTCGGGGCCGGGACTGAAAGCGGCGTTGATGGGCGCGATCTGCGCCGGATGGATGGACGACATGCCGGTGAAGCCCAGGCGCCGCGACTGCAAGGCAAACCCGGCGAGGCCGTCCGCGTCCTGGAGGTCCACCCACACCCCGTCCACCGCCTGGACATGGGCCGAGGCCGCCGCCACCACCATGGCGGAGCGCGCGTAGAGCAGTTCCTGGGCCTCGCCTTCCCGCGAAGTGGGGAGCCCCAGTTCCCGGCCGAAGTCCTCCGCCCCGAACATGAGCCCGACGACGCGCGGCGAGCACGCGGCGATGGCCGGCGCGGCCAGGAGTCCCCTGGGGCTCTCGATGGCCACCAGCATCTTCACCGTCGTGCCCGTGGCCGCCTCGTGCGCCGCCACCAGCGCCTCCACGGCGGCGATCTCCTCGGGCGACTCCACCTTGGGCAGCACCAGCCCGTCGAGCCCCGGGCGCAGCACCGCGGCCAGGTCGTCCTCCATGCGCCGGTGGCCGATGGCGTTGATGCGCACGTAGCGCAACGGCTGTCCGAGGCTGCGTTCGCGCCCCAGGGCCTCGCCGATGAGGCGCCGGGCCTCGTCCTTCTCCGCCGGCGCCACGCCGTCCTCGATGTCCAGCATGAGCGCGTCCGCGTCCAGTCCCAGGGCCTTGTCGATCATCCGCTGCCGGTGGCCCGGCACGAACATCCAGGAACGTTGCAAGTCCATGATCCGGTGGTTTCCTTCGACGGTTCGAGTCCCGAGGAGGCGCCGCGGTGCGGACGTTCCGGCGCGGCCGGTATCCCTCCTCCCCGCGCTTCACTCACGTTTCATTCATCACGTTTCATTCAATACGACCGCGGCATGCCCAGCACGTGCTGCCCCAGGTAGGCCAGCACCAGGTTGTTGCTCACCGGCGCGATGGTCAGGAGCCGGGTCTCGCGGAACTTGCGCTCCACGTCGTAGTCCACCGACAGGCCGTAGCCGCCGTGGGTGGTGATGCAGGCGTTGGCCGCTTCCCACGCGGCTTCGGACGCCAGCAGCTTGGCCATGTTGGCCTCGGCGCCGCAGCGCTCGCCGCGGTCGAACCTGGAGGCCGCGTGCCAGCGCACCAGATCCGCCGCCTCGATGTGCGCGTAGGCCTGGGCAATGGGGAACTGGATTCCCTGGTTGGCGCCGATGGGCCGGCCGAACACCTTGCGCTCGCCGGCGTAGCGCGACGCCCGCTCCACGAACCAGCGCCCGTCCCCCACCGCCTCGGCGGCGATGAGCACGCGCTCCGCGTTCCAGCCGTCGATGATGTAGCGGAAGCCCATGCCCTCCTCGCCGATGAGGTTCTCCGCCGGCACCTCCAGGTCGGAGAAGAAGAGCGCGTTGGTATGATGATTGATCATCATGTCCAGGGGCTTCACCTCCAGCGCATCGCCCGCCTCCCGGATGTCCACGAGAAACGCCGACAACCCGCGGGTCTTGTCCGTCAGCTCGTCGTAGGGCGTGGTGCGCGCCAGCAGCAGCATCAGGTCCGACTGCAGCACCCGCGAGATGAAGATCTTCTGCCCGTTGATCACGTAGCGGTCGCCCTTGCGCGCGGCGGTGGTGCGGATGCGCGTGGTCTCGGAGCCCGAGTCCGGCTCGGTGACCCCGAACGCCTGGAGCCGCAACTCGCCGCTGGCCACCCCGGGCAGGTAGCGCCGCTTCTGCTCCTCGCTGCCGTGCCGCAGCACCGTTCCCATGGTGTACATCTGCGCGTGGCACGCGGTGGAGTTGCCGCCCCAGCGGTTGATCTCCTCCAGGATGATGCTCGCCTCGGTGATGCCGAGTCCGATGCCGCCGTACTCCTCCGGGATCAGCGCCGCCAGCCAGCCCAGTTCCGTGAGCTTGCTCACGAACGCCTCCGGATACTCGCCCTTGGCGTCCACCTCCCGCCAATAGGGGTCGGAGAAGTCCTGACAGACCTTGCGGATCTCCTCCCGGAGCTGCACCTGGTCCTCGGTGAGGGTGAAATCCATCATGGGTGCGGGTACTATACAGAGAGGAGGTCTTGAATGCCAATTTGCGCCTGCGTCGGCGGATCGATTCAAGGCGGTCCATGTGCCGGCGAATTGTTGAAGCGCTCCACGCCTCGTGGCAAGCTTCGAAATGTTCCTCGATGTCGCCGCGAGTTCCCGAGTTGAACTTGTTTGTCCGCGACTCCAGGGCCTTGGCGGGAAGAGTGAAATTCAACGTGACAGTCGACCGGGACGAAGACGGGGTATGGGTGGTGGAATGCCCCGCGATACCAGGCTGTGTCAGCCAGGGAGAGACAAAGCGTCAAGCCCTGGAGAACATCAAGGAAGCTATCGCTCTCTGTCTGGAGGTTCGAGCAGAGAAGGGCCTTCCACCTATCCTGTAGGTCTTCAACATGATGACGCATAGAGCTCGGTCAAGCCCGCCGGGGGGCCTTCGCCTCAAGTTTGTATTGGTCGGCATCAGTCTCGGGGTGATGCTCACGGTCGCCCTCCAAGCCCAACCCTTGGGGACGCTTGAGATTGGGAAGTTCTCGGCCGCGAAGGCCGGCGGCCCCTTCCCCGACGGTTGGGAACCGCTCACCTTCGACAAGATCGAGAAGCACACGGAATACGCCCTGGTGGAGGACAACGGGACCGTGGCGGTCAAGGCGGTGAGCCGCGCGTCGGCATCGGGGCTGGTGCGCAAGGTGGACATCGACCCGATGCAGTATCCCGTGGTGGAGTGGCGCTGGAAGGTCGAGAACGTCCTGGAGAAGGGCGACGTCACCCGAAAGGACGGCGACGACTACCCTGCGCGGTTGTACATCACGTTCAGATACGACAGCAGCAAGGTGGGCTTCTTCGAGCGCGCCAAGTACGAAGCCATCCGCTTCGCCCACGGGGAATACCCCCCCTTGGGCGCCGTCAACTACATCTGGGAAAGCAAGAGCCCGGTGGGAACCGTGGTCCCCAACCCCTACACCGGCCGCGTCCGGATGTTCGTGCTGCGGAGCGGCAACGGGAAGGCAGATACGTGGGTGAAGGAGTCGCGCAATCTGGTGGAAGACTACCGCAAGGCGTTCGGCGGCGACCCGCCGCGCATCTCCGGCGTGGCCGTGATGACCGACACCGACAACACCGGCGAATCCGCGGTGGCCTACTTCGGCGACATCGTGTTCAAGGCGCGGTGACTCGAGGCCATGTTTTCACTCTTCGGCGTGGCCTGTGCCACACTGTCGCAAGAGATGCCGACCCGCCGGTGCATCATTCCCCCCAGGACAGGCTGTATCAACACCGCGCTGAAACAAAAACGGCACCGCCACCCCGATTCGTGGCTGAGTGGAGTTTTGGCACAGCCTGTTCCGCGGGAATGACACAACCGGGACGTCGTTGCTCGCGGTTTTGACACACCCTGGAACGCCGGAATACCATAGGGTGGAACAAAGGCGGAAGGAGATTTCCCATGGCGGTCGTACAGGGCTGGGAAGGACGTTATTTCGAGGACTTCAACGTCGGCGACGTGTACCGGTGCCGGGTGGGGCGCACGGTCACGGAGAACGACAACATCTGGTTCACGCTGCTCACCAACAACACCAACCAGATCCACTTCAACAACGAGTACGGCAAGCGCACCGAGTTCGGCAAGTGCCTGATCAACAGTGCCCTCACCCTGGCCATCGTGGCGGGCATGGGCGTGGCGGACGTGAGCGAGAACGGCTTCGCCCTGGGCTGGGACCAGATCCGGCTGCCCAACCCGCTGTTCGCCGGCGACACGCTCTACTCCGAGTCCGAGGTGCTGGAGAAGCGCGACTCCAAGTCCAAGCCTCAGTGGGGCATCGTCAAGGTGCGCACCCGCGGCGTGCAGCAGGAGGGCAAGGTAGTCATCGACTACGCCCGCAGCGTGATGGTGTGGCGCAAGGAGTTTGCACCGCGCCGGGACATCTTCCCGGAGGTCGTCGACGGTGAGTAGCGGTCTCGCGTTGAGCGGCGTCCGGGTCATTGCCTTCGAGCAGGTGCTCGCGGGCCCCTTCGGCACCGGCCTGCTGGGGGAGATGGGGGCCGAGGTCATCAAGATCGAGCGGCCCGGCGTGGGCGACCTGATCCGCCACTGGGATACGGCCGTCAAGGGCCTGTCCTCCGGCTACGTGTGGCTCAACCGCAACAAGAAGAGCCTCACGGTGGACGTGAAGAAGCCGGAAGGACTGGAGGTCCTGCATAAGCTGGCCAAGACCACCGACGTCTTCTTCGAGAACTACGCCCCCGGGGTGGCGGAGCGGGTGGGGCTCGGCTGGGAAACGCTCCATGAGTCGAACCCCCGGCTCATCTACTGCTCGCTCTCGGGCTACGGCCAGGACGGCCCCTACCGCGACGTCAAGGCGTATGACCTGCTCATCCAGGGCGAGGCCGGCATAATCGCCACCACCGGCTACCCCGACAAGCCCGCGCGCGCGGGCGTGTCCGTCTCCGACATCGCCTCCGGCATGTACGCGGCACTGGGCATCGTCCTGGCGCTGTTTCAGCGGGAGAAGACCGGCGAGGGCCAAGTCATCGACATCTCCATGTTCGAGAGCATCCTCTCCTGGCTCGGCTACTTCCCGCACCACTACTGGCACCGGGGCGAGGAGCCCGACCGGGTGGGCATGCGGCACCACTACGTCACCCCTTACGGCCCCTACCTGGCAGGAGACGGCGAGTACGTGAACCTGGCGGTAGCCACCCCCCGGGACTGGGAGACCTTCTGTCTCAAGGTGATGCAGAGCCCCTCGCTGATGGAGGACTCCCGCTTCGCCACAGTGGAGGCGCGCAAGGAGAACCGCGGCGTGCTCGAGGAAACCGTCGAGCAACTGTTCCTGGAGCATGACCACGAGACTTGGCTAAAGCGCCTGCAGGAAGCGGAGCTGCCCAACGGCAAAATCCGCGGGATCGCCCAGGTGCTGGCCCATCCCCAAGTGACCGCGCGCAAGATGATCCGTGAGGTGGACTCCCCCGTGGGCAAGGTACCGGTCATCGGCAGCCCCCTCAACCTGTCCGGCAGCCCGGCCCGCTACGACCCCATCCCGGAACTCGGCGACGCCACCGACGCGATCCTACAAGAGCTCGGTTACGACGCGGGCGCCATCGCGCAACTGCACCGGGGCGAGGTGGTCTGATTGCCGGACGATTCCCGACGATCAGGAGTTCACGGCCCTGGCTTCGCGCCAGTTGCCTACACGTCTCCACTATGACAATCTTGCTAGCCAAGACAACGGCGCCGGCCAACTCAACCTCGTGTGCCGCACCGCGTCCGCCGCAGCGCGAGCCACGACATTGTCAGATCGACGGCAAGCCAGATGGCCGCAGGAGGCAGTAACACGACAAGCAACACCAACGCCCTGCACGTCGTCGACTTGTTCAGCGGCGTCGGCGGGCTAAGTCTGGGCGCCGCCCGGGCGGGTCTAACCATCCGCGCTGCCGTGGACATCGACACCGAAGCTATCCGTGCCCACAAGCGGAACTTCCCGAATGCCATACACTTGAGCACCGACGTTACCCGCCTCAGCGGTCGATCGTTGACGGATCGCCTGCACCTTGACGGTGGCCAAATCACCGGCATCATCGGCGGCCCACCTTGCCAAGGTTTCAGCATCATCGGAAGACGAAAACCGGACGATACGCGAAACAGATCTTTCACCGAGTTTTTCCGGATAGTGTCCGAAGCATCGCCGACCTTTTTCGTCGCCGAAAACGTACCCCGCCTAATGCATTCAAGTTACCAAGACACCCGAGACTCCGCGTTCTCGTTGGTGGAAGACCGTTACATTGTGTTACCTCCAATGGAGTTGGCCGCAAATGACTATGGTGCCGCCACCACGCGCACCCGAATTTTCTTTGTCGGTTATTTGCCAAACGCAATGGAACCATTGACCATCGACAGTTTTGTCACCGGCGCGTGTGCTGAGACCGTACGCGTCAAGGACGCGTTGCGCGGCTTACCAGCCAAAGTCGACCCGAAGTGGCAAAAAGAACCCCAGAGCTGGCGCGTTGTGCACGTGTGCGGGACCGGGAACTACGAGCAGCGGCTCCATGGTCACATACCAACTGGCGTCGGCGATAGTACCGCGCTCAACCGCTTGTTCCTCCGAAGCGAAGCCTCCGGCTTTCTAGGTACCGCCCACGCCGCAGCCGTCGCAGCGCGGTACGCCAATACACTACCCGGCAAACGCGACCCAATTTCCAAGTCTCATCGTCTCGATCCCGACGGTTTCTGTCCAACGCTACGAGCCGGCACCGGCCCAACTGACGGACGTTTTCAAGCCGTTCGCCCGATACATCCCACCGAATCTCGCGTCATAACCCCTCGCGAGGCCGCACGCCTCCAAGGCTTTCCTGACTGGTTCCAATTTTCTCCGACCAAATGGCACAGTTTCAGACAAATAGGAAATAGCGTCAGCCCTATTCTTGCCGAACACCTCTTCGGCGTGATCGCGAAATCCCTCCGTCCAGGGAGAAGTTAACTATGGCTAATCCATCGCGCCTCGACTATCCGTCAGTGAATGCGTCGCCAGTAAAGTCTTTCTTTGTTTCCATGTTGACACGCGACATCAAACTCGAAGACGCTATCCTTGATTTGCTGGACAATTGTGTGGATGGAATTCTACGTTCGACCACGACCACCGGCACCAAACCCTACAAGGGCTACCGCGCCGAAATCAAACTTGACGGAGAAACTTTCTCCATCTCGGACAATTGCGGTGGAATTCCTTGGAGCCTCCACCACTACGCCTTCCGAATGGGCCGTGCTCCCGACCGGCCTCCCGACACCCCCGGTTCCGTTGGTGTATACGGTATCGGGATGAAGCGTGCTATCTTCAAGATTGGTAGGCATTGCCTCATCTCTACTCGAAACAACGACGACCAATACGAAGTCGACATCACACCCGAATGGATCGAAGACCAATCGCAATGGGAAATTCCGGGCCGTCCCGCGACCCGTTCCACCGACGAGGACGGTACCATGATCGTCGTCGGCGACTTGTACCCAGGCATATCGAAGACGTTTGGTAACGGAGGCAACGCCTTCCAGTCCGACCTTGACCGATTAATTTCCACACATTACGCATACATTATAGAGAAGGGTTTCAACGTCACCGTCAACGGTGCACCAATTGAACCTCGGACCACGAAAATCATCTATGACGCCCGTTCGGGGGCCGCACACCCCCCAATCAAGCCCTTTGTATATAAAGCCACTGTCGACGCCGTCGATGTCTACCTCGCTGTAGGTTTCACCCGACCGATCCCCTCTGCCGCCGAGATTGCCGACGAACAGGAAGTCGTCAAATACTCTTCCATCGACGCCGGGTGGACCATCCTGTGTAACGACCGAGCCGTTCTTCACTGTGACAGGACCGAATTGACCGGTTGGGGTGAAGCAGGCGTTCCTCGTTACCATACACAGTTCATCGCAATCTCCGGTATAGTCGAGTTCCGATCGGATGACCCTAAGAAGTTACCTACCACCACCACGAAGCGTGGTATCGACGCATCTTCGCCTCTCTACCTGCAGATAAAAAATAAGATGCGTGAGGGAATGCGCGTGTTTATCGAGTACACCAACAGATGGAAGGGTCGCGTAGACGAGTCCAAAGGACACGTCCGACGAGTGAAGACCTACTCACTCAGTGAAATAAAGAAGAAGACCACCGCGTTGAGCTTCAACAGCACGCGCACTCCCCCGTTCGGCAGTCAATACAAACCAAGCCTCCCGTTGCCGACACCACTAGAGCCGACAATGCGACGTATTTCGTTCGTCAAAGAGGTGACCAAGATCAAACTGGTAGCGGAATATCTTGACGATCCCGGACTAGATCCGTCCGCCGTCGGCGCAACGTGCTTCGACGTCGTCTACGACGAGGCCCACCGATGAGACATCCAGCGTATCATTTGCGACGCAATAAGATGGCGGACAGATTTGCGTTTATCGAAGCGATCAGCCGGCTCGGAAGATTGGCTCCTCGCGGTCTACGCGATTACACATATTACGGGCTCGGCGGTCCGTATCTTGAAGATTGTCGATTGTTGTACGAATTCTGTCCCGAAGTCCGGTTGGTTTCAATTGAGAAGGATGAAGAGACGCGTAAGCGTCAGAAGTTTCATCGTCCGTGTCGGACACTCAGAATAATACCGGCCGATGTGACGTCGTATATTGCTCAATTCAACCCCACCAACAACAAGAGCGTTTTCTGGTTGGACTATACTGACCTCGAATACAGTTGTTTCGAGGATTTTAAGGCCTTGCTGACCGCGGTACTACCTGGCAGTATGATTAAGGTCACGTTGCGGGCAGAACCGACGGACTACTGGTCGGGGACGAAAAAGAAAATACGGCAAACCGAGGAATTCCGCGCCAAGTTCGCAAGTGTCATGCCGATATCCGGCCTCGACCCACCAAAGATGCTACGCCGATTTGCTGATTTCTTGCAACGCATGGTGCAAATCGCGGCTCAACAGGCCCTCCCTCCAGCGGCCTCACCGATGACCTTTATTCCGGTTTCCTCGTTTTGTTATTCCGACGGAACGGGCATGTTCACACTCACCGGAGCGTTTGTGATGAGCGTAATAAATATGAAATAGAAAAGGTCTTTTCGGACTGGCCGTTCGCGAACCTGACTTGGCGAGAACCAAATTTGATCGATGTGCCCACATTGAGTACGAAGGAACGCCTTCACCTCCAGCGTTTGCTGCCCTCGGCCACAGGGAAACGCCTCCTGCGGACTCTGGGCTACCTGATAGAGGACGACGTGTCGAAGACGGAAGCCGCGCTCGAACAGTACGCAGCTTTTCACCGATACTCTCCTTACGTTCTAAGGGGAACGCCGTGAGGGGGTATGGACACACGAAGTAGAGAAAGGCGTAGCCAAATCATGGCAGCGGTCCACAGCAGGAACACTCGCCCAGAGATGCTTGTCCGGCGGTTCTTGTGGTCCAAGGGCATACGATACCGAGTCCACGTACGGGACGTGCCTGGAACACCTGACGTCGCGGTGCGGCGGCACAAGTTGGCGATATTCATTCATGGTTGTTTCTGGCATGGTCACGAGGGCTGTCCGAGGGGCCGCCTGCCGAAATCCCGATTGCGGTACTGGACGCCCAAAATCGCCGCCAATAGACTCCGAGATGCCAACGTTGCGGAGGAGCTAACTCGTGAAGGCTGGCATCAGTTGATAGTTTGGGAGTGTCAACTAAGGACAAAAAGATGCGCCCTTATTGCGCTGCCGCAAGTGTTGAAGGAAATCCGCTCGCTGTGTCCGGAAATTGGCCAGCGTTTAGAATGATGCCGGGGTACGACATTGGTTCCGGATGAGTCGCCAACGTGCAGCGACACATGTAGCGACGCTGCTCTTCTTCGCTGCGGAACTCGCGCGAACCCCCACCTGTCGAAATAGGGAGCCGCCGCGAAGGCTACCGCCCTTTCATCCATCTCAGAACGACCACGCCTATTTGGCAATCCGCACCTGTTTGCGCTAGAAAGAGGGGTTCCCAGGCCCCGCGGCATCCATCCGCCAGCGTCCTTCCGGACCGCCTGAAACCCGAACCCAATCCAAGGAGCCCGAAATGGCATCACAGAGCATCGATACGTTTCACACCGCCTCGTCCCTCGACGTCGGCGGCAACCGCTACCGGATCTACCGCCTGGACGCGCTCGCGAAGGAGACCTCGCTGCCGGTGGACCGGCTGCCGTTTTCCCTCAAGATCCTGCTGGAGAACCTGCTCCGCCGCGAGGACGACCACCACGTGTCGGCGGACGACATACGGGCGCTGGCGGGCTGGGACCCGGCGGCGAAGCCGGAGAAGGAGATCGCGTTCATGCCCGCGCGGATACTGCTGCAGGACCTCACCGGAGTTCCCGCGGTGGTGGACCTGGCGGCCATGCGCGACGGCATCCGGCGGCTGGGGGGCGACCCGAAACGCATCAACCCGCTCCAGCCCGTGGACCTGGTCATCGACCACTCCGTGCAGGTGGACCACTTCGGCTCGCTCCAGGCCTTCGCCTCCAACTCGAAGATCGAGTACGAGCGCAACCAGGAGCGCTACGCGTTCCTGCGCTGGGGCCAGAAGGCCTTCGACAACTTCAGCGTGGTGCCGCCCGACACGGGCATCGTCCACCAAGTGAACCTGGAGTTCCTCGGCAAGGTGGTCTTCACGGCCCAGTCGAATGGCGACACCGTGGCCTACCCGGACACGCTGGTGGGCGCGGATTCCCACACGACCATGATCAACGGGCTCGGCATCGTGGGCTGGGGCGTGGGCGGCATCGAGGCCGAGGCGGCCATGCTGGGGCAGCCGCTCATCATGCTGATCCCCGAGGTCATCGGCTTCAAGCTCCACGGCCGGCTGCCCGAGGGCGCCACGGCCACCGACCTGGTGCTGACCATCGTGCAGATGCTCCGGGCCAAGGGGGTGGTGGAGAAGTTCGTGGAGTTCTACGGGCCGGGGCTGTCGAGCCTGGCGCTGGCGGACCGGGCCACCATCGGCAACATGGCGCCGGAGTACGGCGCCACCGTGGGCTTCTTCCCGGTGGACGACGAGACCCTGTCGTACCTGAGGCTGTCCAACCGGAACCCCGATCTCATCGGACTGGTGGAGGCCTACAGCAAAGAGCAGGGCCTCTTCCGCACCGACGACACGCCGGACCCGGTGTTCACCGACACCCTGGAGCTCGACCTGAGCGAGGTGGAGCCCAGCCTGGCGGGGCCGCGCCGGCCCCAGGACCGGGTGCCGCTGCGCGGCGCAAAGCAGTCCTTCGCCGAGGCCCTGCCCACCATGAAGGGCGGCGACACCCCGAGCACCGTGCCGGTGCAACAGAACGGCGACTCCTTCGAGCTCACCCACGGCTCGGTGGTGATCTCGGCCATCACCAGTTGCACCAACACCTCCAACCCGTCGGTGATGGTGGGCGCGGGCCTGCTGGCCAAGAAGGCCGCGGCGCGCGGCCTCAAGGCCAAGCCCTGGGTCAAGACCAGCCTGGCGCCGGGCTCCAAGGTGGTTACCGAGTACCTGACCCAGACCGGGCTGCTGGAGCCCCTGGGCGAGCTGGGGTTCCACCTGGTGGGCTACGGCTGCACCACCTGCGTGGGCAACGGCGGGCCGCTGCCCGAAAACATCAACAACGCCATCCAGGAAGGCAACCTGGTGACCACGGCGGTGCTGTCCGGCAACCGCAACTTCGAGGGGCGCATCCATCCCAGCATCCGCGCCAACTACCTGGCCTCCCCTCCCCTGGTGGTGGCCTACGCCATCGCCGGCAACATGGACGTGGACCTCTACAACGACCCCATCGGCCAGGACGCCGACGGCAAGCCGGTGATGCTCAGCGAGATCTGGCCCAGCCCCGAGGAGGTGCGCGCGGAGGTCGCCAAGGGCGTCACCGCCGACGCCTTCCGGAAAGAGTACAGCGACGTCTTCACCGGCGACGACATGTGGCGCAGCATGCCGGTGCCCGAGGGCGAGTTGTTCGCCTGGGACGAGGACTCCACCTACGTGCGGCAGATCCCGTTCTTCTCGGACATGGCCGCGGAACCGACCGCGCCCCAGGACATCAAGGGGGCGCGGGTGCTGGCCAAGCTGGGGGATTCGGTGACCACCGACCACATCTCCCCGGCCGGCTCCATCGAACGCAACGGTCCGGCCGCGCGCTACCTCACCGGGCACGGCGTGGAGCCCAAGGACTTCAACCAGTACGGCGCCCGCCGCGGCAACCACGAGGTGATGATGCGCGGCACCTTCGCCAACGTGCGGCTGCGCAACCAGATCGCGCCGGGCACCGAGGGCGGCATCACCGTGCACCAGCCCGACAACGAGCAGATGTCCATCTTCGACGCCGCCATGAAGTACCAGGAGGAAAGCACCCCGCTCATCGTCATCGCCGGCAAGGAGTACGGCACGGGCTCGTCCCGGGACTGGGCCGCCAAGGGGCCGCGCCTGCTGGGCATCAAGGCCGCCATCGTCGAGAGCTTCGAGCGCATCCACCGGAGCAACCTGATCGGCATGGGCATCCTGCCGCTGGAGTTCATCAAGGGCGAGAACGCCGAGTCCCTGGGCCTGACGGGCTTCGAGACCTACGACATCGCCGGCATCGCCGACGGTCTGGGGGTGCGCAAGGAGCTCGAGGTGGCGGCGACGAGCGCCGAGGGCAAGGTGACCACCTTCCGCGTCACCTGCCGCATCGACACGCCTGCCGAGCTGGCCTACCACCGTCATGGCGGCATCCTTGAATACGTGCTCCGGCAACTGGCGGGGAACGCTTGAGCCGAACTCCAGCGCTTCGGCCCGCGTCTCCGCGCGCGGGCGTGTCAAAACCCCGCTCGAATGCGGAATAGCACCCACCCGCGAATTGTCATTCCCGCGGAAGCGGGAATCCAGGCAGGGTAGCGTGGGGAATGCGGCGTCTGCCCCTCGCCACCCCTGGATTCCCGCTTCCGCGGGAATGACGATATGGGGTGCCGGTGCGGTTTCGTAGCCGAGCGGAGTTTTGACTACACCTTGTTGCGCGGGAATAACGACTCGGGAGGGCCGTGCCCCTTCCTGTTCGAGGGAGTTTTGACACCGCCTGTTTCCCGGACTGACCGAAACGAAGACTCGGTCCGGGATCCCCAATCGAGCAGGCTACCTCCCCGATCCACCCGTCACGATAAGGATCAGACCCAGCGTCATGCTGGCCGCGCCCACGAGCCGGACCCTTGCGTTGCCCTCGCCGAGCAGGCGTATGCCCATGAACGAGCCGACGAGGATGCTGACTTCCCGGGCGGGTGCGATGTGGCTCACCGGCGTCACCTGCAGCGCGGTCAGCACGAGGATGTAGGCCAGCGGGTTCAGCAGGGCCACCCCAAGGGCCTCGCGCCGGTTTTCCAGCCAGTGACCGCGCAGCTCGCACCGGCGGCGCAGCGCGACGGGCGCCAGGAGCACGGCCCGTCCGCAGTTGGTGCCCCAGTCGAGCAGCAGCGGCGCGATGCCGATTCCGCTTACGGCGTTCTTGTCCCACAAGGTGTAGCTCGCGATCACCACTCCGGTGGCCAGGCCGTATATTACCGCGGACCGCGACGCCCCCGCCGCGCGCGACCGCCCGCCCCAGCCGCTCAACACGAACACGCCCAGGATGACCAGCAATCCGCCGGCGAGGACCCCGGCGGCGGGACGCTCTCCGAGAATCAACACCGCGCCGATGACGGCCAGGAACGGGCCGGTGCCCCGCGCCAGCGGATAGACCACGGACAGGTCGCCCGCGCGATAGCCGCGCTGGAGCACGCCGTAGTAGAGCGTGTGCAGCACGCTGCTGCCGGTGATGACGCCAACCACCGTCCAGTTCAACGGGATCGGACGATACCAAGCCCACGCCAGCACCGCCGGCAGGTAAAGGCCGACGGACAACACCGCGAACAGCCACTGGAACGCGGGGCCGCCCCGCGCCCGCTTGAGCAGAAGGTTCCAGGTCGCGTGAACGAAAGCGGCCGCCAGGAGGAGGCTCAGGGCGAACAGCGTCAACGTCTTTCCTCGGCCGGGGACTACGCCGCGCCGGTCCCCGGCAAGGGCGGCCGGCCGGTCGCCCTACCCTCGCAAGATTCAATCGATCAGACAGACACCTAGACCTGATCCGGGCCTTCTGGCAAGAAGATGGAGCCATGCAGAGGGAACAACTCTCGGTCAGGATCGTCCGGCGCATCAACGAGGTGCCGCGGGAGGCGTGGGACGCGCTCGTGCGGGACGGGTCGCCGTTCATGCGCTGGGACTGGCTGGACTGCCTGGAGGACACGGGCTGCGTCTCCGACAAGACCG
The DNA here is from genome assembly GCA_964519455.1 of uncultured Syntrophobacterales bacterium. Lineage (GTDB taxonomy): Bacteria > Desulfobacterota > Binatia > UBA9968 > JAJDTQ01 > JAJDTQ01. The sequence continues at coordinate 70,401 of CAZFIU010000015.1, forward strand.
GTTGGGCGCCGCACCACCTGGTCGTCGAACAGGGGGAGAAGCTCCTCGGCGCCTGTCCCATGTACCTCAAGTCCCACAGCATGGGCGAGTTCGTCTTCGACCACCAGTGGGCCTCCTACGCCATGCAGACGGGTATCCAGTACTATCCCAAGATGCTCGTGGGCGTGCCCTTCACGCCGGTGGCGGGATCGCGTTTCCTCACCGCGCCGGGGACCGTCCGCGAGGGCGTCATCGCCATCCTGGGCCGGGCGCTGGTGGAGATCTGCCGGAGCAACGAGCTCTCGTCGATCCACATCAACTTCTGCGGCAAGGACGAGTTGGACGCGCTGGAGGACCTCGACTTCATTCCCAAGATCGGCCTCCAGTTCCACTGGCGGAACCGCGAGTACGAGACCTTCGACGACTACCTGGGCGCGTTCCGCAGCGACCGCCGCAACAAGATCAAGCGCGAGCGGCGGGAGCTGGACAACCAGGGCATCCAGGTCCGCGCGCTGCCCTACGGCGAGATCACCCCGGACGTCCAACGCACGATGTTCGAGCTCTACAAGCACCACATCGACCGCCTCTACTACGGGCACCAGTACCTCAGCGGCCGCTTCTTCGACGAACTGCTGAAGCGGCCCTTCCCCTTCCTTTGCCCCATCGTCGCCGAGCGCGAAGGCCGCATCGTGGCCGGGACCTTCAACATCCAGGGCGCCGACGCCCTCTACGGCCGCTACTGGGGCGCCTTCGAGGACCACCGCTACCTGCACTTCAACGTCTGCTACTACGCCGCCATCGAGCACTGCATCGACGCGTCGCTGGCGCGCTTCGAGGCCGGCGCCGGCGGCAGCTTCAAGAACCTCCGCGGCCTGGAAGCCGCCAAGACCTACAGCGCCCACTACATCCGCGACAAGCGCTTCCGGGAGGCGCTGGAGCGCTACCTGCGGGAAGAGCGCTCGGAGACCCTGGCCCGGCAGGAATACCTGTTGGAGGGGAGCCCGCTCAAGAAGGGGGAGGAGGGCGAGGCGGATTGAAGCGCCGGTCGCGCCCGGTTCGTCCTAGCTCACGTGCACCGAGATCCGGTGCATCGAGTTGTTGAGATACCCCTTGGGGTTCCACGCCACAGCGAAGGGCTGGCTGATCCCCTTCTGGTCCGTGGCCCGGGCCCAGACCTCGTAGTAGCCCCGCTGAGGAAATTCCAGCTTCGCCGACCACCGCTGCCACGCATAACGGTTGGCCGGACGCCCGAGCGCGGCCTGCTGCCAGGAAGCCCCGAAGTCGATGGAGACGTCGACGCGCGTCACCTCGTTGTCACCCGCCCATGCGTGCCCGGCCACCGTCAGACTCCGGCCGTTGATGGACAGTCCGGTCCGAGGAGTCGTGATCAGGGATTTCACCGGCATGCCGTGGATGATGGACATGGAGCTGTCCGGCACTCTCTCGCCAGGCTCGACGGGGTATTCCGGAACACGATACGAACTCCCCGTCATCTTGGCTCCGTCATGCACCACGTCACGCAGCCAGATCCGGGTAAGCCATTTCTGTGAGCAGGACCCCGGCCAGCCAGGTATCACCAGCCGCAACGGCGCCCCATTCATGGGGTGCAACGGCCCACCGTTCATACCGAAGGCGATGAGGTTGTCCGGCTCCATCGCCTTCTCGATGGGGACGCCGCGGGACAGCGGCAGCGTTCCCTTCGCGCCGGACACATGCGTGTCCGCTCCCACATGGGCGGTGTAGACGACGTTGTTCTTGACTCCGGCCGCCTTCAAAACGTCGACGAGACGGACGCCTGTCCATTCCGAGCAGCCGACCGCGCCCAGGGACCACTGGTTGCCGGACACCGGCGGATCGAAGAACGCGCGGCCGTTGCCGCCGCATTCTATGGTCAGCCGTCGCGTCACCACCTCGAAACGGTTGCTGAGGTCCTCAATGCTCAGATCCATCGGCCGGTGCACGAGGCCGTCGATCCGCAAACGCCAGGCCCTGGGGTCCATCTCGCTGGGGGCGATACCGTTGCTCCGGATGAAGTGTCTGGCCGTCGGCGTCACCTCATCGTCGAGCAGGTGCGCCGGCGTCTCGGCGTTCAGCGGCAACTCGCCAAGGACGACGAGACCGTCCTTGCCCTCGATCTTCAAAGGATTGGCGGCGATGGCTTCGGGGATGAGCCCGAACGGCATGTTTCGGTGGAACGGAATCGCCCCACCGACCACTGCCGCCATGGCTGCAAGACCCGCGCCTTTGAGAAAACCGCGGCGGTCCGTGTGCGGCACTCCTCCGAACCCGATCCGGTCGGCCCGCCCGGGGTCGTCGGCATACAGGTCGAAGAGGTAGGCGTGGTTCTCGTCTTTACGTTGTCCCATGGCGCGTGTCGCCTTGTATAACCGACCCTGCAGAGGCGTTGTCTGCGTCGGCTGGAGGTTCTGGATCAGGCAGAAACACTGGATGAGATCACATTACGGTGGAAATGGCGCTACGGATCGGGAGACTTGTGGGCAACGGTCCCGGACTCTGGCTCAGGATGCAACAGAACCACGATCTGTGGCGTACGGAGCAGGGCTGAGGCGGGAACTGGAGAAGATTACGCCAGCGGAGACAACACCCGCCGAACCCCTCTGGTGCGCACCGGGAAGACCGTGAAACCAACTGACTACACTTGGTCAATCCCCACTGACCAAGTGTAGTCAATGGCCATTGACTAAATCTCGCAGTCGAGCGCAGCCCGCGTCAATCCCCGTACTCGAACACCAACTCGCCGTCCTTTTCGTCGACGCGCACGCGGCCGCCGTTCTGGAGTTGGCCGAAGAGGATCTCGTCGGCCAGGCGTTTCTTGATCTCGTTGTCGATCAGGCGGGCCATGGGGCGGGCGCCGAACTGGGGGTCGTAGCCGCGCTCGGCGAGCCAGGTGCGCGCGGCGGGCTCGAGCTGGATGGTGACCTTGCGCTCGTTCAACTGGGCGTCGAGCTGGGTGATGAACTTGTCGACGATCTTCTCGATGACCACCGGGCTCAGGGAATTGAAGAAGATGGTGGCGTCCAGGCGGTTGCGGAACTCGGGGCTGAACATCTTCTCGATGGCTTCCTTGCCCTTTCCCACGTTGGAGTTGTGGGCGAAGCCCAGGGCGGTGCCGCTCATCTCCCGGCCGCCGGCGTTGGTGGTCATGATCAGGATGATGTTGCGGAAGTCGGCCTTCTTGCCGTTGTTGTCGGTCAGCGTCGCGTGGTCCATGACCTGCAGCAGCACGTTGAAGAGGTCGGGGTGCGCCTTCTCGATCTCGTCCAGCAGCAGCACGGCGTAGGGCGTCTTGCGGATGGCGTCGGTCAGGAGCCCGCCCTGGTCGAAGCCAACGTACCCCGGTGGGGCGCCCAGCAGGCGCGACACCGTGTGCTTCTCCATGTATTCGCTCATGTCGAAGCGCAGGAACTCGATGCCCATGATCTGGGCGAGCTGCTTGGCCGCCTCGGTCTTGCCCACGCCGGTGGGGCCGGAGAACAGGAAGCAGCCGGTGGGCTTCTCGGGCTGGCCCAGGCCGGAGCGGGACAGCTTGATGGTGCTGGCCAGGGCGTCGATGGCCTCGTCCTGGCCGAAGACCACGAGCTTCAGGTCGCGGTCCAGGTTGCCGAGCTGCTCCCTGTCGGAGCTGGAGACGCTGCGCGGCGGGATTTTCGCCATGGTGGCGACGATCTGCTCCACGTCCTTGGGGCCGATGGTCTTCTTGCGCTTCTCCGGCGGCAGGACGCGCACCGAAGCGCCCACCTCGTCGATGACGTCGATGGCCTTGTCCGGCAGGAACCGGTCGTTGATGTGCTTGGCCGAAAGCTTGGCCGCCGTCCGCAGCGACGCCTGGCTGTAGGCCACGCCGTGGTGCTTCTCGTAGTGGGGCTTGAGCCCCTGCAGGATCTTGACGGTCTCGTCGATGCTGGGCTCCGGCACCTCGATGCGCTGGAAGCGCCGCGACAATGCGCGGTCGCGCTCGAAGTAGCTCCGGTAGTCGTGGTAGGTGGTGGAGCCGATGCACTTGATCTCGCCCGACGCCAGCACGGGCTTCAGGATGTTGGAGGCGTCCAGCGAGCCGCCGCTGGTGGCGCCGGCCCCCACCACGGTGTGGATCTCGTCGATGAAGAGCACGGCGCCGGGCTTGTCCTTGAGCGCCGTGATGACCCCTTTCAACCGCGCCTCGAACTCGCCGCGGAACTTGGTGCCGGCCAGCACCGCGCCCATGTCCAGGGCGTAGATGCGCGTGTCCTGCAACACCTCCGGGACCGCCTGCTCGTGGATCCGGAGCGCCAGCCCCTCGGCGATGGCGGTCTTCCCCACGCCCGGGTCGCCCACGTAGATGGGGTTGTTCTTGCGCCGCCGGCACAACACGTGGATGGTGCGGGCGATCTCGTTGTTGCGGCCGATGAGCGGGTCCAGGAGCCCCTTGGACGCCTTCTCCACCAGCTCGGTGGTGAAGACCTCCAGCGGATCGCGCTGGGGACCCTGCCCTCCTTCCTCGCCCTCCTCGCCCTCGGGAATGTGCTGCGGCTCCTCCTCCGGCAGTTTCGAGACGCCGTGGGAAATGTAGTTGATGAGGTCGAAGCGGCTGATGTCCTGTGCCTCCAGCAGGTAGCGGGCATAGCACTGTTGCTCGCGGTAAATGGCCACCAGCAGGTCGCTCCCCTGGATCTCGGCCTTCTCGGAGGTCTGCGCGTGAATGAAGGCGCGCTGGACGATGCGGTGGAAGCCCAGGGTCTGCTCCGGCTCCTTCTCCGTCCCCTCGGGGAGCGGCTCCAGGCGGGTCTCGAAGAACTCTTCCAGTTCCTGCCGCAAGCGGTCGAGGTCGCCGCCGCAGTGGACGATGACTTCGCTGGCGTGCGGGTCGTCGAGCAGCACCCACAACAGGTGCTCGACGCACACGAACTCGTGCCGCCGCCTCTTGGCCTCGTCGTACGCCGCCTTCAGCACCGCTTCCAGGTTCTTGGTGATCACGTCGTTTCCCTTCGAAGCTCACGCCGCTTCGGAACTCATTCCTCTTCGATGGAACACTTGAGTGGATACTCGTACTGGCGCGCCAGGCTCTCCACCGTCTTCACCTTGGTCTCCGCCACCTCGTAGGGATAGACCCCGGCCACGCCGATGCCGTTCCGGTGCACGTGCAGCATGATCTGCACGGCCTCCGTGTTGTCCTTGTTGAAGACGTACTCCAGGATCTGCACCACGAACTCCTTGGTGGTGTAGTCGTCGTTGTGCAACAGCACCTTGAAGAGCGACGGGCGTTGAAGCTTCTTCTTGGTTTCGACGACGACTTCGCGATCGAGATCGTGTTCGCGCTTGCTCATGGAAAGGCTCCCGGACAACCAGCCGTGCCGCCTATGTTAGTACGACCGTCGCGAGGGTTCAATGGATCACGCGCGGCCGGCGGCGCGGGCGATGGGGATAGTCCGCAGGTGCGCCTCGACGGCATCGACGACGCTTGCTTCCAGCGGCAGACTCGCCTTCTCCGCGCGCCAGTGCTGGTGGAAGAGCTCCACGGTTTCGCGGGCGGTATCGAGGACCTGCTTTTGGGGCAGCCGTGCCTTGGCGGCGAGATGCGAAAGCTCGTCTTCCGAGAATTGATCGAACCGCTTGGTGCGGCTGAAGTTGAGCGCCGCCTCACCGTCGGGAATGTAGGCGACGGTCGAAACGAAATCATAGGCGGGCGCCAGCGCCGCATGGCGCCGGTCAGGATAGGTCAGCGACCAATTCTTGAGATGCATGTCCGCATTGCCGATCAGCGTGTTGAAAATCAAGCGCCGGATGAATTCCGCGATATCGGCCTCGCCGCACTCGGCGCCGACCACGGTGGCGATGCTGCGCGCGCTCGCCCGCTTGTACTTGTCGCCGGGATAGACCCCGAAGACCTGCGCAAAGTCCTCCATGTGTACAGCGCCTCCGTCCGCCGGCCGATCAAAGCGCCGAATGGCCAGGGCCTGCCCTGCAAGCGTGCCCATGCCCGGGGGCAGGTTCTCGATCGCATCCACGTCCACGAGTTCCAACGCGGGCACGTCCATGCCCACCAACCGGGCCAAGGTCAGCATCGAGTACTCGTTCTCCGGCACCCGGCGGAATTCACGCGAGGGCAGCTTCACGATCCACGAGCCTCCGACCCCCTTCGCTGGAATGGTCAATCCGCCGCGGGCGTTGTGGATGGCAGAAAACTTGAGCTGCACCCCGGCGAGCGAGAAACGCAACGCGTTGTCACGGGGGTCGCCCCCCCTGGCCTCGCCCTCGACCCGGGCGTCGAGGGGCCACGGTTCGCCGTCGGCCGGCACCACGGTGACGGCACCCGGCAGGTCGCTGCCCAAGACCCAGAGCAGAAAGAACTCGCGCGAAGGATGAACGCCCGCGCGTTCGGCCAGGTAGTCCCGCAAGGGCCCTTCGGGCAACAGGTTCGAGAAGAACGGCGGCACCCTGACGCGGGTAGGCTTGACCTCCGTGATCAACTGTCCGAAGGCGTCCTTGAATGCCAGCCCGAGGATCGGCCTCTCGTCGTCGTCGACGTAGTCGTCGTTGAAGGCGAAGATCGTCCGGTCGCCGCCCACGCGCGTCAGCGTGCCGATGGGCGTACCGTAGAGCCGCACCTCGAGGACAGTCACGTCAGCCATCGTCTTCGTCGTCCAGGGTGTAGGCGGGCGGCACCTCCGCTGGTGAGCCGTCGCTGCCCCGCTTCCCACGAGCCAAGCCCCTGACAATCGAGCGGACAGCCGGGACAGCCCTTCGCGGCACGAGAACAAGCTCCAGATCGAGAACCCGGGCCAACTCCAAGAGACTGGATGTCCGCAGGTCCACCGCACCGTTCTCGATCTTCGAGATGTGGCTTTGCGGAACGCGTGACCTGGCACTCAGCTCGCGCTGGCTGAGCCCTTCAGTCTCACGCGCCGTTTTCAGGGTGTCGATTATATGGTCAAGCAGATAGGCCATCATGATCTATAAAATTAGATCACAGACGACGAATATATGTCAAGACATATCGAATGGGTGTATGTGACGATGCTGAACGGCGGTTGTACCAGTCCGCTTACGCCTTCTTCCAGCGCGGCACCTTGTCCCGGTGCGGGATGCCGTCGCCCAACAGGGTGCGGCCGCCCAAGGGAAAGTTCTTCGGCGGGACCGCGCCCATGCACAGGAACACCACGTCCCGCTTCGAATCGTTGCCGATGGCGCGGTTGACCTCCGGGCTCACGCGGATGACGGTGCCCTCGGGCATGGGAATCCGGCGGCCGTCCAGGATAATGGTGCCGTCGCCCTTGAGGGTCATGAACACCTCCTCCTGAACCTCGTGCTGGTGCACGTACTCCGCGCCCTTCCCGGGCTTGATGCGCACGATGCCGAAACCGACCCCGGTGCAATTGATCTTGCGCGAAAGGAACTCCTTGTCCTTCACGTCCTTCAGGGGCATGGACATCTTGTTGTACTTGGCCATGGCAACCTCCTTGAAATGGACCTAAGGGCTTCCCCCGTCCCCGCCTGGATTCCCGCCCCCGATCGGGGTCGAGGGCAAGCCCCCGATCGGGGTCGAGGGCAAGCTTTCGCGGGAATCACCCATGTCGGCTTGCAGCCGACACAAAGGGGGATGAAA
>CAZFIU010000016.1:0-22739 GCA_964519455.1 uncultured Syntrophobacterales bacterium
GCACCGGCTCGGGCAAGACCGAGTGCTTTCTGTACCCCATCGTCAGCCGGTGCCTTGGCTTGCGGGACGAGGGTGAGCCGCCCGGCATCAGCGCCGTGATCGTCTATCCGATGAACGCCTTGGCGGAAGACCAGCTCAACCGCCTGCGCGGGCTCCTGGCCGGCACGGGGATTCCGTTCGGGATCTACGTCGGCAAGACGCCCGAGCACGAGAACGAAGTCGCGGGGGTCCGACTGCGCGCCGGGTCGTCACGGGCCGACTACGAAGCCCGGCTCGGGCAGGCGCGGCGGGCAGGCAGCGGCGAGACCGTCTACCCGGCGGAGGAAGTGTGCTCGCGTGAGATGATGCGGACGGCGGGCCGGCAACCGCGGATCCTCCTCACCAACGTGAAGCAACTCGAGCTGCTCCTGACACGCCAACAGGATGTCGAGCTGTTCGCTGACGCGCGGCTCGACTTCCTCGTGTTCGACGAGGCGCACACCTTCACCGGCGCCATGGGGGCGGAGACCGCCTGCCTGATCCGGCGGCTGCGCGCGTTCTGCGACGTGGGTCCGGGCCACACCACCTGCATCGCCACCTCTGCCACCATCGTGGACCGCGACGACCCGGAGACCGCGCGCAACTTCGCGGCGCGGATGTTCGGCGTCGCCCACGACGCGGTGACCACCGTGGAGGAGGATTACGAGCCCGAGATCTGGTCGGGGCCGCGATCCATCCCGCCGGCACCCGCCGAGGACACCGCCGTGATTCTGGATCGCTGCGTCCATTCGGTAGAGGAAGAGAGCGATTCGGACGCAGGCGTACGGGCGGTCTATCGCTCGCTTTCGGGACAAGAGCTGAACGGACCGCACTCGGGGGACTGGCCGCTGGCCCTCCACGACGCGCTCTCCCGCAACGAACTGGTCTTTCGACTCAACGAGGAACTGACGTCGCCCAAGGCCCTGGATGAGTTGCCTGGAGCGCTGGAACGGGAAATCGGGCGACCCGTGACCGAGGCCGAAATCCTGGCTTGGCTCACGCTCAGTGGGGCGGCACGCCGGGACGGTCGTCCCCTTTTGCGGCCCGTGGTCCATTGCTTCGTGCGCGGCATCGGCGGGGCCGTGGTGTCGTTCCCCGAAAACTCCGAAGGCCCCAGACTCTGGCTTGCGGCCGAGGACAAGGCGGCTTTCGAGGAAACGCAAGAACACGCGCATTTCGCCGTCACTACGTGTACCACTTGCGGTCAGCATTACTACGTGACGTTTCTCAAGGATTTCGAGTTCACGAAGAGGCAACCTAGCGGCGGCGAGGCCGGCGCGACGGGTTCATGGTGGGAACCCTTGGACGAGGCCCACGGCGGCCGGCGCGTCGTTCTGATCGACCATCTGATCGGTACCGACGACGAAGAAGACGATGCGCCGCCCCACGCGCGCACCAGCCCGCTCCACTTCTGCCGGCACTGCGGCGCCGCGCACCATCAGGCGCGGGACCGTTGTCTTCATTGTGGGAAATCGGACACCACGGTCCAACTCTTCGCGGTCCGCCAAAACAAGGACCATCCCGGCTGGCTCACGAGTTGCCTCTCGTGCAAATCCGCCGGCCGGGCGTCGGGCAGCTACTACCGGGAACCCGCCCGGGCCGTGCGGGCCATCAACGTCGCGGACGTCCACGTTCTGACCCAGGACATGGTGCACCACGCGGAGCGCCAGCGGCTGCTCGTATTCTGCGACAACCGCCAGGACGCGGCATTCCAGGCCGGATGGATGAAGGACCACGCGCGCCGCTTCCGGCTGAGGGCGCTGATGGCAGAGGGCATCAAGGCGCGTCCGCGCTCGGTGGGCGACCTCGCAGCCTACCTGGACGACCTGCTGGAGGCGGACGAAACCCTGTCCCGGGCCTTGATTCCCGAGGTCTGGCAAGTCGCCCGGCGCGAAGGAAGCGGGGGCCGTCATGAGCATGAACGACGGAAGTACCTGCGCTTCCAGGTGCTTCGCGAGGTGGTCCTGTCGCCCCGGCAGGCCCTGGGTCTCGAGCCCTGGGGACGCATGAAGGTCGAGTACGACGGCTTGGACAACTACGCGCCCTGGATTCAGGAGGGCGCCCACGAACTTGGCATTTCGGCGGAGCACCTGCGCGAGGGCGTGGCAAGCGTGCTGGACTACCTGCGGCGCAAGCGCGCTCTTCTTGACCCTGAGCACGAGATCTTTACCAAGCTCTGGATGGACGGCGACCGGGAAATCCAGCAGGGCTACCTGCCAAGCTTTCTGTCTCCCAATGCCACGAAACTCCGCCGCGAACCCCAGGAAAAGACCAGCCTCGTCACGCAATGGCTGAGCAGTGGCGGCGACACGACGCCGCGTCAGATCGCCAGGAAGTGGGGTGTGGCATCGGACTCCATCGAGCCGTTCCTGGAAGGCCTGTTCGCTTACCTTGTCGAGAGCCGGCTCCTCGTGCCCGTGCAACTCAAGGGTTCCAGGGGCCGCCCACTGCCCAACGTCAGCGGTGTCTACCAGGTGAACGCCGACAAGCTGCGGCTGACCCCCAACCGGGGCGTCCGGCGCTGCAAGAGCTGCCGGCGCACCACGACCCGCGACCTGCCCTATGACCGCTGTCCGGCGTGGCGCTGCGACGGCCTTCTCGAATGGGTGCGCGAGAACAGCGACAACTACGACCTGCAATTGCTGGACGGGGCGTACTCCATGCTGCGGCCGGAAGAACACACGGCCATGGTTCCGAACGACGAACGCGAGCGCCTGGAGAACCTGTTCAAGGGAACCTCGGACGCGGTGAACTGCCTTGTATGCACCCCGACCCTGGAGCTTGGCATCGACATCGGTCAACTCGACTCGGTGCTGATGCGCAACGTGCCGCCCCTGCCCGCCAACTACTGGCAGCGGGCCGGGCGGGCGGGCCGGCGCCACCGCATGGCGGTGGACGTCACCTACTGCCGGCCACTTTCCCACGACCGGGCCTACTTCGCCGATCCGCCTAAGCTTCTCACCGGCCGGATCGATCCGCCCGCCTTCAACCTGCGCAACGACCTGATGATCGCCAAGCACGTGCATGCCACCGTTATCGCCGACCTGTACCGTTACGGCCGGGACCCGAACCGACCGGAAGCGGAACGGAACGACATACAAGGGACCCTGGCCCGATGTCTTCCCAGGCGCGTGGAGCCGTATCTGTTCGACGGCGGGGAACTGCGCAACGGACCGTTCGACCTCAGCTCGCTTCGGGAACTGGTTCTGAAGAATCTCGAAGACCTGACCGGCCACGCCGTCCGGGTCTTCGAGCAGGGCTGGCCCGACTCCGACGCCGACGTCACGACACCCGCGGCGCTACGCGCCCACGTCGAGTATTTTGCGGAGAACCTGGAGACCGTTGTTGCTCGTTTGCAGCGACGCTTGGGTTGGGCCATGGACCAGATCAAGCGACTGAACGAGTTGCGTGAACGGAAAGGTACGCTTCAGCCCGACGAAGAGGCGCTGTTCCGTCGTTGCGACAGTTTCATCAAGCGGCTCAAGGGAGCCGACAGGCGGCGCAGCCACGCCGAGGGCCACGACGACTCCAACACCTTCAACGTGCTGGCGGCGGAAGGTTTCCTGCCCGGCTACGGCCTTGAAGTCGGTACGGTGGTCGGTTGGGCGGAGATCCCCTTCTGGCGTACCGGCGCCATGGACTTCAACCTGCCGAGGCCTCCCGCCACCGCCTTGCGGGAGTACGTCCCCGGGAACCTGATCTACGCCAACGGTCACCGCTTCGTCGCCCGGCGCTTTCACCGGGAGATCGGCGAAGGACGGGACGAGATGCCCTGCTATGAAGTGTCGGCGGAACGGCAGGCCGTCAAGCCGACTCGTCAGGGCGCGGGGGCCTCGATGGGTGGACGGATCGTCACGACCATGGAAGTGTGCGACGCTGATCTGGTCCACACCACCCACATCTCCGACGAAGAGGACCTCCGGTTTCAACTCGCGGTGGCGGTCTACGGCCTGGAACTCGGCCAGCACAATGGAGGTCACGCGTACCGCTGGGGGCCGCAGCAACTGTTGCTGCGCCGGGGCGTGCGGATGCGGCTGGTCAACGTGGGAGCGTCGGCCGCCATCAAGGGGCGGGGAGCATTCGGGTACCCGGTTTGCACCGTCTGCGGCCAGAGCGTTTCGCCGCTTTCCTCCGCGCGCCAGCGCCAGGAGTTCGTCAAGTCCCACGAAGAACGATGCCGGCGCAAACCCGGTGACATCGGCTTCTATACCAACGTGACCGCGGAAGCGCTTTCCCTGCCCGGGTGCGACGACGCGGACACCGCGTACAGCGTGCTGGAAGCATTGCGTATCGGAGCCACTCAAGTGCTCGACATGCACATGGACGACCTTCAGATACTCGTGATCGGCCATGTGGAGCGGGAGGATGTGGACGCGCTGCTCTGGGACCCGATGCCCGGCGGCTCCGGGCTGCTGGAGCGCCTGTGCGAGCGTTTCGGTGAAATCGTGCAGGCGGCCCGTGAAGTCGTGGCCAACTGCCCGGCCATGTGCGCGTCTTCCTGCATCGACTGCCTCCAGACCTTCCACAACGCCTATTTCCACCGTCACCTCGACCGCGGGACGGCTAGCGAACGCTTGGGCCAGTGGGGAACCAGCCTGACCTTCGAACACGACGTTCCCGCGCTGCAACCCAACGAACGAGCTACTGATGACGCCGTGCCGGTGAACAACGCGGAAACCAAACTGCGCCATCTGCTTCTACGGGCGGGGTTCGGAGAGGGAATCCGTAACGAACAGCTCCGATTGGACCGCGCGCTCGGCACGACGACGCCGGACGTCATCTACCGCGGTGAGGATCACGAGTCGGACGAAGGGATTTGCATCTACCTCGACGGAATGAGCCGCCACATCCACGGGAACTCTGCGACCGCCGAGCGCGACCGTAGTATCCGGGATTGGCTGCGCAACCACGGTTACGAGGTGATCGAGATCCCCGCCAACGAGCTGGACGACGTAGACGCCATGGTGCGCCACTTTCGGCGGTTGGCCGGCTACCTCGGGATGCGGGAGGTGCGGAATCGGTTGCGCGACGACCGTTCGTGGTTTGACGGTGCCGCCGAGGCGAGCCGGCCGGTACTGCGGCTGGTGAAGCCGACGGCCGAGACGCGGTACGTCAACTGCGTTCCGCTCGTACCGTTGTCGGCCGCCGCAGGGGCGTTCGGTGACCCTCAAGCCGTGCTCGACGAATCGGAATGGGAGTGGTTAGAGGTCGATACGCGACGCCCACTACGTTCCGGGATGTTCGTCGCCCGTGTAGTCGGGCAGTCCATGGAACCCATGATCCCGGACGGCGCGTACTGCTTGTTTACGAGTCCCGTGACCGGCACGCGCCAAGGGCGCAACGTGCTCGTCCAACTGCGAGACGAGATCGACCCCGACACCGGCCTCCGGTTCACGGTGAAACGATATCGTAGCGAGAAAACCGCCGATGGAGACGGCTGGCGACACGTCAGGATCATGCTCGAGCCGGTCAACCGCGAATACGCTCCCATCGAATTGACGACGGAGGACGAGGAGGCCGTGGCGGTCGTGGCGGAGTTCGTGGAAGTCGTGTCTACGGCTCCACCGACGGCCCTCACCCCTTCTCCTTGACACCCCGACACCCGCAACCCACAATGAAGGCTGCTCGGCGCCACGTCCCCCCGCCCTCCTCCGACCGGGCCGACGCGCGCCGGCATGGATTCATGATCGAGCTTCTTGTGACCTATCCGGGTCTTGTTTTCGTCGGACTGTCGATGCTGGTGGTTCTCGATACGGTGAGCGGGAACCTGCCTCCGGCGGCGCTGGTGCCGTTCGCCCTGGGCACGGTGGTGGCGGTGATCCTGTTGTGAGGCGACGGCGGCCGGCGCGGGGAATGGAGCCCAGATGACGGGACCCTTTGAGCGGGTATGGACGGGGTCGGTCGTGCTCTGCATGACGGCGTTGTTCGTGTGTGCGGCGGCAATGGCCCAGACCCGGCCCGCGGCCCCGGGCGACCCGGCGTCGCCCTTGTTGCGGCAGGGAACGATCACTGAAGAGGATCTGACCGGCTCGGTGCCGAAACCGGCGCCGCCCGTCGGCGCGGCCGTGCCCGCGACACCCGCCGTGACGGAAACGCCGGTCCGGCCGGGGACGACCCTCCAGGGGGCGACGCTGGAAGGGACCGGACCGGAGGCGGCGGGCGCCGGAACGACGGCTCCGGCGCCGACCGCGCGCGCCCCCGGGTCCGGTGTCCCGTTGGAGCGCGACACCGGGAACTCCTATCCGCTGCCGGACCTGGCCGCGGTGGCCGGTACGGGCCTGCCGCAGCGCGAGGCGTCGATGAAGCTGCTGCAGCAGGGCCAGGCCCTTCTCCGGGCGGAGCAGCACGAGGCCGCGCTGGCGCGTTTCGAGCAGGCCATCCGGGTGGACTCGACCAATCCCTACAGCCATTACTTCGTTGCCCGCGCGCACTACTTCCTGGGCAACCATCGCCAGTCCCTGAACTTCATCGAGGTCGCGGAATCGGGTCTGGCGGTGGATGACAGGTGGCTCGCGGAGGTGTACGTCCTGCGCGCTCGCAACGCCGGCGCCCTGGGCTTTCACGCACGCGCCGACCTCGACTACGTGCGCGCGCTGAAGATCCAGCCGTTCCACGGCTACGCCCTGGCGCGCCTCACCGCCATCGAGCCGCCGGCGCGCGCGCACCGCAATCCCTGACGACGCACCCTCGCAACGCGAGGCATGGCCGGAACCTCATCCCGCGGCAGGGGCCGGGGGCTACCCTTGGGTCACGGCGCGACGCCGGGGGTGTCCGGCAACGCGTAGTTCAAGGTCAGGCGCACGGTCAGGGGGTTCTCCGCGACGCCGCCGGGCATGGGACCGAAGGGCGCGGATTCGCGCACGTTGCGCAACGCCTCCACGTCGAGCACGATGAAGCCGGACGACCTCGACAGCTTGACGCCTTCGACCTCGCCGTTCGCGCGCACGGCAAAGACCACGTCCACGGCCCCTTGCTGGCGCGTCCGCTTGGCGTATGCGGGATAGCGCGCGTTGCCGCCGATCTTGCGCCGCAGCGACTCGACGTAGGCCCACTTGCGCGGATTGTCCGGCGGTTCCACCGGCCCGGTGCGGGTCACACGGACACCGTCCACCGGCGCAGGCCCGGGCGTTTCCTCGCCCCGTTGCCGCCGCCGGACCCGCTCCACGGCCTGCTCGATGAGCGCCAGCCGGCCCGTTTCCTCCGTCCGCGACGGCTCTGCCGGCCCCGCGCCGGTCCCCTGCCCGGTCCCGTTCGGCGGCGCCGCGGCGCCCGGCCCCGGGACCAGGGCCACGGGCGTGGGCGGCGTCCGCGGCTTCGTGAACAGCCGCGACACCATGTCGATGCGGTCTTTCGCCAGTTTGACGCCGGATTGGTGGCCCAGCTCGGTGTAGACGCCCAGGACACGGTGGTAGTCCCTCAAGGCGTTCAGGGGCTCACCCTTGAGCAGGCGCACCTCCGCCGTGTTGTGGAGCGCCAGGGCCAGGGACAGTCTGCTCCCCGCCTGCTCGGCCAGGGACACGGCCTCGCCGAGCTGGATCAGGGCTTCCGCGTAGCGCTCGGCGCGGGCGTTCCCGCGCGCCTCGACGATCTTCTCGTATGCCTGCTGTTCCGCATCGGGCACCGCGCTCGGGCCCGGCGCCGGGCCGGGCTGCGCGTGCGCAAATACCGCCGTGGCCAGCAGCCACGCCAGCGCAAGCGTCCGGCGGCACACTCGCAGTCGGTTCAACAAATGGCGGTCCATGTCCTCGAAGCGGCGGAGCCGGGGTACCCGTGCCCTGGCCGTGCTAGTGTCGCGTCCCGCAAGTAAGTGGCATAATTTGCTGGTCTTTTTCGCCGTCGGCCGCGTTACGTCACCCCGGGCTTGACCCGGGGTCTTCCTCGCGTGGTGCCCGCCACGGGGGCGACCGCGGGTCGCCCCTACAGTCATCGTGCCTTGCCGACGACAAGAATGCCCTCGCGGATTCATCAAGCTGTTGGAGACGCAGGACTCCTAATGCTCGCCCCTCCCCAGAGCTTCCGAACGTTCCGTGGCCTGCAGCACCGCTTCCATGACGGTGGCGCGAAACGCGCCTTGTTCCAGCGCGAAGAGGCCGGCGGCGGTGGTGCCGGCCGGCGATGTGACCGCGTCGCGTAACTCGGCCAGGTGCTCCTTGGATTCCCGTGCCATGACGGCGGAGCCGTAGACGGTCTGCAGCGCCAGCTTCAGGGCGACGTCCCGGCCGAGTCCCATCTGCACCCCGCCCGCGGTGAGCGCCTCGATGAACAGGAAGACGTAGGCGGGGCCGCTGCCGCTCAAGGCGGTGACGGCGTCGAGATGATGCTCCTCCACCGTGACCGCGAGTCCCACGCTCGAAAGGATCTGTCCGACCCGGTCGAGGTCCTCGCTCCTCGCCCACCGGCCTCCGGCATACGCCGAGGCGGCCGCGCCCACGAGGCAGGGCGTGTTGGGCATGACCCGCACCGCCCGGGTGCCCTCGGGCAGAAGCCCCTCGATGCGCGCCAGCGGCACTCCCGCCGCGATGGACACCACGAGCTTGCCCTCCAGCGGCGTGCCGGCGACTTCCCGCAACACCGCGTCGATGACCTGGGGCTTGACGGCGAGAACCACGATGTCCGACGAATTCACCAGCTCGACGTTGTCCCGCAGGAACCGGACGCCGGTCTCTTCGACCAGGGCCTTCCCCAAGGCCTCGACGGGATCGCTCGCGGCCAAGCGGCTCCGGTCCACGAGACCGGCGCGCAGGACTCCCTTGATGATGGCGCTGCCCATCTTGCCGGCGCCGATGAAACCGATCCTGTCCTGGAGCATGGGGCCTCCTCGCGGGACCCGCGCGCGTGTCGCCGCAACGTTACGCTGGCCGAAACAGAACGGCGGCGGCATTCACCACGGAACGCCGCCGCCCGAGAAGAATTTCCTGAAGGCGGCTATACGGTCTTGAGCTGCACCGTGCCCTGCGCCACGCCGCGGATATAGCCTTCAAAGCCCTGAGGCGAGAAGGTCCACGTGATCCACAACGGTTCGTCGTGGTCGTTGACGAACCCGTGGTTGGTGCGGGGCGGAATGAACACGACCGAGCCCGGAACGATCTCCGCGGTCTCGTCTCCCACGGTAGCCGTGGCGCGACCGCCGAACACGAACAGTATCTCCTCGGCGTCGTCGTGGGAATGCAGGGGGATCTCGCTGTGGGGATCGACTTGCTGGAGGCCCATGGAGAAGTGGTGCGTTCCGGTCGTGCGGGGCTCGACGCAGGGATAAAGAGTGCGCGGCGCCTCTCCTTCGATGCGCACGACCTCGGCGTCCTCCCTGGAAAAGAAATACTTCATGGCTAGTAGCTCTCTTCCTCCGTATCGTTCGTGGTGAGACGGCGGAACGTACGGTCGTCGTCAAAGTTCTTCATCATCCGGGATTCCCGTTCCAACTCTTCCTGGCAGCGGACGCACAGCCGCGTGAAGGGCATCACCTTGAGCCGGCCCACTCCGATATCCTCGCCGCATTCCTCGCACTCGCCATAGGAGCCCTCGTTCAGCCGGGCCAACGCGTCTTCGATGGCCATGAGCTTCGAGCGCTCGCGGTCGTTGAGGATCATGTTGATCTCGCGATCCCGCTCGTCACTGGCGAGATCGTAGGTGTCGCGCCCTTCGTCCTTGGTGCTGTCCACTTCCTGCTTGAGTCGGTCGGGGAGGTCTTCCAGGAGTTGGCTCTTCATGTCGAGGAGCGTGTCCCGGAATTTCTTGAGTACATCTTTTCTCATGGTGGTGTCTCCTGGCAAGAGACCCAATTGACCACTATTTGAAGACGGAGTCAACCACAACGGCCGCCTCCGGCGGGTCAGGAGCCGAACTCAACAATATCGACACCTTGCGGCACTTTCAGACGGAATACGGAGGGGTCCAGGACGACCCCGCGCCGGATGTTCTCGAAACCGAACGTCCACACGTTGCCGCCGCCGTCCTCGATGCGCACCCGGCGGATGTCGTAGCGCTCCGCGTCGGCCGTGAGGATGATCTCGCGGAGCCCCGTGTCGGCCCGCCTGGGGGTCAGTCTGAGCCGGTGTCCGTCGGCGGTCCCTACCAGCAACTCCGCGCGAAAGTCCCTTTCCAGCTTGCCGATGCCGAGCAGGAACGACAGCGGCAGGTCCGATCGGAATGCCCCACGCACGGCGGTCTTGATGACCTGGCGTTCGGCGGGTTGGTAGAAGTAGAGATGGCGCCCGTCGGAAAGCACGAACTGTCCCGCCGGCTCTTCGTAGCGCCAGAGCATTTTCCCGGGCCGGCTGAAGTAGAAGCTGCCCCTGCCCGCGATGCTCCGGTTGAGCGTGCGGTACTCGGTGGTCTGGTGGAACTCGGCGCTGTAGTCCCGCGTGGAGTCGTAGCGCCGCTGCACTTCCCGCACCACGTCCCCCGCGTTCCGTGCGCCGGCTTGCGGCGCCAACGCCGTCAGGATCGCCAAAATCCCGAGCGCCACCGTCAAGCCCGGTTGGCAGGGGACCGGGAGCCGCCACGGGCGACCGCCGTCAGGGTCGGGAAGAGTACGCATGTGTGTTTCCGCGGTCTGTCTCGTCATTCGTCCATCTTCGGCGCCAGGACCTCGCGCGGCTTGGCGCCGTCCGCCGGCCCCACCACGCCCTCCCGCTCCATCTTCTCGATCATGCGCGCGGCGCGGTTGTAGCCCACCCTCAGGCGGCGCTGGACCATGGAGATGGACGCCTGCCGGGTTTCGGTGACCACGGCGACCGCCTGGTCGTACATCTCGTCGTAATCGTCGTCCAGGCCGTCGATGTCTCCGCCCGCTTCCGCGGCCGCCTCGAGGATGTCCGGCCGGTACTCGGGGCGCCCCTGCTGCTTGATGAAATCGGTGACCTTGCCGATCTCCCGGTTGGACACGTAGGGGCCGTGGAGCCGGATCAGCCGCGCGGTGCCGGGCGGCAGGAAGAGCAGATCGCCGTTGCCCAGGAGCTGCTCCGCCCCCTGCCCGTCCAGGATCGTGCGCGAATCGATGCGCGAGGTCACCTGGAAGGACACCCTGGCGGGGAAGTTGGCCTTGATGAGTCCGGTGATCACGTCCACCGACGGCCGCTGAGTGGCCAGCACCATGTGGATCCCCGCGGCCCGGGCCTTCTGGGCCAGCCGCGTGATGTGCTCCTCGATGTCCCGTCCCACGGACATCATCAGGTCCGCCAGCTCGTCGATGAGAATCACCACCCGCGGCAGGCGCACGTGTTCCAGTTCCTCGCTGCCGTCCAGGCGTCCTCCCAATTCCTCCTCGGAGGGGTCCGCCGGCGCCGGCGCGGGCGGCGGTTCCTTCTCGAGGATGCGGTTGTAGTTGTCGATGTTGCGCGCGCCCTTGTCGCGCATCAGGCGATAGCGCCGGTCCATCTCCTGCACCGCCCAGAACAAGGCGGCGCGCGCCTCCTTGGGGTCCGTGACCACCGGCGTCAGGAGGTGCGGCAGACCCTCGTAGGGCGTCAGCTCGAGCATCTTGGGGTCGATCATGATGAAGCGCACGTCGTCCGGCGTGGCGCGGTAGAGAATGCTCAGGATCATCGAGTTGAGCGACACCGACTTGCCCGTGCCGGTGGCCCCGGCCACCAGCAGGTGCGGCATGCGCGCCAGGTCGGTGGCGAAAGGAGCGCCGGCCACGTCCTTGCCCAAGGCCAGCGGCAGGCTCCCGCCGGAGTCCGCGTAGACCGGGTCTTCCAGGATCTCCCGCAGGATGACCTTCTCCCGCCGGGTGTTGGGCACCTCGATCCCGACCACGGACTCCCCCGGGATCGGCGCCAGGATGCGGATGCTCACCGCGCTCAGGGCCATGGCGAGGTCGTCCGCCACGCCCACGATGCGGCGCACCATGACGCCGGGCGCGGGGCGGAACTCGTACACCGTGATGACCGGTCCGGGCCGCGCCGCCAGCACCTCGCCCTCGATGCCGAAGTCCTGGAGCTTCCGCTGCAGCACGAGACAATTGGCCTCCAGCGAGGCCTTGTCGACGCCGGCTTTTTCCCTGGGAGGCGAATCGAGGAACGCCATCGGCGGCAGGGTGTAGCCGTTGCCGAGCTCCGGGAAGACGAACTGTTCCGCCTCCGGCCTGCGCCTGGGCTTGGCCCTGGCCTTCGCCCTGGCCTTCCTGGCGCGCGCCTTGGGCTCCTCCGGCGCCTCCTGCTCGATGACTTCGTCGAGGATGATCGGCGGCGGCTCGAAGTCCTTGTGTTCCTTCTTGACGTTGACGGGGCCTTCCCGCCCCGGCTTGAGCCGGCGCGCGGCAGCCGCGGCCGCGCCCATCGAAGAGCGGAGCCGCCCGTGTGCTCCGGCAAGCCCCCCCCACCAGTTCAGCATCGACGTCTGGGACAGCAGCATGCCCGCCAGCAGGAACAGGAACAGCGTGATCACACAGGTCCCGGCGTAGCCGAACATCTCCGTGAGCACCACCCGCGAGAAGCCCCCCACGGCGCCGCCGCCGTCCCGCGCGAGTTCCGCCTCGTGCACGAGACTGATCAGGATCGTCAGACCCCATAGCAGCACGACGCTGCCGAAGAGCTGCAGAAGCCGCAACCGGCGCGCTTCTCGGCGAAACAGTCGCAGGGCCATCCACACCAGCAACAGCGGCATCGCGTAGGCGGTCAGGCCGAGCCCCTGCAGCAGCGCGTCGGCCAGGTAGGCGCCCACCACGCCGCCCAGGTTGAGGGTATCCTGCGAGCCCGACGGGACGTTGAAGGAACGGTCCAGGGGGCTGTAGGACGCGAGGCTCAGGACCGCGAAGCCGGCGCCCACCAGCGCCACCGAGCCCCACAGTTCACGATTGATTCGAGTGCCGTTCTCCATGAGCGCCTCGCCTACATCTCCATGATATAGGGCACGATCACCGGGCGGCGGTGCAGCCGTTTCTCGAAGAAGCGCCGCAACGACCGGCGGATGCCTTCTTTCAACTCCACCGAGTCCGTGCGCGTCTCGGCGCCGCAGCCGTCGAGATAAGCCCACAGCGCGTCCTTCGCCGTGCCGAGGACGTCGTCTTCCTCCTCCGTACGCATGAAGCCGCGCGCCAGCAGGTCCGGGCCCGCGGTGACCTCGCCGGTGCGCGGATGCACCGCCATGGCCACCAGCACGAACCCGTCCTCGCTCAGGTGCCGGCGGTCGCGGATGACGACGTCCTCCACGTCGCCGACGCCCTTGCCGTCCACGAAGACCTTGCCGGTGGACACCGGCTCCACGCGCCAGGCGTCCTCCCCGTCCAGCTCCAGCACGTCGCCGTTCTCCAGCAGGAAGCAGTCGCCGGCGGGGATGCCCACGGCGCGGGCCAGTTCCACGTGCTTGCAGAGCTGCCGGTACTCCCCGTGAAGCGGCACGAAGTAGCGCGGGCGGGTGAGCTGGAGCATGGTCTTGAGCTCTTCCTGGCTTGCGTGCCCCGAGACGTGGATCTCCGACGTGCGCTCGTAGTGGACCTGGGCGCCGCGCTTGTAGAGGTGGTTGATGAGGTTGCTGATGATCTTCTCGTTCCCCGGAATGAAGCGCGCCGACAGCACCACCGTGTCGCCCGGGTGCAGCCGGATGGAGCGGTGCTCGTCGAAGGCGATCCGGTGGAGCACGGAGAGGGGCTCCCCCTGGCTCCCGGTGGTGAGGAAGCAGAGCCGGTCGTCGGTTACGTCCTGCCAGCTCTGGCCGTCCGTCATCGCGTCATGGGGAAGGCGCAGGTAGCCCAGGTCCGAGGCGATGCCGGTGTTGTTGATGATGCTCCGTCCGCTGAGCACCAGCTTGCGCCCGAAATCCGACGCCACCTCCGCCACCTGCTGGATGCGCGGGATGTGCGAGGCGAAGGTGGCGATGAAGACGCGGCCCGGGCTGGCGGCGAAGATGCCCCGGAGTCCCTCCCCCACGCTGCGTTCCGAGGGCGTCGTGCCCCGGCTTTCCACGTTGGTGGAGTCCGAAAGCAGCAGCAGAACGCCGCGGTCGCCGTAGGCCGCGAAGCGGTGGAAGTCGAAGTTCTCCCCCGCCACCGGCGTGTTGTCGATCTTGAAATCGCCGCTGTGGACGACGATGCCCACCGGTGTCTCGATGGCCAGGGCGACGCAGTCCACCAGGCTGTGGGTGACGGGAATCCCTTCGATCGTAAAGGGACCCACGGAGAAGCGTTCGCCCGGCACCATCTCCACCAGCTCCGTGGCCTCCTCGAGCCGGTGTTCGCGCAGCTTGTGGCGCACGAAGCCCAGGGTCAGGCGCGTGCCGTACACCGGCACCGGACAGTGCTGGAGGACGTAGGGCAAGGCGCCGATGTGGTCCTCGTGGGCGTGGGTGAGGATGATCGCCCGGGGGGCCTTCCCCTGCTCCGCCAGGTAGCTGATGTCGGGGATGACGAGGTCGATGCCCAGTTGCTCGGGGCTCGGGAACATGACGCCGCAGTCCACGACGATGACGTCCTCGCCCCATTCGAGCGCCAGCATGTTGCTGCCGAACTCGCCGAGGCCTCCCAGGGGTATGATTCTCAAAGGGTCCATCTAGTGTGGGGTCTGCCAGGTCCGGGAGCCTGCGGCCGGGTCCGGTTCGTGCCGCGGCGCCAGACGCGCGGCGATGGCCTCGCGCACGCGCTCCATCTGCCCGCGCGAGCGGTCGTCGTGGGGCTCGGCGGCGATGACCTCGCCGATGTGGACCTCCACCTCGCCGGAGCGGAGGCGCCAGTCGCCCGGCGGCATCAGGACGCCCGACCCGCTCACGGTCACCGGGACGATGGGGACGCCGGCCTTCCCGGCGAGCCGGAAGCCGCCGCGCTTGAAGGGCAGCAGCCCCCCGTCCGTGCTGCGCGTGCCCTCGGGGAACACCACCACGGAGAGTCCCCGCCCGAGCTTGTCGCGGGCGCTTTCCATGGCCGCCATCATGTCCTTCGAGCGGGTGCGCTTGACCAGGACGTGCTTCGACGCCCACAGCGCCCAGCCGAAGAACGGCACTCGCAGCAGCTCGCGCTTCGCCATCCAGCGCAACTGGATCGGCGCCAGCGCCTGCACCAGCACCGGAATGTCGATGTTGCTCTGGTGGTTGGCCATGAAGACGTACGCCCGGGCCGGGTCCAGACTCCCGCTCCCGCGCACCCGCACCGCCACGCCGCCGGTCTTGAGAATGCACCACGACCAGAAACGGAAGAGCGGATAGACGCGCCTGCCGTAGGGGTCGACGAGCCCGAGTACAATGATGGGAATGCTCTCCAGAAGGCTAAGGCAGAGGATCAGGGCCAGCTTGAGCGTGTACATGCGCGTGAAGGCGAATCCGGCCGGACTTGGGGGCGGCCCGAAGCCCAGACTGCCTTCATCTTAGGGGATACCGCCGGTGAATGCAATTTTGCCGGGTCCGTCTAAAGCTCGATCTTCTCCGCGTAGAGCCCCTTGACGAAGCCGCCCTTGTCGAGCCGCTTCAGGACGTCCAGATCCAGGAAGCGTCGCGGGTCGAGCCGGCGCGCGCGCTCGTCCGTCACCGCCACCGCGTCGATCAGGGCCTGCACTCCCTCGATGCGGGGGACCGGCAACGGTTCCAGGCGCTGGGCCAGCGCGTTGTAGGTGCCCGGGAGTGTCGCGCCCCGGGCAAGGGTCACGTACTTGTCGATGATGCGCATGGTGTCGGCGCGTTCGGCGAGGAAGTGCTGGATGCCGTTGAGATAGGCCATGAGAAAGCGCCGCAGCTCGTTGGGACGGCGCTCGGCGAAGGACCGGCTGGTCACCAGCAGGTCGGTGGTCAGGTGGACCTGTCCGAGATCGAGCACCTTGATGCCCCAGTGTCGCACTTGCGCGGCCACGTCCGGCACCAGTGGCGCGGCCTGAACGACGTTGCGGTAAAGGGCGGCGGCTCGCTGGGGAGAAAACCCGATGGGCACCATCTCCACGTCTTCCACCGGGTTCAGTCCCGCGCGTCTCAAGAGAACCCGTGCGATCAGGTCGGACTTGCGCCCCAGGTTCGACACACCGACCTTCTTGCCCCTGAGCTGGGCGAGGTCGTCGACGTACGACGCCACGCCGAAACGGTAGTTCTCGGGACTGGCGTGGCCGCCGATGAACACCAGGTCGGCGCCCCCGCTGATGGCCTCCAGCGTGGGCATCACGTCCTCGGAGGCGACCAGGATGTCCACCCCCAGAAGGCTCTGCACGCCGCCCGCGGCGGCGCCGTCGATGTACACGGGATCGATGTCGAGGCCGTACTTGGCGAAGAGCTCGGTGTCCCTGGCGATCCAGGTGACCACGGTGGCGGCCCCGAAGCCGGCGAAGGCCAGGCGGACCCGCTTGGCGTCGTCCGCGGAAGAGATGGAAACGAAAGTCAGCGACAAAACGGCGCCTGCCACAAGCACACTCAGGAATCGGCGGAACATGATCCCCTCCCCGCGGCCGGGCATGAGCGGGCCACCCGCGCCGTCCGCAAGATCATCCTATAGGCGGAAACGAGCACGGTCAATATAGCCTCGGGGTGGGGTTCGGTGCCCCGGACGCGTGGCGTCCGAGTCAATAACAGGACAGTTCCGCGAGCATGTCGATGAAGAGTGGATGGTCGTTCACCGCGGGCGCCCGATGGTACTCCATCCCGAGGTCGAGCGCCTTCCGCCGGGCCTCCACGTCGAGGTCGTACAGGACCTCGACGTGGTCGCAGACGAAACCGATGGGGACCACGACGACCGCGTTCTCTCCGGCCCGGGCGAGGCCCTCGATCGAGTCGCACACGTCGGGCTCGAGCCAAGGGTCCCTGGGGTTGCCGCTGCGGCTCTGGTACGCCAGCCTCCAGCGTGCGGCGCCCACGGCCTCGGACACCCGCCGCGCGGCGGCGGCGAACTGCTCGACGTAGGGCGAAGCGTCGGCCATGGAGCGGGGAACGCTGTGGGCGGTGAACACCAGCGGGGCGGCGCGAGAGGCCGGTGGAAGCCCTTCGAGGGTGGCGGCGACGCGGTCGGCCACCGCGCGGATGAACAGCGGGTTGCCGGCCCAGGGTCCGGCGTACTCGACCGCGGGGGCCCGTTCTCCCAGCACCTCGCGCGCGGCCGCCACGCTGTCGATGTAGCGGTCCCAGGAGGCCTCGGTCCGGAAGGCGGAAAGAACGATGCCGCGCACGCGCCGGCGACCGTCGGCCACAAGCGCCTCCAGGGTCTCGTCCAGGAACGGCCGCCAGTTGCGCATGCCCACGTAGACGGGCGTCCCGCGGCCCTCCCGCTCGAGCCGTTCGCGCAGCCCTTGCGCCTGCCGGCGCGTCAACTCGTTCAGCGGCGAGCGCCCGCCGATCAGCTCGTAGTGGTGCGCCACCTCTTCGAGGCGGGCCGGCGGGATGCCCCGCCCCTCGGTCACGCGCTCGAGGAACGGACGGATTTCATCGGGATTCTCGGGGCCGCCGAAAGCGATCAGCAGGATCGCGTCGAATCGGTTCATGTCGTCGCGGAAGGCTGGATTTCAGCACGGGGTCGGCGGCGCGGCAGGCTGGTACGGGCCGCGGCGCGATTACCACTCGATGCGGATGCAGAGATCTTGCCCGCGCTCCTCCACCGGCAGCACCGTCAGCGGATCCGCGCCCTTGGGCAGCAGGCACTCCCCCGTGCCGAGGTCGAAACAATAGCCGTGGTTGTCGCAGCGCACCTTGCCCGCGAGGATGGGGCCGTTCATCAGGTCCGCGCTCTCGTGCGGACAATAGCGCGAGAACGCGAAGTAATCGTTCTCCAGGCGCGTCACCACGAGCGCGCGCCCGTTCAACTCCACCGCCTTGCGTTGCCCCGGCTCCAGCTCATCCGCGCGCGCCACCGGTATGTAGGTCACTCCCACGCTTTCCTCCGAATCGTAGGGGCGACCAGCCGGTCGCCCCTACAGGACAAGCCCTGACCGCGTCATCCGCGGCGCTCTGGCAAGGGAACCGGCGGCCCCTACGCGGCCGCCGCGCGGCTGGGCGCGTAGCCGGCGCCCCGCAGCACCTGGCCCGGCAGGTCGCCGCTCAGGCGGCCGTCCTCGTAGATCACGCCGCCGTTGACGATGGTGTAGTGGATGCCGTCGGAACGCTGGATCAGCCGCTTGGTGCCGGCCGGATAGTCCTCGGCCCACTCGGGCTCGTGGGCGCGCACGGTCTCGGGATCGAACAGGGTGAGGTCCGCGGCGTAGCCCGGCCGGATCAGCCCCCGGCCCTCCAGCCCGTAGACCGAGGCCACGTGGAAGGTGAGCTTGTGCACCGCCTCTTCCAGCGTCATGAGGCCGCGCTCGCGCACCCACAGGCCCAGCAGCGTGGTGCCGTAGCCGAAGTCGGCGCCGTACATCACGTGGGCGCCGGCGTCCGAGGTGCCCACCAGCACGTAGGGGCTGCGCAGGATCTCGCCCATGGCCTGAGCGTCGCCCCCCGTGTTGGCGTTCTGGAAGGTCGTAAGCAACCCCTCGTCCAGCGACAGGTCGAGGAAGGCGTCCACGGGATCCTGGTTGCGCATGGCCGCCATGTCCGCCACGCTCTTGCCCTCGTAGCGCTTGTTCTCTTCCTTGACGACCTTCTCCACCTCGACGATGTCCCAGCGCCGGTGGAAGTTGGTCATGCGCTTGGTGGCCAGGTCCTCGCGCAGCTTCGCGCGCGTGTCCGGGTCGGCGAAGGCCTGCTGGCGCACCTCCACGGGCAGGAACATGATGTTCTTCCAGGTGGGGAACTCGTCGAAGAGTTGGGCGTTCTGCAGGTTGAAGTGGCGCACCAGCGGCACCGTCTGGGTGAGGCCGTAGGCGCGGTAGCCGTCGCGGAAGATGCGCGATACCGCGTCCAACTGCTCCTGCCACAGCGTGGGCTCGGCCCAGCGATGGTGCACGCTCTGCCAGATGATCGGGCGCTGCGTCCGGCTCGCCAGGTCGTGGTAGATGTCGAAGTGCTCCATCTTGTTGCGGCCGAGGATGGTCTCGATGATGCCGCTGTTCATCTCCCCGAGCACGTCGCACAGGGCGTAGAGCTCGTCGTCGTCCGCCAGCCGGCTCGCCACCGGCTTGCCGTCCTCGCGCATGTGCCGTTCGTTGCGGTTGGTGGAGAACCCGAGGGCGCCGGCTTCCATGGCCCCCCGCACGAGGCCCTTCATGGTCTGCACCTCGCCGGCCGTGGCCGTGCGCTCCACCGACTCCTCGCCCATGACGTTCTGGCGCACCGCGATGTGCCCTACCAGGCCGCCGGCGTTGATGCCGAGCTTTCCTTCCAGGGAATCGAGGTACTCGCCGTAGCTGTGCCAGCCCCAGGTCACGCCCTTCTCCAGGGCGAAGCGCGGGATCGCCTCCACCCGCACGAAGCTCTTCACGAGGGCGTCCTCGCCACCGTCGCTCACCGGCGCCAGCGCCAGCCCGCAGTTGCCCATGACGATGGAGGTGATGCCGTGCTGCGGCTCGGAGGTGCCGTAGGGGTCCCACAGGATCTGCGCGTCCATGTGCGTGTGGTGGTCGATGAAGCCCGGAGACACCACCAGCCCGGTGGCGTCGATGGTCCTGTCCGCCGAGCCGCTCAGGCGACCCACTCCCACGATCTTGCCGTCCTTCACGCCCACGTCCGCCGTATGGGACGGCAGCCCGGAACCGTCGGCCACGCGCCCGCCGCGTATCAGCAGATCATATTCCATGGACTAGTCCTCCTTCGTCGCAGAGACAACCCACGAGATCCTACTACATCGACCCACCGTGGGCAATAGCCGACAGAGGACGGCATCACGTCCGTGCATCCTTCCATATCCACCGCCGCGGATTGCAACCCGTCACGTGACATGTTATGGTCCGGCAGCGTGATCAAGGCGTTCAGGCACAAGGGGCTGCAGCGATTTTTCGAGACCGGCGACAAGAAGGGCATTCAACCCAGACATGCCAACCAACTCCGCGACATTCTGACCGCTCTCGATGCGGCCACGTCTCCCAGGGACATGGGAGCGCCCAATTTCCGTTTGCACCTGCTGGAGCCGCGCCGCGCCAATATCTGGTCGGTGTATGTCGCCAAGAACTGGAGTGTGGACTTCCGCTTCATTGGCGGACACGCCGAGATGGTCGATTACGTGGATCACCATTAGGAGACAGCCATGAGAATGCACAATCCTCCTCATCCGGGCGGTGTGTTGCTACGACAGTGGATCTCGCCTCTGGGGATCTCCATTACGCGTGCGGCGAAGCATCTCGGCGTTTCCCGCAAGGCCCTCTCCGAGCTGGTCAACGAGCACACCGGGGTAAGCCCCGAGATGGCCGTGAGGCTCTCCATTGCACTGGGAACCAGTTCCGAGCTGTGGATGAACATGCAGTCCAGTTATGACTTGTGGCATGCCGAGCAGCGCAGGGACAAGCTGAAAGTGGAAGCCATCGTTGCGGCGTAGACAGGCGGTCTTTCCGGATCGCCGGCGACCAAGGAAGCACGGACTCATGAGGTCGGCTCGCCGTCCCGGCTCACCGTGACCGGTCGGCGTCACCGGCCTCGGCACCCACACAACCGACACAATCAACAGGAGCAACCATGGATCTCAAGGTCGTAGGACAACCGATAGGACGCGTGGAGGGGCCGGACAAGGTTTCCGGACGGATGGTGTACACGGCGGACGTGGACGTGCCCGAGGCGCTGTGGGGCAAGTGTCTGCGCAGCACCATGGCGCACGCCCGGCTGGTGCGCGTGGACGCGTCGCGGGCGCGGCAGGTGCCGGGGGTGCACGCGGTGCTGACGGGCGCGGACGTGCCCGATTTCCGCGTGGGCGTGAGTCTTCAGGACCTGCCGGTGCTGGCGCGGGACAAGGTGCGCTTCATCGGCGACAAGATCGCCGCCGTGGCGGCGGAGACGGCGGACGCGGCCGAGCGGGCGCTGGCGCTCATCGAGGTGGAATACGAGGAGTTGCCCGCCGTGGCCGGCATTGAGGAAGCGCTGGCCGACGGTGCCCCGGCGATCCACGAGGGGCTGGCGGACTACGCCGGCGTACCCGGGCGGCCGGAGGACCGGGCCAACGCCCTGTCGCTCAAGGAGCACACCGCCGGCGACGCGGCGCGGGGAATGGCGGAGGCGGACGTCATCGTCGAACATACCTTCCGCACGCCGGGCGTTCACCAGGTGTACCTGGAACCCCACGCCACCGTGGTATCGGCCGGAGACTCGGGCCGCATCGACGTGTGGGCGTCGTGCAAGGCGCCGTTCCGCCTCAAGCAGATGCTGGCGGCGCAACTGGAACTGGAAGAGGCGAACATCCACGTCCACGGCGTGGCACTGGGGGGCGACTTCGGCGGCAAGGGCTCCCAGATGGACGTGCCGGTCTGCTACTACCTCTCCAGGGCCGCGGGGCGCCCGGTGAAGATGGTGATGAACTACACCGAGGAGTTGATGGCCGGGGACCCGCGCCACCCCTCGGTCATGCGCGTCAAGCTCGGGGCGAAGCGGGACGGGACCCTGACGGCCCTGGACAGCGACATCTACTTCGACAGCGGCGCCTACTCCGGCTTCAAGCCGTCCGAGATCGACGGCACCTTCATCGTCAACGCGTACCGCATCGCCGACTACGCCATCCGCACCTGCAACGTCTACACCAACGGCGTGCCCGGCGGTTACATGAAGTCGCCGGGGCAGCCGCAGACAGTGTTCGCCATCGAGTCGCTGCTGGACATGCTGGCGCGGGAGCTGGACATGGACCCGGTGGCGCTGCGGCTCAAGAACCTGATGCGGGACGGCGACGAGCTGCCCAACAAGCGCGCCATGCAGAAGATCCGCTGCCGCGAGACCGTGGAGGCCGCGCTCAAGGCGGCGGGATGGAACGACGCGCCCGCCGGCCCGGACACGGGCCGGGGCATGGCCCTCTCCTTCCGCCACACCGGCGGCAGCGGCACGGTGAACCTGGAGCTCACCTGCGACGCCGGCGGCGACGTCACGGTGCTCACCGCCATCCCCGACATCGGCACCGGCACGCACACCCTGCTGCGCCAGATCACCGCGGAGATGCTGACCGTGCCGGCGGACCGCGTGCAGGTGGCGCGCGGCGACACCGACACCTTCGAGACCGACGCCGAGCCCGGCGGCAGCAAGATCACCGCCATGGTGGGGCGCGGCCTGGTGGAGGCGGTGGAGGAACTGCGCGGCCGCATGACGGAGGCGGCCGCCCAGGCCCTCGGCTGCCGGCCCGACGCAGTCGCCCTGGCGGACGGTTGCTTCACGGGCGGCGGCGCGTCGCTGGCGTTCGCGGACGTGGCCGGGAAGCTCATCGCGGAGGAGAAGGCCCTGTCGGTGCGCAAGTCCTACCGGCCCGAGCGCTCGCCGGTGCCGGCCTTCTTCGTCCAGGTGGCGGAGGTGGCGGTGGACCGGGAGACCGGCACCGTGGACGTGAAGAAGGTGGTGACCGCCCACGACGTCGGCACCGTCATCAACCCCTTGGGCCACCAGGGCCAGATCGACGGCGGCTTCGTGCAGGGCCTGGGCTACGCCGTGATGGAGGAAATGGTCAAGGACGGACCCCGGGTCACCACCCTCAACCTCGGCGACTACTGCGTGCCGTGCGTGAAGGACCTGCCGCCGCTGGAGACCGTGCTGGTGGAGGACCAGACCGGCCCCGGCCCGTACAACGCCAAGGCCATCGGCGAGATGAGCATCGTGCCCACCGCGCCGGCCATCGCCAACGCGGTGGAAAACGCGGTGGGTGTGCGCATCCTCGACCTGCCCATCACCGCCGAGAAGGTGTTCAACGCGCTGCGGGCGGGGTGAACCGCCACCCGCTCCACCCCGCCTGGATTCCCGCTTCCGCGGGAATGACTCATCGGGGTGTAGCG